>JAQBOV010000075.1 GCA_028287895.1 Mucilaginibacter sp. | reverse complement strand
GAGATCCTTAAAAATATCAATAAGGAAGACCATACTGTCGCTGATGCCGTTGCAAAAGCTATCCCTCAAATAGAAAAATTAGTGGCTGTCGTGACCGCAAAAATGAGGAACAACGGGCGGCTTTTCTATATCGGAGCAGGTACCAGCGGCCGTTTAGGTGTCGTTGATGCTTCGGAGTGTCCGCCTACTTTCGGTGTGCCATTCGATATGGTTGTTGGCATTATTGCCGGCGGTGACGGTGCTATCCGCAAAGCGGTTGAGTTTGCCGAAGATGATACCGAACAGGCATGGAAAGATCTGTCAGCTTACCGCATCAACGAAAAAGACGTGGTGGTTGGTATTGCAGCATCCGGTACAACGCCATATGTAATTGGCGGCCTGCGGACAGCTAATCAAAGAAATATAGCCACCGGCTGTATTGTTTGTAACGCCGGCAGCCCGGTTGCTGCCGAAGCAAAATACCCGGTTGAAGTAATAACCGGACCTGAGTTTGTAACCGGCTCCACCCGGATGAAGGCAGGCACAGCCCAAAAATTGGTATTAAACATGCTGACCACCACCGTGATGATACAATTGGGCCGGATAAAAGGCAATAAGATGGTGGATATGCAGTTAACCAACAATAAGCTGGTTGACCGGGGTACACGTATGGTGATGAATTATACCGGCCTGCCTGAATACCAGGCGGCGGAACTTTTAATAAGATACGGAAGCGTGCGTAAAGCAGTGGAAGTGCATATGCAGGCTAAGTAATGTGCAAATGTGGATGTGCAGATGTGTGAATATGCAGATGTGCAAATGGTTGAATAAAAATAGAAAAGCTCCCTGCCGGCTGACGGGGGAAATTGGAGAGGATTATGCACGAGATAGAGCCATATTACAAATGGAGAGATGATTATATTGCATCGGAGGATGAATATTCTCCTTTTTATGCAACGGAATACAGTGAGTTTGAATTTGACAAGCAGGTGTATAATTATCTGCTGCACCCTCAGTGGGATTCGTTTGGCTCGAACACTTTATATTTAAAAGTATTATTTGCCGATTACGACCGCGGGTATGCTATTATTGAACTCATCGGCGAATGGAACGATGCCATCAATAATGATATCATGCTGATGAAACGCGAGATCCTCGAACTGATGGTCGATAATGGCATCAACAAATTTATATTGATAGGCGAAAACGTATTGAACTTTCACTCGTCGGATGATTGTTATTATGAGGAATGGTTCCAGGATGTGGAAGACGGGTGGATTGCCGGGGTCAACTTCCGGGCGCACGTGATTGATGAATTTAAGCGGAACAATATCGATTATTATATCAATTTCGGCGGCGAACTGGATGATCTGATTTGGCGCAACTTAAAACCAATACAGGTATTTAAGAAAGTAGAGGAACAGCTGGTAAAAAGATTGAGTTAGATTCAAGGGCGTTAAGAACCGGGGGAGTCCGGATTAATGATTACCAACCTCTTGATTCGTGTACCTGAATCTTTTTTCTTTTTTATTCGTAAACTTGTAAATAAAAATCAATTTTAAAAAATGGAAAATCGAATCCCGGATTATTCTAATGTGATCCAGATAGAGGACGCGGATCAATCGCGCAAATTTATAGCTAACGTATTTATGTGGATGTTTGTGGCATTGGGAATATCCTCAATAGCCGCATATTCTTTTGCAAGTTCACCAGTCTTATTAGAACTGCTTTTTGATGCAACTACAAGGCAGCCAACCCTTTTATTTTATGTTGTTATGTTTTCGCCCCTGGCATTCGTATTATTAATAAGATTTGGACTTAACCGAATATCCTACATTGGATTATCATTGTTATTTGTTGCCTATTCAGTTGCAACTGGCATCAGTTTAAGTTTTATTCTTTTGGTTTATACTTCCTCATCGGTACTTGGCGTATTTTTAACCTCGTCAGTTGTTTTTGGCGTGATGGCCGTTGCCGGTTATACTACAAAAACCGATCTGACCAAGTTTGGTTCACTCATGATCATGTTGCTCGTAGGAATCATCATTGCCAGCTTAATAAATATGTTTATGCACAGTTCAGGACTGGACATGCTCATCAGCTATGTAGGGGTAGCCGTATTTGTGGGTCTTACCGCATATGATGTTCAAAAACTGAAAAGAATTGGCGCCGGTTTGGAATATGGCGACGCATCAGCTAAAAAAATGGCTTTGATGGGCGGCTTGACGCTCTATCTTGACTTTATTAACCTGTTCCTGATGCTGCTGCGTATTTTCGGCAGAAGAAAATAAGCGATCTGTTTAAGGATGATATAAGATATCCCGGTGCTCAAAAGTGCCGGGATTTTTTTTTATAAGTTAGTCCCGACAGCGGTATTGTTATTCCTTTATTTATGTAAAATATACGTTACATTTAAATAAAATATTTAAACAGCCAAATGTTAACGCAATGAAGAGAATTTTATCAATCTGCTTTTTGTTTACCGGTTTAGTATCTGCAAGCTATGCCCAGATTAACCGGCCCGGCATAACTGATCCTGTGGAAAAAGCCAAAAGCTTACAAAAGGAATTAAAGCTTACAGACAGTCAAACCGCTAAAATAGCAGCTATTTACAAGGAGTCGGCGGAAAAATTTGATAAAATTAAGGCCCGCGACCATGGCGACACCAATAAAATGCTGGTAGCTATACGGCCATTGCGCGCAGCTACGATCAAAAAGATCAAAAATGTATTAGCTCCTGCCCAGGCTGTTAAATATGACAAACTGATAAAGGACAATAAAGGCGGCAATGGTAACGGATGGAGCGATGGATGGAGTGCGACTGCAGAGGGCAACTAATTTATGTGAGTATATTCAGTAAAAATGCCCCGGTAAAGCGGGAGATTTTTTTATGAATTTCAGGCAGCAGCAATTAAATACCGGTAGCTTATTTGTTTTTCAGGAAACAGGCTTTAAGCACTATGCTCATGCCGTCAACCTTACCATCAACTTCCTGGTCATTATCTGTAAGACGTATCTTGTTAACCAGCGTTCCCTGTTTCAGTGTGGTTCCTCCGCCTTTACTTTCAAACTCTGGGTGAGTATCACCGAATCGCCATCATTTAACCGGTTGCCATTACTGTCTTTTACAATCATTGTTTCCATAACCGGTTTTTTTCAGATTCCAACGAATAAAAAAGCCTGAAAAATAAGGATCTTTCCGTATGCTATTCAGGTCCCTCTCCTTTGGAGAGGGATTATTCACCTTACTATTTGTTTTTTAAGACGTTCGCAAGGCTGCCTCATCGAGCGTGGGGCAATTGAAAATTATTTACTTACGTACATCACTTCTTTAACCGCCTTGATCACTCTTTCAGGATTTGGCAGGTATTCCTGGATCAGGGTTGGTGCATAAGGAAGCGGAACGTCGCCGCCCATAATGCGCAAAATCGGCGCATCTAAATAATCAAAAGCATCCTTTTGTACCTTGAAGGCAACTTCGGTTGCTATTGATCCCAATGGCCAGCTTTCTTCAATTATCACTAAACGGTTTGTTTTTTTAACTGAATTGATCACCGTTTGGTAATCGATAGGGCGCACGGTGCGCAGGTCGATCACTTCGGCATGGATGCCTTCTTTTTCAAGCTCGGCCGCCGCAGCATTTACCACTTTCATGATCTTGCCGAAACCGACAAGGGTTACGTCGGTACCTTCTTTGGTCACCTTGGCTTTGCCCAGCGGTATGTAATAAGTTTCTTCAGGTACTTCTCCTTTATCGCCGTACATTAATTCTGATTCCATGAAAATCACCGGGTCAGGATCAAGAATAGCAGATTTTAACAAGCCCTTTGCATCAGCAGGGTTTGATGGCACCACTACTTTTAAACCCGGGCAGTTGGCATACCAGTTCTCAAAGCACTGACTGTGCTGCGAGCTCAGCATACCTGCATTTCCGGTAGGGCCGCGGAACACAATGGGCACCGAAAACTGACCGCCGCTCATCGACATGATCTTGGCAGCGCCGTTTATGATCTGGTCAATGGCCACCAGCGAGAAGTTGAAGGTCATAAACTCAATGATAGGGCGCAGCCCGTTCATAGCCGAACCGATGCCGATACCGGCAAACCCTAATTCAGAGATAGGTGTATCGATTATGCGCTTGGCTCCAAATTCATCCAGCATACCCTGGCTCACTTTATAGGCACCGTTATACTCAGCTACCTCTTCACCCATCAGGTATATTTTATCGTCCTTGCGCATCTCTTCGCTCATAGCTTCCCGAAGCGCTTCTCTGAATTGTATTTCTCTCATTATGTAATTTAAATGATACTTTTTGCGACGCAAATATAATCACTAATGTGTGAAATGCAATTGGCAGTATTACCGGCATAAGTTTTTTACATAATAATGCTGAAACTCGCCGGCTATAAGATATACCAGCCGTTTTTTACAGACGGGATAGATTTTGCAAAAGCTAAATTCACCTTAAAGCGGCCGGAAAAAACTAACTGCGGCAAATCGCTTATGCAAACCGGAAACTACTTCCTCTCCCCCTTCATTTTAGAGGCTATTTCCAATGCGGTACGGGCGTTTACAATTCCCCCTGTTTTTGACAAAGTGGTAAAGTCCACCAGATCTTTTGTGCCGGGTTTAAGTACCATCGTGCCTTTTAAAGGTGCAGCAGATTCCATAATGGCCTGTTTTATTTGCCTGGAGCTCAGATCAGGGTAATATTCCAATATCAGCGCAGCTATGCCTGTAACAATAGGTGCCGCAAAACTAGTACCGTCGTCGGTGATCAATTCGGCATCATTGTCTATCGAGGTGATTTTAACCCCGGGGGCAAAAAGGTCCACATTTTTCTGACCGTAATTGCTGAAAATAGCAGCGAGGTTTTCGTCCAATTTTAATCCTGACGCACCTACATTAATCACATTATCCGCATTCCTAGCCGAACCATCGACAAAAGTGTCATTCGGGTAATCGGGTTTTACATCCAGGTCCTGGTTCTCATTTCCGGCCGCCTGTATCAAAAGCACGTCATGGGAGGCGGCATACCGGAAAGCCTCGTCAACCCATTCTTTATGCGGCGATATCTTTTTGCCGAAACTCATGTTGATGATCTTGGCACCATTGTCAACAGCATAGTGAATAGCATTAACCTCATCCTTATCATACTCATCACCTATCGGCACCGCTTTTATAGCCATCAGTTTTACATTATTGGCAACGCCATCTATCCCGTAGCCATTGTTGCGTATAGCGCCGACCAATCCCGCTACACCCGTTCCGTGAGAAGCATCGCTAAATTTCAGCACATTATTGCCGTAAGGCTTGTCTTTTAACACATCAGGGTTATCGCCAACTATACGCTTTCGTGCCTCAAGATCGGGGTTGATCGAATTGTTAAGTTTGGCCATATATTCGCTTAGCTCCTTTATTACCTTAACATTGGTGCTGGTAGAAACGTCCTGGCTAAAAGCGATCAGCCACAAATTTTTAACCTCCAGCAGCGTGTCGTTAGTCGTTTGCAGATGCTCCACATCAGCTTTGGTAAATGTTTGGTTAGCCTTTAACTTTAATGCATGCCTGATATAACCACTTGTTTCCACCATCGCGTTCATGATGGGCGATAGCTGTCTGATTTCGGTACGCGCCCTGTTTAGCGTTGAATCATATTCGGTTTTTACCTTAACCCAATAGGCATATTCTTTTTTATTTTCGGTCGATGCTTCAGTGGCATTCAGATACTTTTCTTGAAGCCGGTGATATTCCCTTACCTCTTCTTCGGTTTCGTTAAAATCACTTTTGCCGCCTGGTCCGCCCAAAAAATCCCAGCCATGTATATCATCAACATAACCGTTATGGTCATCATCCTTGCCGTTTCCCTTTTTCTCTCTGGGGTTAACCCATAACAAGCCCTGGAGGTCTTTTTGAAGGGTGTCAATACCACTATCGATAATTGCTACTACCACTGGCTTGCTTTTTAAGCCGTTTACAAATTGGTAGGCCTGGGATAAGCTGACACCAAAATATCCGTCAGTTTTCAGATCGAGTGCATACCAGTTTTTAGGCGGATCAGGCTGCCAGGGCGGCAATGTCTGAGAAAAACAGTTCAGGCTTGATAGTAAAAACCCGGTTAAAATGCAGCTTATAAGAAATTTTCGGAAAATATACATTTAGATAGAAACTATAGGTCAAATTTAATGCCTTGTGCCAACGGTAATTTAGTTGAATAGTTAATCGTGTTAGTCTGGCGCCGCATGTAAACTTTCCAGGCATCAGACCCGGACTCGCGGCCGCCGCCTGTCTCCTTCTCACCACCGAAGGCCCCGCCTATTTCGGCGCCCGATGTTCCGATGTTTATATTAGCAATTCCACAGTCAGAACCTGCGTAAGATAAAAATTGTTCTGCTTCTCTTAAATTATTTGTCATGATGGCCGATGAAAGCCCCTGTGGAACTCCGTTTTGCATTTCAATAGCCTGTTCCAGCTCGCTGTATTTAATCAGGTAAAGAATGGGCGCGAAAGTTTCGTGCTGAACGATCTGGTAACTGTTTTCCACTTCGGCTATACATGGTTTTACATAGCATCCTGAAGCGTAATCGCCGCCTTCAAGCCTGCCGCCTTCCACTATGATTTCCCCGCCTTCCGCTTTACATTGATCTATTGCATCCAGGTACATTTTTACCGCGGCGTCATCAATAAGCGGCCCCATGTGGTTGTGCTCATCCAATGGATCGCCAATACGGATCTGTTTATAGGCGTTTACCAGTTTCTGTTTAAACTGATCGTAAACGCTCTGATGAATAATGAGCCTGCGCGTAGAGGTGCATCGCTGACCTGCAGTACCGACGGCGCCAAATACAGCCCCAACAAGCACCGTGTCCAGATCGGCATATTGGCTTACAATGATGGCATTATTACCCCCAAGCTCTAACAGGCTACGCCCTAAACGTGCGCCCACAGCCGCAGCTACCGCTTTACCCATACGGGTTGAGCCTGTGGCTGATACCAGGGGCACACGGGTATCGCCCGAGATGAGTTCGCCTACGGCCCTGTCGCCGAGCACCAGGCAGGATACCCCTTCAGGCACCCCGTTTTTTGCGAAAACTTCCTGTGCAATATGCTGGCAGGCAATAGCGGTCAGTGGGGTCTTTTCTGACGGTTTCCATACGCAAACATCCCCGCAGATCCAGGCCAGCATGGCATTCCAGCTCCAAACTGCTACCGGAAAATTAAAGGCCGAAATAACACCTACGATCCCCAGCGGATGATATTGCTCATACATACGGTGCTCGGGCCTTTCCGAATGCATGGTTAGCCCGTAGAGCTGCCTGCTTAAGCCCACAGCAAAATCGCAAATGTCAATCATTTCCTGCACCTCACCAAAGCCCTCCTGCAAACTCTTGCCCATTTCGTAGGAAACCAGCGTACCCAGCTGCTGCTTTTTAGCGCGTAATGCTTCGCCTATCTGGCGCACGACCTCACCGCGCTTTGGCGCAGGGATGGTACGCCATTTTTTGAACGCTTCGGCTGCCTGCTCAATTACTTTGTTATAATCAGCCTCTGTAGCCAGCTTTACCGATGCAATCTTTTTACCATCCACAGGCGAAATGATGGCTTTTACCTGTGCATCTGCGCTGCTTGACCAGTTGCTCCCTGTACTAACGGCATCATTATTGTCGTTTATATGTAAATCATTTAGAATCGCTGAAATGTTAAGACTCATAATTCGTATTTTTGTCAAAGGTAGAATCTTTAAGGCAATTTATTATCAACTCATCCTTTGCCGGGCATAAACACTGAAATGTTTTTCATTTACAATCAGGCACTTGTAAAACCCCTTGTTAAAAATGTGTGAATGTTGAAAACTAAATTCCATTAAGGATACATACTTGTTGTAATTTGAGTCAGCAAAAGCTAAAAAGACCGGGTGGTTTATCCGGAAAAATAGCAGCTCGCGTTCTGAAAAATATATTGAATGGAAGAAGAATTTGAATTTGGTTTCACTGAAGATCCCAAGTTTTCAGTTGAACGTTACGAAGAAATGATTCGTAATCATGATCAGTATTTTTTTGATGCGCAGGCGTTTGAAAACATTATCGACTACTACATCGAAAAAAATGATCCGGCGAAAGCCTTACAGGTGGTGGAATATGCATGTAACCAGCATCCATTTGCCGCCGTATTTTTAATCAAGCAAGCCCAGCTTATGGTGGTCACCAACCGCGTCAGCGATGCGTTTCTTTCACTTGAGAAAGCGGCCATGCTGGAAGCTTCGGATGCGGATATTTACATCATCCGCGGCAACCTCTATGAGAACATGGAGCGCTACGGCGAGGCCCTGGAGAACTACGAAAAAGCGCTTGAGCTTGCCGAAGAGACGGATGAGATATTGCTGCATATATCATACGTGTATCAAAACATGGGCGATTATGATACGGCCATTACTTATCTGAAACTATGCCTTCAGCAAAATATGGAAAACCAGGATGCCTTATATGAACTGGCTTTTTGTTATGATGTGATGGACAATCAGGAGGAGAGCGTACAGTTTTATCAGCAGTATATCGACAGCGAGCCTTACAGTTACGCCGCATGGTATAACCTGGGCAATGCTTTTACCAAACTTAGTTTATTTGAAAAAGCCATAGATGCCTATGATTATGCGATATTGATCAAGGACAGCTTTGCATCGGCCTATTTCAACAAAGGCAATGCTTTGGTTAACCTGGAGAAATATGCGGAAGCTATTGAAGTATACCGCCATACTTTTGAATACGAACAACCCAATGCGGATACGTATTGCGCCATAGGCGAATGCTATGAGAAGCTGGAGCAAATGGATGACGCGCGTGCTTTTTATAAAAAGGCGGTTAAAATGGATTCCAAACTGGCTGATGCCTGGTTTGGCATTGGTGTAACGCTCGATTTTGAGGAACGCTATTTTGAAGCCCTGCACTTTTATAAAAAAGCGCTTGATCTGGATATCGCTAATGCAGATTACTGGTTTGCCATTGCCGACGCGGAGTATAAACTGGGCCATATGCCCGAGGCTGAACATGCCTATGAAAAGGTGGTGGAACTGAACCCGATAGATGTGGATGCCTGGCTGGATTACTCGTCTATATTATATGAACAGACAAGGCTGGTAGATGCGATCGAAGTCATGTCGCAGGCCATCAAAAATAATCCCGAAGCGGCTGAATTGTATTATCGCATGGTCGCTTATTTGTTTGCCTCAGGCGATTATAAAGAGGCCCTTAACTTTCTGGAGCTGGCATTATCCTCAGATCCGGAAAAGCATTACATCCTGTTTGATTACCTGCCGCAGCTGCAAAAAAACAAAGTGATATTGGATATCATTAACAGGTTCTCCAAGTAAGGTGCTGATCTGCAAATATGCCGGTGTGTAAATTGTTGGATACCTAATAATTTACACATCGTTTTATTGTAAAAAATCCGTTTGTATTGGTAATTCGCACCGCTGTATATTTGCACATGTGCACATTTTTGATCAACTTTGCCCGCATTAGAACTTTTTGTTATAGTCTATAACTACCATTAATGAACTACCCATTGAACAATCTGCCTGAACGCACTGTTAAACCCCGGAACAGCGGAATCACCATGGTGATGGATAAGGGGCTTAGTTTGCGGCAAGTAGAAGATTTTATAGAAGTAGGCGGACCTTACACCGATATCGTTAAACTTGGGTGGGCTACCTCATTTGTTACTCCCAACCTTGATGAAAAACTAAAGATCTACCGCCGGGCGGGTATCCCTGTATATTTTGGAGGCACATTGTTCGAAGCTTTTATCGTGCGCAATCAATTCGATGATTACTGCCGCATATTGGATAAATATAAAATGGAGCATGTGGAAGTATCCGATGGTTCCATAGAGATAGAGCACGATATTAAATGTGAGTATATCCGCAAATTAAGCCAACGGATGATCGTTATATCCGAAGTGGGCTCAAAAGATGTGCAAAAGATATTTGCACCCTATAAATGGATCAAACTGATGAATGCCGAAATTGAAGCCGGTTCCTGGAAGGTGATAGCCGAAGCCCGGGAAAGCGGAAATGTAGGCATCTATCGTGATTCCGGCGAAGTGAGGCAGGGATTGGTCGATGAGATACTCACACAAATACCCGAAGAAAAAATCATTTGGGAAGCACCCCAAAAAGCACAACAGGTGTGGTTTATTAAACTGATTGGCGCCAATGTAAGTTTGGGCAACATCGCTCCTTCTGATGTGATCCCGCTGGAAACCCTCCGCCTGGGTATTCGCAGCGACACATTTGACCATTTTTTGAAATTTTAGTGACATTTCCTGCCGCAGGCGAGGGCTAGAAATGACGATTATTAATTTCTAAGACTTATTTCCAGGGCGAAAGCATATCCGTATTTTTAAAACATGGCTTCACCCAAACTGATCAGTACCGAAATCGATGACTTTTATGCCCAAACATCCGAAGAGGACCGGCTGCAGCTGGGCCTGGGACCGCTGGAATTTGAACGCAATAAGGATCTGATAGGGCGTTACCTGCCCAAAAAGGGAGTCATTATAGATGTTGGCGGCGGACCGGGCATTTACGCTGAGTGGCTTGCCGGCCTGGGTCACCGGGTATATCTGATTGACCCTGTGGAAAAACATATTAAACAAGCCAATAAACGCTCAGCCAGAGCAAGGAAGCCATTTAAAAGTGTTTTAGGCGAATCGCGGAAACTCGGACTTGAGGATAATTTTGCTGATGTAGTGATACTGCACGGGCCTTTATATCATTTGCAATTAAAGCAGGACAGGATCCGCTCAATCGCGGAAGCAAAACGGGTATTAAAACCAAAGGGGATCGTGCTTGGCTTTGCTATCAACCACTCCGCTTCTGCCATTGCTGCGTTATTGAATGGCTTTATCCATTCGCCCGAAATATTTGAAATGTGCAAACAGGAATTGACGAGCGGAATACATACACCGCCTAAAAGTATGCCTGGGATATTGCCTGAGGCCTATTTTCATCGCCCGGGCGAATTAAAAACTGAGTTTGGAGAAGCTGGATTAACCTATATCGATACTTATGCAGTTGAGGGTCTGATCTGGATGGATGAAAATTATTTTGAGACCAGATCCGATCCGGCGAAGAAAGAAGTGATCATGGAATTGATCCGGATCACCGAAAACGATCAGTCGCTGCTTTCATTAAGCCCGCATATGATGATAGCCGGGAGGAAGGGATGATCAATTAAAAATTTCTTAATATTACAGCATGAAACATTACGGGCTAATTGGCTTCCCGCTTTCCCATTCTTTTTCAAAAAAATTCTTTACCGAAAAGTTTGAAAAAGAAAAAATTGAGAATACCAAATATTCTCTTTTTCCGCTCGAGCACATCAAAGATCTTCCAGCCTTGCTGCACAAACATCCTGATCTGTGCGGCCTTAATGTAACCGTTCCTCATAAAATAAATGTACTTCGTTACCTGGACTGGATAGAGCGCGATGCCAGAACTGCCGGCGCAGTAAACTGTATCCGCATCGCTTTAGAGAGCCCCGTAATGGCCGCTTTTACAGGGGAGGTGGGTATTAAAGGTCATGATTTCAGGCTCGAAGGCTTTAATACCGACATTTATGGTTTTGAAATGTCGTTAAAGCCAATGCTTAAAAACCGCCATGACGATGCATTGGTTCTGGGGGATGGCGGTGCAGCCCAGGCGGTCAAGTGTGTGCTGGATAACCTGGGAATTACCTTTAAGTCTGTCACCCGCAAACCTTCTCCCGGTCATATTTTATTCAGCGATCTCAAAGCCGGTCATATTAAACAACATAAGCTGATTATTAATACCACGCCGGTAGGCATGTCGCCAAATGCAGACGAATGCCCGCCGATACCATACGGTGCCCTAACAGATGACCACCTGCTTTACGACCTGATCTATAATCCAGAACAGACTTTATTTTTAAAAAAGGGCGCAGAAAAAGGCGCCGCTACAAAAAATGGATATGAAATGTTAGTATTGCAGGCCGAAAGATCCTGGGAGATATGGAACCTAAGAGAAATATATCCATGAAGAAAACCGTATTGCTGATCCCTGTTTTATTGCTTTTTGCCGCCTGCAGCGGCAATCATGATTATTCGCCAAAACCGCGTGGTTATTACCGCATTATTTTCCCAAAGAAAGCTTATCAGCAATTTAACGGCCCCTATCCCTTTACTTTTGTATACCCAAAATATGCAGTCATTGAGAAGGATACCCATATTGCCCCGCAAAAAAAGGACAAAAAGCTGATGAACATGCAGTACCTGTTAAATATGCAGTTTCCCCGGTTCAACGGCACGCTTCACCTGAGCTATGAAAGCATTACTTCAAAAAAGGTTTTTGATGAGCTTACCGAAGACGCACGTACCTTTGCCTTTAAACATACGGTTAAGGCGACATCAATTGACCAGGGCATCATTCATAATGCCGACCGTAAAATTTATGGTATTTATTATACCATTGAGGGTAATGCGGCATCATCCATTCAATTTTACATTACCGACAGTGTGAAGAATTATATGCGCGGGGCGCTCTATTTTAATAGCACACCCCAAATGGATTCTATACAACCGGTATTGAAATTCGTAAAAAGGGATGTGGACACTATGATCAAAACCTTCAGGTGGAAAGGCAAGTAATTCCGGATGCCGGATGTTCGGTTTCGGGTTTATTAACCCTCAGACTTAGATCAATATCTTTTGAAATTTTGAACTGGATCCGATATTGAAATGCTCAAACGGCAAAGCCCCTGAACACCATTGAAAACAAGCAACCGTGAAAAATTTGAAATAAAAACATGATTCGATCATTCGTAAATAATCCTTACCAGGAGAATACCGTTATTTTATTTGATGACACCGGCGAATGTGCGATCATTGATCCGGGTATGTATACCGCGTCTGAACAAAACGCGGTAGTTAATTTTATCCGGGATAACCGGTTAAAACCGGTCTTATTACTGAATACGCACTGCCATATCGACCACGTGCTTGGCAATAAATTTGTGTTTGACCAATACGGACTGAAGCCGCAATTTAATGAGGGGGAATCCTATGTACTAGCGGCCGTTCCCGCTTATGCGCCACAAATGGGCATCCGTTATGAACCATCGCCGCTGCCCGATCATTATCTGCCAGAAACAGGTACCATTAATTTTGGCAGTACCGAATTGCAACTGATCTTTGCGCCGGGTCACTCGCCTGCGCATCTTTGTTTTTATCACCAAGCTGCTAATTTGCTGGTAGGCGGCGACGTATTATTCAGGGGCAGCATAGGGCGCTCCGACCTGCCGGGCGGCAATTACGACCTGCTGATCGGTAATATCCGCGACAAACTGTTTACCTTGCCCGATGATTGCCAGGTATATCCCGGCCACGGTCCGCAAACCACCATCGGGTACGAAAAACAATTCAATCCTTTTTTTTAAAGAAATACGTTAATGTTATATATAGTTTTAACTCCGGATAGACGCACAAGGTAAAACACGCTACATTTTGAACACTTCGATCTACATCGCTAAAAGATACCTGTTCTCCCGCAAGAAGATGCATGCCATCAATGTCATCTCGGGTATATCCATGCTCGGCGTTTTTATTGGCAGCGCGGCGCTGGTTATCATTTTATCCGTATTTAATGGCTTCGAAAAAGTGATCCTAAACTTATACAGCAACTTTACACCCGAAATAAAAATCGAGCCCCGCCAGGGAAAAACGTTTGATCCCAACACGCCCTATTTTAATGCTTTGCACCGCGACCCCAAGTTATTTTCATTTACCGAAGTTTTAGAGGAAAAAGCGCTGATCAGGTATGGAACCACGGGCCAGTTTATCGGGACAATAAGGGGAGTGAGCGACGAGTTTTTAAAAGACCGGCAGCTCGACAGTACCATTGAAAAGGGTTCGTTCACGCTGAAAGATGATGACCGTTATTTTGCAGTGATCGGGGCAACCGTACAGGGTAAATTATCTGTGAACATTAACGATCAGCTTTCACCTTTACAGATCTATTCGCCACGGCGGGATGCCTCCAGTTCGGCTGACCCATTAAGTGCATTCGAGGTGAAATATATCTACCCATCAGGCATTTTTAATATCCAGCAGGACTTTAACGGCCTGATCATCACTCCCATAGATTTTATGCGAGGCCTGCTGAATCAGCCCAAAAACATTTCCGCCCTCCATCTTAATTACAAAAAAGGCACTAATCTGAAAGCGGTGCAAGAGGATCTGGAGGATAAGGTAGGCAACATGTTCACCATAAAGAACCGGTATGAACAAAATGCCGATCTGTATAAAACATTAAACTACGAACGTTGGTTTATATTTATGATCCTTACGTTTGTATTGATCATTGCCATATTTAATATTATCGGGTCATTAACCATGCTGGTGATAGATAAACAAAAAGATATTGCCATATTAACCAGCCTTGGCGCTGATAAACAGTTGATACAAGGCATATTCTTTTTTGAAGGAATGATGATATCGTTTGTAGGATGCGTGATCGGTATGGCCGTAGGCTTGATATTTTGTGTCTTACAGGAACAGTTTGGGTTCATCAAATTCGGCGATAATCTGACGGCCATAGATGCTTACCCTGTCGCATTAAAATTTAACGATTTTATACTGGTATTTTTAACGGTAACGGGTATTGCTACCATTGCCTCGGGCATTAGTGCACGCTTAAGCATCAAAAGGCTGGGAGAGATCAAACAGGAGTTGTAGATTTGGGTTGTAGGCGCCGGGCGGTTAGTTGGTTTCAAATAAAAACCGGAAAAGTCTTTTGGACTTTTGGATTTGGAATCTGGATATTGGAGTTTAGAATTTAATTTAATTATCATGGAATCAAAACGTCAGCAGAAATTTGCAGGAGTAATACAACAGGATCTGGCAGCTATATTTCAGCGCGAAGGCATCAATTTGCTGCCCAATACGCTTATTACCATAACCAAAGTGAGGGTGACACCCGATCTGGCCATTGCACGGGTGTTTCTGAGCTTTTTTAATACCGACAATGCCCAGCTGGCTCTCAACACGATCAAATCGCACGCCTCGGAGATACGGTATAAATTAGGCGCCCGCATAAAAGATCAGGTAAGGATTATCCCTCAGCTTGAATTTTTTATTGATGACACCAGCGACTACGTAGAGCGCATGGACAAAATATTTGACAAGATCAGCAAGGAAGAAAGACAGTCGGGTACTGAATAATTTCAAAAGGATGACAAGGCGCTGATAAGACCCTTAATGAATAAGCATCTTCAATTAGAAAATTTTATAAAGATCCATCCCGGCGAAATTGGAAAGGTGGTCGATTTTGACCCAAAAGCCGACCGCCTGTTCAAATTTGATTTCAGCGCTTCAAATACTGAATTGGACCCCCGTAATATGAATGATACCGAAAAGTTCAGCAACTGGGTAAGTCGAAAGCTACAGGATAATAAATGCAGGTATGGCATCGGCGGCTACATGGAGCACCGCACCTTGTATGCGCGGAGCGAATTATTTAACGCACCGGATGAGCCGCGCCGCCTGCACCTGGGGCTTGATATTTGGGCAGAAGCAGGTACACCTGTTTATGCGCCGATAAATGGCCACATTCATAGTTTTCAAGACAACAATAATTTCGGCGACTATGGCCCTACTATCCTATTAAAGCACCAGCTTGATGACCTCGAGCTTTACACCTTATACGGTCATTTAAACCGCAAATGCCTTATTGGCTTATCCGCAGGTGATACCATTACCAAGGGGCAGCAAATAGCTGATTTCGGCAGTCAGGACGAAAACGGGCACTGGCCGCCGCATCTGCATTTCCAGCTGATGTTTGATATACAAGGATGCTATGGCGACTACCCCGGTGTAGGGCGCTACTCACAGAAAGATACCTACCTTAATAATATCCCCGACCCGAATTTGATCCTGCAATTTCCTTAGTCCTGAGTAATAGGCTCATGATGGGCATGGCATGCCTGGGCACAAACAAGGCAAGCTTCCGCACAACGTTTGCAATGGTCATAATCATGCTTGCCGCATTCGCCGGCACATAGACGGCATATTTCTTCGCATATCACCAGATACTGGTGACCAATAGCCGAGTTGCGTTGTAATAACCTTGCACCTTGGGCGCATATACCGGCACAATCCCAATCAAGACTGATACAGCGGGTCATCTCTTTTACGTCTTGTTCCTGCAAACAGGCTGCTGCACAGTTTTCGCAGGCAAGCATACAATCAAGTAACTTCTTGATCAGTGCGCTATGATCATGTTTTTCCATACTGTTGAGTTTTAAGTTCTCCTTAAATATCAATAGTAAAAAATCGATAATGTTTTAATGATTTTGGGAATAATTGCTTCCCTCGGTGTTCCGGATAAATGCCCTCAGCGCTAGACCGAGCTAAAAAAAGGCACCCTCCTGACCGGTGACCGGGACGGTGCCTTGTTAAAAAAATTCGGTTTTTAATTATTGGTTTTGCGGTGCATCCTCCGGCGTACCTACAATTTTATAGACCTTGTTGTTATTTGCATCGCGCGCTTCCTGGTAATAATAGCCATCAGCCGATACATAATATTTTTCACCATTAAGATTGATCTTCCTGCAATCCTGAGGAAGCGAGTCAACAATATCCCCCACCTGAGGAGCCTGCTGAACATCACCGTTAGGGTTATTCGTGTTCAACTGACCATCTTTACCGGCTACCTGGTAAGATACACTGCCATCATCTTTTGTGATTGGCTCGTAGTAAACACCATTTGCTTCGTAATATTGCACGCCGTTAATTACGATAGATTGTGCATTTGACGGCAAACTATTTATTTCTGCACCCACAGGAGGTTCGACAACCGTGTATTCGCTATTGTCATATTGATAGAATAATCCACCGCTATAAAAATATTCTGCATCATCAAAATAAAACGGATAATAACCATAGGGCAAAAATCCTATACTAAAACCAAGTCTGGGGCCATAATAGGTATTATAGTAACCGTGATAGTAATGGTAATAACCATGTGTCCTCCAATAAGATGGGCCATAAAAACCACGACCGCCAACCCCTACCGAAGCACGGCCGCCGGCACCGATGTAACCACGTGTGCCAATGGATGCCGAACTTATATTGCTGCGGCCGCCATAACTGTTTACACCAGGATTAACGCCGATACGATGAGCAGTGGCCACACTATAACCGGGGTTGTAGGTGCGCGGGGGTGCTATGGCAATACGTGAATTACTATTGCCCGGCCGGGTATATCCAACGCCGCTATTTGAAGGCCTGTTGTAACCGCCTCCGTTAAATGAGGGTCTGCTGGTATTGCTTACAGAGGACCTGGGACTATTGGTACTGCTTGGAGCTGATGGCCTGAAACTGCTTCCGCTGTTTGAGCTGCCGGAAGGCCTTGAACTGCCACCGCCGCCGCCACCACCACCACTGCTGGATGAGCCGCCGCCAGACGGGCGTGAGCTACCGCCGCCATCGCCCCGATGCTGAGCGCTGGCAGAAAGTGCTACAAACAAGCACAACAACCCATTTAAAGTTATGGTAATTAGATATTTATATGTCTTTTTCATGATTTTATATTAATACTTTCAGTAACTATGATAATTTCAGGCAGCTGATTTATAGAGTATAGACTAACAAAACCCTAAACGGTTTAATGATATATTAAATAATTAGCAGAAGCAAATCACAATTTTCAGCAATTCCCAAATCAATCAGTAATTTCTTTTTGTAAAAGTAAATGTAATAAACTAATTGTAATACCAACCAATAAACGTTCAAACAGCTATTTAATTTTAGCGAACAGGGACGAAGACGACTGATCTATCGAAAGAACCGGCTTTACAGATTCTCGGCAATGAATAAAAACGGCTGGTCAAACTGCAGGCTGAAAAACCCGTCGTGAATGGTCTTGAAACGGTGATTGCCTGTCCGTTCAAGGCCACTGTAGTGAAGCTCGTGCGTATGGGTTAAGATTTCAATCGTATCATCGGTCGGTTTCCATTTGCTGAAACCCGAATTAACTGCATAAATTTTTTGGTTATTGTTAAATATTACCAGGTTGATCTTGTCGGTAAAAAACAAATAATCTTTTAATTGCAAATCGTCTGTGATAATATTAACCGCCGGATAATTGTGCGTGACCAGGTATTTTAAAGCAGCCTCGGCTGGTGTATCGCTCCCGGCAGGCATGAGCTTAATATCTGATTGTAAAGATCCATGGGTCTGATCGGTTATTATCCAGTCTATTTTGATACCATAATTGTTCAGCCGTTCCCCAGTTTCCCGGGTAGCGATCACTGTCGGATTCCACTCCAGCAGCTGCCCCAGCAATTCGGCCGGAAAGCTATCCAGGCCCAGCACCAGTAATGCGGGTTCCTGTTTTTCGCGTACAATGTGATGGGAAGACAATGGGTTAGTGATTATTTAAATAGTGAACACCGATTTGTTTAATTCAAACCGAAAATTAAGCAAATAGTTTGAGTCTGTTAGCAGCATCCCGGTGTTTGGCTACAAATAACTTAAATTATATAGAAGTTAACCCGGGATTAGAAAGATTAGCTTTTAAAAAGTATTCTTCAATATATCTTGCGGTAGAATTCTTTTAACGCCATTCCGGGATCAGGAGCCAGGTTGATCGCCCCGGAGACGGCAATACCATAAATGCCTGTGGCCAATAGTGGTTCAACGTCATCCAGTTGTATACCCCCTACAGCTATCAGCGGTATTTCAACAGGATGCTTTTGTAATGTACGATATGCTTCAAAGCCCAGCAGGGGATTGTCATTTGGTTTGGTATCGGTATGGGCAAATGGCCCGTAACCGCAATAGTCCACCACACCCGTGTTTTGAACCTGCAATAACTGCTCCACATGGGTGGCAGAAGCTCCTAATGTCTTTTCATCCCCGATATATTTGCGAATAGCGATCAAATCGGCATCAAAGTCCTCGACATGTACACCCTGTGCATCCACCCTGTCCAGCAGTTCGTAATGATTGGTTACCATCAGCGTAGCGCCCCATTCATCGCAAATAGCGGCTATCTCATTGATCTCGTCTATCAGCTCGTCGTCAGGCTTGGTCAAACACCGGTACTGTATCCAGTTGGCCCCGGCCTGACAGGCAATCTGTGCCTGCTCGGAATGACTGCGATGCGGCAGGTCCTGTGTGAGATAATGGAATTTGGAGATATATTTTTTCATGGTCTTAATGCTTTGTCTCAACCGGGATTTTCAGGATTCTTAGCTTACCGTGACGAATAAAGGATCCTGAGAATCCTTAATCCTGAAAATCATGGTTCAGACGACTTCCGGTTATTTTAAGGCCTCACTAATCGGTTTACCAATGCACCCGTTTGGTGCCTGAATATGCAGTAAAGCAGCAACTGTTGCAGCAATATCAGTCATGTGCGTTTCGCGGTTCAGGTGCCCGTGTGGTATTCCCCATCCCATAAATACCAGCGGGATATGCGTATCATAAGGATTCCAGGTGCCGTGTGTAGTACCCGTTGGCCCGTTATCTCCCGAGCCATGACCAGTAAACCAACCCGGCTGCAAAATAATTTGTATCACGCCGCTGTGTTCCATGCTATATCCGTTTACAACCCGCGTACGCAATTCGTCGGGAATATTCGCGGTTTGTGCATGACGCATGTCGATGGCATAAGCAACACCCCGTTGTTTCTCCAAAAATTCGATAGCATCTTTAATCAGTGCGTCCTTACTGAGCTGCGCATATTTAATAGTCTGGTTATTAAAGTTAACCTGGTAATTTGTCAGTCCAATCACCAGTTTTTCTACTTTATATTTATTCAGCAGAAATTTGTTCAGGCTATCCTTAACAAGGCTGTCATCCCACACATCTGCCGGGATGCCATGATCTTTTAAAAACGCGGTATTGTGTGCTGCGCCATGATCGGCAGTTAAGAAAACCGTATAGTTGCCTTTGCCCACCTTTGCATCCAGGTAGGTAAAGAATGCAGCTAATTCTCTGTCCAGGCGCAGGTAAGTATCTTCAATCTCAACCGCATTTATCCCGAACTGATGGCCGATATAATCCGGAGAAGATAAACTTAAGGCCAGGAAGTCGGTTACCTCATGCTGTCCGAGTTGTTCGCCGTTAATGGCAGCAACGGCCATATCGATAGACAACGTGTTACCATACGGCGTTGAACGGATCATACCCAGGTTCCCTTTATATAAGGCCGAAGTTTTCACAGGAAGCGTAGGGGCATCTGTTCCCTTGAATTTACCTTCGTATTTGGTATTGTCAGGCAAAGTTTGCACGTAAGAGTCTATAGGGTAAAGCGGTGTCCAATCTTGTTTAAGATAAGTTTCCGCAAGTTTCTGATCATTAAAATCTTTTACCCATTGCGGCAGGCCGGTCATGTAATAGGTGCTGCTTATCCAGTTACCGGTCTTATCATCAAACCAATAAGCCGCATTGGCGGTATGTCCGGCAGGCAATATTCCACCCCGGTCCTTTAAAGCGATACCGATTACTTTTGAACGGAAATTGGTGGCTAACCTCAACTCGTCGGTAACCGTACTGGTCAATAAGTTGCGGGGCGACATTTGCCCGGCAGTAGAGGTGCTTCCCACGGTATTAACGGTAGTGTCTTCGGTGCAATAGATGGATTTTCCGGTGGCCTGGATAATAAAATCGTTGCCTGCAATGCCATGTATAGCCGGCACAGAACCGGTATAAATACAACTGTGGCCCGGCCCGGTAAAAGTGGGAATGTAATCAACCTGCGTATTTTCGCAGCTAAAGCCTTCGTTTAGCAGGCGTTTAAACCCATTGTTTTGGTAACGATCGTAAAAACGGTAAAGGTAGTCCCAGCGCATCTGATCCACCACAATGCCAACAACCAATTTTGGACGTGGCAGCGTACCGGCAGCACTCGCCGGAGCCATAGCCGCGGTAGTTTTCTTCTTTTTAGTTTGAGCGGATACGGTAATGGCAGCGAATGCGAACAATAGTAACAGTAGATGTTTAATCTTCATCTGAAAAACAATTTGGTATAACGCAAAGATCAGCAAAGGGATTAAAATTCAATGTGATATTTGCGTTACGGCAACTTAAAATTTAAGGTTCGGGGATGGCGAAAGTCAGCAAAGCATGCTGACTTGCCGTATGCAGATCTCTCCAGGCCCGGTTAATTTCGGTAGCTGTACTTGCTGCAATTAACCCGCATAAAGGATAAAGCCGGTCTACACTTTCCCTGCTTAGCCGAGCAAGATTGCGGCTGGTAAAACTTACCCCGCTCAATTGCCCCGCTGAAACGGCATTATCATTTTCCATCGCAATCCATGAATGGTCGATGGCCTGATAAAAATCTTTTCTCAACAGGTTAATATCATTTTTTGATCTATTTAACTCATTAATTAAAAAGTTTTTCTGTTCACTTGTGAGCCGGGGCTGTTTCATCTTTTCATTGAAAACATCTTCACACAGATCCATAAAATGAATAGCTATACCTGATAAATTCACCGCCAATGTAGCTTCCGCTAACTGCAAAAAAGGATACTGATATAACCGGCCGGATACAACCGCCGCCAAAGGATCAATCTTAAATTGCCGGCTGGATTCAACAGCAAGATTTTTAATCTCAAAAGCATCGCTGCCGGTAGCCACCATACCAATGTATTTCCATGCCGGCAAAACTTTGACATCCTTTTTATCAAATATAAAAGGCAATACCAATGGTTGCCCGTCGTCGTCTAAAACAGATTCTCCGTTTTCTCTAATGAGGCAATTAGCAGTAATATGTGTAGCATGGTGGACGCCACTGGCATATCTCCAGGTCCCGTTTACCATATATCCGGTTACTGTAATATCAGCAGTGCCCCCTGCCTCGCCGCTGCCGGCAAGACAAACCTTGCGATCACTGAATACCTGATGGGCAATTTCGGCAGACATAAATCCTGCGAACCAACCCG
This sequence comes from Mucilaginibacter sp., assembly GCA_028287895.1. Taxonomy (GTDB): domain Bacteria; phylum Bacteroidota; class Bacteroidia; order Sphingobacteriales; family Sphingobacteriaceae; genus Mucilaginibacter. The sequence continues at coordinate 95,725 of JAQBOV010000075.1, read as the reverse complement.
CACCGCTGCACAGGGTAACCACCCAGCCGGTGCTGCCGTCGGTCCAGCTTATTGCTTCCTGCAAACGTACAAGACCGGGTAACGTTATCTGGCGCCCGCCGTAAAGCTGGGGCGCTAAGAGCTTAAACCATTCCTGTTTATAAACTATCCGTAGCTGTTCCGGATGAAGCATGCCCAATTGTTCGGCTTCGGCGGCAGCATTACGAATAGTATTTACATCCTGCCGGGCAATAAATGTTGAAGGATGCGGAATTTTATTTTCCATTTTAATAGTTCAATAAAACCTTTTTCGCGGCTTTATCTTTTTTCCAGATAGCAAGCCATTCAAAAAATCCAAAAAAGGCGACAATGAATAAAAACAGCGTAAGTGCCGAAAACAGGATGAGGTTTTTGTAACACAGCAGCGGGATTGCAAACGCGTTGGATATATTGAGCCATATCCAGTTTTCAAGCTTCCGCTTTGCCAGCAGCCACATCCCTGCCCAGGCGGTTGATGATACCCAGGCATCCCATAAAGGAACATTTGATGCGGTGAATCTTTTAAGCAGCAGGTAAAGTACAGCCCATCCGGCAAATACAATCATTATAGTGATTGTCCATTCCCTGCGTGTCGCCCACGTGATTTTTACGGGTGGTTCATCGCGTTTTTTCATCCAGTAAATCCAGCCATAAACGCTCATAATTAAATAATAAACATTCAGGGCCGATTCTGCATACAGTCCGGCAATTAGCAAAATATAGATGCCGGTCAATGTACCTGCAATACCTGCCGGGTAAAGCCATATATTATTCACTTTGGCCAGCAATACTTCGGCTATACCGAACAGCACCGCTATCCACTCCCAAATAGTTGTTTCATGCAGTTGCGCTGTAAAAAGTTGAATCCAGTGATGCAGGTTCATAATTTCTTAAAACTTCAGATTCAAAGATGCCAGGAAATTGATCGGCGCCTGCGGGAAAAAATAATTGTAGTTTACTACCTTACCCGCTTCAATATCAGGATAAGTAGCCCCGTCAGACTGGTATTTTTTGCTGAATATATTATTGACAAGCAATCCAAGACCAACATTTTTAACGCCTTTTATGCTGAAATTATAATTAAGGTGCACATCATTTACAAAATATCCATCAAGCGAACGGCTTGCCGTAGAGGTATTATCCAGGTATTGCCTGCTTACATACTTGCTGATAAAAGCGATCTCTGCGTTTTTTAACGGATGATAGCTTATCGTGCTCGATCCTGTAAAGTTTGGAGAATAAGCGATATCGGTTTTTTTGTATTGGGTTTCGTCCAGCGTTCCTGTATCATAGTTTTGCAGAAATTGATGAAAGTTTTTTACCTTATTGGTGCTCAGTGTAGCATTTACAAACCAGCTCAGCGGCCCGGCTATTTTTAACCGCGCGCTGGCTTCAACACCTGCACGATAGCTGTCATTTATATTAGTACGTATTGCCTCGCCTACATAATCAAGCGCCCCGGTTAGCACCAGCTGGTTTTTGTAAAGCATGTAAAAACCATTCACGCTACCGCTAAAAACCGGATCGACAATACGATATCCAAATTCAATATCTTTCAGGTTTTCTGCTTTTGGCCGATCCTGAGGTGATGAATTGATGTAATCACTCCGGTTAGGCTCGTGATTGCCTATGGCAAAAGATGCGTAAACATTGCTATGCAGATCAAGCTGATAAGTTATACCCACTTTAGGGTTAAAAAAATTAAGCCCGACCTGTTGCTGTACATTGTTCAGATTTTGATCGAACCCTAAAAATGAATAATAAATATGACGGTATTGCAGATCGCCGTAAAACAACAAATCGCCTGTGTGATACTCAGCCCTGCTAAAAATATTAAAATCGGTTTTTTTGGCGTCATTACGCGAGTATTGATAATCCGGCGGAATATCAGTGCTTTGTTGCGTCCATTCAATATTATTGTAGTGTGCCCCCTTATATTCATTATAAGCACCACCTAGCTTTACATCCAGATTATTATCCGGCTTATAGTTCAAATTATAAGTCAGGCCGTAAAAATCATTATTCAACCATAAGCGGCGTACCAGGTCTGTTGCACTAATGCTGGTACCTCCGATGGCAACCGGGGTAACACCGTAATTTTTCAGAGAATCTGAATTTCTGTACTCCTGGTAATAACCGAAGCCTTTGGTATAATGTAATGCTCCGCTAAATGAAAGCTTGCTGCTTATCTGCTGATCATAAAGCAACTGGTAGTAGTTCTGTGTATAGTTGTCGGTTTGGTTTTTATAAAAACTATTGCTTGAATTAATATAACCTAATTCATTGTACCGGCGGTTGCCGCTTTTTACGCTGTCTTCGGGTACGCCGTCCCATGCCTGGTAAGTTTGTTCATAACCTGAAAACACATTCAGGCGAAGTACACTGTTTTTACCATAGTAAGCGCCGCTTAAAAAGAACGACTTCAAATGCGAAAACGCCCGGTCGATGTACCCGTCTGAGTTTATCCTCGACAAACGTCCGTCAGCACTGAAATGACCGCCAAGCAAACCTGTACCCAGGCTAACCGTATTTTTAACGGTTCCGTATGATCCTGCCGAATTGTTTAATTCAGCATAAGCAGTATCACGGCGGGTGGTGGTTTGTATATTAATGCTCGCCCCAAATGCGCCTGCACCATTGGTGGAGGTGCCTACGCCGCGTTGTACCTGGATATTATCCACAGACGAAGCAAGGTCAGGCAGGTCAACAAAATATACGCCCTGGTCTTCGGCGTCATTTAGCGGAATGCCGTTAAGCGTTACGTTAGTACGGGTAGCATCCGAACCACGGATACGGATACTGGTATAACCCACACCCGCACCGGCATTTGAAGTGATCACCGTTGATGGCGTTTGCTCCAGCAAATACTCAAAACCGCGGCCTGAATTATTTTTATCGATCTCCTTTTTGTTGAGGTTGGTGAAGGCTGTAGGTGAATTGCCTGATGCTCTTGTAGCACTTACCGTAATCTCTTCTGTCAGCGTAGTGCTGCTGCTAAGCGAAATATTAATGATCGTGTTTGTGGCAAGTATAACACCTTTTTCGAACGGCCGGTAACCAATGTAAGTGACCTTCAGGTTGTAGTTGCCACTAGTAAGATTGCTCAGCCGGTACTTGCCTGCTTCATCTGAAACAGCGCTGAGGGCTGGACTGATGGTGATGGTTGCACCCGGCAATGGTGCACCTGTTTGATCAGAGACTTTCCCTGAAATGGAAAGCTGGGCCGTTGCCAGGACAGGCAGCAACAAGGCGCATAACGCCGTTAATAAATTTTTCAAAATAAATAAATAAATAAACTTGTTAAACCATCTATACACCAGGGTTGAATGCACAGTACACTTAACTTTTCACCTCTCCCTACGCCGGCATTACCCGGATCAGGTGTATGTTCAGGTCATTAGTCAGTGGTCATCAGTCATTAGTCCATAAATAAGGACTTAAGACTTTGGACGCAAGACCTAGTACGCAAACAATGGGTTTGATCTCAGCCTGTCTTTCAGTTTGATTGCTCAAAGCAAGGCACCCCTTGAGAATTATGCAGCAAAGGTAGGATTTGACATCGGATTTCGGATGTTCAATTTCAAATTTATTAGCATTTGAACGATAAAAATCTAATTGCCGTTAAAATTCGAAATCACAAATTCCAAATTCGACATTAAAAAACCCTACTTTTGCAAACTTTTATTGATACAAGTTATGCTACGAACACATACATGCGGCGAATTAAATATCAGCCATTTGGGCCAGTCAGTTACTTTATGCGGATGGGTGCAAAAATCACGCGATCTGGGCGGTACAACATTTATTGATGTTCGCGACCGTTATGGTTTAACCCAGCTTGTTTTTAATGAAAGTACGGATAACGAACTGCGTACTAAAAGCCGCAGTCTGGGTCGTGAGTTTGTCATACAAGTAAGTGGCAAAGTAATTGAGCGCACAAGCAAGAATGCCAAAATACCTACCGGCGAAATTGAAATTGCCGTTGATGAACTGCAAATATTGAATGAGGCCAAAACTCCTCCGTTCCAGATAGAAGATGAAACCGATGGCGGCGAGGAATTGCGTGCAAAGTACCGTTACCTCGATCTGCGCCGTAACCCTATCCGCAACAACCTGGTGCTGCGCCATAAAATGGCGCAGGAAGTACGCAGGTATCTTGACGGCTTAGACTTTATAGAAGTGGAAACACCGGTGCTGATCAAATCGACACCAGAAGGCGCACGCGACTTTGTGGTGCCCAGCCGCATGAACCCCGGCGAGTTTTACGCCCTGCCGCAATCGCCGCAGACCTTTAAGCAATTGCTGATGGTCAGTGGGTTTGACCGTTATTTCCAGATCGTAAAATGTTTCAGGGACGAGGATCTTCGTGCCGACCGGCAGCCTGAGTTTACACAGATCGATTGCGAACTTGCCTTCATTACCCAGGAAGATATCCTGCACATTTTTGAGGGGCTGACCAGGCATCTGTTTAAAACAGTGAAGAGTATACATTTAGATAAGTTCCCGCGCATGCAGTATGCTGATGCGATGCGTTTATACGGTTCCGACAAACCGGACATCCGTTTCGGGATGCAGTTCGTAGAATTGAACGAGGTCGTAAAAGGCAAAGGCTTCAGCATATTTGATAACGCTGAACTAGTGGTGGGCATCAACGCCAAAGGCTGTGCCGGCTATACCCGCAAGCAAATAGATGAGCTGACCGAATGGCTGAAACGCCCGCAAATCGGCGCTGCAGGCTTAATTTACTGCCGCTATAATACGGACGGAACATTAAAATCATCTGTAGACAAGTTTTATAGTGAGGATGAGCTGACCAACTGGGCTGCCGCATTCGGAGCGGAAGCCGGTGACTTAATGTTTGTATTAGCCGGGCAAACAGACAAGGTGCGCAAACAACTCAACGAGCTCCGTTTAGAAATGGGCAACCAATTGGGCTTGCGTAGCAAAGATCAGTTCAGTCCTTTATGGGTGCTTGATTTTCCGTTATTGGAATGGGATGAACAAACAAGCCGTTACCACGCCATGCACCATCCGTTCACTTCGCCTAAGCCGGAGGATATTCCGATGCTGGATACTGACCCTAAGAATGTTCGTGCCAATGCTTATGACCTGGTCATCAACGGCACTGAGATCGGCGGTGGTTCTATCCGTATCCATGACCGAGCTTTACAGGCACTGATGTTCAAACACCTGGGCTTTACCAAAGAGGAAGCACAAAAACAATTCGGCTTCCTGATGGATGCCTTTGAATACGGCGCCCCGCCACATGGTGGTATTGCTTTTGGGTTTGACCGCCTCTGTTCGATCTTTGCAGGATTGGATTCCATCCGCGATGTGATCGCTTTCCCTAAAAACAATTCGGGCCGTGATGTGATGATCGATTCGCCATCAACCATCGCTGATGAACAGTTAAATGAGTTGAAAATAAGAACGACTCTATAATTTTCTTCAAGAAAGAAAGTTATCATCAGAAACAATCTATATGAACAAATACATACTAGTGCTTAGTTTATTTATTGGCGCATTTTCATCCTGTAAAAAGACCGGTTACGATCCTGTAAAACAGGCTGCCACTGATGATGCCGCTATCCAAGCCTATATTAAGGCTAATAATATTACAGCTGTCAAAGACCCGTCGGGGCTTTATTACCAGGTCATCACTCCCGGTACCGGCAGTTATCCTAACGTAAATTCGCTGATCACAGGGGCTTATAGCGGTAAACTGCTCAATGGTACTGTTTTTGACTCCGGCCCCATCAATAATACTGCATTATCCGGATATATAAAAGGCTGGCAAATTGGCGTACCGCATATCAATACCGGGGGAAGAATACTATTGCTGATACCATCCGCCCTGGGTTACGGTAACGCAGCTAACGGCGGCATCCCAGCCAATTCTGTGTTGATATTTACTATTGACCTTACAGGATTCAGCAATTAACCCCGGATCAAATTTTTTGCTCGATGAAATAAAGGACGGTTTAAATAAATCGTCCTTTATTTTTTATATTGGTAAAAAAAATTCTCCATGAAAAAAATCGTAGTGGGCATACTCAAAGGGGGCACAACCCGGACCTGTTGTTGCACTAGGGGCCGATATGGATGCCCTGCCCGTACCCATACGCCGGATTTTTATATTGACGAAAGCGGATTTGCATTAAGGTGTCAAAGCTTTATGTAATTTAGCTTTAGATTACATGAATGAGAAAAGATAAATATTAAATACATTTGCCAAGCAACCGATATGAGTAAGCAATTTTTAACTATTTTGTGTTTTGGCATGGCTGCATCAACACTTTCTGTGGAAACAGGCTCTGCCAAAGGTTATAGCAACATTATTGCGCGTGCCGATCCATGTCGTTCTGATAAAAGCATTCCCCTTAGCGACTCAGCGGCCGCCCGCAACGAGGTAATGAATATCATAACTGCGGTGGTCAACGCTTCCGGCACCTTTGATATCAATGCTGTAGCCAACCTTTATACCCCCAACGCCGTGATTGCCGATGAAGAGCCTCCTTTCTCATGGAACGGTCCTACTGCAGGTGTACAATGGGTAAACACGGTTGAAAAAACCTGTAAAGAATATAAGTTAAAGGGATTTAAGGGACAAATAGGGCGGGTGAGCGTTTACCTGCAAACTGAAGAAAGCATCTACGTGGTGGTCCCTGTCGATTATACAGGCGAAATTAAAGGCGACCACTTTGAAGAAGGTGGCGCATTCACCTTTGTGTTCAGGATAGTGAACGGGCACTGGCTGATCAAAAGCCAGGTATGGGTAGCACGCAAGGGGATGTAGCGTTTAGTAAGCCTTGTCATAAGTCTTCATCTGACCTTCCCACAAACCTTTACAGGAAACCCCTGATCATACCATTTAATAAATAAGATTGATGCTGCGCGGATTTTCTTTTTTAATTTCTCCTGGCTCCTTTCATCTGCCGTAAAAACCAATGGCGCAGCCCCCACTGCCGGGTTATATTTAAAGCCCCCCTTACATCGGGCATATTAAAAGTGAATCTGAGCGAATATCTGTAAGCATAGTTAACCTAAATGGCACTGAATGTTAATATGTTAAAATAATCAGGCTGTATAAATACCGGTATAGCAATAACTTTATAGTATCAGTTAAGGTTAATTCTATTGTTTGTTGGGTTTGATTAATTTCAGATTAGCCGGGTATTACCCTCCGGCTAATTTTTTGCCATCCGGGAATTGATTGCCATATTAACAAACAGTTTAACTAAGTACGGGTAAATTAGCGATAGCGTTGGTATATTTGACCATAAGCAATCAGTAATGAGCCAGGTGAGTGAGATAAAGTGCCCGCATTGCGGCGAGTGGACCTTGTGGAATGGCAATATTGACGATAGATGCCTGTGTTGCGGTGAATTCCTGGAACCGAACAGGTTCTCGCGCGAGGTAGAAAAAAAGATTGCTGCAGAAGTAAAAAAGGAAAACGATTACTTTGCTTTAAAACCTGCCGACGGACCTATCAAACGCGAGGTCAAGCTCTTGCTGAATTCGTTTCGCTGGGCCGTATATTACCTGGAAATCGCCTTTTTTATCTTTGTCACCATTTTACTTGTCTTGTTAAGTCTACTTGCGGCTTAGCCGGGTAGCTTTTATCGCAACAGGTTGCGCGGAAACCTACCCCATTTTTATAAAAATAAGTGAACATTTTGCTGCCAATTTTGTTTAAATTTGAGTACCAGTTATCCTAATTATCGTAAAATGAGCCACGCTAATGAAATAAAGTGCCCGAGTTGCGGCAAATGGACAATGTGGACCGGCAGGGTCGACGATAAATGCATCGATTGCGGTGGGTTTCTGGAGCCGGAGCGCTTTTCCCGCGATGCAGAAAAAAAAATAGTTAAAGGAAGAAGAATAAAAGATAACCATTACTTTGATTTAAGGCCTACTGACGGCCCGGTTCAGCGCGAGGTTAAACTATTTTTTAACTCGATGCTTTGGGGTTTCTATTATCTGGAAATAGCCTTTTTTGTCTTTATGACTGCCTTGCTTGCTGTGGTAGGCATTATTGCCGCCTAAATGAAAACGCTGTTTAACGGATGGTTTATTGCCGGCTGCTTAATATGGTTGATCGTACAAACGGCGCGAAGACTGGGGCATCCACTACCTGTTATCAATGGATATATTAATGATGCGGTAGCTATACCTGTAATAGCCAGTCTGGGCCTGTGGTTCCAAAGAGTATTCATGATTAAAAACGACTATTACATACTTGCAAGATGGCATGTTGTTTTTATTGTGGCCTATGTGATATTGATTTTCGAGATACTGCTTCCCTGTTTTTCCAAAACCTATACTTCTGATTGGATTGACATGCTGTTATATATTATTGGCGGCTTATTTTTTTATAAAGTAATGAACAAACCCATTACTTACAAAAATTTAAAATCAAGAAATATTATTAATTTATAATAGGTGTTAATGAAAAAAATCCGTGTCGCAGTCACACAATGACTTAAAACACTATTTTTATAAAATATTTTATGTATATTTGGGCTACAAAGTAACATCATTGTTACAATGTGATAAGGTTTAGGTAAAACCCCCAATCAGCGAGTGAGAGGGGGTTTTTTATCCCCTTACTGAACTTTCTTAAAATCGTAAGGATCGTACTCTACAAAGTCAGCTACCTTTACCCGCACCGCAGTTACTTTACCATTTTCAACCGTAAAAGGAAAAACTGCCCTGCCATAGGTTGGGTCAGAGAATGTTACGTAAAAACGGTTGCCTCCCAGGGGCTGCAAATGCGCATACATTTTAGGATGGTGCTCAAACCGCATTTCCAGATCATTGTTCAGGCCCTGGGTAACCGTCATGGTGCCATAAAGGTCGTTAAGGTATTTACCCGTGTATTGGCCGGATAATAAGGCTGGCTGACGGTTGAGCGCAACGGTATCGCGCAATCTTTTATCCTTTTGATCTTCCGCGTCCTGTTGCGCTTTAAAAATGGCAAGGTATTTCTGGCTGTAATCCCTGAAAGGCAATTTAAAATAAGCGTCCATAATTTCCCAGCGCAGCGCTTCAAAAAACTCGTTATGATCGGTATTGGTCAGGATGATAATGCCTAAATGTTCACCCGGCACCAGTGTCACTGATGATAAGTAACCATTAACCCCCCCGTCATGCATCACCAGCTGTCGCTGCTGATAATCCTGCAAAAACCAGCCCAGGCCGTATATTTCATAATCACTTTCTCCGTTAAGATGCCTCACCCTGCCCACCAGCTCCTGTGGCTGGCGGGTTGCTTGTATAGCCGCTAAGGGTATTACTTGCCTGGCTCCTATTTTACCATCATTCAATAGCGCTATTGCCCACTTGCTCATGTCGTTTGCCGAAGAGCTGATGGCGTCAGCCGGGGCAAGCCCGTCGATCTGGCAATAAGGTATCGCCGTCAGTTGTCCGTTCACCAAGGTATGCGGCACTGTCCTGTTCAGCGATTTAGGCATATCCTCGGTAAGAGCCAAAGTGTTCATCATTCCAAGCGGGGCAAAAATGTTTTCCCTTAAAAACACCTCCCAGGACTTGCCTGTAACTACTGGTATGATCTGCCCTGCGGCTAAAAACGCCGAATTGGTATATCCCCATTGAGTACGGAACGGGTAAGCCGCTTTAACATGGCTCATTTTTTCTATCACCTGGTTGCGGGTAAGGTTGGTATTATAAAAAGTAAAGTCACCCTGGAAGGTCCGGAAGCCTAACCTGTGGCAAAGCAGGTCGCGTATACTAGCCTCCTGCCCTGCATATTGATTTTCCAGTTTAAATCCGGGCAGATATTTGGTCACCTTGTCGTCCAGCGAAAGTTTACCCTGCACCTGCAGCATAGCCATAGCCGTAGCGGTAAACGCTTTGGTATTGCTGCCGATCATGAACAAAGTATTTTCATCAACTTTATTATTCATGCCCAGTTCCTTTATACCATAGCCCTTCATTATTACCACCTTGCCGTCTTTAACAATACATACCGCAGCGCCGGGTATGCGCCAATTGGTCAAAGCCCTGTTAACATATACATCCAGGCTATCAGCAATAAACTTGCTGCGGTCTGTCCCCTGTGCCCCTGCAATGGATGTAACGATTGTAATACTAATAAAAAGAAGATATAACTTTTTCATAGAGGAATTATTAATTTCGGGGCATTTGATCAACGAAATTAACGCAAAATTTACTGATCGAATATAAAATCTCAAATTACTGAACACTAAATTAATTTAAATGAAAACCAGGTTTTCTCACTCGGGGTTTGTTCTGTTGACCCTTGTCTTACTTTTCTGCTTCCAAAGCCAAGTAAAAGCCCAGCGGGGCGGAATAAATTGGGCCAAAGACGGCTATCGCTATTACAAAGCCAGCCCGGAGGGCATCGAGGAGCTGGACGCACGCGATGCCAACAAAAAAATCACAGTCGTAACCAAACAGATGCTTACGCCGCAGGGAAAGACACCGCTGGCTGTAAGAAGTTTTACATTTTCTGAAGACGGAAATAAAGTATTGCTATTTACCAATACCAAAAGGGTATGGCGTTATAATACACGGGGTGATTACTGGTTATATGATAGGATCGCCAAAACCCTTAAACAATTAGGCAGGGACAAACCGGAATCATCCCTGATGTTTGCCAAAATATCTCCTGACGGTGCCAAAGCCGCCTATGTGAGCGGACACAATATCTATGTGGAAGACCTGGCAAGCGGCGACATTAAGCCATTGACTGCTGACGGCACCAGCAGACTGATCAATGGCACATTTGACTGGGCCTATGAGGAAGAGTTTGATTGTCGCGACGGTTTCCGCTGGTCGCCTGACAGCAAATTGATCGCTTACTGGCAAATAGACGCCCGTAAAATAAAGAATTACCTCATGCTGAATACAACGGACTCGATTTATCCATTCACTGTACCGGTAGAATACCCGGTTGCCGGCGAGGATCCAAGTTCGTGCAAAGTAGGCGTCGTGGATATCAATACTGCAAAAACAACCTGGATAGCTGTTCCGGGAGATAACGTGCAGCATTATATTCCGCGTATGGAGTGGACAACCAGCTCAAATAATATCATTTTAGAGCAACTGAACCGTGCACAAAATGAAAGCAAAATATTTGTCGGCAATGTATCAGACGGAACCGCCCGCGCAATACACCAGGAAAACGATAAAGCCTGGATAGATGGCAAAGCGCGCTGGAACGAGGGTAATCCTGTCGGATGGGACTGGCTAAAAAAAGGCAAAGAATTTATATGGGTGAGCGAAAAAGATGGATGGCGTCATATTTATAAGATCACAACCGAGGGAAAGGAAACCCTGATCACCAAAGGCAATTACGATATGATCAGGCTAAACTGTATAGATGAAGCAGATGGTTATCTATACTTTACAGCATCACCGGATAATGCCACACAGAAATATCTCTTCCGCGTTAAACTGAATGGCTCAAGTAAAACGCCTGAACGATTAACTCCTGATAACTTGCCGGGAACGCATGGCTATGACATATCACCAAACGGGAAAATCGCTTTGCATAGTTTTTCAAACAGCTATACCCCGTCTCAGAACGAGGTAATTACACTGCCGGATAATAAGCATATAAGCGGCGCTACGCTTGCCCTTAATAAAGACACCAAGAACAAACCCGAGTTTTTTAAGGTAAAAACGGTTGATGGTGTTGAAATGGACGGATGGATGGTAAAACCAACCAACTTTGATCCGGCTAAAAAATACCCGGTCGTATTTACGGTTTATGCTGAGCCGGCCGGACAAACGGTTACCGATAGTTATGGTGCAGGCAGAAATAGTTTGTACGTGGGCAATATGGCTGATGACGGTTACATTTACATGGCTGTAGAGGGCCGTGGTGCTCCGGCTCCAAAGGGTGCGGCATGGCGCAAGGCAATCTATAAAAGCATTGGTATCATCAATATCCGCGATCAGGCTATGGCCGCTAAGGAGATCGAGAAATGGCCTTTTGTAGATTCAACGCGAATAGCAGTGCATGGCTGGAGCGGTGGCGGTTCAACAACCCTTAACCTGATGTTCCAGTACCCCGAAATTTATAAAACCGGTATTGCCGTAGCAGCAGTAGGCTGGCAGTTATCCTATGACAATATTTACCAGGAACGCTACATGGGCGTACCAACTGATGAGGCGGGCAGAGCACCCTTTATAAAGGGCTCGCCGGTAACCTATGCCAAAAATTTACGCGGCAATCTATTATATGTCCATGGTACCGGTGATGACAACGTGCATTACAGGAATGCCGAGCTACTCATCAACGAGCTGATCAAATATAACAGACAATTTCAACTGATGTCGTACCCAAACCGTACACACGGCATCTTCGAAGGCCCGGGTACTGTTCAGCACCTGCATACCCTGTTTACCCAGTACCTTAAAGAACACTGCCCGGGGGGTGGAAGATAAAGCTTCAAAATCCGGTTGCCGGACGATTTTACAATGCCCCCAAAAAGTCAGACACTATTTGGGGGCATTTTTAATAGGGTTAGCCATTAAAAAGGCAGATCATTTTCATCGGTATTGCCGCTGAAAGTATCGTTATTTGCCAGCCCTTTGCCGGGTTGACGGGTATTATTTTCCGGTTCAAAATCACTTTTGCGGCCCAGCATCGTAAAATTGTCTGCAACCACTTCGGTCGTATATTTTTTAATACCTTCTTTATCTTCAAACGACCGGGTCCTTAATTTTCCCTCAATATAAACCAGTTTGCCTTTTTGCAGAAATTTTCCTGCCACATCAGCCAGTCCCCGCCACATCACAATGTTGTGCCATTCGGTTTGTTCTACTTTTTGACCATCCTTATTATAGGTTTCTGACGTCGCCAGCGGGAAACTTGTTACAGACACGCCACCTTCCAGATAGCGCAGTTCAGGATCTTTGCCCAGGTGGCCAATCAATATTACTTTGTTTATTCCAGACATGTAAAATTATAACTAAATTATTTTACAAATTAAATAAATTATTTATAAATATAAAAATGATTTTTGGAAGGGGTAATTTTTCCAAATTATTTACGTTAATGTAAAACCATTTTTGTTCTAATTTAATTGGCAGACTATCGACATGAATAAACTGCACATGCAGATGCTGGTGGGTAAGCAGGTGTTTCTTAATAGGAAAAGTGTCAATTATCTTAATTTCCCTTCCAAAAAGCTCATTCACCTGCGGCAGGGCAATTACCTGGGCTGATGATAAACGGGCCGGTGTTTCAATTAAAGGCAGGTCATACATGTTTGCCCAAATGTCCTTTTCGTCCCGTTTGTTCATCAATATCGTATCGTGGTCGGTAATCAGTAAATAGTTTAAAAAACGTTCCCGTATTTTCGTCTTTTTTAACTTTAGAGGTAAAACGGTTATCGCATTATTATTAAACGCGTAACATGCTGTTTTGACAGGGCATAGCCTGCAATCCGGATTTTTCGGTTTGCATAACATCGCTCCAAACTCCATCATGGCCTGATTATGCCGGGCGGGATGTTCCTTGTTCAGCAGCTCATCAGCGGTATGCTGAAAGATCTTTTTCCCTTTTGTGCTGTTAATGGGTTCACTTATTCCGAAATATCGCGCCAGCACTCTGAAAACATTGCCATCCACAACGGCCCGGGGCTCGTTTGCAGCAAAGGACGAAATAGCAGCGGCGGTATATCCGCCAATGCCTTTTAAGCCGGTCAACTGCTGATAATCCACCGGGAACTTCCCGCCGAACTGATCAACCACCAGACGCGCCGTCTTGAGCATATTGCGCCCCCGTGAATAATATCCAAGGCCCTGCCACAGATTTAATATATCGCCTTCGTCGGCGGCGGCAAACGATTTTACATCAGGATATTTTTCAATAAAACGGTAAAAATAAGGCATCCCCTGCTCCACCCGGGTTTGTTGTAAAATAATTTCGGAAAGCCATATCACATAGGCGTTTGTCGTATCACGCCAGGGCAGTTCCCTCTTGTTTTTAAGGTACCATTGTATTAATTCGTCTGAAAAATTCATCTGTTCAAATGTACTGTGAAGGGTGTACAATTACATGAGTTTTGTAACGTTTATGTACTAATTATGGGTTGAATAAAAAAAATACGTCAATTATTTTAATCTTTGGTTATAAACCAATACTTTTGCAACCCCAAAACAGTTAAGTATTTACACATTTAAATAAAGAAAATCTGATATGACTAAGGCAGAAATTATAGCTGAGATCTCATCTAAAACAGGTATCGAGAAAGTTGATGTTCAAGAAACCGTAGAAGCGTTTTTTAAAGTCGTTAAAACCTCGATGGTTAGCGGCGAGAATGTTTATGTAAGAGGCTTCGGCAGCTTTGTAGTGAAAAAAAGAGCGAAAAAAACAGCGCGTAACATTTCAAAAAATACGGCTATAATTATTCCTGAGCATTTTGTTCCAAGTTTTAAACCGGCAAAGACCTTTGTTGAAAAGGTTAGATCAGGTAACAAGACCGAAAAAGCAGCAAAATAATTTATAACATGAACAGAAAGCAATTAACCGTTATAGTAATCGTTCTGGCTATTTCTGGTTATTTGTATTCTTTGCCCGTCAAGGGATTGATAAAACCTAAAGTAGCCAAGGGTACTTCGGGCGTTGTTTCAGGCTCACACACCTCTGCTGCCATTACCCATGTAACTGTCGAAGATGTATCCTCCCCTGCTAAAACTGCTATTGGCGCGGCCCTTGCCGCAAGAATAGATGAGCTGGAAGGGCAATTGAAAAATGCCCGGGGTGATGCCGATCAGCTGGGTATACAAAAACAACTGGCAAAACAATGGGATGATGATAACCAGCCGGCTCCATCAGCATTTTATTACCAGGCGGTAGCCCTTAAGGAGAATACGTTTGAAAACTGGCTGGCTGCAGGCAGTCATTTTAACGATGCCTACAAAACCACGCAGGATACATCAGTGCAACCGGCTTTTGTAGAAAATGCAATTGACGCCTATAAAAACGCCGTTAAGCTGAAGCCCGCGGACCTGGATGCAAAAACAGGTTTGGGCATTGCTTATGTTAACCAAACAAGCCTGGGTATTGCCGATCCGAATGGCGGCTCGCCAATGCAGGGTATTATGTTACTGCTGGATGTTGTAAAACAAGATCCCGGCAACAGGAATGCGAACCTAAACCTGGGCCTTTTCGCTATGAAATCCGGCCAGTTTGAGAAGGCAGTTACCCGGTTCAAAACAGTTATTGCGCAGAAAGCCGAAGTTGAACCTTATTTTTACCTGGCAGAAAGCTATAAGCAGCTCGGAATGAAGAAAGAAGCTATTGAAGCTTACCAGAAATGCAAGGAGATGATCCCTGATCCTATTGTAGGACAGAAGATCGATCAGTATATAAAGGAATTAAAAAATTAAAACTCACTTTAAAAATTATTATTATGCCAAGCGGTAAAAAACGTAAGAGACACAAAATGGCTACCCATAAACGTAAGAAGCGTTTAAGAAAGAACCGACATAAGAAAAAATAAGTTGCTCTGAGCAGCGTATTTACTGCACAAGCAGTAAACTGTGTTTGTTATTGTTTTACCCTTTTATTAATAAGCGGTTAATGACGGCCGCTTTAAGAAATGGAGTAGCAGTTGATAAAAGAATTAATTATCGATTCAACCCCGAACGGGGCTACCATTGCGCTATTACAGGATAAACAACTTGTAGAACTTCATAAAGAGCAGGTTACCAACAATTATACCGTTGGTGATATTTACCTGGGCAGGATCAAAAAGATAATGCCCGGCTTAAATGCTGCTTTTGTTGACGTTGGATACGAGAAGGATGCTTTTTTGCATTATCTTGACCTTGGCCCGCAGGTACAAAGCCTGCTGAAACTGGCCAAACTGGTGCGCAGCGGTGGTTACCAATCGAAACTTTTAGACAATTTTAAGCTGGAATCTGATATTAATAAATCCGGGAAGATATCGGAAGTATTATCAAAAAATCAGCTTATCCCGGTACAGATTGCCAAAGAACCTATATCAACGAAAGGCCCGCGCCTGAGTTCCGACCTGTCAATTGCAGGCCGGTATGTGGTATTGGTCCCCTTTTCGGAAGCCATCTCTATCTCTAAAAAGATAAAGAGCAATACCGAGCGTAACCGGTTGCGTAAAATTGTGGAGAGCATAAAGCCCAAACATTTTGGCGTAATCATTCGAACCGTCTCGGAAGGTAAGGGGGTAAGCGAAATGCAATCGGACCTGCTTGATCTGATCTCGAAATGGGAGACCTTCGTCACGCGCTTACCTTCGATTGAGCCCGCTAAAAAGGCATTAGGTGAAATTGATCGTACCTCAACGCTTCTGCGTGATATACTCAACCCTGATTTTCAGCATATCTACGTAAATGATAATGCCATTTACGAGGAAATACGTACTTATGTGCACCAAATATCCCCAGATCTTGAAAATATAGTGCGCCTGCATAAACACAAGGAGCCCATATTTGAGCATTACGGGATAGATAAACAAATTAAGGGCGCGTTCGGCAAAACAGTGAATTTAGCGGGTGGCGCTTACCTTGTTATTGAGCATACCGAAGCCCTGCACGTTATTGACGTAAACAGCGGT
Source organism: Mucilaginibacter sp. (assembly GCA_028287895.1). Lineage (GTDB taxonomy): Bacteria > Bacteroidota > Bacteroidia > Sphingobacteriales > Sphingobacteriaceae > Mucilaginibacter. The sequence continues at coordinate 79,115 of JAQBOV010000075.1, read as the reverse complement.
AACCGTACTGCCAGTAAAGAAAACCAGGAGGAAAATGCCTACCAGGTAAATAAAGAGGCTGCTAAAGAAATTGTACGCCAGTTACGGCTGCGTGATATGGGTGGTATCGTAGTGATCGACTTCATTGATATGCACAAACCCCAGAACCGCAAAGATCTTTTTGATTATTTGAGGGCTGAAATGTCGAACGACCGGGCAAAGCATACCATTTTGCCGCCAAGCAAGTTCGGGCTGGTACAAATTACCCGTCAGCGTGTAAGGCCTGAAATGAATATCGTGACCAGCGAGGTTTGCCCTACCTGTAATGGAACAGGCACCATACGCCCTACCATTCTGCTGCTGGATGATATAGAGAACAACTTCAACTACATACTGGTTGAACAAAATGAGAAAAGCATTACCCTTGTAGTGCACCCTTACATTGAGGCTTATATTAAACAAGGCTTTATTAACCGCCAATGGAAATGGTACTTTAAATACGGCCAATGGATAAAAGTTAAAAGCAACCCGGCATACCAGATCACCGAATTTCACTTCTTCTCCTCGAAGGATGAGGAAATCAAGTTATAAATTTGCGGATGTGCAGATTTGCGGATGTGCAGATGTTTTAACAGAACATCTGCATATTTTGTTTAAGGCCCGTCTAAATTCCTAATTTTTTTAGCAATTATAGCTGAACATTTCCAATTAATCTGCACATTTGCACATCTTCGTATCTGCACATCCAAAAAATGGCTAAATCTAAAATTGCATATTTCTGTCAGAGCTGCGGGTTTGAATCACCCAAATGGCTTGGCAAATGCCCTTCATGCGGGCAATGGAACACCCTTGTGGAAGAAGTTATCGAAAAGGTTAATGTGGCTGTTCCAAACTGGAAAACAAACTCCACCAGCACCCAGCGCGCAAACAAGCCTGTCGAGGTTTCCGAAATAACTTTTGATCAGGACCAGCGATTGCTCACACCCGACCAAGAGTTCAACCGTGTTCTGGGCGGAGGTATCGTAGCAGGATCATTGGTTTTGATAGGCGGAGAACCTGGCATCGGTAAATCGACCTTAATGCTGCAGCTGGCGCTTAATATGCCCAACCTTAAAGTTTTGTATGTATCGGGCGAGGAAAGTGAACGGCAGATCAAGATGAGGGCGGAAAGGCTGAGCGAAGCCGCAAGCGGCAGGCCGCAAGCGGGAATACCTAAATCCGAAACTGAACAGTCGAAATCGGAAATCGGAAAGGGTTGTTTTATTTTAACGGAAACATCTACCCAGAACATATTTAAGCAGATAGAGCAGCTGGAGCCAGATCTGGTGGTGATCGATTCGATACAAACGCTTTATTCGGCCCATATCGAATCAACGCCGGGCAGTGTTTCCCAGGTAAGGGAATGTACGGCCGAGCTGCTGCGCTTTGCCAAAGAATCCTCAACACCGGTATTCCTGATCGGTCATATCACAAAAGATGGCATGATAGCCGGCCCAAAAATACTGGAGCATATGGTGGATACCGTTTTGCAGTTCGAGGGCGACAGGCATCATGTTTACCGCATATTAAGGGCGGTTAAAAATCGTTTTGGCTCGGCCTCCGAATTGGGTATCTACGAAATGCTCGGCCAGGGGCTGCGCGAAGTATCCAACCCATCTGAAATCTTACTTTCGCAGCGTGACGAACCCTTAAGCGGCATCACTATTTCAGCAACACTGGAAGGCATGCGTCCCATGCTGATCGAGACCCAGGCACTGGTAAGCGCTTCGGCATACGGAACGCCTCAACGTACCGCGACCGGCTTCGATACCCGCAGAATGAACATGCTGCTGGCAGTGCTCGAGAAACGTTGCGGGTTTAAGCTGGGCGCAAAAGATGTTTTTCTGAATATTACCGGGGGTATCAGGGTCGAGGATCCTGCAATAGACCTCGGCCTTGCCGCTGCGATCATTTCTTCGCATGAGGATATCCCTATCCCGTTTAAAACATGCTTTGCCGGTGAAATCGGTTTATCTGGCGAGATAAGAGCTGTCAACCGTATCGAGCAACGTATTGCCGAAGCCCACAAATTGGGATTCGAGCAAATATTTATATCCAAGTATAACCTGGCATCAGGCGGGCAGGATAAAAAGCGAATGGACCTGTCGCGCTGTAATATCGAAGTAAAAACGGTTGGCAGTATAGAAGAGGTTTTCGGCTTGTTATTTGGTTAATAACAATTTTGCCCGGCGCATTTTTTTAGTATGGCCAGGCAAATTTACCGTCGGCAATGTACCTGTTGTATTAATTCTGGGTTTGGGTCACCACCATTTTCCGTATCCTGTTATTGTTGAAATCTGCTATATAAGTATTTCCGGAAGCATCAACACCGATACCTTGCGGACCGTTAAACTTGGCAGCAGTACCAGAACCATCAGCAAAACCGGCAACATTTGAAGTGCCTGCCAAATTATAAAGCACCTGCGTGGCAGTTAACTCAATTACGCGACCTGATTTATCGGTTATATAAAAATTACCCTGCGCATCCAAAGCCAATCCGCCGGGATATCCCACCAGTGATGATTGCCCGGGGCCACCGGCCAAAGTAGTTACCACGCTGGCAGGGGTGATCTTTCTGATCGCACTATTGCCAAGGTCAGCTACATAAATGTTCCCCGACGCATCAACAACCACCCCATCAGGGTTATAAAATGATGCATAGGTTCCGGTAGTGGTATTAACCGTACCATTTATATAGCCGGCAGTTTTAGTCCCGGCAATTGTGCTGACCACACCTGCGGATGTAACTTTACGTATCATGTTATTATTAAAATCTGCTACATATAAATTACCCTGCTGATCAAGGGCAACGGCGGCAGGGCTGTTAAATTCGGCAACCGTGGTTGCTGCCCCGTCAACATAGCCGGCAGTAGCGTTGCCTGCAACCGTACTAACGACGCCTGCAATATTGATTTTGCGTATCACATTATTTCCAAAATCGGCGACAAAAACGTTGCCCTGCGCATCTACCGCTAAACCCTGCGGTCCATAAAATTGCGCATTTGCTCCGGGTCCGTCGGCATATCCCGCTACGCCGTTACCTGCCAATGTGGTAACCGTGCCATCTGCGGCGACCTTCCTGATACGGTTATTAAATGAATCAGACACATATACGTTCCCCTGGGCATCAACAGCAATTCCGGTGGGACTGTTGAACTGGGCACCCGTACCCGTTCCGTCAGCATAACCACCGGTTGCATTACCTGCAAGGGTGGTTACTGCACCTGTAACAGCTAATAAATTAGTGCTTGTGGTAAACTTCACTACACTTCCGTACCCCGTACCATAGGCATTGGTCGCATATGCCCTTACATAATAAGTCGTATTTGGTGTTAAGCCGCTTATGTTACTTACATAGGTATAGCTGGTATAAATAACAGGGTCTGCTGTTTTTGAATCGGCAATAGTAGGCGTATGATCGGTACTGCTGTAACAAACTCCGTTTGCCGTTACTGCAGACGACCCGATCGAGGAAACAATGCCTCCGCTTTGTGCGGATGTTGAAGTTACATCCAATATTACGTCCGCTGTGGCAAGCGATGGCGGATCGGTGGCCACTGCGGTCTTTTTGCAGCCGGTTGCTGAGATAATAACAGAAAACGATATAAATAAAAGGGCAATGAGTAGGGGTCTTTTCATTTAAATGAGTTTTTAAAGGGTAATGGGGTTATCAGGAGCGATCTTTTCTTTTTTTAAGCAACGGCTCCTGTTGTTTTATATTTAATTATTTGTTGTAAACTTAGCTTAAATCAACCCAAAGCTTAATCGGATTCAATAGTAAATCAAAATTGTTACTTAATAAACTGATTTAACAAATATTAACAAAGTAGCATCGGGCAGAGGCTTAAACCGTTCCACATATATTGCAGACGTTAAACGCTTTGCTATCGCCTGGCTTAAAACTTTGAGAAAGGTTTATTGTTATTAACCCATATACGATGAAGATATCCTTTACATTAGTTGCCGTGCTGTTTTCATTTTCAGCATTTGCACAGAAAAATATGGTGCTACCCCATGGTGCAATCTTTGGCATCAAACCCGATACTACAGCCATGGTAAGCGCCGCCAGGCTGGAAGCATTTATGGATCAAAAAACACGGATAAGCACTACAATCAGGGGTAGGGTGATCAAAGTAACCCAACAAAAAGGCGGCTGGTTTGATCTCGATGCAGGGAACGGAAAAGTGATTGCCGCCCATTTTAAAAATTATGATATTAACCTGCCTGCTGGGCTAAAAGGCCGCACAGTTATCGTAGCGGGTGCGGCCCAAAAGCAATTTATTGCCGATGACCAGCAACACTTTGCCGGTGACACGGTTACCGGTAAAAAACAGCACAGCGTAAAAGCCAACCCCAAACGCCGGTTAAGCTTTGAAGCAACGGGGCTGATGGTGGATAAGTAATGAAGTAAAGGGTCTTAAAACGGCGGCTTTCTGGTCAACACAATGGGTTCCAAATCGAGATCATCGGTAAGAAGTTCCCTTACCTTTTGTTCGATTTCGGTTTTGCTTACTGTACAGGGATTACGCCTGGATCTTAAATAATGTTCTCTAGAAATTTTATTAGCGAGGTCGCCTACCGTTTTCAGGTGCATTTCTTTCCCAAATTTACCCGCAAGCTTCAGGCTAATGCCCGAACTTAGTAATCCCGCTATTCCTACCGGCCAGTTGTAAAAGCTCGTTATAAAAGAACTGATCAGGGTCAAAACAAATAAGGATACTACCCATTGTTTTGCTTGGAGCAGGTTTGTTTTAAAGCCCAATTGATTTTCAATCTCTGCTATTATCTGCAGGCGGTTTTCTTTTGGAAATATTTGAGACAGCCGCGTTTGCGGCGTTACAGAACATTTGTCTATGCCGGTAACCGTCGCTATGCTATTGCGAAGGCTATAAAAAGCGTGTTGTGCGGTACAGCGATCCTGGTGCCCGAGGTTAATCTTATGGATGATGACCTCACAAAGATGGCCCAGCGTATGGACATCTTTTAATCCTTCATTATCGAGTTTGATATTAAATGACCGCTGGATCTTCACCAGCAGGTCACCGACGTCCTGGGAATCAACATTGTTAAGCTTATAAATTTCCTGATTCATATTTTAGTGTCTGAACTAAAACACTTTTTATGCCAATCTTTAAACTTACTTACTCAAGTACATTGATTTTTCCTTATACAGGTGCCTGAAATAAGGATCTTCCAGATTCGGTATAAAGCGGATTGCCTCACCGGTTGATTTCATTTCTGGGCCAAGCTCCTTGTTGACCTCAGGGAATTTATCGAAAGAAAACACAGGCTCTTTAATAGCATAGCCCTTAAGTTTTCGCTCTATGGTAAAATCTTTCAGCTTATTAGCACCCAGCATGATTTTAGCTGCAATATTAATATAGGGCACGTCATAAGCTTTGGCAATAAACGGAACCGTACGTGAGGCGCGTGGATTCGCTTCGATCACATACACCTTTTCATCTTTTATAGCAAACTGTATGTTGAGCAAGCCGCGAACGTTTAATGCTTTAGCAATCTTTATTGTGTGGTCTTCCATCTGTTTGATCACATGGGCCGACAAGTTGAAAGGCGGCAATACAGCGCTTGAATCGCCTGAATGTATACCGGCAGGCTCTATATGTTCCATCAAACCGATAATATGCACCTCATCTCCATCACTGATCGAATCTGATTCCGCTTCTTCGGCCCGATCAAGGAAATGGTCGATCAACACACGGTTACCAGGTAAATTACGCAGCAGGCTAACCACCGCTTTTTCCAGGTCCTCATCATTAATGACGATGCTCATTCCCTGCCCGCCCAATACATAACTTGGACGCACCAATACCGGATAACCTACCCTATGCGCCACTTCAATCGCTTCTTCCGCATTTTCAGCTACGCCGTAGCTTGGATATGGAATATCAAGTTCTTTCAGCAGATCTGAAAAGCGGCCGCGGTCTTCGGCAATATCCATATTGTCAAAAGAGGTACCGATGATCTTGATACCATGTTCATTTAGTTTCTCGGCCATTTTTAAAGCCGTTTGGCCACCTAACTGAACAATCACACCCTCGGGTTTTTCCAGCTCGATGATCTCGCGCACATGTTCCCAGAAAACAGGCTCGAAATACAACTTATCAGCCATATTAAAATCAGTGGATACCGTTTCCGGATTACAATTGATCATGATGGCCTCATAGCCCGACTCTTTAGCCGCCAGCAAACCGTGCACACAGCTGTAGTCGAACTCAATACCCTGCCCTATACGGTTTGGCCCTGATCCTAAAACAATTATTTTCTTCTTGTCAGATACCGCCGATTCGTTCTCCCCCTCATAGGTTGAATAATAGTATGGCGTTTTAGCCTGGAATTCTGCTGCACAGGTGTCCACCATTTTGTATACCCTGCGAATGCCCAGGCGCTGACGGCGCTGATAAACATCTTCTTCGCTTACATTACCCAATACATGGGCTATCTGTGCATCGGAGAAGCCTTTTTGTTTCAGTGTAAAGAAAAACTCCGCGGGGACGTTAGTTAAGGAATAGCGGCGCAACTCAATTTCCAGGTTAACAATTTCCTGTATCTGGTTCAAAAACCAGCGATCAATTTTTGTCGCTTTTCTTACAGATTCTATGGGTACCCCCAGGCTTAAAGCGTCGTAAATATGGAACAACCTGTCCCAGCTTGGATTTTCAAGGCTGTGCATTATTTCTTCCAGGTTGCGGCTTTGGCGGCCATCAGCACCTAGACCTGCGCGTCCTATCTCCAAACTCTGACAGGCCTTTTGCAAGGCCTCAATAAAGCTGCGGCCGATAGCCATTACTTCACCGACAGACTTCATCTGCAAGCCAAGGTATTTATTGGCGCCCTTAAACTTATCGAAGTTCCAGCGCGGTATTTTTACGATCACATAATCCAGCGTTGGTTCAAAATAGGCCGATGTAGTTTTAGTGATCTGGTTTTCAATTTCGTCTAGATTATAACCAATAGCCAGCTTGGCAGCTATTTTAGCAATCGGATAGCCTGTTGCCTTAGATGCCAGGGCTGATGAGCGCGAAACACGCGGGTTAATTTCGATGGCGATGATCTCTTCGTCGGCAGGGTTTACCGAGAACTGCACATTACAGCCTCCGGCAAAATTGCCGATGGCCCGCATCATTTTGATAGCCTGGTTGCGCATTTCCTGGTAGCAGCGGTCGCTCAATGTCATGGCCGGCGCCACGGTGATCGAATCGCCGGTATGGATACCCATTGGGTCAAAGTTCTCAATAGAGCAGATAATGATGACGTTATCCCTGCTGTCGCGCAGCAATTCAAGCTCAAATTCTTTCCAGCCTATCACCGCCTGCTCCACCAATACCTCGTGGGTGGGCGATGCCTGTAAACCACGGCTAAGGGCCGCATCAAATTCTTCTTTTTTATGTACAAAACCACCACCGGTTCCCCCGAGCGTGTAGCTCGGCCTGATCACCAGCGGGAAACCGATCTCCTGCGCGGCTTCCTTCCCCTCTAAAAATGAATTGGCAATTTTTGAATTAGCAACGCCCACACCGATATCAACCATCAACTGGCGGAAAGCTTCCCGGTTTTCAGTTTTTTCGATAGCGGCTATATCAACACCAACCACACGCACGTTATATTTTTCCCATATCCCGCGTTCCTCTGCTTCCTTGCACAGGTTCAGGGCAGTTTGGCCGCCCATGGTGGGTAATACGGCATCTATTTGCTGCTCTTTCAGTATCTGTTCAATACTTTCACAGTTTAAAGGCAATAAATAAACATGGTCGGCTATTACCTTATCGGTCATGATCGTAGCGGGGTTGCTATTGATAATGGCTACAGCAATACCTTCTTCTTTTAAAGAAAGGGCTGCCTGCGAGCCGGAATAGTCAAATTCACAAGCCTGACCAATAATAATGGGGCCTGAACCAATAATTAAAACGGATTTGATGGAGGTATCTTTGGGCATAGTTTTTTGAGTCTTAAGTCTTGAGCCCTGAGTCTTAAGCCGGGCCCGAAATTATTGCGGACTACGGACTATCGACCAGGACTTTACTATGCACTGAAAGCGAAAATCCCGACTTCAGTGTCGGGATGCAAAGATAGAAAAATAGAATTACCTGCGACCATGATTTTTCAATTTTTAATCAATGCCGATTTATTGCTTTAAAAATCACTCTTCTTTCATTTTGTTAACTCAGAATTTTTATATTTACGATGGAAGAAAACCGGTTTATAAGCGAAATGATGAAAAGATATTTAATACCATTGGTTATTCTGTGCCTGGCCAGCAGCTGCGCAATGTTCCAGTCTATCGTCAAATCTTCTTTTCCGTATACCACTACCCTGGTTATACCTGCCTCATCGCATGCCGGAAACGATTACTCAGCCATAAGCATGGCCAATAGTTTTGATCAAAACTTTACCAAATCCGGCGATAATGGGGACAGAATAACCCTTGTACGTATCGTTTCAGCTAAACTGATGTCAACAGAGCCCTCCGATTATAATATCGGGAACCTGTCATCAGTAAAGATCTATCTTTCAAAAGAAGACGGCAAGGATGAAATACTGGTTGCCCAGCGCAATGATATCGGTGCTAATGCAGGGAATAATGTAGTGCTTGATATTGATAATTCGCACATGCTGGATGAATTGGTACGCGAAGCCGGCATAAGGGTACGAATGGCCTATAAGGTGCGCAAAAGTTTTATCAGCGATGCCAGTTTACATGTGGTCTTAAGTGTTGCCGCTTACCCGGCCCCCAAAAACATTAATCAATAAATCAAGCTGATGGAAATTGCTGAAGTATTCCGCTCTACTTAATTAATTTATTATCCACATCCGGAAATACCAATATTGGCTTATAATTGCGCGCCTCGTCCATTTCCATGTAAGCGTATGACATGATGATCACAATATCGCCTACCTGGGCAAGCCTGGCTGTAGCGCCGTTCAGGCAAATAGTCCCTGTGCCCCGCTCGCCTTTTATTACATACGTTTCAAACCGGGCTCCGTTATTATTATTTACGATTTGTACCCTTTCGTTGGCTATAATATTAGCAGCATCCATTAAATCCTCATCTATGGTGATACTGCCGACATAATTTAACTCGGCTTGCGTCACCCTGGCACGGTGCAACTTGGATTTTAATACCTCAATAATCATGGTGCAAAGTTAATAATTTAGTTAATTGGAGATGAGCCATTACCGATTAGTTGCATTCTGATGACCTCAAATGATTTCAAGCGTTAAACCGCCATCAGCCGGATCACAATCTCCATTTAACTAATCGCTGATAATGACATTATCAATCAGCCTGGTATTACCCACCTGAGCGGCCACCAATGCCACTATTTTTTTTGTGTGCCGGTCTGCATTATGCAAATTATCGCCATCAGCAATTTCAAAGTACTCCAGGCGCACACCCGGCTCAGCGCTGATCATCGCTTCGCATTGACGGCGCAAGGAAGCGATTTTACCAGGGTCGAACTTTTGCTTAAGCCAGTTCAGGGTTTTGGATAATACCAGGGCATGCTGCCTGTCGGCGGCCGATAAATGAATATTCCTCGAACTCATGGCCAGGCCGTCCGTCTGGCGCAGTATAGGGCACATCACCAGCTCAACCGGAAGATGTAACAATTCAACCATTTTTTGGATCACCAAAAACTGCTGGTAATCCTTCTGGCCAAAAAAAGCCAGATCTGGTTTAACAATATCAAATAACTTGTATACGACCTGTGTAACTCCCTGGTAATGCCCCGGCCTGAATTTTCCTTCAAGCAGTTGTTCCGGTTCGCCTATATCCAAATGCCATTGCTCATTGCCGGCATACATCTCATTTACCTCAGGGCTGAACAGTACGTCACAGCCCGCCTGTTCCAATTTTTCGATGTCAGCGGCTATAGGCCGCGGATATTTCTCAAGATCTTTGGGATCATTAAACTGGGTAGGATTTACGAAAATACTGCACACCACCTCGTCCGAAAGCTGCTGCCCCCGGGCCAATAATGACAGGTGTCCCTGGTGCAGGGCTCCCATTGTGGGCACAAAACCGATTTTTTTGCCATCCCTGCGAAATGGTTCCAAATGCCCGGCCAGGCTTTTCTTAGTCGTAAAAATCTTCAATGGACAAAATTTAATAAAAATCCGGGCAAAGTTGTGCAATTGATTAAAAATAACCAAAACTAACTTGCATAATACATTGATAATTCATAAGATAATGATTATATTTGCGGACTCAAATTTTTTGACTTCTTTACATAAATTTAATACTGATTAGAGATGGCTAAATCTAAGCTTCTGTTCATCACTCATGAAATGTCACCTTTCCTCGAACTCTCTAAAATTTCTGAAATAACGCGCCAATTGCCACAAGCAATGCAGGAAAAAGGTTACGAGATCCGTATCCTTATGCCACGTTTTGGAAATATAAATGAGCGCAGGAACAGGCTTCATGAAGTGATCCGTTTATCGGGTATGAATATCATTATTAATGATAATGATAACCCTTTGATCATTAAGGTAGCATCGATCCCGGCAGCGCGTATGCAAGTGTATTTTTTAGATAATGAAGAATATTTTCAGCGTAAATATGTGTTTGGCGATAAGGATGGTAAGTTCTATGCTGATAACGATGAAAGGACGATTTTCTTTTGCAAGGGTGCATTAGAAACTGTAAAAAAATTAGGTTGGGCGCCTGATATCATTCACTGCCACGGCTGGATGAGCGCCTTGGTACCGGCCTATTTAAAAACAACTTATAAGGATGATCCGACCTTCAAAAACTCAAAAGTAATTTATTCTATTTACGATGATAATTTTGACGGCCAGCTTAATCCTGATTTTGCACGCAAGGCGGTTATGGCTGGTATGACCGAAAAACACACCGCGGTTTACGGGCCCGGAACAAATTCATCACTGTATGCCGGCGCCATCCAATATTCGGACGGAATCGTTTTAGGCAGCGAAAATATAGATGATGAAGTGTTAAATAATGTTAAAAACAGCCATAAATCGGTTTTAGAGTTTAATTCCACGTCTGATTTCGAAAATTATTACAATTTTTACGACGAAATTACCAATGAAGAATTGGTACATGTTGCATAAAGCTTGAGATCATATATGAAATTTTTCCGATCAGACTTATTGACCCTGTTAATAAGTCTTTTTATTTTAAATAGCTGTAAAAATAAGGACACGATAGGATTGGATCTGAATTCGTCTACGCGATTGGGTGGTTCGCTGATCGATACAGCGACAATTATTGTAAATACCCTTAAGGAAGATTCAGTACCGACCACCAGTCTGGCTAAAACCCCTATGGGCTATTTTATCGACCCTGTATTAGGCACCATTGAATCAAACGTTGCCGTTGGGCTCAATTTGCCGAGCAGTTCAGCGTATACCCTTCCAACCGGGACGATATCCATTGACTCGGCCGTGCTGGTACTAAGGTATACTGATGGTTTTTATGGCGACTCCCTTACTTCAAAGTATAAGGTCAATGTGTACCAGCTGACTGAGCGGCCGCTTAACCAAACTTATTATAACAATAAAGTATGGCTTTATAATTCCGGAAATCTTTTAGGAACCCGATCATTCAGTGCCCGTACGCATGATAGCGTCAAGATCATGAATATCATAACCGGGGCGCCTGATACCCTTATAAAAGTGGTACCGCAATTGAGAATACCGATTGATAAAACATTCATTAATACTGTTTTATTTAATGCGGGCAGTGCGCAGTTAGCTTCCAATGTAGTTTTCCAGAACAATGTCAAGGGATTATATATTACACTTGACAAAAGCGGAACCACAGGTGCGGGGGGAACAATGATGTTTGATTTGGCCGATTCCTCCAAGATAAATGTTTATTACCGCGCGGTAAGTGGCACAACCATCGATACTGCCGTAGTATCACTTCCGCTGGGCACGCATGCCGCTGAAATAAAACATACCCTTTCAACCGCCGTTACTACCGATATCAACGATACCAGCAGTTCAAAGAAACTTATTTATCTGCAGGGCTTAGCCGGTACAAAAGTTAGAATAAAGTTCCCTTATCTGAAAAGTATTATTAAAAATACAGGGAATATTGTAATCAACCGGGCCGAATTGGTTATAACACCCCAGCCAACTTCAATCATACCCTTTAAGGCGCAACCAAAACTAACGATGTACCGGTATGATATTGCGCATCAGCGGGCAGAATTGCAGGATGCCAATTTATCAGATCCACGATCTATGGGAGTAGGTACTTTTGGAGGATATTATAGTTCATCGCTAAAAGACTATCACTTTATTATTACAGCCTACATACAGGATCTGATAAATGGTAAATCCGTTGATTATGGCACCTACCTGGCCCCGGTTGATACCACAAATACCACATCAGTTGATATCAGCCCCACACCTCAAACTGCGGGACGCACCATCGCCGTCGGCACCGATAATTCGGCTAACCGCATTAAATTAAACATCATTTATACAAAAATAAATAAATAGAAAAGAGGCCCCTTCGGGGCCTTTTCTTATTTATTACAACTATTATTAGCTATTCGTGTTGATTATATCGAATAGCTAATTATTTTTGTTACTTTTTAAATTTAAAAACTTCCATTTATGTGCGGCATTGTTGGTTACATTGGCTACAGGGATGCATACCCTATAGTGATCAAGGGGTTACATCGTTTAGAGTACCGGGGATACGATAGTGCCGGCGTGGCATTAATTGATAAAGATCTTAAAGTTTATAAGAAGGCCGGCAAAGTAAGCGATCTGGAAGGTTTTGTCAAAGGTGTTAATTTAAAAGGCACCCTGGGCATGGGTCATACCCGGTGGGCTACTCATGGGATACCCAGCGACCGCAACTCACACCCTCATTCTTCCGGCAACCGTAAGCTCAGCATTATCCATAACGGGATAATTGAAAACTATGCCGTCATTAAAGAGGCTTTATTGGCAAAAGGACATATTTTTTTAAGCGATACAGATACCGAGGTGCTGATACACCTTGTTGAAGATATACAACAGGAAACCGGTTTAGATCTGCGTGAGGCGGTCAGGGTAACCCTTAATAAGGTAATAGGCGCTTACGCCATTGTGATCATGAGCTCAGACGAACCGGATCAGTTGATTGCTGCGCGAAAGGGCAGCCCTTTGGTTATCGGCGTTGGGGATGGCGAATATTTTATTGCATCTGATGCTACCCCTATTGTGGAGTATACCAAAAACGTGATCTATTTAAATGACAACGAAATAGCTTATATCCGCCGGGACGACCTGCTGATTAAAAATATTGACAACACGGTACAAACCCCCTATATACACGAACTTGACCTGAAGCTGGAAATGCTTGAAAAGGGCGGCTATGACCATTTTATGCTTAAGGAGATCTATGAGCAACCACGTTCTATACGTGATTGCATGCGCGGAAGGATCTACCCGCAAAAAGGCAATGTGCAACTGGGCGGCATAAAAGAATATACTGAAAAATTAAAAAATGTAGACCGCATCATCATCGTAGCCTGCGGTACTTCATGGCATGCCGGTTTGGTTGGGGAATACCTGATAGAAGAGTATGCCCGTGTGCCTGTTGAAGTTGAATATGCCTCGGAATTCAGATACCGCAATCCGATCATTACAGAAAAGGACCTGGTAATCGCCATATCTCAGTCAGGCGAAACAGCCGATACGATGGCCGCTATTGAATTGGCAAAAGAAAAAGGGGCAACAATTTTTGGCGTTTGTAATGTCGTTGGCGCTTCTATTCCGCGCACTACTCACGCCGGGGTATACACACACGCCGGCCCGGAAATAGGCGTTGCTTCCACAAAAGCTTTTACCGCACAGGTTACTGTCCTTACCCTGATCGCTTTCTACATCGCGCAGCAACGCGGAACTATTACGCAAAGCAAACTGATAGAATATCTAACCGGACTTGATGAGATACCCGGATTGGTAGAGAAGGCCCTTGGGTCAAATGCCCATGTTAAGGAAATAGCTGCCAAGTTTAAAGATTCTACCAATTGCTTATTTTTAGGTCGTGGCAGTTCATTCCCGGTTGCTCTTGAAGGAGCATTAAAGCTGAAAGAAATATCCTATATCCATGCCGAAGGTTACCCGGCTGCAGAAATGAAGCATGGCCCGATCGCCCTGATAGATGATGATATGCCGGTTGTATTTATTGCTACCCGGCATTCATCCTACGAAAAAGTGATCAGTAATATACAGGAAGTTAAAGCACGGGGCGGCCATGTTATCGCCATTGTTACCGAAGGAGATACGGAGGTAAAAGCAATGGCCGATTATGTGATAGAGATCCCCCAAACCGCAGAGGCCTTTGTTCCGCTGCTGGCTACCATACCTTTACAACTATTGGCTTACCATATTGCCGTAATGCGCGGATGTAATGTTGACCAGCCCAGGAATCTGGCAAAATCGGTAACAGTAGAATAAAAAATGCAGAGACGGCAATGCACTGCGCGTCTCTGCAAAATAATTTAAACGGTTTGGGGCATATGTTTCATAGTTTCGCTTAGATCAAGTTCCAAGCCTTTTGCTACTGCCATTCCCAGGTTAATATCAGCCCGGAACCAGTGGCAAAGCTGCCGGTTAATGATCTGGTCGCGTTTGGAACCGGCGATACCACTCATTGAATTAGTGATATTTTTAATGAGGTCCTGTTTTTGATCTTCGCCCATTAGCCTGTACAAGTTACCAGGCTGCGTATAATGGTCGTTCTCCCCCTCTGCATTGCGGTCGTACCAGTCAGCAACCGCAGCGCCCAAATCCCATGCCGGTTGTTTATAGCTGTTGTCTACTTCAATATCGTCAAAGCTGTTGGGGAAATAGTTTGGCGCCTTACCACTATTGCCATCTACCCGCATGTGCCCGTCCCTCTCATAATTGTTCACCATAAAAGGGCATCTATTTACAGGTATCTGCTCATAGTTAGCTCCCAGACGGTAGCGGTGTGCATCAGGATAAGATAATATACGCCCCTGTAACATTTTATCGGGCGAATAGCTGATCCCGTCTACTACATGAGCCGGCGCAAAAGCAGCCTGTTCAACATGGGCAAAATAGTTATCCGGATTTTCATTCAGCTCCATCACCCCTATATCGATCAATGGAAAATCGCCATGAGGCCATACTTTTGTCAGGTCGAACGGATTCCAATGATAGGTTCTTGCCTGTTCTTCCGTCATGATCTGTATTTTTACGTTCCATTTTGGAAAATCACCGTCGTCAATGGAAGTAAGCAGGTCGTGTTGTGCAAAATCAGGGTTTTTGCCACGCATAGATCCGGCCTGTTCATCGGTAAAGTTTTTGATACCTTGTGCGGTTTTGAAATGAAACTTTACCCAAACTCTTTCGTTTTCTGCATTGATCATTGAAAATGTATGGCTCCCGAAGCCATCCATATGCCGGTAACCGTAAGGTGTTCCCCTGTCAGACATCAGAATAGTTACCTGGTGCAAACTTTCAGGATTCAATGACCAGAAGTCCCACATCATGGTCGCGCTTTTGCAGTTGGTGTATGGGTCACGCTTTTGTGTATGGATAAAATCACCAAACTTTTTAGGGTCCTTTATAAAAAATACAGGAGTATTATTACCGACCAGGTCCCAGTTACCTTCTTCGGTATAAAACTTAACCGCAAATCCCCTTGGATCGCGTTCAGTATCGGCCGACCCTTTCTCACCGCCAACCGTTGAGAAGCGCACAAATACCCTGGTTTGCTTGCCAATGGTATTGAAGATCTTTGCACGCGTATATTTGGAAATATCATGAGTAAGGGTAAATGTTCCATAAGCGCCGGATCCTTTGGCATGCACCACACGCTCGGGGATACGCTCACGGTTAAAGTGCGCCATTTTTTCATGCAGTATGAAGTCCTGGATCAGTATTGGACCACGCGGACCAACAGTCATTGAGTTTTCGTTCTCTACATACGGTATGCCCGAGGCCGTAGTGAGCTTTTTTTTGTTATTGTCCATAGCAATTGGGTTTATGTTTCAAACTTCCTTATAATTATTCAATAGAAAAAATCAATAATTATTATATTTGAATAGATTTAATCTATATGACCATTACTCAGCTTGAATATATTGTAGCAGTCGACACTTACCGGAGTTTTGTATCAGCTGCTGAAAAGTGTTTTGTAACCCAGCCTACCTTAAGTATGCAGGTACAAAAATTGGAAGACACGCTCGGAGTCAGGATATTTGACCGCAGTAAGCAACCGGTAAGCCCTACAGAAATAGGCATAGAGATCATCGAGCAGGCCCGGATTATGCTGGCCGAAAGCGAAAAAATCAAAGAGATCATTACCGACAGACAAAAGGAACTGTCGGGCGAGTTAAAAGTTGGCATCATCCCAACTGTATCGCCATACATTTTGCCTAAAATAATTACCGGATTTATTCAAAAATATCCGCAGGTGAAACTGATCGTCTGGGAGCAGACTACCGAAGAGATCATACAACAATTAAAATTGGGTACGCTTGATTGCGGCATCATGTCAACACCATTGCGCGAAGCTTCATTAACCGAAATTCCTGTTTTTTATGAGAACTTTGTCGCCTACGTATCCAAACACAGCAAACTTTCAAAGAAGAAGAGCATCAGCCCCGAAGATATTGATATGGAAGAAATATGGGTGCTGAATGAAGGTCATTGCATGCGTGAGCAAGTTTTAAATATCTGCCAGCGGCGCAAAGCCACCAAAGGTTTCCTTCACTTTGAATACAATACCGGGAGCGTTGAAACCTTAAAACGCATGGTGGACCAGAATAATGGCGCTACTATTTTGCCGGAACTGGCATTGGCTGAGTTAAACGACAAACAATTGGACCGGGTACGATATTTTAAATCACCCGAGCCGGCCCGCGAGGTGAGTATTGTTATACAAAAGAATTTTTTGAAACGCCGTATGATCGAGGCGCTGAAAAATGAAATACTGGAGTTTGTACCCAAACGCATGAAAACCAGGAAGAAAAAGGAAGTGATGGAGATATAGGCGATCGGATTTCGGATTTACAATTTCCGATTGGAGATGAGGATAGCTAGCGCTCAAACCTAATGACCACATCCTCGCCAACCGGGTGCCCGGTACAAGTTAGTATCCAGCCCTCTTTCAGGTCCTGATCAGTTAGTACCTCATTTTCGTCCATTATCACCTGCCCATTTTTACACAAAGCCGTGCAGGCGGAACACATCCCCGCACGACAGCTGTAGGGTAATAGCACATTATTTTGCAGGGCAGCTTGTAATATCGACTGGTTCTCGCCTACGCCGATATCATAAAGCTCACCCTTGAAATGTATTTTTACCTTTCCGGGAGGATAGCTTTTGCTGCTGCCTGTTACCGCTATGGTTCCGATCACGAAGTTTTCCTTCCGTATCCGTGCAGGTCCGATTCCCATAAATAAAAGCGTAAGCTGTACCATGCGCATATATGCAAATGGGCCGCATACGTAAAATTCAGCCTTATCAAGGCCAAAGGGAACATTTTGGCGCACGAGTTCCTCTACCCGTATATTATTGAGCCGGTTACCCTCACTGCTTAAAAGATGGATGACCTTTAACCTGGAGGGATTAACCTGCGCCAGTACACCCAACTGCTCGCTGAATAACATAGAGGATTCATCCCGGCTGCTATAGATCAGTGTGAAATGGCTGTTACCCTGCCGGGCAAGCGCATATTTTAATTGTGCCAGTACCGGTGTAATTCCACTGCCGGCGGCAAAGAAAACAATATCTTTTTCCGGCCGGAAGTCAGCAACCGTAAATCTTCCCGCAGGTTCAACAGCATTCAATATTTCACCCGGCTTTATTTTAGTAAGCATAAAGCGGGATATTTCACCGTTGGTTATCCGTTTCACTGTGATGGCCAACAGGCCCTCATCGGGTGAGGAGCTTAAGGAGTATGACCTGCGTATCTCCCCGGAATGATGGGTGAATACCAGCGTAATAAACTGCCCGGCCTGATAGTGGATTTTTTTGCCGGATATTTCGCTTAAAAAGAAGGTTGCCGTATCTGGAGTCTCCCATTTAATGGCTTCAATTTTTAACCGAAGCATCTTTGTCAGGCTTTAAGAACTATTTTACCAAACTGCGATGAGTTTTCCATTCTACCGACCGCTTTTTGAGCCTGGTCTAAGGGAAAAACTACATCAATTACCGGTATAATCTGATGCGCATTGACGAAATCAACCATTGCTTTAAAATCATCCGGCGAGCCCATGGTAGTACCTAACAATTGTAACTGCTTCCAGAATATTTTCCGGCCATTGAGCGGCGGAATATTGCCTGCAGTGCCTCCAAAAATAACAATTCGCGCACCCGGGTTGCTTATCTCAAGCAAATTATCAAAGTCCTTACCCAGCGCACTGTCAATGATTACGTCAAAGCCACCCGCCAGATGCTGTAACTCCTGGGCCCAGTCCTGCGCTTTATAGTTCATACCTGCACATGCACCCAATTGCCTGGCCCGTTCTATCTTTTCGCCCGACCCGGAAGTGACAAACACCTGGCATCCTGCCGCTACCGCCCATTGCAACGCAAACGTACCGGTGCCGCCGCCTACACCGGTTATCAGTACCTTATCTCCTTTTTTTGCTTTGCCTTTGGTAAACAATGCTCTAAAGGTGGTCATGCCGGCTAATGGTAAAGCTGCTGCCTGTTCCCAACTCAGGTGTGCCGGTTTAGGATATAAATATTCGGATTTCACTTTTACATATTCTGCAAATGTGCCGTCTTCGGGCAGGCCCAAAATAGCAAAATCGCGGTTCTGGTATTCGTCATGGCTTCCCCAGTTGTGGCAGGGATTGATGATCACTTCCTTATTGAGCCATCCTTTATCCGCATCGCTGCCCGTCTGGGCAACAATACCAGCGCCATCGGAGCCCAGGATAGACGGATATTTTATACCGGCATAGTTGCCTGTCGTTATCCAGTAATCCCTGCGGTTTAGCGCAGCAGCTTTTATCTGTACCAAAACCTCGCCTGCCTGCAATGCGGGTTTGTCAACTTCCTTTAATATGAGCGGCTTATTAGCCGCTTCCAGAACAACTGCTTTCATCAGGTAACCCCCTTTGGATCTCCCCGGCAAGGGAAGACGCTTTTTAGCCCTCCCTTCCTCGGCAGGATTGGGAGGGGCCGTTTAACAAAAAACGGCAGAATGATTAAATCTATCCTGCCGTTCGCTTATTTAATTGATTTAAAAATTAAGCAATCGCTTTTGCATATAACTCAGCAACGTGATTCCAGTTGATCACATTCCAGATCGCAGCTAAATAATCAGGACGACGGTTTTGATACTTCAAATAATAGGCATGCTCCCAAACGTCGAGACCTAAAACCGGGGTGCCTTTTACTTCGGCAATGTCCATTAATGGATTATCCTGGTTTGGGGTTGAAGTTATGGCCAGTTTTTTATCAGCTGTAACAATCAACCAGGCCCAGCCGGAACCGAAACGCGTAGCGCCAGCTTCTGATAATTTGGTTTTAAAATCAGCGAATGTACCGAATGTACTTTTTATCGCATCGCCCAAAGCGCCCGTAGGTTCGCCGCCACCACTTGGTGAAAGCAATGTCCAAAACATAGTATGGTTGTAGTGACCACCCCCGTTGTTACGAACTGCAGGCGGGAATTTTGAAATACTTTTGATGATCTCCTCAATGCTGCTATTTGCTTCAGGCTTGCCTTCAAGGGCCTTGTTCAAATTAGTAACGTATGCCTGGTGATGTTTCCCGTGGTGGATCTCCATAGTCAGTTTATCGATGTGAGGTTCCAAAGCATCGGTGGCGTAAGCTAACGCCGGTAGTGTGAATGCCATAATGATTATTTTTTAAAAGGTTAACGTTCGTTGTGGGTACAAATATAAAGGTATGAGGTTAACTTTTGTTCTTATAAATGTCAAGTTTTTCGCCGGTTTGCAGTCCATCCGCAATGGTCAATGATCCATAGGATTAACTTTACCCTATATCGGGCACCTCATCGATTGCGGCTATAGCCTACGGGCGATCAGCCACCGGGCGATCAGCTATTTATTCCGCTTACTTTTAAAAAACGAACGCACCAGCTCCGCACACTCATTTTGGCGGATACCGCCCGTTATGATAGTTTTGGGGTGGGTTACTTTTTGATTGAGCCTGCCGAAACCCAGTTTGGTATCATAAGCGCCGAATACAATTTTACTCAATTGAAACCAATAGCATGCTCCGGCACACATTACGCAGGGCTCCAGCGTAACATACAGCGTGCAGTCCCGCAGGTACTTGCCTCCCAAAAAGTTAGCCGCAGCAGTGAGTGCCTGCATTTCTGCATGTGCCGATACATCGTTCAGGCGCTCGGTCAAATTGTGCCCGCGACCAATGATTTGCCCCTTGCAAACCACCACCGCGCCAATAGGGATCTCATCTTCAGCCAAAGCCAGTTTGGCTTCTTTAAGCGCCTCATTCATAAAAAAATCGTCGGGCGATATAGCGGGCTCGTCGCCAAAATTATAATAGCGCATTATATTAATTTACTGCCGTTGGGCACAGGGTGTTCAATAGATGTCAAAACGATATCGCCGTTGCTGTCAGCAAAGCCGGTTAGCAAGAATTCCGACATAAAAGTAGCGATCTGCTTTTTAGGAAAGTTGATCACCCCGACTATTTGCCGGCCAATTAATTGTTCCTTAGTGTAGTGCTTGGTGATTTGCGCACTTGACCATTTGATACCGTGAGGGCCGAAATCAACCTGTACCTTATAAGCAGGCTTACGCGCATCGGGGAAATCGGCCACTTCCAGTATGGTGCCGGTGCGCAACTCAACTTTTTCAAAATCGTGCCAGGTGATGGTTTCCATGATGCAAAGGTAAAAAGCCCCCGCTAAATCTCCACCGCCAGAAGAGACTTTTTTATAAACGTTTGAGCCCTCCCCTGCCGGGAGGATCGAGTGGGGTTCATACGCTGACGATTCCCTTTTTAATGGCAAATATCACCAGGCCGACCAGATTTTTTGAACCGGTTTTTTCAAATAGCCGCGCACGGTACCCTTCCACGGTGCGCACGCTCAAAAATATTTTATCGGCTATTTCCTGGTTGGAGTGCTCCTGGCAAACAAGCCTCAATACCGCAATTTCCCGGTCATTCAAATCCACTTGCTGCTGCCCGGCGCCATCGGCATAGCCGCCCGGCCCCACCAATTGTTTAATAAGGGTTACCGACAGATGCTCGTTAAAATAAAATCCTTTGCTATGTACCGTTTTTATAGCCTCAATGATCTCTTCAGGCTCGGCATTTTTTAGTAAATAACCCGAGGCCCCGGCCTTGATCATATCCATTATGTACTTATCCTCGTTGTGCATGGAAAGTGCCAGTACTTTGATCTGTTTAAAATGTTGATGAATGTGAGCCGCAGTTTGCATGCCATCCATCTCCGGCATTTTTATATCCATCAGTATCACGTCCGGCGTATGGGCAGCCAGTTGACCGATGAGTTCTTTGCCGTTTGAAGCTTCAATCAGCAGTTTAAAGCCCGGACAATCTTCCAGCGTAGCTTTCAAGCCATTCCTGAAAATCTTATGATCATCAACGATTGCCAGGTTTATCGGCTTCATAAGCAGTCTGGAATTTGGTTAAATATAATCAATATAGTCTGTTTACATTCATGATATCATCACCATTATGGTAGTAAGGGTCCCGTTTAATGGTTTTGCATAAGTAACTATTTTGCCGTTAATGAGCCGGGCCCTGCTCTGCAGGTTCTTTAAACCGAATCCGTGTGTAACATGATCCATATCAAAGCCTTTACCGTTATCGCTGAACGACATGGCCAGCCAATTAGCGTCCTTGGTGAGCGATAACTGTATGGACGAGGCCCCGGAATGTTTTACCGCATTGCCAAACAGCTCCTGTGCCATTCGGTAAAGCGTCAGTTCAATTTCTGATGGAAACCGTTCGTCGGCCAGGTTTTTTGTAAAAGTGATCCTTATGTCCGTATTTTGCCCCAGTTTATCACACAAAGCCTGCAAGGCATCCATCAACCCAAAATCGGTCAACACGGGCGGTAATACATTATGGATAATATTTCGTATTTCCTGTATGCATTCGTCGGTTAGTTTGCGGGTATCTGCCAGCAGATCTTTCGGGGCCGCGTTCTTATTTACCTTATTAAGCCGGTGTAGGTTTAGCTTTATAGCTGATAAAACCTGTCCTACACTGTCGTGTAAGTCTTCAGCGAGGCGCTTACGTTCAGTTTCCTGGGTTTCAAAAACAGCGTTCAACAGGTCAATTTGTTTCTCATCCTGTAATTGCCGCAATACGACCTGGTTCTTTATCATTCTTCTTTGATAAATGATCACAAAAAGAAATAAAAAAACCAATAATATAATAATAACAATGGTGCCTGTAATTAATACCGGAATCAGGTTGTTTTCTGAGGTTTGCAAAGCAGTCCGACTGAGTAAAGTAAGTTAGCAATAATATTTGTTATCGACTGCATCATGTAAAAATCCTGTTTCTCAACGCTGCTGATCTTGTTATAAAGCATAAACAGGAAAACATTGATAGAAAAATAAATTAATACGCCCGCATTTATCCAGAACATGCCTTGTTTTTCTATATGAGTAAACTCCTGTCGTGAAAATATCTGATAAAAATAGATTAGCGACAAAGGGATAAGCAACAAGCATAAGATGGTATTACAAACCGAAGGATAATCCTTTATACTTTCAATAAAAATCTCATTGCCGATCATTATTAAAAAGGTTATGCCTCCTAATATAAGTGTTACTTTCTTTAAAACCGGTTTGTAAAATGCGTGGTAATAGATCAGGGTAAAGAACACAACAGCCACCAGGTCAAAAAGATGCATCAGGAAAAGATTATTATATTTCAACTTGAGATATAACGTTATCAAACCGGCCAGATCAGGCAGTACCGATACCAGGCAAAAAGCCACCATTAATTTTAAAACCTGATCCAGCCGGCGGTAATTATACCAGGCTGCAAGCAATGGAAAAAATCCTGACAGTACAGAGACGTTAACTAATACTACAGCAACGGCCATCGACTACACATTGACTAAATGATTATGCGCCACCGGTAAGTACGTTTGTCGGACAGCCCGCGCCGCCCGGGCATGGCACTGATTGCTCACCAAGAATACTTGCAGATGGCGCTGCTGCAGATGCTGTATTAATTTTAAGCGCAAATGTTTCAATTCCCATATCTGATCCCGGGATCTGATCTGAACCATCCGGTGTGACCCCGGCGAGTACCAGGTGAAGCTCACCTTCTGCATTTGCCACATCTTTGATCAGAAAATTGGCAATAGCCAGGATAAAGCGCTGCCATGCGCTTAGCGATGCGCTATTGGCATAGTAGATGCGGATACCTGTACAATCAGGCTGTTGAAGGATACGCTGTAAAATTTCAAAACCAAAAAATTGAGATATAACACTGCCAGGGTTTCGGTTCCGGTAATTTTTTGTCCAGCCGGCTGCTACGGTAACGGCAATTTCAGCTCCTTCTTTCCCGGTTAAAAGGGATACTCCTTCTCGTGTTTCCATAATAAATTGTTGGGTTTTAGGGTTTTGGTACTAAAAATAAGTTTAATTGATTACTTAATCAACAAGCCTGCTAGTATCCTTTAAGGCAACATGCCTTATGCAAAGCATATAATTAACTCATTTACAATACGCTTTCGAAGCGATAGCAGTTAATACCTGACTAATATTCACGTACTTTTACGTAATAGAAACCGTATTGGTACGTACCAAGACCAATAAGCTGAGCCGCTAAAAGCGGTCACCTTAGGACCGTATTGACCTCATCCAGCAAATATTCTTTGGGGTCGGAGCTGTATTCCCAAAACATCACACCCCCCATCTTCTTTGAGCGCACATAACGGCATTTTTTCTTTACCGACCATTCATCATCATAAGTAATGAACTGTCGTTTGGCAGCATTATATAAATAGGGCGCTTTAGCTTTCCTGTCGCGATAGCGTACATACCCCTTCTGATTAACGAGGCTATCCTTTATGGCTGTATATCCTTTTCCCCTGTCGCGGTTCAATATCGTATCGCCTAAGCCCCTTTTAGTATCCGAAACCAGGTTGTATACCCGGCCATAAAAAGCCAGACCCATCACCAGTTTGTCAGCAGGCACGCCCGCCGCTATAAAGGCATTCACTGCATGATCAGCATATTTTTGTGTTTGATATAAATTGCTGCGATACAAATTGGTATGATGAGTGGCAACAACGTCCGAAAAATCGTAGGTC
The DNA here is from genome assembly GCA_028287895.1 of Mucilaginibacter sp. Lineage (GTDB taxonomy): Bacteria > Bacteroidota > Bacteroidia > Sphingobacteriales > Sphingobacteriaceae > Mucilaginibacter. Next base: position 54,825 of record JAQBOV010000075.1, on the reverse strand, counting down.
ATCAGGTTAATATAATTTAAGTATTGCTGCGCCTTGCCCATTTCGGTATTATCCAAAAACGATGCAAAACCGCCGACGGCCGTAGTTAAAAGATAATCTTTGCCGGTTTGCTGCTTTATACTATCCAATGCATGGCGCAGGTCGCGAAACAACAGGGTAAAATTTTGTTTATCTTCAGCACGGTAGACATTCCCTTCCAAACCAGGTCTTCCGGGATATTCCCAATCGATATCTACACCATCCAGGCCATATTTGCTTACAATATCTGCTGCACTGGCAGCAAAAGCCGCACGCGACGTATCTGTTAATACCGCATCGGAAAATTTTCCGCTCCAGGTCCATCCGCCTATTGAGATCACCACTTTAAGGGCGGGATTTTGCTTTTTCAGCGCATTCAAACGCCTGAAGTTGATCGTGTCTGTTGCCTGGCGATGAAGCCAGGCACGATTATCTTTAACATCTACAAAGGCATAGTTTATTACCGATAATTTTTTTGGCGATACATTTACATTAATCAACCCGCTATAGCCACCCACATAACCGATGATGACAGGATTTTGCGCCCGGCAAATACTTATAAAACAGATGCACAATAAAATTAACAAGAAGAATTTTTTCATTTTATTTATAAGAATGTTGCGGGCAAAAAGATACGCTAATTATAGAGGTTTTGCCGTAATTGCATATAAATAAGTGCAGCGATCACAGCGCCGATAACAGGCCCTAATATAGGTATCCAGGAGTAAGCCCAATCACTGCTGCCTTTGCTCTTTACAGGTAAAATAGCGTGCATAATCCGCGGACCCAGATCTCGCGCCGGGTTGATGGCATAGCCGGTTGTTCCACCCAATGACAGACCGATCGCCCAAACCAAAAACGCAACCGGCAAAGCACCTACCGAACCAAGTCCAACAGGGGTTTTTGAGGGAATTATTTCGGCACCCGTTATATAAAACACGACAAATATCAATACAAATGAACCGATGATCTCGCTGGCGATGTTGGAAAAGTAATTTCGTACAGCCGGCCCGGTACAGAAAACAGCCAAAACAAAACCGGGGTTGTTTGTGCGCTGAAAATGATTATAATACATCAGCCACACAAGGAACGCACCCAGGGATGCACCCAGCATCTGGGCGACTATATAAGGCAATACACCTGCCCAGGGAAATGCACCGGCAATAGCCATACCAATAGTGATGGCGGGATTTAAATGTGCGCCGCTATACGGGCCAGCCACTGTGACCCCGACAAATACAGCGAGGCTCCAGCCGGTGGTGATCACTATCCAGCCGCTGTTATTTCCTTTAGTATCGTTTAACAGTACATTGGCAACTACACCGTCGCCGAGTAATATAAGCAGCATAGAGCCGATGAGTTCGGCCATGAATGGAGACATAGTAAATAGGTTTATGTAATTTATTTGAAAAAGTTATGATGCATATTAATACCAACTTAATTACAAGATTGTTTTTCCCATCTGTTTGATTCTTATTTCCCGGCCCTCGATTCTTTTAATCCTGGTTCTTTTCTTCATTCTCAAACAAACTCCATGCCTGGGCTGCCCGTACCGCCTTTTTCCATCCCCGAATGCCTTTTTGTATTTCGGGAGAATCGGCTGCAGGTATAAATTCTTTCTCGGCCTGCCACTGCTGTTGTATTTCTTCCTGGTTTTTCCAGTAGCCAACCGCCAGTCCAGCGAGATAAGCGGCGCCAAGCGCCGTGGTTTCAACCACATTTGGCCTGATCACTTTACAATTTAACAAATTAGCCTGAAACTGCATCAGCAGATTATTTGCCGTGGCACCACCATCGACCCTTAATTCTCTTATTGGCATACCAGCATCCGCCTGCATAGCTTTCAGTACATCCATAGTTTGGTAGGCAATCGATTGAAGCGCAGCACGGGCGACATGTCCTGCTGCGGAGCCACGGGTAAGCCCTACTATAGTACCTCGCGCTTCAGCGTCCCAATAAGGTGCGCCCAGGCCGGCAAAAGCGGGAACGAAATAAACACCTCCCGTATCGGGCACGCTTAAAGCAAGTTGTTCAACATCAGCAGAAACTTTAATGATACCAAGGCCATCGCGAAGCCACTGCACTACTGCACCCCCAATAAATATGCTTCCTTCAAATGCGTAGATGGTTTTGCCGTCAATCTTCCAGGCGATCGTGGTCAACAGGTTGTTTTTTGACTCGATGAATTCATTGCCGATATTCATCAGCATAAAGCAGCCGGTACCGTAGGTGTTTTTTACCATTGCCTTATCAATACACATCTGACCGAAAAGTGCGGCATGCTGATCTCCGGCTATGCCCGCAATAGGTATTTTTGAGGCGAAGATAGTGGTAGCCGTCTGGCCATATATTTCGCTGCTTTGCTTTACCTCTGCCAGCATGCTTGCCGGGATATTAAATATTTTGAGGAGTTCCCGATCCCATTCTAATGTGCGGATGTTGAACAGCATAGTACGGCTGGCGTTAGTCACATCCGTCGCATGCACCCCTCCCCGGGTAAATTTCCATACCAGCCAACTGTCCACCGTTCCAAAAGCCAGTTCGCCAGCTTCCGCTTTAGCGCGCGCGCCGGGAACATTATCCAGTATCCACCTGATCTTGGAAGCAGAGAAATAGGCATCAATCACCAAACCGGTTTTTGAACGTATTAAATCTGCATGGCCGTCATTCTTTAACTCGTCGCAGAAAGCCGCTGTACGCCTGTCCTGCCAAACAATGGCATTATAAACCGGCTCGCCGGTTGTCCGGTCCCAAACTATGGTGGTTTCGCGCTGGTTGGTGATCCCTATGGCTTTTATATTGGTACCGTTGATACCCATCTTTACCGTCGCTTCGGCAGCAACGCCGGCCTGGGTTGACCAGATTTCATTCGGGTCATGTTCCACCCATCCCGGCTTTGGGAATATCTGTCTAAATTCTTTTTGAGCAACCGACCGGATCTGCCCCTGATGATCGAATACAATAGCACGAGAGCTGGTTGTACCCTGGTCAAGGGCCAAAATATATCCTTCCATTATTAGGCGTTAAGATGAATAAAGGTGGTATAAATCTACATTATATTTTTAAACGCAATACGGCACATTACAATAAATATGCTTTAGCCAGGCTGCTGAATGCGGCAACCTGTTCGTTTTGCCATTGCGCATCTTTTTGTAATTCCACTGCCATTAATGCAGCAACCGGCGGGCCGGCCTCCATTGCAGCACGCGCATCCAAAAACAACAGCCTTACCCTGCGTGCCAGCACATCTTCCACCGTACGGGCCATTTCGTGCCGGACAGCCCATACCACTTCTGCCTGTAAATAATCATATCTGGAATGCAGTTTTTTGCCCCATTCCGGGTTTTCACTGATCAGGGCAAGTACTTTCTCCCGGTCACTGCCATAAACATATAAATGTTCTTCCCAATCCATCTGGCGCCGGCTGCCATGGATGGGCAGGTTTTTGGTAGTACAGGGCTGGGGGTTTAAGCTGCCTGTTTGTATCGCTTTATCAATGGTATCTTCAGCCATCCTGCGATAGGTGGTCCATTTGCCGCCGGTTATCGTAATCAGGCCCGATTGCGAAACAATCAATTTGTGGCTGCGTGAAATTTCCTTTGTTTTTGATGAATCATCCTGCGGGGCGGCCAAAGGGCGCAAGCCCGCAAACACGCTCAATACATCCTTACGGACGGGCGCTTTTGTTAAGTATTTAGCGGCGGTATTCAATATAAAGTCAATCTCACCTTCCAATGCTATCGGCTCAAGACTATGCTCATTAAGCGGTGTATCGGTAGTACCTACTACCAGCTTATCGTGCCAGGGCACGATGAAAAGCACGCGGCCATCTTCCGTTTTGGGTATCATCAACGCATCGCGCGCAGGCATAAAAGCCCGGTCTATCACCAAATGCACACCCTGGCTTGATCTTACTAACGGCTTTTTGCCGGGTTTGTCCATTTGCAGCAGATCGTCAACAAATACGCCGGTGGCGTTAATGACCACTTTTGTTTTTAGATGATAAGCTGTTCCCGTTTCCATATCAGTTGCCGCAACACCTGCTATTTTTCCCTGACCATTTTTACTAAGTCCTGTAACGCGAAAATAATTAAGTACAGTTGCCCCTTGCTCCAGACAAGTTTTGGCCAGGTTTACAGCCAGACGCGAATCGTCAAACTGGCCATCATGATAGACCACGCCGCCGGACAAGCCTTTGGGATTGATGCCCGGCAAACGGTTAAGTAATTCATTTGGGGAAATATGCTTTGTTCTGCCAAAGCTTAGCTTACCGGCTAAAAGATCGTATATCCCTAAACCCACCGTATAAAATATCCGTTCCCACCATTGGTAGTTGGGAATAATGAATGATACATTTTTCACCAGATGGGGTGCATTGTTCAGCAAAAGTCCCCTTTCGTACAAAGCCTCCTGTACCAAACTGATATTACCCTGAGCCAGGTAACGCACACCACCATGCACCAGCTTGGTGCTGCGGCTCGAAGTTGCTTTTGCAAAATCGGCCTGCTCCAGCAGCAAAGTTTGATAACCGCGGGAAGCTGCATCCAAAGCAGTACCCAAACCAGTGGCCCCGCCGCCAACTACGATGATGTCCCATTCCTTTTCAGTATCAGTTAATGGTTTTAAAAGTCCGGGCCTGTCAGTAATCATACTTAGCAATTTCGTAGCTTATAACGCTTGCGATGTAAGAACTAGTTCAGGGAAGCGCTTGAAGAACGACAGGCTTGTTCCCGGGAAGCTGACCTTGCCGTTTATGCTGTTACCGGCCAGTTGTTTTATCTTATTGGTGATTGTTCTGGGAAAAAGTACCGGCAGTATAAACGTCAGCAGCAATATCGATCCTATTGCAATACCACGTATTTTCAGCGTCTTAAACAGCATCTCGTTAAAAGGTATCTTCATAAAATGTGTAGCAGTAAGGCAGTATGAAGGTAAAAGAAAAATTACGATAAAATCTGTTCAGAACAAACTAAACTGCATTTGCCCTGCCTGGATATCGACAGGCGGCTGTTTGGATACGGGGATGCCATTAATATGGTAAACCGCCGTTTCCTCATAGCGCGACGCTACGATGATCTCGGTTCCGTCGGCATGCTGACTGAACAGGCCATGAACCAGTTCCGGCCTGTTATTGTCTCTTGAAAGGTGCGATAGCAGCAAATGACTCAAATGAGCCGAACGGTGGTTAATGAATATCTCCAGTGCCTGGATGTTGGATAGGTGGCCGTGGCCACCACGGATACGTCTTTTTAAATGATAGGGATAACGGCCTTTTTCCAGTAGTTCCTCGTCATAATTGGCCTCTAAAAATGCAGCGTGGCACTGTTTGAAATGACTGGTCACATGCTCACATGCAGACCCGATATCGGTTAGCACGCCCACTTTTATACCCCGGCATTCAATCATGAAACTATGAGGGTGCGCCGCATCGTGAAATTTGGGGAATGCCGAAACAACAAGCTCGCCTACCTGCACGGCTTGATAAGCCATAAAGGAAAATATTCTCTGCTCATCCAATGCCAGCCTGCAGTTTTGCAATGTCCCCGGAGTAATATAAACCGGCAAGCTATATTTTTTGGATAAAACGGTGACTCCGTTGATATGATCAGAATGCTCGTGAGATATGAAAATAGCCTTTACCTTTTGCATGGACAGGCCGAGCCTTTTCATCCGCCTTTCTGTTTCACGACAGGATATACCAGCATCAACCAGTATCGCTTCGCGATCGTTGCCGACGTAATAGCAGTTGCCATTGCTGCCTGAATTTAATGATGCAATGAAGAGGGACATTTTGAATTACAAATTAACTGCATTTGGGTGGGATTTTCAGAAAAATTATCGATAAACCCGCTAAATACGCCTACCAGGAATGCTTTTTACACTACGAACGTCATATAATCCTAATTATAAGACACTTATATACGATTGTCGGATAAAAAAGCACATTGGTCTACACCTTTCCGGCGATGGTCTAATACATTTTTTTGGTATTTAAAGTTGTCGTTGATTTGGTCATTGAAAGCACAAAGCATATTCAAAATTTAACATAAAAAAATTAAAAGATCATGAAAAAGTCAATCACATTAGCAGCCCTTTTATTAGCAATAGGCACCAGCGTTTTGGCAGCAGCACCAGCAAAATCTGCAGGTCACCATTCACAAGACGAAATTTCCTTCGTTCCATTAAAGTCCGACAATGGTTTTGGCGTAAAAATCGATAAACAAGTTGCCGGAAAATCAATCGTTATCATTTATGACAATGAAGGAACGGTATTATTTAAGGATTTATTATCAAAAGGTGCCAGCGGCACCAAAGGTTATCTTATAAACAACCTTGCGTACGGTGATTATACCGTCGAAGTTTTTTCTAAAAGCCAGGTTGTAAAAAAACAAATGCATATCTATGATGACGGCGGCCAGGCTAAATCATATTTCTTCTTTCAATAAAAAAACCAGACCGGGGCAAAAAACCAGATTCAGCTTGATCGGGCATCATCTTCACCGGTGATGCTTTTTATTTGAAAAAAGGTCAGCCTGTTATTTATCTTTAGCGATGGATTCACAACAAGCTTTACCGGTGCTGGATGATGCCGAATTGCGGGTGCTTGGCTCATTAATGGAGAAAAGCCGTACAACACCCGATTATTATCCCATGACCATCAATGGCCTTATGGCAGCCTGCAACCAAAAAACATCACGTAACCCGGTGGTTCAATATAATGAAGAAACGGTGGTGCTGGCTTTAAATACGTTAAAAAAGCGGGGACTGGTGTCCACAGCAACGGGCGGTACCGACCGGGTGGTCAAATACAAGCACAATTTTGCCATTGTTTACCCGGTTATTCCCTCGCAGGTGGCCCTCGTTTGCCTGCTGCTTCTGAGGGGGCCTCAAACGCCCGGTGAGCTCAATACCAATTCGGGCCGTTTATATGAATTTGAATCGATAGAAGAAGTACAGGAAATGTTAATCCACCTTGCTTCCGGCGAAATGCCTTTTATTAAGCAACTGCCGAGAAGACCAGGGCAAAAGGAAGTGCGGTACATGCACTTATTGGGCAGTGCGACCGACTGGGCGGATGAAGAATATTCGGCACCGGAGCCTGCAAAAAAATCTTCGGCTGAATTGGAAGCGCGGGTCTTAAAACTAGAGCATGAGCTTGCTGAATTAAAAGAAGCATTTGATAAATTGATGAAGGAGCTAATGGGCTAGCCCGAAGTCAAAAATCTTTCGCAGCAAGTCCAAAGTTCTTTTCTCCAATAGGACCAGGTTCTGCCTTGCGTAGGAACTGCCGCTTGGCAGCAAGGAAATAAAAATAATTTCAGCCGCTGCAGGCGGGCATTCGACGTTTTGGGCAAAATCGGCTCGGATTTTTTATGCTACAAAACGTTCAGACAACCCTGCTCACCCCTTGTCTTTGTCAAGCATACAAAGCGGTTACCGAGCCTCTGTCATTTGCTATTCTGAAGGCAACCCATTTTCAAAACCCGCTTGTTTTTCGGCTTTACTTCCGGCTATATCCACATTCCAGGCTGAGGTAAGGAAATAGGGTTCGGCGCCGTTTGTATCTTTATCAGCGCAACTGCAATAAATCACCCTGCTTTCGCCGGGAGCCAGTTGTATATAATTATCGCTGAAAATTACCGGTAGAATATCCCCGCCATCTTTCCCTTTTAATGCCCGAAGGTGAACCTGGAAGGCCACCGTTTTACCTGTATTGGTAACCGTAACCGTATTGAAGGTGGTGTCTGCTCGCTTTTCGGTTTGATAAGACAGTTTCAAGGCGGTTTTCCCCAGGTTTTGCAGAGCAGAAAAATCGGTGTACGAACTTTGAGGTGTCACATACCACTTTGATTTTTTCCAGTTCAATACATCTGGCTTCTTAGACAGCCAATACCAATTGATACTCTTTACATTCCCTTTTGCATCATTCAATTGCAGACGCAGGAAATAGCTAGCTGACCAATCGTTAACTGCAGGCAGGGTAAAACATCTTTTAATCCCGTCAGCATCCACACTTGTGATCACTGAATGAACATATTTCATACGGCCATCCAGGTTATAAATTGTCGCTTCAGCTTTCAACCCGGTAAATCTTTCGAGCAATGAATTGGTAATATCCACCGCATTTGAGCCGTAGGAATACATGATGTGCAAAGGCTCCATGGATTTCTTCATTCCAAAATAGGTGCCTGCCGGGTAAAGGTAATAATCGTAGGTATGCCAGATCAGGCCAGGCCAGGGATTACTGCCCATCCACTGCACTACGCCGGTAGCGGTATTATATTTATGCAAACCGTAGGCTTCCATCATTGCACGGTGCGCTTCGTAATTCTGGGCCTGCGCCTTGGCCACATAATCCTTAATACTGCGGGGCTGACCGTATCTGCCGGTCAAAGCAGCATCGAAAATTTTTGTCGTACCAAAATTAGTGGTACCGCAATGATAATTCCAGTCTGCTGAGGTGTACCAGAGTGAGTCTTTAGGGATGAATTTAATCAGACTTTCGTAAGGCGGAATGGAAGGACCAGGAGATATTTCGGTAGCAAAGCTCCATGCCCCGCCAAATTTATTCGTGGAATCGGTTTCCCAATAGACAGGCGGAACCCATTCATACGGACCGGCCATCTTTACCCCGCTGAAGCCTGATACCTTTGATTTACTTTCATTAGCTGTTGATAGGATAGGATTGGGCCATTTTAATGCAGCTTCTATCTTTAAATAATCACGCTCAACGCTGCTATCACGTGGCGGCATATCGCTGCCATTGAGCCAAACCATCAGGCTTGGTTTGTTTCGCAGCCACAACATTACACTGCTGTCTGAGGCCATAGCCACCTGTCTTTTTGCAGCATCCCAGTTCTCAGGATACTGCCAGGCGCCGCAACACATCCAGCCGGTCATTACCAGCAGGCCGTATTTATCGCATATGGCATAAAAATGATCATCTTCCATTTTGCCTTCCGATCGCACAATGTTCATATTCATATCCCGGTACAGCCTGAGCTCCTGCTCCTGCCTCTCAGGCGAGCGGCGCTGAAATATATCCGGCGACCATGCCGCACCACGCAACATAATAGGTTTTCCGTTTACAATAAACTCGCGGGAATGGTCATTAATCAGTTTGGAAGTAATCTGACGGATACCGAAGTTCCCGGCAATGATATTACTTGGAGCATTGTCATGGAGTATTGAAAGCGCGATGCGGTTCAGCTCAGGTTTGCCATACTGCCAGGGCCACCATATATGCGGGTTCTTTATATTGAGTTGGGGATATGCCACTGGAGTAAAAGTTACATTCCTGATTTCACTTGGCATTAGGTGCACCTTCGTTTCAAAGTTGATATCGCTGTTTATTTTGCCTTTCACTATTACATCCTGCTCGTTTTTCGAATAATTGGTGACCAGCGCATCCACCGTTAAGTGTGCAACTGCCAGCGAAGGAAGGTCAAAATGGGTAGTAACCAACGGGTATTGAATACCCACTTTATCATAAGTTTTTATTTCGACATCGTTTATGATACCGGCATTATAATCCGGTGGGTAATGTATCCAGTCGGCATAGTCAATGGCAAGGTCGCCTTTGTGTTTGTTGGGATCAAAAGGCCTTGTTATTTCCAATGCCAGCACATTGGTACCGGCATTTTTTATTTGTTTGCTCACATCCAGTTCGATGATCCGGAATGGCCCTTTTATCTTAGTCGAATCGGCGATCATTACGCCGTTCAGCCATACGTTTGCTTTGTAATTGATGCCATGCAGCTTAAGTACCACATTTTTGCTTTTTTCGGAAGCAGGCAATTCAAACTCCTTTCTGAACCACCAGGGATGATCAAGTGCCGGGTCATTTAATTTTTCAAAGTTTCTCCCATAAAAAGGGTCGAAATCATACACCTTATTTGCAAGCAGGCCAGCTATGATCGTTGATGGAACGCTAATTTTGTACCATCCCTTCGGATCAAATTTATCCTGTGATATACGGTTTGCAGGTGATGGGTCTTTCAGTGCCGACTGCATTTGCCAGTCATCCTTCAAAATCATCCTGAAAGTTTCGGTTTGATCGCTTTGTGCAAATGAACAATAAGAGAAAAGCGACAGCGAAATAATGAAAATGAGCTTTTTCATACCAGATTCCTTTTATAGCGATTTATAGCGGCGGGTTCGATCCATGCCTGTAAATCACGATGATGATATATTTCTATTTGTTAGTTGCATCATAATACAATGCAGCCGCACCCAAAATGCCGCTGTTTGGCAAACCGGATACTTCTACCCGTATACGCTGTGCCGATTTGTTAAAAGCAAAGGTTTTGATCTGCTGCCACATTTTTTTCCCGAAAAAGTGATAAGCATGCCGCACGGAGCCGCCCAGGATAATCAGCTGCGGATCATAAGCGTACATCACCATTTTTATGGCATGGCCTATATGGGTTCCCAATTCTTCATATAATTCTAACGCCCTGGCGTCCCCGTTTTTAGCATCCGCGAAAACCTGAACACCATCCAGTTGATATACATTTTGAAAAAATGAACCACTGCAATAATACTCCAGTATATTATCCAGGTAGCTGAACAAGCCAAACTCGCCCGCCCCGCAATTGTAACCGGCATACAATTTATTATTGATGATCACACCAGCGCCCAGGCCTGTACCCAGCGTTAACCCGATCATCGAATCAACACCTTTTCCTTTGCCGAAATGATATTCGCCCAGTGCAAAACAATTAGCATCGTTATTTACAAAAACGGGGACCTGGTACCGGGCTTCCATCAATTGTTTCAAATGGACTTCCTTCCATGAGGGGATATACAACACATCATAAACAATGCCTTCGGCCACATCCACTACACTGGGCACGCCAATACCAATCGCCTTTACCGAATCATCCATCAAAGCATCCACCACCTGGTAAATATCATTCAGCACATCCTCAACCGAACCATCGCTATGGATACGATTTGAAACAATGCCGGATAACGAATCCCCCGTTACTACTGCTGCGCGAATGTTTGTCGCGCCCAGATCTATTCCTATTACTTTTGTATTCATTACAATAATGCTGCTTCGCCTTTGCTATCAAACAATCCAAGCGTTTTATTGACGATCAGCGGTTTGGCCCAAAAGCCAATACTTAAAATATAACCCATAGTCAAGTACAAAAATAACATGCCTGTTCGCAAACCTAAAAGATCGCCAAGTCCGCCAATGATCAGCGGAACAATGGCTCCGCCTATAATACCGGTAACCATAATGCCCGCAAAGGAACCATGATGTTCATCGATTGAATTAAGCGCCAGCGAAAAAATAATAGGATACATCACCGAAGCAAAAAAGCCAACAAGCGGGAAGGCGATCAATGCAATTCTGCCATCGCCAAAAAGAGCCGCTGTTAGACCGATCAATGCCATTATTGTAAAAATGATGAGCACTCTGCGGCTATCCATTATCTTCAACAGAAACAAGCCGACTATTCCCCCGGCTGTCATCCAACCCCAAAAATAGGCAACTGTATCGGCACCCGTGGTTTGAGGGTCAAATCCATGATAGGTTTGCAAAAATTTTGATGTCCAGTTAGCAATACCTTGCTCGGTGCCTACATAGCAGATCATGGCAATAAAGAATAAAATCACCACCGGCTTTTTAAATAACGTAAGATGTGTTTCCAACGCTCCTACCACCTCGTCCGCTTTCAAGTCAACTTTAGGAAATTTTGAAAGGCGGATAATTATGATCATCAACAAAGAAATTACAGCAAATATCCAGTAAAGCGATATCCAGGGTAAATTGGACGGCACTATTGAGTGAAAGAATGCTAACAAGCCGGTATTGCCGCTATCATTCAGATGCAGGGCAAAATAGGAATACACCATAGGGCTCAGGAAGGAGGCCGCGCCGAAAATGAGCTGGGCCAAAACGGAATTAAACGCATAATGTTCCTCACCGCCTGAACTGCGCAGCAAAGGGTTGATCACCACCTGCAGCATTGCCATACCGGAACCGATTAAAAACAAGGAGATAATGGCACTTAAATAGTTATGCACTGCGGCTAAAAGCAGCGAACCTAAAAAAGCGACTATAAACCCGGAAATCATTATTTTCTTCTCCTTGTATTTTTCAAGCAGCATTCCTGTCGGGATAGATACTAAACCGTAGGCTATAAAAAAAGCAAAAGGCAGAAATGCTGCCAGCGTCAGGCTCAGATCAAACCCCTTGATAAAATCAGGATTCAGGGCGCCAATCACATTGGTCAGGAATGAGATGACGAAGAAGGTGAGCATGATTAATGCCACAACATAGTAGTTCCGTTTCATGAAGCTATTTTTAGGTCTTGTGAAAGTATAACTAATATCGATAAATTTTTGTTATTACCTACTTTGGCAAATATTTTAAAAAGTCTTATCCGGCGTTAAATATGATAACACTGGTTAGTCATCAGCTATTTATGAAAAATGGCCATAAAAAAGGAAAAACCGATACGCTTTGCTTTACTTGATAAACCAACCTCAATTCACCATGGACGATCGGTATAAGACTCTGCATGCCGCAGGATCAATAAGCGATGAATCATTTGAAAGGCAGAACGATAAGGAAGTCCTGCTTTCGGTCCATGGGGGAATAAAAACTTTGCTGTATCCCGGTGTGCTATTACTAACTGCCGGGTTGGGTGTGTTGATCTGGAAGTTGGCCGAGGAGATTTCGGCGGAGGCGGATCAGGCAGCGGCTTTTAAGTTTTCAACTTAAAAGCCGCTATTATTCTAATGCCTGGATAGTAACTTATCAGGCTGTTAGATCAATTTATCAGGCGTTATAGGCATTTCCCTTATCCGTTTTCCGGTAGCGTTATACACTGCGTTTGCCACAGCCGCAGCAACACCTATGGTAGCTATTTCGCCCATACCTTTGGCGCCCATCGGGTTGAGATTTGGATCAGGTTTGTTTACAAACAATGCCTCTACCTGCGGTATGTCAGCATGAACAGGCATATGGTAATCAGCAAGATTATTGTTTACCAGCCGGCCATAGCGATGGTCGATTACAACCTCCTCCATCAGTGCCATACCTATACCCATAACAGAGCCGCCTTTTATTTGGCTGGCAGCGGTTTTAGGGCTTACAATATGGCCTGCATCAGCAACAGAAACTGCTTTATTTACTTTTACCACTCCGGTAGCCGGGTTTACAAACACCTGGATAAAATGCACAGACCAGGAGTATGACGCATATTTTCCCATTTCCGGCCCATTTTTAGAAAGCGTGGTTACTTCTAATTGCGGCAAGTTATGCTGCTTTAACAGCCCCACATAATCGGCGCTATCTGCGCCATTGTTCAATTGCTTGAATTTATCTTTAAGTTCTGTACAGGCATCGTACACTGCCGAGCCTACTGTTGCAGTAATTTGTGACCCGCCTTGTGTAGGTGAGGGCGGCAGGGAAGAATCACCCAGGTCAACACGAATCTTTGCGCCGGGAATACCCATCATTTCTGAGGCGATGGATACCATGGCTGTACCTGTACCCGGACCAATATCTGTAACCCCGGTTTGCAGGATCAGCGTACCATCGGCCATCATCCTGGCGGTAACCGTGGCCGAACTGCGATACGCACCGAACATTCCGGCACCCATACCATATCCTACCAGCCAGCCGTCTTTGGTAACTGAGCCTGGTTTCTGGCTTCTTTCACTCCAGCCTATTTTATCGGCACCGAGCTTATAGGCATCATTTAAAAATTTGCTCGAATACGGCTTTCCGCTCAGGGGGTCGGTCTGTGCATAATTGCGCATGCGAAGGTCTATCGGATCGATATTGAGTTCGTAAGAAAGCTCATCGAGGGCCGATTCCAGGGCATAAGCACCTGTTGCTTCGCCCGGGCCCCGCATGGGTGTCGGTGTATTTACGTTAAGCGACACTATTTTGTATCTGGTATTTACATTTGGCGAGGCATACATTAACTGGCTGATGTTGACCACACCTTCGGTAAAATCTTCATAAGCCGATGTTTGCCCGGTTGCGTCATGAGTAATACCTACCAGTTTACCGTCGGCTGTAGCACCAATTCCTATTTTTTGCCAGGTATACGGGCGGTAGCCCACAGAAGTAAACATATCGGCACGGCTCAGCACCAGCTTAACGGGCCGCTTGACCACTTTTGCAGCTAATACTGCAGCAATTTCATGCGGCCAGGTGCGCAGAGCAGCGCCAAAAGCGCCGCCAACAAAAGGCGCAGTTACCTGTACATTATCTGGTGGTAGTTTAAAAGCCTGAGCAATGCTTTTTTGGGTTGATTTTATTCCCTGTGTTTTATCCCAAACAGTTATTTTATCATCCGCATCCCAACGGGCAATGATAGCGTGCAGTTCCATAGGATTGTGCACTTCCGTTGGAAGGATATACTCCTGTTCAATTTTCACCGGTGCCGATTTATAAGCATCCTCCTGTCCGCGCACATAATCTTTGCTGCTGTACGGTAACACGCCGTTGTTCAAATTACTTTTAAGTTCCGTTTGATGCTGTTCCTTATTATAATCAGCTTTTACCAAGGAGGCTGCATATAATGCACGCTCATAAGTATCTGCAACAACCAGGGCTATCGGCTGACCGTTAAAATAGATCTTATCATCATAAAATATCTTCAGCATCCCTTTAGCAGCAGTATTTTCGGTTTGATATCCGGGAACTTTTGGCGAGTTGAGGTATGTTATTACAGTCAATACCCCCGGCGCGTGCTCCGCCGCCTTGGTGTCAATGGCTTTAATACTGCCTTTGGCAATCGTACTGCCAACCATCACACCGTAAGTAACTCCTTTAATATTATATTCGGCAGAGTACTTTGCGGCCCCGGTAACTTTTAAACGGCCATCAACACGGCTCATTCCATCGGCCGGAGGTGGCATCATTGAGGTGATTTCTATTTTCATAGCGTGTTAAACTAAGCCTGAGGCATGTTTCAAGGCTTCGGTAATACTTGCCGGAGCCAGTTTTAATTTAAATGCATTGTATTGATAAGCTTTGGCACCCTGCATAGCGATCTGAGCCGCCTGCTTAAAGCTTTCTTCAGAAACCGGTTTACCGATCAGTGCTTTTTCAGCATCAAATAACCGCCAGGGTTTATGTGCCACCCCACCCATGGCAAGGCGAGCCTGCCGGATGGTCCCATTATCGATGTCCAGGGCAGCGGCAACGGAAACCAATGCAAAGGCATAAGACTGCCTGTCGCGCACTTTGAGGTAATAACTGTGTTTAGCGAAGTTATTATCAGGTATCTCTACACCGATGATCAACTCGTCTTTAGCCAGGTGATTATCCGTTTCCGGATGATCCTCAGCCAGACGGTGAAACCCGGTGAAAGGGATACGCCTTTCACCCTTGCGCCCGGCTATTACCACTACAGCATCCAGTGCAGCCAAACCCACACACATATCGCTCGGGTGAACCGCTATACATTGAGGGCTTGCGCCAAATATAGCGTGCATACGGTTAAAACCTTCCAAAGCCCCGCAGCCGGACCCGGGTTCGCGCTTATTGCAAGGCATTGTGATATCGTAAAAATAAGTACAACGTGTACGCTGCATCATATTACCGCCAACGGTTGCCATGTTTCGTAATTGTGGTGAAGCACCTGACTTTAGCGCCATTGATAATAAGGGCTGTTTCTCAACAACCAGATTATCTTCGGATACGACACTATTTAAGGCCAATGCGCCAATATGCAAGCCTGTTTTTGTAGCAGTAATACCTTTTAATGGCAGACGATTAATATCCACCAGTTTATCCGGTGCAGTCACGCCACGCTTCATCAGGTCGACCAGGTTGGTTCCTCCTGCTATGATCTTTGTACCGGGTTTATTAATGGCATCCAGCACACTTTGTTGTGTTGATGGGTGAACATATTGAAACTGTTTCATACTTCCTGTCCCCCTTCCTTTACTTCCTGTATGGCGCTTATGATATTGGGATATGCCCCGCAACGGCAGATATTGCCGCTCATGTATTCTCTTATCTCGGTTGCAGAATTAGCATGTCCTTCGCGTATGCAGGCCACCGCAGACATGATCTGACCCGGCGTGCAGTATCCGCACTGGAAGCCATCATGTTTTAAAAAAGATTCCTGCATTGGATGCAGTTGATCGCCTTTGGCCAGGCCCTCGATAGTGGTGATTTTTTTACCGTTGACCATTACACCCAGGGTAAGGCAAGAGTTGACGCGATGGCCATCCACATGAACAGTACATGCGCCGCATTGGCCATAATCACAGCCTTTTTTTGTCCCGGTCAGATCTAATTGCTCACGCAGCAGATCAAGAAGTGTGGCCCTTGGCTCAACTGAAAGCTGATGCTTTACGCCATTAACTTCAATATTTACAGGGACTTTCTCGTAAACATCGGCTATTTTTTCGTCCCATCCGTTTTCGGCCGCCTTAACCAGGGGCGCCGGCGTTAAAGCGATCGCTGTTAACAGGGTCGATTGTTTAAGAAAATCCCGACGCGTGGCATCAGTAAGATTTCCTTCGTTTTCGGGTTCGATACAGGAATTTTTTGAGGTCATAGCTATTAATTTTTTTTAAACACTAATCAAAAGCAAGCACCTAATTTGATAGGTAGTAAATAATATTCAAATTTATGAAATGATAATGTTACTGTTGCAATATCTCTTTAATGAAACATAAATTTTACCAAAAAGCTGCCTTTATACCCGGAGGTAAATTGGCTATATGCAAAAATTGTCCCGGTTCTACTTAAGTTTATCAGTCATATCATAACGATCAACTGATCGGTCACTTCTGGGCCACTCGTTATAGGCATCATAGAACACATATTTTTTATCTTTATCAATCCCCGGTATTACCTTACCGATCACCTTTTTAATATTTTCGTTTTCCTTTCTCAGTGCAGCGGTATCTTTTAATTTGATGGATGAGATATAATAAACCAAAGGAAATACGCCATCGGGCGTAGTTTGGGTGGATATGCTGAATATCCTGGGATGGGTCGGCACCTGTTGAAGGGTAAAGGGATAGCGGTACTTCGTATTGATCTCACGGATTACTTTTGAATAAAAACTATTCATTTCCGTTTCATCGGGGTATTTCCAGCCTTCATATGGATTAGCACAAACCCTGGCCAGCTCAACGCTGCTCAATGCATCTAAAAGATACTTTTTATCATACATTTCTTTGGCCATATCAAAAAGTTCAGGTGCGGTTTTACCGTTTAAGGTATACGGGTTTAGTTCTAAATGGCTTAATTTCCAGCCATAGTCATATTTACAATAAATGGCCGATATCATATATTTGTTCGGGATGGACTTTGGAATAAAAAAAGCGATGTACATTTCCCTTGTGTCAGCATTATAATTCAGGGTGTAATTATTAATGCCCGAATTATTTGTTTCAATACTCTTTTTTCCCCGTTCTTTATGGACGATGTAGTATTCAGCCAGCAGGCTATAGGTACCCTCCTTCAAACGATTGCGGCAAAGTTCTATTAGCCTGAGCCTGTTATTGTCTTCTATTAGTTCTTTAGACATTACCCCTTCCATCAGCATGGGACTATTGGCTTTCAGGCCTTCAAGCATCTGGTTATTCAGGATATGAAAGTCTTCTCTTTTGCCCGCTTCTATCTTTTCATTTTTCCAGGTACCGGGTTGATATGAATTGCAGCTTTTTAATACAGAAAACAGGGATAATAAACCAAATAGTTTAATTAGCAGCGGGTTGAATGTCATCGTTGTAAGTGATAAAGTAAAGGTTGTTTTACAGGGTACGATAATAGCATTTTTGTCATTAGATTACAAAAAAATTAGCGGCAGAACTTTTTTGTTGGGAGGGGATTTCTCATTTTTATATCAGCATATTTGTCAATGCAGGATAAAATTTCGAAAAAAACAGGCAAGCTGTCGTTCATAATTAATAGGCTGTCTGGCAGCATATTATATCGGATAACTAAATAAAGTTGATGAAACAAAGATAAATCGCATCGCATTTTTTACAATAACAATACCTAAAAGAAAAAAAATTAATTATTATTTTTATTGGAGTTTTTGCAAAAACATTATTTGTTTTTGCCTGTATAAGGCTAATCACTATCAGTTTAAATTTTGATTGCACTAAATCTTTATCAAAATGGAAGACAATATTTTAGAAGGTATTTTGGAACAAACAGAAATTTCAGGTTCGCCGAATGGTGATTCACTCGATTTAAAAGAACTTTTACGAGTACTTTCCCTGGTTAAAAACGGAAAGCTCAGCACCAGGATGCCGGTCACCCAGGCAGGCATAAACGGAAGAATTTGTGAAGTACTGAACGACATTATAGATATGAATGAACGTTTGGTAGCAGAGATTTCCTCGGCAGAGAAAATCATTGGAAAGAAAGGAAACCTGTCAAAAAGAATTGAGCTGACCGATGCCAGGGGCGATTGGGCAGGCGGGGTAACTTCTTTGAATAACCTGATCTCTGATCTGACTTCGCCTACGCTGGAAATTGCAGGAATGATCAATTCAGTAGCCAATGGCGATCTGTCTAAACATATTCCTCTTGAAATTAACGGGCATCCTCTGAAAGGTGAGTTTTTGCGTATTGCAAAAGAGTCCAATCAAATGCTTTCCAAACTGCAATTATTTTCCATGGAGGTGACCCGGGTTGCGCGGCAGGTAGGATCAGAAGGTAAACTTGGTGAACAGGCTAAAATTAAAGGTGTTGCTGGGGTATGGGCTGAATTGACCGATTCGGTTAACCAGATGGCCGGTAACTTAACCGCCCAGGTAAGAAATGTAGCGGCTGTAACAACTGCCGTTGCAAAAGGCGACCTTTCCAGAAAGATCACTGTTGAAGCAAAGGGTGAAATACTGGAGCTAAAGAATACGATCAACACCATGGTGGATCAGCTCAACTCCTTCTCTTCTGAAGTTACGCGTGTAGCGCTCGAGGTGGGTACTGAAGGTAAACTGGGCGGCCAGGCAAAGGTTCCGGGCGTTGCCGGCACCTGGAAAGATTTAACAGATTCAGTAAACCGGATGGCTGGTAACCTGACCTCACAGGTGCGGAATATAGCCGGTGTAACCACTGCGGTGGCCAATGGCGATCTTTCTAAAAAAATTACGGTCGATGTAAAAGGAGAAATGCTGGAGCTGAAAAAGACCATCAATACCATGGTCGATCAGCTCAACTCTTTTGCTTCGGAAGTTACCCGAGTGGCGCTCGAGGTAGGTACCGAAGGTAAGCTGGGCGGGCAGGCGCGTGTAAAAGGGGTCGGCGGGGTTTGGAAAGACCTGACCGATTCGGTAAACCAAATGGGAAGTAACCTGACGGACCAGGTACGTAACATAGCCTGGGTGACAACAGCGGTTGCCAAGGGGGATTTATCAAGAAAGATCACGGTAGATGCCAAGGGTGAGCTTTTGGAGTTGAAGAATACGATTAATACCATGGTAGACCAGTTGAACTCCTTCTCCTTCGAGGTAACCCGCGTTGCACGTGAGGTAGGTTCAGAGGGTCAATTGGGCGGCCAGGCCAATGTACCCGGTGTTGGCGGTACCTGGAAAGACTTAACAGATTCAGTAAACCAGATGGCCGGTAACCTGACAGGCCAGGTGCGAAATATTGCAGAGGTAACTACGGCGGTTGCCAAAGGTGACCTGTCTAAAAAGATCACGGTTGACGTACAGGGAGAAATGCTTGAATTAAAGATCACGATCAACACGATGGTGGATCAGCTGAATTCATTTGGTTCGGAAGTAACCCGCGTGGCCCGTGAGGTAGGTTCCGAAGGGCAATTAGGCGGACAGGCTAATGTGCCGGGCGTGGGTGGTACCTGGAAGGATTTAACTGACTCGGTGAATAAAATGGCCGATAACCTTACTTCCCAGGTGCGTAATATCGCCGAGGTTACAACAGCGGTTGCCAAGGGTGACCTTTCACGTAAGATCACGGTAAATGCAAAAGGCGAGTTGCTGGAATTGAAAGACACCATTAATACCATGGTAGATCAGCTGCGCGGCTTTGCATCTGAAGTAACCCGTGTTGCCCGTGAGGTAGGTTCTGAAGGGCAATTGGGAGGACAGGCCAATGTGCCCGGTGTAGACGGTACCTGGAAGGATTTAACTGACTCGGTGAATAAAATGGCCGGCAACCTGACGGCACAACTGCGCAATATTGCCGATGTATCTATTGCCATAGCAAACGGAGACTTATCTAAAAAAATCACCGTTGACGTAAGAGGAGAGATACTTCAATTGAAGGAGACGATCAATACCATGGTAGATCAGCTGCGCGGATTTGCATCAGAAGTAACCCGTGTTGCCCGTGAGGTTGGTACTGATGGAAACCTGGGCGGGCAGGCATTTGTGCCTGGTGTAGCCGGTACATGGAAAGATTTAACTGACTCGGTGAACCAGATGTCAAGTAACCTTACATCGCAAGTACGCAACATTGCCGAGGTAACCAAAGCAGTTGCAAGCGGGGACCTTTCAAAAACGGTTATCATTGACGTAAAAGGAGAGATTATGGATCTTAAAAACACCATCAATACGATGGTGGACCAATTGAACTCTTTTGCGTCTGAAGTAACCCGTGTTGCACGTGAAGTAGGGACAGAAGGAAAACTGGGCGGTCAGGCACACGTAAAAGGTGTAGGCGGTACCTGGAAGGATTTAACAGACTCGGTAAACCAAATGGCATCCAACCTTACCGGACAGATCCGTGGTATTGCAAAGGTTGCTACCGGTATTGCAAAAGGGAACCTCAAGCAGCGTCTTTCAATTAACGCTCTGGGAGAGGTAGCTCAGCTGACTGATACCATTAATGAAATGATTGATACGCTGGCGGTGTTTGCCGATGAGGTGACTACCGTGGCGCGCGAGGTGGGCGTTCAGGGCCGGCTGGGCGGACAGGCAAGTGTTCCGGGCGCATCCGGAACGTGGAAAGATTTAACGGAGAACGTAAACCAGTTAGCTCAAAATTTAACGGTCCAGGTTCGTTCCATATCTGAAGTAGCCTCGGCGGTAACCAAGGGTGACCTGACCCGGACCATTCGTGTGGATGCCAAGGGAGAGCTGGAAGCGTTAAAGGATACGATTAACCAGATGATCGCCAATTTGAAGGGAACAACACTGAGAAATCATGAACAGGATTGGTTAAAATCGAACCTTGCAAAATTTGCTCAAATGCTGCAGGGACAGCGTGACCGGAATGCGGTGGCCAATAAAGTGTTGTCAGAGTTAGCCGAACTGGTGAATGCCAGATATGGTGCTTTTTACATTTTAGAACAACGTGAAATAGCGGATGAACCGAAGCTGAAACTGTTTGCGGGTTATGCACAAAAGAACCGGAAATTGATCAATAAGGAGTTTGCATTAAGTGAGGGACTGGTAGGACAATGCGCCAAGGATAAAGAAAGAATACGTTTGACAAACGTACCGGAAGAATACCTTCAGATCAGCTCGGGTATAGGAAGCGCAGCACCTATAGACCTGGTCATATTACCTGTGCTGTTTGAAAACAATGTCAAAGCGGTTATTGAGCTGGCCTCCTTTGATAATTTTAGCGATACCCATATCGACTTCCTGGATCAGCTGACCGAAAGTATTGGTATCGTTTTAAATAATATTGAAACTAATACACGTACAGAAGAACTGTTAAAACAGTCACAATCATTAGCGGGCGAGCTTTCCGCGCAGCAGGAAGAGTTAAGAAGGGCCAACGATGAACTTCACGACAAGGGACGCTCATTAGAAGAAAAAGCAGAGCAGCTTACACTCACCTCCAAATACAAATCGGAGTTCCTGGCCAACATGTCGCACGAGTTGAGAACACCTCTTAACAGCTTATTGATTCTTGCACAGCAACTTTTTGAAAATCCGGAAGGAAACCTTACCGAGAAACAAAGGATGTTCGCTAAAACTATTCATTCCTGCGGAGATGACCTGATCCAACTGATCAATGACATTTTGGATCTTTCCAAGATCGAATCGGGAGTTATTTCAGCTGACGTAATGCCGGTTAATTTTAAAGAGATCGCTTCATTTGCGGAATCGACATTTAAACCGATATCAGAAGCCAAAAACCTCAAGTTCGATATCCTGATGGAAGACGGGCTGCCGGAAGTGTTGGAAACAGATATGCAGCGCTTAAACCAGATATTGAAAAACCTGCTGTCAAATGCATTTAAATTTACGGAAAAAGGCGGCGTTAAACTGGAAATATTCAGGCCGGGACCTCAGGAGGAAAATCCTTTATCCGATATGGATTCTGTCATTGCATTCTCCATTACGGATACAGGCATAGGCATTTCCAAAAATACACAGGGAATTATTTTTGAAGCGTTTCAGCAGGCAGAAGGATCTACCAGTCGTAAGTATGGCGGTACCGGGCTTGGCTTGTCAATAAGCAAGGGTTTTGCAGAGCTTTTGGGTGGTACTATAACTGTAGGCAGTGAATTAGGCAAGGGAAGTGTGTTCACTCTATACCTGCCTTTAAAATATAAAGAAGAAGGGAATTTAATTGTTAACTATCCGGGGGTTAAAGAAAATCAGCCGGTTACACATTTAAGAACTAATTTGTTAGATACGGCCGAATTAGTTATAGATGATGACAGGCATAATATTTCAGCTGAAGACAAGGTGTTGCTGGTAATTGAAGATGATCTTCGTTTTACCAAGATCATGATTGATAAAGCACACGACTTTGGACTTAAAGTACTGGTGGCCATCAGTTATTTAGAGATATTCGATAATATTCAAAAATATAACCCTATAGCCATAACATTAGATGTAAATATGCCGGAATCAAATGGCTGGAAAATACTTAAATTGCTCAAAGGTGATATCAATTTCCGTCATGTCCCTGTTCACCTGATCTCCGGCGAAGATAACAAAGCAATGGGCACGAAATTGGGTGCAAAAAGCTTTAATCTGAAACCCCTGTCCAATAATTCACTTGATGAACTGATCTCGGGCATTGTGCGTTTTCATGAACAGATCAGAAAGAAGGTGCTTATAATTGAAGATAACGAAAATGATTTAGAGCGTCTTTCCGAAATGTTATCAAACGACAGTATCGAAGTGCTCTCGGCCACAACTGCTAAGAAAGGACTTGCCCTTTTGAAGAAAGAGGCCTTTGATTGCATCATTTTAGACTTTGTATTGCCCGATGCCAATGGATTAGATCTGCTCAACAAGATCAATGCTTTAAAGCAACCGGAAACAACTATCATTCTGCACTCAGCCAGGGACTTTACGCAAAATGAACTTATCCTTTTAAAAAGGCTGAATCACAAGATCATTACTAAAACCCCCATGTCACATGCTTACCTGCTGGAAGAAATATTGACTTTATTACACATAGATAAAAAGTTTATCAGTCAGGTCAACCTCGATCTGATAGGAAGTATCAGTGTGAATAATGATGTGCTTGATTCTAAAAGGGTGCTTGTTGTTGATGATGATGTTCGCAACCTTTTTGCACTGACTGCTGTGTTTGAGCGCTCCAATATTGAAGTAATAACTGCAGAAAGCGGCAGGGAAGCACTCGAAGTATTAAATAGCGACAAAAAAGTCGATATTGTGTTAATGGATATCATGATGCCGGAAATGGATGGCTATGAAACCATACAGATTATTCGTAAAGAAGCAAAACATAAACATTTGCCCATTATTGCTGTTACTGCTAAGGCTATGATCGGCGACAGGCAAAAATGCATTGCTTCCGGAGCCTCTGATTATATTACTAAACCAGTAAAGACAGATCAATTATTATCACTTATGCGGGTTTGGCTAATAAAATAAAACGAAAAAAATTCAGTTTTAAATATGGAAAATACAAAAGGAGGAAATGGCTTCTGATAAAAGTATAAAAATTCTGTTGGTGGATGATAATGAAAACAACCTCATGTCGATGGAAATCGTGCTGGAGAATGAAGGTTATAAGTTTTTTAAAGCCACATCGGGGCGGGAGGCTCTCAGGATATTATTAAGAGAAGACGAATTCTCTTTGATTCTTTTGGACGTGAAGATGCCTATAATGGATGGCTATGAAACGGCTGAACTTATTTATCAACGCGATAAGCTGAAGCATATACCTATCATCTTTATAACTGCACATGATTATGAGGAAGAAGCGATGTTTAAAGGATATAAAGCGGGTGCGGTTGATTTTATAAGAAAGCCCTTTAAGCCTGAAGTATTGCGTTCAAAAGTTGCTGTTTTTGCCGAATTGCATAAAAAAAATCAGCTTTTAAGACTACAGGAGGAAAAATTGCAGATCATTAATAATGATCTGATGCTGTTAAATCAGGACCTGGAAAAACGGGTGTTAGACCGCACTATCGAATTAGAAAATCTTAACCAGGAATTAAAGGCGCTAAATCTATCAAAAGACAAATTTCTGTCCGTGATCTCTCATGATTTAAGGAACCCGCTTACTTCGCTTTTAATATCTTCAAAAAACCTTAACCAGGATATTGAAAACATATCTCCAAAAGAACTAAAACTACTGTCCGGCATTATTCACAGAACGTCAAATAAAATATTACAGCAATTGAATGAGTTGGTGGAATGGGCCAAAAAGCAGCGTGAAAAAACTAATTTTAAACCGGAAAAACTTCAGCTTGTTCGGGGTATCAGCGAATCTTTAGAGCTATTAAAAGCAAGCGCAATTCAAAAATCAATCAGGTTTGAAAATAAAATAGCAGAGGATATTTATGTGAATGCTGATTCGCTGATGCTTAGATCTATTTTACAAAATATTGTCACTAACGCTATCAAATTCACCCCTCAGGGGGGAGGCATTGTAAAGGTTACAGCCGAACCGGCTGATTCGATGGTTGAGGTATGTGTGCAGGACTTTGGCATGGGAATGTCAAATGAAACAATGAATATGGTATTAGGGAACTCGCCGTATGCGTCCCTGTTAGGCACAAATAAAGAACAGGGAACCGGCTTGGGTTTGTTGCTGGTTAAAGATTTTGTAGCACAGCATGGCGGTACCATAAAAATAGACAGCGAATTAGGTAAGGGCACCTGCTTTAGGTTTACGATGCCCAAAATGTAGGTAAATTGATCTGTTAAATTCCTTATCCGACTATTTTACCTGTCAGCACGTTCACATGGTATACTTTGTTGTTTATAAGGATATCTGCCATATGGTTTCCAAGAAAAGTTACAGAACCACTTAAGCTCCAGGTCTGATTATTATTAGTGCCGTAGGCCTGGAAAGTTGCCGTACCGCTTAAAATATCGTTATGGCATAAGTCAATGGTCAGGTTTTTTAATATATAGCTGGCACTTCCAATATTTGCCACCACCGATTTATCGGAACTGATTACCGAATTGGTGAAATCAATTTCCCCATCCACACCTGTGAATGTGTGTTTATCATCCAGGCATTTAATGGTATAATATTGCTTTACAAAATAGTTGTAAACTACGTTTGGTGTAGTTTTTACGGTAACTAAAGAATCATAAGCAGTATAACCTGTTGACTTGCCGTCTTTACAATTAAAATAAAATTTAAGATTACCACCGGTATGTGTAGTTGTATCGCCTGATTTACAGGTATAATTTACCAACGAATCCGAGTAAAAACCGCAGAGAGCAGAAGCATTATAGCCATGTTGCGGGCCGTTATGATTTGACAGGGATATCGAATCAACGCCATCATGTACATTCACCCCACCATACACTCCGGATAATGATTTTGCAATGTTTACCGCTATTTGGCCGCTCACCGCATCATTTGAAGCTGATTGTGTTGATACAGAAGGCCCCGGCACGTTCTCAGCCTTGCGGCATGAACTGAACACCATCACCAGGCAGACTATAATCGGAAGAACAGTTTTTAGGTAAAACTTTGCTGTATTTTGTTTTTTGTAAAATTTCAGTTCCATTTTTGGTAGTGTTAAGTATAAACAATAGTTCTCAATGAGAAGGGTCTCCTGTTTATCAGCCAATTATCAGACCATTAAATGCTTTGGCGTGCACAAAAACAATGATTAGACGATTAATCCGGCTTAAATCAATAAATGTTTTTTAGTAATTGTCGAAAAGTCATCCATTTTTATAGCTAAATCCGCTATCAGGGATTTAAATGAAAATTTTATACCGTAATTTAAATAAGTAAAAAATTTTCCGTTAATATTATATCCTTAATTCTTCAGGATGGAAATTAGGGGAAATATCTCTACATAAGTAGTTCCCTGTATTTTGTAATATTCTTATCTCCGGTTCATGTTGCACAGCGATTTAGAAGATCAGTCAGATTTCAAAATCATTATTAATTTATATATTTGTTTACTATAACCAGTTACTAACCAGCAGGTAATACTTTTGCCGTTTCCGATCCTATTACAGACTTAGTGCTATATTCTAAGAAAATTAATTTGCCCGCGGAACAATATTTGTGTAACACCTTTTATTATAATCCTTCATAAAATGTCAAAAATTATACAGCTTATATCGCGTTTAAAATTAAAAATCAGGTTTAGATTAGCTACGCTTGATAAAACGAGATTTTTAGTATCAGAGAGTGTCAGAGCTGTTTTATTCCCTGTAACAGAAAAAAAAATATTATTTTCAGCCGATGAAGGTGATGAAAAATATATCCGCTCTGGATTTCGTTTGCTCCATCATCATATTCAATTTGATGCCTTTACACCTGAAAATATTAATAAAAACGATCTTGTAATACCATTAAATATTACCGACGTAAGGGAACTGCTCAAATTCCCGCATTTAACGAAAAATAAACTTATACCAATTCCAGGTTTAGAAGCAGTTAATATTTGCGACGATAAATATTTATTTATCGAAACACTTATTAACAAAGGGTTTAAGGATTTGCTTCCTGAAGTCGGGAATGATTTGTCATTGCCCTTTATGTTAAAGAAAAAAGTAGCAGCCGGGAGTGAAAATTGTTTTTTAATCTCCAGTCCGGAACAAAAACTTGATTATATGGAATTAATCAACAGTCAGGATTATTTTTGCCAGGAGATAATCCAAGGGACGACTGAATATTGCACTCATATTCTATTTAAAGATCATAAAATCGCAACCTCATTAACTATTAAATATAATTTTTACGGTGGGACTCCAATTAGTATTAAAGGCAAAGATAAATTATGCTATAAATCTATTTGCAAAAGCGATCATTTAGATGCTTTTACAGCTATATTAAACGCTATAGGCTATGAAGGACTGTGCAATTTTGATTATAAAATAATCGATGGTAAACTTAAAGTATTTGAAATTAACCCGAGATTTGGCGGTAGTCTAAGCCGTTATTTCTTTTCATTTTTGCGAAAATTAAAAGAGGATAATATAACTGTTTTAAATATTGCCGGTGGCTTGTATTTTTCTTTCCTGATTTTATAGCGGTGATCGGTACCCTATGTTCCGTCAGGTTGAGCAGTACATCGCCCGATTGGATATTCCACGCCATACTACACCAGCCGTACACCTAGATAGTACATCTGTTATCCCGACGGATGCCACACCAGCAATTTGGTACGGTTTGGTAAAAGGCTGAAAATAAAAGTAATTTTTTATTGAGGTTTAAATTTTAGAGGACTGACATTCCGGCATATACTACACCAATTATTCCGCGCCATACTACACCACCAGCCACTTTTACATCGGCAATTACAATAGGTTTGATAGGATGACCTGTTTAAACCAAACTCTGCATACTGCCTGGTCTGGTATTCAATCAGTAAGGGTATTTTTCCCTTTTAACAAAACATTCAGTTCCGATTTTTAATTCACTTGATAGATAGTCGAACGCTCGCCCGATGTTTAGCAAGATGCGGCGTCGTTGATAACTAGTGATCTTAAAAAACTATACAAAAGATTACTACTAACCTTTTGTATACTACTAATATTTTACAAGTGAATATGGGTAAATTTGCTCGGAGTAAAAAATCAGAACGATGAAAAAGATACTTCATATCATTTCAAGCCCAAGGGGCGAAGCCTCATTGAGCATTAAACTGGGAAATGCCATTATTGGAAAGATCAAAACGGAATATCCCGGCAGTACGGTGAAAGAAAGCAACCTGGTTAACCAACAATTCCCACACCTGGAAGAAGCGCACCTGACCTCATTTTTTACACCGGCAGAAAGCAGGACTCCAGCAAACATCGCCGCAGTAAGACATTCAGAAGAAGCCATACAAGAAATCAAGGATGCGGATATTATTGTTATTGGTGCGCCGCTTTATAACTTCAGTATTCATTCCGCTTTAAAGGCATGGATAGATCATATTGTTAGATCGGGCATTACTTTTAAATATGATGAAAACGGCCCGGAAGGGTTATTAAAAGGTAAAAAGGTCTATATAGCCTTATCATCGGGTGGAATATATTCAGATGGCCCTATGAAATCCCTTGACTTTGTTGAACCCTACTTAAAACATATATTAAGTTTCATCGGCCTGACTGATATCACCACATTCAGGGTAGAAGGCTCTGCCATACCAGGCCTGCAAGATACTGCTTTAGAAAAGGGGATCAGCAGTATTCATCTAAATTAAGGCTGACAGCGATAGCTGATTGGAATAATACAACTGATTCAGGGATAAGTCTGTATCAGCTTGAATAAGCACTCGATATTGACAGTCGGGTGCTTATTTTTTTATCACATCATTTCGGATATGAGCTAGTCTTCGACTAGTAAAAACACCCAGTTTATAAATACTACCGTTTTTTAACGCTGAAAAATCCAGCCAGCTTTGTAACGCGACCTGCGCAGTACAGGGCCCGTAAGTAATGATTTTAATTTTTCTCCGTAGTGATTCTTTCCTCAAAACCTCTAAAACCTCCTGCAGGATTTCACCCCTGAAGGGCGTATACATAAAAAATACAGTTCCTTCGGAATAGTCTGTTTTCCGCGCGTCAGCATTTATAAAGGTCACGTTGGATAAATTAAGTTTTGCTGCGCAATCGCTCGCATACTCACAAAAAGCGGGCTCAAACTCTACACCTTTAGCTGTAATTCCAGCGAGCAGATTGACCAGGACGGCTACCTGACCCAAGCCAGAGCCCAGGTCAAAAAAAACGTCTTCTTTCCTGAAATGAGCCTGCTTTACAAGTTCAAAAACGATTCTGGCCGGCGTTTTTTGGTAATATACCATGTCCGGTTCTAAATCTTTAGTCGGCTCGGGCATAATCTGCAAAGGGAATAGCCCATTGATAAAA
This sequence comes from Mucilaginibacter sp., assembly GCA_028287895.1. GTDB lineage: Bacteria > Bacteroidota > Bacteroidia > Sphingobacteriales > Sphingobacteriaceae > Mucilaginibacter. Next base: position 25,623 of record JAQBOV010000075.1, on the reverse strand, counting down.
ATATCGAGGTTATCGTAACCCGCTTCTTCCTGGTGTTCGGTGTTGTCCGGATTAAAGTGGACGTATTCATTGATCAGCTCTTTGAATTCTTTCGCTGCATATCCCCCTATCCGGATATTTGCCTGAAGTCTTTGAAATAGATTACTGTCGATTTTTTCCAGCTCAGACTTTACTTTCTCAACACGATATTTCAGCAAAATAAGCGGACCCGACTCAGCCGTTTTTCGCAGCAGATCGTCAATCTGATCAATAAGGTGAAACCCGAGGAAATCGATAATTTCAATACGGTAATCAAAGCTCTTCTCTTCATAGAGCAAAGAATTCTTCTCTGTTGCTTCGATAGCTGATTGTATTTCAAATACCGCCATCTCGGCTGTGCGATCACTATTAATATCTGATTCCTTTTTAGTCAATTTAGTATTTTGATTTAAACATGATTGTGCCCAGGATTGCAAACACACGTTTTGCGCACCATAATTCAACAAAAAACGACTTTTTATCGCTAAAAAAACTACCCGTATTTAATTAAATTGGCTTTCTGTCATTTTGCGGTTCCTACGAGGGAATAAGGGTAATTTTAAATAAAATAAGGCCGTTCTTCCCTGCCAATTGTAAGTTGCTTTGATGCGCTCCAGCAACTCAAGAACCTTTGCTATACCAAGATTCATTAAAGAGGAAAACAAAGTCGGCCCGCTGTATTCCGCATAGATAAAGATGAGTTTAAGGGCCAGGGTATAAAGCGCCCGGCCCTGGTCTTTCAGGATTTGAGTGACTTTCATGGTTGGTTTCCGGCTTAAACGAGTGCATAATCATAGTTGACGAACGCCTGCCGCATGATGCTGCCGGCATCCTTCAAAATCGGCCTTCCATGCCCGACGACCATTTTATCAAAGTCCAGGTCCGTTACTTTCAGGATGCTGCTGATGCCTTCGGCCATATTTTCGTAGATGACGCTCAGGCCCAGTCCAGTGCTATTCGACAACAGGTCGCCCGCGATCAGTACTTCCTCCGCCAGCAGAGAGATATGGCCCTTGCTATGGCCTGGTGTGTGGATGACGCGAATCCCGCCCAGCAAAGGCAGCAAGTCACGGTCATTTAACTGTTCGTCTATACGGAGCGGCTCAATATTGATGCCGGAGCGCTTGATGGCCAGCTCGTAGATCAGCCAGTTTTTCAGCCCGGGCGTCAGGCAGATCTCTTTGCGGAAAGCGATGCCATACCGCATGATCTCCGCATCCTCCCGGTGCGCCATTACCGGCACCCTTAACATCCGCTTGATCTGTTCGGCACTTCCGGAATGATCCGGATGTGCATGGGTCAGGATGATCCGTTTGATATCATAGGGGTTCTTACCCCCGTTCTTAATTGCGCTGAAAATTTTTTCCGCACTCCCTTTGGTGCCGGTATCGATCAGGGTCAGGCCATGATCTTCTATGACAAAAACGTTGACCCAGCCTAGGCTGATCTGGTAGATATTACTGCTGATCCTTTTCATACGATTATTCATGTTCGATTTTTAATAAAAAAACTTATTGATTAATGCGTAAAAAAATGCGTTCATAGATCTTGCTTTCGGATTGAAGTATTTATTTAACAGTCATCGTCTGTGCCCACAGGTGTCCCTTACTGAGATATCTAAACGGTGTTTTCTGTACAAACGTTCAAAAGATCCATGTTAACAAATGTTAAAGTCGACAGTCCGGCACATTTTACCGATCAATAGCTAAATTAAAACGACGGTATTAAGTTAATTTTAGAGAAAAAGGGCGTCCCAAGAATGGGAATTTGCATATTGAAAGAATAAAAGTAAAACGAACCGAATTAATCAAAGACTGTTCTCACTCAAATTTTACCTATTACTCCGCCCATTATGCAAAAAAACGCAGCTCTCATATGAAAACTGCGTTTTTAGCAATCCGGCGAAGACCGGACTCCTATCTAAAGTTTAGGGAACATCCCTGCCTTGTCAACCTGGTTCTGCGGAGATTATGTCCAAAATTTATTTTTCCAATCTGTTTGTTCTAGCTGGTTTAAAAATGTCCAGGCAACGATACGGCTTACCTTTTGTCCATGTGTCATACTGATGGTTTTGACATCCAGGGCGTTAACTTTCTTCAGTGCGCTATAGATGACTGGAAGTGTGTCTTTTTTAGAAACTAATGTGGAGAACCACAGGCATTGGTGTGCCACCAGGGCGCTTTGCTCTACCATACGGCGTATAAACCCCTCTTCGCCGCCATAACACCATAGTTCGGTTTTTTGGCCGCCGAAATTGAGCGCCGCGGGTTGTTTGCTGATTCCTAATTTCTTCCATTTGGCAGCCGTAGAAGCCTGGGCCTCCTGTAACGAGGCATGGAAAGGAGGATTACAGATCGTGATGTCAAAACCCTCTCCCTGTTTAACAATGCCTTTAAAGATATTTGCCTTATTGCTTTGCAGGCGAAGTATGATCTTACCCTGAAAATTCCCGTTTAATGAAACGATATCCTTTGCCGACCGGATGGCAACAGGATCTATATCGGTGCCTACAAATTGCCAGTCATAAACGCTACTGCCAATTAAGGGATAAACACAATTTGCCCCCATGCCAATATCCAAAACGTTTATTTTATTGCCCCGGGGGATAATGCCATTGTTAATCTCGCTTAACAGATCTGCCACATAGTGGATATAATCAGCCCTTCCGGGTATTGGCGGACAAAGATACCCTTCCGGAATATCCCAATGATCAACCCTGTAAAAATATTTTAGCAATGCTTTGTTCAAAGCCTTCACCGCATGGGGGTTACTAAAGTCTATCGATTCGTCATTATATTGATTCAGAGATACAAATACTTTTAACCCCGGACTGCTTTTGCAAAGTTGCTTAAAATCATACCCGGCCCGGTGACTGTTCCGGGGGTGCAAATTTTCCTTTTCTGCTGGTTTTTGTTTTAGCTCTAAAGACATTTTTTAATAATGATAATCCTTTTGCGAAGGTCGGCATTCTTTTTACAAAAAAGCCTTCAATCTTCCGACTAAAGGCTTTCGGCTTAAAACGTGGTCCCGACGAGAATCGAACTCATATCTAAAGTTTAGGAAACTTCTATTCTATCCGTTGAACTACGGGACCTTTTTATTTTAGAATTACGATTTTAGATTTCGTTGATCCTAAATGATATTTCCGCAAAGGTGCAAATTATACGCGAGTTAGTCAAACTCATTTGCATATCTGCATATTAGCACATCAGCGTCAGCGTACAACCGAGCCGTTATGTAACTCGTCATCCGGTGAAACAAATGTTAACTTACCATCTCCATCCTCGGCCATCAGGATCATCCCCTGCGATATGATACCCTTTATTTCGCGAGGCTCCAGGTTTACCAGTATGCTTACCCTTTTACCTATAATAGTTTCCGGCTCGTAATGTTCTGCAATCCCTGATACTATAGTGCGCTCATCAATGCCGGTATCAATCGTCAGTTTCAGGAGTTTTTTGGTTTTGGCTACTTTCTCGGCGGTCAGTATAGTGCCTATACGGATGTCCATCTCGGCAAATGCCTCGTAGTTGATATTGGCTTTGGCGGGTATTTTATTCATATTTTTTGCCGGAGCCGTAGCTGCCTCTTTTTTTAATCGTAATTTTTCTATCTGTTTATCAATAGCCCCGTCCTCAACCTTTTCAAATAATAGCGAAGCTGCATTTAACTGGTGTCCGCTTTTAAAAATAACCTCTTCCTCAAAACCAATTTGCTCAGCGGGCCAGTTAAGCATATTTAATATTTTCTTAGCTGTAGCGGGTAAAAATGGCTGCAGGCATGATGCTAAATGGCCTATCAGTATCAAACAGTTATGCAGCGCCAGCTTAGCATCGGCAGGATCAGATTTGATCGTTTTCCAGGGTTCTTTCTCGGTAAGATAGCGGTTACCCAGACGGGCTATTTCCATTACCGTTTGCATGCCCTGTCTGAATTTGTAAGTCTCCAGGCTGCGCTCCAGTTCATCATAAAATTTGCCCAGGTCAGCATTTATGCCATCATCCTTCAGCGCTATTGTGCTGCTGTCACTTTCAACCTTCCCATCAAAAAACTTATGCATGAGTATCATTACACGGTTGACAAAGTTTCCTAAAATGGCTACCAGTTCATTGTTCACCCTGGCCTGGTAATCTTTCCACGTAAACTCACTGTCGCTGGTTTCCGGCAGTATAGAGGTGAGCACATAACGCAGTTCGTCCTGTTTACCCGAAAACTCTTCCAGATACTCATGCAGCCAAACAGCATGATTGCGCGAGGTGGAAAGCTTATCGCCCTCCAAATTTAAAAACTCATTTGCCGGAACATTCTGAGGCAACACATATTCGCCGTGAGCACGCAAAATAGCCGGAAAAATGATACAATGAAATACGATATTATCCTTACCTATAAAATGGATCAGGCAGGTTTCATCTTCTTCTTTCGCTTGTTTTTTCCAATATAATTTCCAGTCTCTGCCATTATCCAGCGCCCATTGTTTAGTCGCCGAGATATAGCCTATAGGGGCATCCATCCACACGTAAAGTTTTTTCCCCTTTGCCTCTTCAAGCGGTACGTCTATACCCCAATCCAGGTCGCGGGTCATTGAGCGCGGCTGCAAACCTGATTTGAGCCATGATTTACATTGACCAAACACATTTACCTTCCATTCGCCTTCTTTTGTATCTATCCATTTCTCTAACCAGGGCTGATACTTATCAAGCGGTAAGTACCAATGTTTAGTTGGTTTTAAAACCGGCGGCTTACCACTCAAGGTAGATATGGGATTAATCAGGTCCGTTGGGTTCAGCGAGGTGCCACAGTTTTCGCACTGGTCGCCATAGGCGCTTGGATAACTGCAATTAGGACAAGTACCGGTGACATAACGGTCAGCCAAAAATTGCTGAAAATCCTCATCGAAATATTGCTCTGAATATTTCTCTATAAATTCATCCTTCTCATACAGATTTAAAAAAAACTCCTGCGAAAGGTCATGATGAATAGGTGAAGAAGTGCGGTGATAGATATCAAATGATATACCGAACTCTTTAAAACTTTCTTTTATCTGGTGATGGTATTTGTCAATGATTGCTTGCGGGGTAGTGCCCTCCTTTTTGGCTTTTATAGTGATCGCTGCGCCATGCTCGTCAGAACCACAAATGTAGACCACGTCCTGTTTTTTTAGTCTCAGGTACCGTACAAAAATATCAGCAGGCAAATAAGCACCCGCCAGGTGGCCAATATGTAAGGGTCCGTTGGCATAGGGTAAAGCCGAAGTAATGGTGTATCGTTTAAATTTATTAAGTTGTGACATTAAATATGCATCCTTATTAATAATTTGGCAAAGATAATTTATTTGAGTCGGAAAGTCCGTAAGTCGGAAAGTCCGCAAGCTTTTTAATTACTGATGATGAATAAATCTGCTGATACTTCCGGACTAAATATTCCATTCCTTAAAAAAGGCGATAAAATAGCGATCACCTGCCCTGCTAAAAAATTGCCAAAACCTATGGACGATGCGGTTGCACTTTTACAGTCATGGGACCTGGAAGTAGTATTAGGCGAAACAATCGGGGCCTCTTATCACCAGTTTGCCGGGGATGATGATCTGCGCACCAACGATCTGCAGCGTTTTATCGATGATGACAGCATAAAGGCCATTATAGCTGCACGCGGTGGATACGGCACGATACGTATCATTGACCACGTTGACTTTAGCCGCTTTGCCACGCATCCGAAATGGCTGGTTGGATTTAGTGATATTACGGTGCTGCATGCGCATCTATTTGCTAATTACCAGGCGCAAACTATCCACGGACAAATGCCGGTAAATATACCTGATGCTTCAGCATACTCACTGGAAACACTTAGAAAAGCTTTATTTAGCGGGGAGATCAGCTATAAATTTGCCGCACACGCATTGAACCGCAGCGGCCAGGCTGCAGGCATATTGGTTGGCGGAAATTTGAGCTTATTGGTTGCTGTGATCGGTTCGGTATCAGACTACAATTACGACGGGAAAATTCTGTTTATTGAGGATGTGGGTGAATATCTCTATTCTATCGATCGCATGATGCGCACACTTGACCGTGCCGGGAAATTGAAGAACCTTGCAGGTTTGATGGTGGGCGGCTTTACCGAGGTGAAAGACAATGACATCCCCTTTGGCCAAACGGTACCCGAAATTATAATGGAAGTGGTAAAAAACTACGATTACCCGGTATGCTTCGATTTTCCGGCAGGGCATATTCCCGATAACCAATCTATGATATTTGGAAGAACCTTAAATTTAACAGCGAATGAAAATCATGTAATGGCGGCTTACAGTTGATTGAGCTGGACGGGGCTGATGCCAAATTTGAAAATCTAACTTCTAAAACCTTTTTTAAAATAACTTTACAACCTTACAACAACAATGGCACTTTTCGGTAATTTAGGCAACTATAAAAATTTTGGATTATTAATTATCCGCGTAGGATTGGGCGTTATGTTTATTTATCATGGCTTTCCTCTATTAGGCGGTGGTGTAAAAAGATGGGAAGAACTCGGTAGCGCCACAAAATACGCTGGCATTCATTTCTGGCCCCTAGTATGGGGACTTTTGGCAGTGGCGGCAGAAACCTTTGGAGGGTTTCTTTTGATCATCGGCCTGGCTTTCAGGCCAGTATGTCTGTTGCTTCTCATTACCATGATAGTGGCTACATTATCTCATTTGGGAAAAGGGCAGGGCCTGTCAGAAGCATCGCATGCTATTGAAGATGCCATCATGTTTGCCGGTTTGATTTTCTTAGGCCCGGGTAAATATAGCGTAGATAAGAAGTGATAAAAAGGAGTCCCTCCCCTGTGGTGGAAAGGATTCCTCTTTTATACATATTCAGGCTATTTGTTCATATAATCGCCCAGGCTTTTCAGATAATCATCATCGATATCCTTATCATTTTCGGATAAAAATTTATTTACTTTTTCTGCGTCGGCGGCAAACACTGTTTTAATCGCCTTCCTTTTAAGCATCAGTTTCTGCGGTTGGCCACCGGGTAACTTTACAACATAATAAACACTTTCGTCTTTAAATTCATCATAGTTGTTCCCACTTGAAGTCATTCCGTTGCTAACATAATTATTGGGAATATACTTGGTCCCCAGTTGTTTATAAATTTTATACCTGGCGCCTGCAGAAATTACCTGTATAAAATGAATGGGGTCAATTTCCGGTACATTTTCAAAAACAAAGGGTTGTCCCTGGTCATCAAATAAAGTAAACATTTTTATAGAGTGCCGATCAATCCCTTGTAATGTTTTGCCGTCCTCCGTAAATATTAAATTACCGGCGATTTTTTCGTAATTGAACAGATAATTATCATTTTGTTTAATTGAATCTGCTGTTGTTAAGGCATAGCCATGTACCCAGTCCTCAAAAAGAAAACGGCTTCCATGTATCGAATTTTCATGAGCAATATAACCGCTGGCTACATTTCTGGTCATACCCTCCGTGCTAAGCTTTTCCTTAAAATCACCGGCCTCCCTGGTTGATTTAGTACCTACAGCAGCATTACCATCCAATATAATATTTACGCTGCTTGGATCGCTGATTTTTACCACCATTTTATTAAAATTCCGGGCAGATACAATGAGCCTTTCAGCCGAATCAACTTTAAGAGTAAATGCACCATTCAGGTCAGAAAATGTAGCATAGCTACGCTGGGCGTCTTTTATAAATGCAAAAGGAATAGGTTTACGTTGTTTATCATTAACAGTTCCGCTTATTGTGCTTTTTTGAGCAAAAGCAACCGTGGTAATTAAACCAATCAGACAGGTCAAGATCAATTTTTTCATACAGGCTTAAGGTCTTTGGTTTATTTAACGCTAAAATATGTATTTACATGTAATGGCTGCAAATAATAAATTGTAACATATTTGAGGGACAACAATAAATTAAAAAAGCCGCCCTACAAATGTGGGACGGCTTGCATGAAGGTCAAAAATTCTTAGTGATGGTAAGTATCAGTGTTTATCCTGGTACCATTAGCACCCCATTGAAATCCGTTTGGAGCCGCAAATAATGCCAGGGCCTCATCAAAAGTATAACTATGAGCAGAATCATATCCAAGTATTACCGGTGCTGTAGTTACAGCTATAGGAACTGGAGTTAAAATGTTTTTAACATCATCAGAATTCAGCGATATCTGGAAGTTCGTATATCTTGCACCTGAACCTGTTCCTGTTTTTGTAAAGCTAACTACATACCTGACAGTTTGGCTATAATAACCGCCTACAACTTCAAACTGAGTTGGAGAGTCCGGGAAGAATACATCCGTGTGGCCAGTAAAGTTAGCGGCCGGTATCCGGGTAAAATCATGGGTGTAAGAGCCTGCAAAATCATTACCAATAATATGGAAATAATGTACCCCTAAATTAGCACTGATAGGAATGTTAGGTGATACACTGGCTATTTTAACAGGCAGCATATAGCTTAAAGTCGGATCCAACTGATTCCTGTCAATAATTACTGTAGTCGTAGTGGAATTTTTACCTGCGGGTATAGTTACACTGGTAATTAACGTATACGCAGCAGTTGGTATCGGCAAATAGGTAATTGCAGGATTAGCCGTATTATAGGCATCAAGCAATGAATTATCAACAGCTAACGTTGCGGTGGTTGGATTCGTAGGCGGAGTAGACAAAGTAACCCCGACTGCAAATGTGATCGTGTCCAGACCAGGCGCAGTCACTGCGTCACTACTAAAGGACCCTAAGCCAGCATTGAAAAACTGGGCAACATTGGGTGAGGTAGCCTCCGGATTAAAAACGTGGCCGGGGTCCTTCAGACATGAGCTGAATAACAGCGCTGTAATACTTAGCGCCATGATTCTTTTTATATATTTTGCTTTCATCTTTTCTTTAAATTAAATTTTATTTATTGAGCTTATTTGGCCCAGAATATCTTTGAATTAAATATATCTACGGTGCCCTGTGCCGCAACATTAACCGCGTTTGTTGAATATTCAATAAACGGATAAGGAATGCGGGCTACCTGGTTTGGCGCATTAGCACCTGCATAAACAGATAATGGAATGTTATCAGGATATCCTGTTCTGCGATACTCGTTAAAGGCTTCAAATGCGCCATAAAGATTTAAAGCGGCCCATTTCTGAACGATAATAGCTTTTAACTGGGCTGCTGTTATAGTTCCAACGCCACCAGCAGGATAAACAATTGCCGGTTGTGCTGCATAAGCTGCTGCCGCTGCTGCCGGGTTAGTAACCAAATCATCAGCAAATGATGCGGCAATCCCGGCATTGTATAATGTTGCAGGGTCTCCGTCAATAATTCCGCGTTGGGCGCCTTCGGCTTCTAAAAATAAAGCTTCAGCTGCCGATAATATATTAGCGCCCGCACCTGGGGTTTTTAATACACCCGGGCCAAACTTGCTTGGGCCCATGTTAGCGGGCTTTGTAGCAGGTGGCACGATCCCCTGCGGTGGTGAGTTGCTGCCAAAAGGCGAAGAAACAACAACCCAGTGAGGATTATAGGCAACAGAGTCAACGCCCGCATTGGTAAGCCCGGTCGCGTTGGCCGCGTTGGCTGTAGAAGTTGCGCTATATACCTGGTCAAGCCTCGGGTCATTATTTTGGCCATAGAAATGGGCACCATAAGTATTGGCCTGGTAGGTAGCATTGTTACCTGATGAACCACCTGAGGCTGTAAGACCGTAAGCGATAACCATAGGGGTTTGCTGACCACCGTTTGCATCAGAGTTAAAGTAACCCGGGTTTGCCACAGCTGCATTTGTCGCATCAATATAACCCAGAGCTTTTGTCGCTGTCGCGGCAGCTGCAAAAGTAGCCGCATCAGGGGTATTTACTACCCGAAGGGCCAACTTTAATTTTAAGGTATTGGCAAATTTCATCCACTTTGTCATATCTCCCTTGTAAACAATATCAGCAGTAGCAGTCGGCACAAGTGAAGTTGCCGTTGCGCCCTGAATTAAAACAATGGCCGCATCCAACTGCTTCATCAGATCAGCATAGATGGCTGGTCCTTTATCATACGTCGGGGTGAAATTTTTTGTACCCTGCAAAGCTTGAGAATAAGGTACGTTATTGTAATTATCAACCAGGGCCTGATAATTATAAGCCGTCATGATCTTGGCGATAGCGGTATAATTCGGACCGGAGTTAGTGGCTATAAGTGCCTGGTAGTTGGCCAGGTTAATATAATAATCACTCCACACGTCATAAGTACTCGAAGTGATAACATATTGCTCTAAGGCGGTATTGGCCTGGTAACCGGTACTCCAGCTTAAATAACCTATCCAGCCTGCATACATGGTGTATTTGGTGCTGTTAGGGAACTGAGCCGACATTTTTAACGCACCGGCCAGTATTAGGTCAGGCGATGCCGCGGATGGAGTATTGGGATTTGTCTCCAAACTCAGGAAATCCTTTTTACAACTGCTCCCGGCAATTGTAAGGGTTAATAAAATGATTGATATATACTTTTTCATTATCTTTTCTTAAAAAGTTAAACTTAAGTTAGCACCAAAAAAACGGGTTGGTGGAAGTTGGTTTGTCGAATAACCAATAGCGTTACCTGAAGTTGATGCAAATTCAGGATCTGACCAGTTGTTTGATTTTGGTCTCCACATAAACAAGTTTCTGCCTATTAAAGAAAAAGTAGCTCCTTTAACGAATCTTGATTTCTTGACAAACGAGCTGAGGTTAAACGCCAGATCAGCTTCTCTTAATTTCCAGAAAGCAGCACTTGTTACATAGGTACTACCTGCCGTATAGAAAGCTCCGGAGTCAAAGAAATTGATACCGCCGTCAGATGTAAGCGTGCTGGTATTTTTTGTATAAACTCCCGGCGACGTTTGAATTACCGAATTTGGGAATACAAATTGCTGGCGTCCGCTTGATGCAGATAACAGGGAGGTACCTGCTGCTGTAGCCTGCAATAATCCCTGGTTATAAATCACGTTACCTGTGCGGAATTCGCTGGTTACAGACAAAGTAATAAACTTATAGCTTACGGTTTGTGTTAAACCCAGCAGATATTTAGGCGTTGTGCGACCGGCATTGGTTAAATTATTATTAAGGGTCGGGTTACCTGAATTAGCATTTACAATCGGATGCCCTTGTGGATCGCGAACCAAATCGGTAACCATCAAACTAGGGTAAGGCTGGCCTACTACCGCTTGAATTGCTGAGTTACCGTTTACGGTAGCTAAGGTAATAGAATTCAAGCCGCCGGTTAGTGAAACTACTTTTGAGTTTTGTATCGTAAAGTTACCGCCAAGTGTTAAACCAACTTTATTTTGTGCTTTAGTAAGCACCTGGACATCTAACTTGGTTTCAATTCCGGTATTCTGAACTTCACCTATATTAACCACAGAATTATTATACCCTGTTTCCGGTGCAACCGCAATTGGAATAGTCTGGTTTGTAGTATTGCTCTTGTAATAAGTTACGTTAGCGTTAATACGATTATTCAGGAAACCCAGATCAGCACCAAATTCAATCTCTTTGGTAAACTCTGGTTTCAGCGTGGGGTTATTTAACGTCGTGCTCAGGCTTAAGCCACCTGTATTTCCGTATGGGAAGCCACTTGTTACGCCAAAAGTAGTAAGTGTGCTGTAAGGCGCTACGTTTACATCACCCACCTTAGAATAGGAAGCACGTATTTTTGCATAGCTTAAATACTTATTATCCTTTAAAGCCGGTATAGCGTCTGATAACACTACGGAACCTTTTACAGAAGGATAAAAGAAGGAACGGTTTGCCGCAGATAACCTGGAATCATGATCATTACGATCTGATGCTTCTAAGAATGCGAAATCCTTGTAGCTAATGGTTAAGTCACCCAACCAGGCGATCTGGCGTATAGTTCCATTTACCTGACCGGTTGTCGGCACACCTAAAATCGAGCCGATGTTATAAAATCCATCCACTAATAATTGCGTACTGCTGTTTGATAGCTGCCTGTAATCTTCTTGCCAGACCGTACTACCTAACAATAAGTTAGTTTTAAAGTCATTGAAGAAAGTATGGTGGAAATTTGCGAAAACATCCTGTGTGATACGTGAAAATCCTTGCGGGCCAGCACCAACGTTGCCTACAGGGCTTATGCTTCCATCACCGTATTGTGTAATGTTTTGAACCTGGCCCGGTATGCTTCCCGGTGTACTTGCAGCACCACCTAAGGCGCCGTAAGCCTCATTTTGAGTACCTCCCGGATCGGAGTGGTAGTAGGCGCTGAAATTAACTTGTGCGCGTGTATATTGTTGTTGACCCACACCGTAGTTGTCAGCTATGCGGTATTGCAGATTAAACCATTTTGTGGGGGTTAACGTACCGCTAAAACTGCCGTTAAAATTATCTGCCTGTGTATTAAAGCGTGAGTTAGCAACCACCCAGTAAGGATTAACGCTATAAGAGTTATAAAAGCTGTTCACATCAGAAAACTGCGCATTGATATCCTTATAGTTTTCTAAAGGGGCCCATGACGGTGAATTTAATAAGCTTGACAATAATGTACGGCCACCATTAAGCGTTGAACCGTCAAAACCGGCACCGTAAGTACTTACTTTTTGGCGTGAATAACTTGCGGTGAAATCGGCTTTAAATATTCCGTATGTTTTTACAGCAGACACTCGTACAACGGTTCTGTCTGTTCTGTCGGCAGGTGTAACACCCTTCTTAGCAAGGTTATTTACGGATAAATTAAAGCTGTTAGCCGCATCACCTGCATTATAAGAAAGATTGTTCTGATCAGAGTACCCGGTTTGGAAGAAAGCTAAACGCGGATCTTTGCTTGGCGTTGAATAAGGAACCATCTGTACCGGGCCATTAGCCGCATACGCAGGTAAACCTAATTGCTGCAGATGACCATCATAACGGGGACCATATGATTGGTTTTCGTATGGAACCGGAGTTGTCACCTGGTTAGTTAACGGATCAAGGAACGGGGCGCCTTCACCACCGTAGCTACCAAAGGTTGTTTGTAATGCTGGAAAGTAAGATATTTTTTCGGCTAGGAACGTATTTGAATACGATATCTGCGGAGCACCAGTAGGTGACCCGTGTTTGGTGGTTATACTTAACGCACCGTTTGATGCTTCAGAACCATATAAAGCAGCCGCTCCCGCGCCGTTCAATATATCAACAGATTCAATGTCATCCGGGTTAATGGTATTAACATCATTTGGTGAAATTGGCACACCATTTAACAGAACCAACGCATAGTTGTTACCAATAATGTGACGGTTGCCACGTAATGTGAAACGGGTTTGCGGGTCAATACCATTATCAAGCGTATTGATCACCAGGCCCGGCGCCTTTGCGGTTAACCCATTTGTAAAGTTTGTCGGATGCGTTTCGTTTATTTGCTTACTGCTGATGTTAGTAGCAGCATATCCAATCTCTTTAGACTGGCGCTTAATGCCCAATGCACCGGTAACAACAACCTCACCAAGCTGGCTACTGCTTGATGTCAAAACCACATTTAATGTGCCTTGATCTCCGGCTGAAACTTGTTGAGGGGTGTAACCGACAAAAGAAACCACGAGAGTGGCTCCGCTTGGTACGCTTAAGGTAAATTTACCGGCAGTGTTGGTTTGTGTACCAACATTTGTGCCTTTTACCTTTACTGTGGCTCCCGGAATGGGTAGGCCATCCTCTTTGGCCGTTACCGTACCAGTAACAGTACGGTTTTGTGCGAACACCTGCGTTACGCATAACATCAGGAAACACAAACTTACTAGTAGAAGTTTTTTCATTTCGTTAATAATAAGATCAGTTAATAGTTAATTAGTGCTAAAAATAGTATTACATTATTAAAAAGTCAAATAAAATCTTTAAAAAAGAATAAAAATTCTTAAAAAAAGGTCTTTTAATACTTAAAGTTAATAATTTTAGTACTATGTATTGCATAATACAATTTAAAACATATATCTTTGCAGTATGATTGTTGAAAATACACAAACCCAAATGAGGAAAGGTGTTTTGGAATATTGCATTCTTTCCACGATAGCGAAGGGCGAAATATATGCTTCGGATATAATTGCTGAACTTAAGAAAGCCCAAATGCTTGTAGTTGAGGGTACTTTGTATCCTCTTTTAACCCGGCTAAAAAATAACGGCCTCCTCAGTTATAACTGGGTCGAGTCAACTTCGGGGCCTCCCCGGAAGTATTATGTCTTATCGGAGGAGGGCATAAAAGTGTTGGAACAACTGGATAAAACCTGGCAGGAGCTGGCATTTGCCGTGCAAACATCCATCGGAGACAGGAAAATAAATAAATAGCAAAAAACCAAGATCATGAATAAAACAATTATCATCAATATAAACGGCATCGTATTTCATATAGAAGAGGATGCATATGAAGTACTAAAAAGCTATATGACGGATGTAAAACGTCATTTTATGAATTCGGACGACAGCCTGGAGATCACAACCGATATAGAGAACCGCATCGCTGAAATGTTTAACGAACTGCTGGCTAAAGAAAACAAACAGGTTATTGTTGAGCAGGATGTTAAAGCAGTTATTGAACAGATGGGCACCGTTGAAGATTTTGAACATGCCGAAGAAGATACAAAGGCATCCTTTAGCGGTACCTATTATAATAACACGGAATCACGCAGGCTATTCCGCGACCCGGATGACCACCTGATAGGCGGGGTATGTGCCGGCATAGCCAACTATTTTGATATAGACGCAGTTTGGGTAAGACTGGCGTTCGCGCTGTCGCTCATTTTCGCCGGTTCGGGCCTTATACTCTATATTATATTATGGATCGTAATCCCCAAGGCCGTGACCCGCGCCGATCGGATGGCTATGAAAGGGCAAAAACTGAACCTGCAGGGCTTTAAAAAGAATTTTGAAGAAGAATTGGGCTCCATGCGTGATAATTTACATGACTTTCGCCACCAAGCGAGGCCCTTTGCTTATAAAGCACGGGACTTTGTAGGTGATTTTTTCCATCACCTGGGTGTATTTTTTAATGGCGCCGGTATGATCCTTTTAAAATTAATTGGCATATTCATATTACTGTGCTGTTTTGGGCTCACAGTTTTTATAATCGTGGCCTTCGTAGCATTACTGGGCTTCGGCAGCTTCGCCCCTTTTCATGACCTGCCATATAGTTTGCTAAGACACCACCATGCTGAATATATTTATACATCTGCCTTCCTGGTTGCATTTATACCTTTATTAGCTATTATACTTATCACTTTAAAGGGAATATTTAACACAGGGTCTATAAACAGATCAACAGGGACAACTGTACTGGTACTCTGGTTATTCGCATTAGGCGTGTTGGTTTATAACATTACAAAAATTGCTTCTGATTTCCGGTCTTCGGCAAGTTTCAGCGAAACTATTAATATAGCGCCCGTAAAAGGCAATACCTATTATCTTAAACTAAATGATTTAAAATACTTTACTGCCGAAGATAGTGCACGCTTAGGTATAAAAAATCTTCAGCCCAATATAAAAGTTACCGAGGACCCGTATGAGTATAATGACTTTGAACACTTTCAATTTCGGAACGTTCATATCAGCATCGAAAAAAGCGACGTAAACCAACCGGTTATCGTAGAATCATACAGGGCAAGAGGTAACGGCTATGAAGATGCCTTATTAAATGCACGCAATACCAAATACATATTTTCGCAGCAGGATACTGTTTTAAAATTTGATTACAGACTTTATGCATTAAAAGATGACCTGTGGCATGACGAGGAACTATACATCACTTTGAAAATGCCACTGAACGCCAAATTGGTTATCGATGAAAACATGAGTAACATGCTCCAAAACGCCGATATCAATAATTGCAAAGTAACCAATAAACAGGATAAAGCTCGCTCTGCAACCTTTATAATGACCGGTAATGGACTACAATGCAAGGTTGATACTTTGGTAGCTGATACTATAATAAACAAGCACTTACCAATTGACAGTTCAAAAATTCTAAAAAAATGAGACTGATCAGATACATAAGCCTGCTGCTGATTTGCGGGCTTATGTTATTTTTTTACTTCAATGCTGCCAATACTGCAGGTAACAGCAGTAAAACGCACTGCTGTCTGACAAAAATCCGGCCGGTTAAAAAAAGTTTGCAAAACAAACTGGATGAAAATGGCTTCTCCTTTTTTAAGGATGTTATTGCCAATATACTGCCCGCGTTAAAAAGTTTAAATTAATTGTAACCTTATACAGGTTTCCTGCATCTTATATAAAAATAATACATATACCCGAAAGCACATTATTTGACATTTATCCAAAAAAAGAGGAACACGCTTTAATGGGAAAGGTATTGCCTTAACAATCGAAAAATATAAATTGATAACGTCCATGAGCATACATTTTTAACTTCCTGTTACCTGCCATGCTACGGTTAGATAACCGGTAATCCAAAACATTTATTTAACAAAAATGAAAAAAGAGGAAAATCTCTTTAAGGGCATTCTTTTGCCTGAATTTGATCAGAAACAACAATAACTATGAAATCAACGCTACATAACATATATAATACGCTTTTACTCATTATGGCAGCAACAATTACTGCATTTGCCCAAACACCCCGGCAATCAGCCAGCCTTTCCGGATCATTGCAGGACGAGCAGGGCAAACCGATGATGTATGCTACAGCCAGTTTGATCAATGCACAGGATTCCTCCATAGTAAAAGGGGCAATCAGCAACGAAGAAGGAAAATATACCTTTAATCATATTAAAACCGGGCGGTACCTTATTAAAGCCAGCACCGTCGGATACGAGAAAGCCCTAAGCCAGCCAATTACAGTAGGGGATAATTCATCAAATATCATTGTACCCAGGCTAAAAATGCAGCCCAATACCCATAGCTTAAGTGCGGTAAGCATTACTGCTGCAAAACCGCTGATTGAACGCAAGCTCGACCGCACGGTGATGAATGTTGAAAACAGCGTTTTGGCCGCAGGAAACAGTGCCTTGGAAATACTGGAAAGAGCACCCGGGGTAACCATTGACAAAGATGACAACATCAGCCTGAAAGGCAAACAGGGCGTTACGGTGATGATCAATGATAAACTGACCTATTTAACATCAGCACAACTGGCGACGCTTCTGCGCTCAACTGACGGGACGACTATCCAATCAATAGAAATTATTACCAATCCTTCGGCCAAGTATGATGCTTCAGGTAATTCGGGTATCATTAATATCAAGCTAAAAAAGAACAAGCAAACCGGAACTAATGGCAGCGTTACCATAGGCGCAGGTTATGGTAAATATTGGAAAGACAACCAAACCCTGTCCTTAAACCATAAGGAAGGCAACCTGAATGTTTTTGGAACCTTTAGCCACAATGACAATAAACGCTTCCAGGATATTGGAATAAAACGTATAGTTACTGATAACACCGGCAATGCCACTTATTTTAACCAGTATAGCGCCTTGCCGCAGGTCAATCATAACAACAGTTACCGCATAGGGGCCGATTACGATATTTCGGGCAAAAACACCATTGGATTTTTGGTCAGCGGCTATTTTAACAGCGAAGTCGACAACAACGATAACAGTACAAACATAGGCCCCAATTTCACGCAGATCGATTCGTCGCTGCGCACGCTTTCGGCTATTAATCAAACTTATAATAACATCGCCGCCAATTTAAACGATCAGTTTAAAATCGACACCATGGGTCAGCAGTTAAATATCGACCTGGATTATTCAAAATTTAAAAACAATTCAAACGCATCATACGCTACTGATTTCTTTTTGGCTGATGGAAGCATACAGCATCCCCAGGCTTTTTTGGGAAATTTGACCCCCTCAGTTATTGACATCCATACCGCAAAGGCGGATTACACCTACCCCATCAGTAAATCAGTAAAACTAGAAACCGGAGTAAAATACAGCGATGTAAAGACAGACAATGATCTGCAGCAGTCATTGGTTCAAGGGGGTTCATTTATAAGCGCCAATCATTTTGTTTATGATGAAAAGATTGATGCAGGTTATTTAAATTTAGCAAAGCAGTACAAAAACACATCAGTGCAGGCCGGGCTGCGCGCGGAGTATACCAGCTCAACAGCAACGGGAGACTCTTCGAATGTAATCCAGGCGGTATCCAGGCATTATCTTAATGTTTTCCCAAGTTTATTCATTAATCATACTATTAATGATAAAAACGAGATCAGCTTTTCGTACAGCCGCCGCATTGACCGCCCTGGTTATGATGCTTTAAACCCTTTTGTTTATCATTTGGACCCTTATACTTACCAGAAAGGGAACCCCTATCTAAAACCTCAGTATACTAATAACCTGGAGCTGAGCTATACCTATAATAAAAGCCTTAACGTAACGCTTGGCTACAGCCGCACCACCGATGTTATAACCGAAATACCCGGAACCGATCCTGAAACAAAAGTTGCATTTGTAACACAGCAGAATTTGCAAATACAAAATAGCTATAATGTCAATGTTTACTCGCCTTACACCATTGCCAAGTGGTGGGAAGGCAATGTAAACCTAACCGGTTTTTATCTTGGTTTTATATCTAATGGCTTAGAAGGCGGAAATTTGAACAAAGGACAGGCCGCTTATCAAATCAAAACCACCCAAACGTTCATACCTTTTAAGGGATATAAAGCCGAACTAACGGGGAATTATCAATCGGCATTAACTTACGGGCTTTTCTATGTAAAACCTCAATATAGTGCGGATGCCGGCCTGAGCCATTCATTTGCCAATAAAAAAGCCAACATAAAGTTTTCAGTTAGCGATATATTTAATATGCGCAGAAACGATGTCACCACCAATTACCAAAGCATCAATCTGGATATAAGGCAAAAGCGGGAGACCCGGATAGCCCGCCTGACTTTCACTTATAATTTTGGAAGCAACAAAATACATGTCCGTGAACACAAAACGGGCGCCGATGATGAAAAAGGGAGAGTGAAAGGAAACAATTAGCCCGCGGTAAGTCTCCGCGGTTGCGGAGACTTTAAAAAGTTCAAAAAATATATGACCATCAAAAAGCCCTCCCTTGCCGGGAGGGTTGGTGGCGCCTATTGACCCACCATAAATACTGCGTTGCTGAACAGCAGTTTGCCATTTTCCCAGAAACTGCGGAACAGCGGATCATCAACCATATAAACTACCGAGCCGTGGCCAAGGGATTGCACACCAAACAAAAGTCCGTCTTTGATCTTTTCTTTTGCTTTCTGGCCCACAAAACCTTCTACATAGGCATTCTTTTTAACGGTGCCCACATTCCATCCGTCGTCCCCTAAGTAACTGTATAATGCGTCGCTTAATTTTAGTGAGTAATAATATTTGTCGAGGCCAAATCCAAGCGGGTGCGTATTATCCATATCTACCTTATAAATTGCACCGGGTACATTTGATCTGATTGCCTCATGGTCACGGTCTGCATATAATTTTATGAGCTCGGGATTATTTTTAGTTGTTGTATCTTTCTTGTCGGCAGGAAGATTCTTTATAGAAAAGCCTTTTTTATCCACCAATAGGGACACTGTATTTTCCATAGCGATCAGCTTGCCGCCATCATGCACCCAATTTTGCAATTTTTCGGCAGGCAGCTCCTCATAATAACCATTAGGGAAGATCGCTACATCGAAATCATTTAACCGGATACGATCAAAATCACGATACCTCACCAGGGTAACCGGGTAAACGATCTGCTGTTCAAAAAAATGCCAGATCTCACCCATCGCTTCGGCGGAAGATCCTTCACCTGTGACCAGCAGTACTTTTGGCGGATGGATGAATTTGATCAGACTCGACCCTATGTCAGCACCCTTATCCACAAACCCGGAACTTAAAGTTGCGAGCTCAACATTGCAGTCTGCGGCGGCCCGAAGTACGAGGCTATCAAACTCTTCCCCGTTATTACCTGACTTGGTTATGATAAGCGAACCGGGAGCAAATTTCTTTCCGCCGGCCTCGAAAGGAGCCTGTGTATAACGTACCTTAATCCCTTTTTTGAGTAATGCTGCTAAAAATTTAACATCAGTCACTGACCTCCATGGCGACACGTAGGCATACACGTGCGTTTTACTTGCCGACGGGCGGGGCGGTGATAATGCCTCCCCGGCTATTTTTTCAGCGGCCGGTTTTATTGACGCCTTCAATCCATAGGTTTTTAACCCGTAAGCATAAGGTAATGACCAGGCAGTAATATCATAGGTATTAGAGTCAGCTACCAGGGTTTTTGGCTCAAGCAATACATTCAGCAATACCGATTTAGACTGATAAGCATTGATCACCAGATCGCGGGAGCTGATGGTAAATTGCTCCATCTTACCGGTAATATAATTATAGCCGGTAGTAGCCCCTGTTGCACCAAATCCATACACAATACCATTTCTGTGAAGTAATTCAGCCAGCATATCGATCTTATCCTGGTTATCATTTTTGATAACATAAGTTTTGTATTCGCCAGGGGGGTTCATGCGGCTGTCTTCAAAATACTTTTTAAACTCATTAAGCGCCTTTGCCGCGTTGGCGGAAGCCGCCTCAACGGTGCTCAGGCTGTTGGAAAGGTGGTGCGAGATACGGTCGGCCAGGGTTAAAGTATCCCCGTTTCTTGTGGTTATGGCTAAACCCGCGCCTATACCACCTTGCTCATAGGTCATCCCGATCGAACCGTTGTAAATAGGATAAGTATCACCATAAGAGGGGTAAAGCAGGTCAAATTCTTCCTTTGTAAAATACATCCAGCCGTTCTGATCAAAATATTTGGCGTTGTTTTTACCGATAATAGTCTGAAATTCCCGCTGCCAGGCCGTAATATCCCTGTGAAAAGGCTCGGCAGCCGGGGCGAAATAATAAGGCGAATTATAACCCTGTTCATGGAAATCAACATGTACCTGTGGCAGCCACTGGTTAAATAAAGCTACGCGGCCCCGGGTTTCTTTTTGTGTTTGCCAGGCCCAGTCGCGGTTAAGGTCAAAGTAATAGTGGTTCACCCTTCCGCCCGGCCATGGCTCCGAATGCTCACGCGAGGAAGGGTCGGCATCGGGCACAGCACCTTTTACAGAATTATAATAGTTAATATACCGCTCGCGCCCATCGGGATTAAGACAAGGATCAATCACTACTACCGTATTGTTTAACCAGGGTTGTGTGCGGGTATCGGCGGTATTTGCCATTTCGAAAAGCGCCTCCATGGATGCCTCACTTGAGCTCGGCTCATTGCCATGCACATTGTAGCTTAACCAAACTATAACCGGTGTAGTTGAAGCAGCAGTTTTAGCAGGGCCATCGCCTCCAAGCCCGGCAAGGGCGAGGTTATGCTGCCTGATCGCTTCCAGGCGGCCTATATTTTCGTCTGATGCGATAAACATTGCTATCAGCGGGCGGCCTTCATTAGTTGTGCCGTATTGAAGTAATTTTACATTTTTAGAATTAAGGGCTACATATTTAAAATATTCTATGATGCGGAAATGAGAAGTAAACTGCGAACCTAGTTTATACCCTAAAAATTGAGACGGTGATTGCAGCTGCTGTGCAAAGCCGGTACAGGCAAAGCTCAGATAAAGCAATGATAAAGAGATCTTTTTTAACATATTGAGATAGCTAAGCTAAAAATAATATTTTGAATGCGGTAATTGTTGATCCGGATTGGTTAACGCCATAGCGGATTTGAAATTTTAAGCATAATCGGACTACCATTCATAATTTAAACTGTACTAATTATATCAGCACGGCCTTAACAGGACAAAGCTTTTCACATTAAATCTGCACATTTGCATATCAAAACTATGACACCCATACAGGCCCTGCAAAAATATTTTGGATATAATGAGTTCAGGCATCAGCAGGAAGCCATCATTCAGCATGTTTTAAACGGACAGGATGTTTTAACGCTGATGCCTACAGGCGGAGGCAAATCCTTATGCTACCAGTTGCCGGCCGTATTGATGAACGGGCTTACCATTGTAATATCACCATTGATAGCATTGATGAAGGACCAGGTTGACAGCCTGAACGTGAACGGCATACCGGCAGCCTTTTTAAACTCATCACAATCGCCCAATGAGCAGCAGCGAATTACCGATCAGCTTAAAAACAACCAGATAAAATTGCTTTACCTGGCGCCGGAGCGCTTGTTTGGATCGGGAAGCAACCTTATTAATTTTCTAAAGTCGCTGCCGGTTTGCTTGATCGCTATTGATGAAGCACATTGCATTTCGCACTGGGGTCACGATTTCAGGCCTGAATACCTGATGCTGGCCGGATTAAAAAACGAATTTCCAAAGATTCCGGTTATCGCCCTAACTGCGACCGCCGATAAGCTGACGCGAAAGGATATCCTCGAAAAATTAGACCTGCATAACCCGGCCGGGTTTATTTCATCTTTTAACCGGGCGAATATTACTTACCGGGTTTTACCCAAAAAAAACAGCTTCAACCAGCTGCTTGCGTTTTTGGAGGAAAGAAAAGAGGATTCGGGCATTATTTATTGCCTGTCGCGTAAATCAACAGAAGCGTTAGCTGCCGATCTGAAAGAAGAAGGCTTTTCAGCCGAAGCCTACCATGCCGGTATGGAAAATGCCGATAAGGCGCGTAACCAGGAAGCTTTTTTACGGGATGAGGTAAAGATCATCGTCGCTACCATTGCCTTTGGGATGGGCATCAACAAATCAAATGTACGGTATGTGGTACATGTGGACCTGCCAAAAAATATTGAAGGCTATTACCAGGAAACCGGGCGCGCCGGGCGCGACGGGCTGCCATCGGATGCCCTGTTATTATATTCTTACGGGGATGCAAGCAAATTACAGCGCTTTGCCCGGGTAGAGGGCAACGAGGAACAAAGCGCCATCATGCTCAAAAAGCTGGACGATATGGTGAAATATTCCCAGTTGCAAACTTGCCGCAGGCAATACCTGATGCAATATTTTGATGAGGCTTTTCCGGATAATTGCGGATCATGCGATATTTGCCTGAGCGAGTATGAAAAATTTGATGCCACGCTGATCGCCCAAAAAGCGCTTTCGGCAGTTGCCAGGGTAAAGGAACGTTTTGGTAGCACTTATGTGATCGATTTTTTGCGTGGATCAAAAAATGAAAAAATAAAACAAGAGCATAAACAATTAAAGACCTATGGTATAGGTGCTGATATCAGCAAAGCCGACTGGCACGGCTATCTGCGGGAACTTGTTACACTGGGTTACCTGACCGTTACCGATGATGCTTACCCGGTATTAAAACTGACTGCAAAAAGCGATGCGGTATTAAAGGGGCTGCAAAAAGTAGAATTGATCGCCTCTCAAACAATAGAAGAAAAACAAGCAGAAGTGATCCCTTATGAAGCGGGGCTGCTGAATGAGTTAAAATTGACCCGCAGGGATATTGCCATAAATGAAAATGTTCCGGCTTATATTATTCTTTCGGATGCTGCATTGATGGAAATGGCTACTTACCTGCCGCAAACATTGGATGAATTGCGCCTGATATCAGGTTTCGGGGATGTAAAGCTGGCCCGTTATGGCCGCGAGTTTTTAATTCCGGTTAAAAATTATGCGACTAAACATGGCCTGTCGTCGCGCATGAAACAAAAGTCGCCTAAACGGGAAAGGAAACAAAGGGCGGACAGAACAACCACTTCAGGCAGAGGTGCCGATACACGGCTTGAAACTTTTACTTTGTTCAGAACCGGTAAAAAAGTGGCTGAAATTGCTGCCGAACGCGGCTTATCGCCAATGACCATTGAAAATCATTTAAGCTATTTTATCCAGAGAGGAGAAATAGATATAGCGGAACTGGTGAAGGAGGAAAAAATACCGATTATAAAAGATGCCGTTGAAAGCTATGGACACGAAAGATTAGCGCCTTTAAAAGAAGTATTGGGAGATGATTACAGCTATGGCGAAATCAGGGCGGTGATTGGGTGGATGAATAAAGCCGTCTGAACCAGAATTAACAGAATTGAAACGCAACCAGGAAACATTTTGAGAGTTTTATAATTCTGTAAACGGCGTAGCTTCCTCGAACACCATTGAAAACTAAACAGTGTGAAAAATTCTGACTCAGACAAAAAATAATGACTACCACGGAACAACTATACCGACTTTACCAAAAACATCCGCATATCAGCACGGATACGCGCAAAATAGCGCCCGGCAGCATTTTTTTTGCTTTAAGGGGCGACAAATTTGATGCGAATACTTTTGCGCAGCAGGCTATTGCAGCAGGTGCGGCTTATACCGTAATAGATAACCCGGCTTACAGCTTAGGTGAACAATATATTTTGGTTAATGATGTATTAAGCACCTTACAGGATCTGGCACGGTATCATCGCAGGCAATTAAATATCCCGGTTATTGGCCTGACAGGAACCAACGGCAAAACCACCACCAAGGAATTGATCAACGCGGTTTTATCGCAGCATTTTAACACGTATGCCACACAGGGTAACCTGAACAATCATATCGGCGTGCCCTTAACAGTTCTTTCCATTGATGATACCCATCAGGCGGCAGTAATTGAGATGGGGGCTAATCATCAGAAAGAAATAGAATTGCTGTGCAGTATTTCGCAGCCTACACATGGCCTGATCACCAATGTGGGTAAAGCGCATCTCGAGGGTTTTGGCGGAATTGAAGGTGTGAAGAAAGGGAAAGGGGAATTGTATGACTACTATTTAACCCCCCGGCCCCCTGAAGGGGGAGCACGGGGTGTGGTTTTTGTCAATAGCGACGATCAGGTACTAATGGAAATGCAGCAGGCAAGGGGCTTGAAAAATATTGTTCTGTATGGAAATAATAATCCGGCTAACCTGATCTCAGGACAATTGATAGAAAACTCGCCTTACCTGACCCTGCAATGGACGAATAATACAACGGGCGAAAGTTACCAGGTCCAATCTCAATTAACCGGAGCCTACAATTTGGATAATATTCTTGCCGCTATCTGTATCGGCGTCTATTTTAAATTAAGTGTGAAACAGATCAATGCAGGCATAGCCGGCTATCAGCCAAAAAACAACCGCTCGCAGATAACACAAACTGCAGCCAATACGCTTATTTGCGATTATTATAATGCCAACCCCAGCAGTATGTTTGCAGCTATTGAGAACCTGGGCAGGATCAAGGCTGATTATAAAGTATTGGTTTTGGGCGATATGTTCGAAATGGGACAGCAATCAGCCGCCGAGCATGAGGCTGTAATTAAAAAAGCGCTGGAAACAGCTGTCGATGAAAGGATTTTTATTGGTGGGGAGTTTTATAATGCTGAAAAGTCCATAGGCCATGGACCATGGAGCATGGACAAAAAAATAATATTCTATCCTGCTGTAGAAGAAGCAATGGCTGGACTAACAGCAAATCCTATAAAAAATGCTACGGTATTGATTAAAGGGTCACGCGGTATGGCCTTAGAGCGGTTGGTAGGGTTGTTTTAGTGTGATGAAAACGTTGATTGAGGAATACAAGGGGAGTGTTAAACGGCGTGCCAATTCAGGTAAGAATTAGCCAAAATGACAAATCGTTGGTAGTGTGATGAATTTTGTGTAAGTAACGCGTTCGCTGTATTTAAAGGCTCCGAAAGAGAAACTTTCGGATAAAATTAAGAACTTTAAATGCAGTAAAAATGAAGGAAAACAAATTAGGCTTACC
>JAQBOV010000069.1 GCA_028287895.1 Mucilaginibacter sp. | reverse complement strand
ATGCTCAGTACAGGCTGGCAACACTGCCGCAGCACCAATAACTAAAGCCAGATTCCGTATTGCTGTACGCCTGTCCATATTAAAATTTCCTAAAATGTTCGCTGATAAATCTTCTCAAGGATAATCGCGAACAATATAGCTGTATAATTGACATTATTAAATATAAACATGAAAAGAAATTGGAAAAACCACTAAATAATGTCCCTGAACTTGTGATCAAAATTAATCTTCAAGTAATTTATAAAGAATAAGTTAAAAGCCCCACTTTTTCATCATTTGTAAATCAATTTTTACACAATCAAACGGATCTTTTCCCTGGTAGGATTCCTGCTCAACGACAAACTGCGAGGTTCCGCCTATATTTTTTGCAGCCTTTACAATGTCTTTTACCGGCATCACGCCTGTACCCAGTATCGTACTATCGTAACCGTCCATTCCCTGACCGGTATCGCTTTTTATCTCATCCTTAACGTGCATCAATTCAAAACGACCGGGATATTTTTTCAGAAGGTCTAAAGCTATTCCACCCGCTCCAAGCATATTGCCAATATCCATTTGCTGAGCCACCAGCTCAGGATCAGTATTTTTCAGTATAAAATCATATAAATCGCTGTCGCCAACCTTTGTGCTGAACTCAAAGTTGTGGTTGTGATATCCAAACTTCATCCCCGATTTCTTACACAACTCACCGCATTTGTTAAACTGCTCCATAAACCTTTTCAAGCCATCCACGTCATGACGCAGACTTTCATCCAGCCATGGGCTTATTACATATCGCTGTCCTACTTCGGCGGCATCCTCAATAGTATATTTCCACTTATCGGTAAAATCATTTTTAGAGGTATCCCAGTCTTGCGCCGTCATTACCGTATGACCACTTGGCATTTGCAGGGCAAGATCAGCTAACAATTTTTTAAACTCCTTTGCCGTATAACCATAAAACTTCCTGCCGGTATAGTTGGCATGCTCTACATGTAAATATCCCATATCAGACAACTTTTTTAGCGATCCTCTGGGATCTTTGCTCATGGCATCCCGAACCGAGTAAAGCTGCACTCCTATTCTTACTATTTTTTTAGGGGAAGCAAAAAGATCGTTTGACAATAAAGTAGAACCTGCTACCGCCAAAGCGGTGTTTTTTATAAAATCTCTTCGTGAAGTATCCATTTTTATGCGTTTTTAAGGAATGTTTATACGGATTAATTACCTATCGGGAATACCGGAAATAAAAGGCCTGAATTACTTACAAATGCCAGGTGTTTGCTATCAGGCGCCCATGATGGGGTATTAATGGTACCCTGCCCACCATAAAGGTATGCCACCACTTTTGACGGACCGCCATTTGCCGGCATCACCCGCAAATAAACATGTTTGTAAAAAGGATGGTCGCCGGGTGATACCTCGTCCTTTAAAAAGGTGATATAAACGATCCATTTACCATCAGGTGAAACGTGCGGGAACCAGTTGTTAAAGTCATCATGGGTAAGCTGTGTTTGCTCGCTGCCGTCGGGTTTCATGCGCCATACCTGCATTAAACCGCTTCGTACAGAATTGAAATAAATGTATTTACCGTCGGGGCTGTATTCGGGGCCATCGTCCAATCCCCTGGCATCGGTCAGCCGCACTTCCGGGCCACCGCCGGCAGGAATACGGTAAACATCGTATTCACCGTTACGGTCACCGCAGAATACCACATATTTCCTGTCCGGCGACCATCCATGCATATATGAAGGGCCGGTGGGGGTTATTTGTTTCGGCTCCCCGCCGCCAATGGGCACAGTAAAGCCTAACGAGGCGCCTTTGGGGCCGTTACTGCTGCTAATGGCCAGCATTTTGCCGTCAAATGATATGACGTGATCATTATTATTATGGGATGCAGCTCCTGTATTGATCACTTTTGGCGTAAGTGTAGCCAGGTCGAAATTATAAAGCAGTCCATCGCGGTTATAAATTAATGATTTGCCATCTTTTGTCCAATTTGGCGCCTGCAATGAGTTTGGTATCTGGTAAATGACCTTGCTGTTTTGGGTCGACAGATCCAATATCTCAATACTGCTGCCTAAATAACTTTTATAAGCAACCATATCCTTCCCTGCCGGGACTACGATACGTACATTGTCAAATACCGCTTTTTCGGTAACAGCCGGATTGTGCGAGCAGATAAATAATCCGACATATACCTCCTGGCCCAGATCCAGGTCGTCCAGCTTTTCTGAAACAAAAGTTTCCCCCTTGCGCGCAACCGACATGGTATAGGTATTACCCTTTCTTTCCAGCTGGATAACATTGGCGCCGGTTAAAGCTGACTTGATCTCTTCGGTATTGCCACCCACCGTACGCCTGAACTGCAAAGAGGTTAAGCCGTCGCCATGCACAACGGCATTGATGTGTTTTGAATTGGTATCGAGTGAGGAACGCACCATCCACCCTATTTTGCGGTGTGCTTCAACACCTTTGCCTATAAACTCCGCACCGGCGCGCAATATAAAATCGCCCTTCATTTTTTTCCATACCAGATGAAATTCATCATGTGTACCCCATACGTTTGTTCCGGAACCTTCCAAATGATATTGCTGCGAAACATGGTCATACGCAGCGCCGCCTTTATTTTTTACTGAGCCTATGTCTGATTGGCCATCAAAAATACCTAATTGATTATTCTGCGCGTTTGCATGGACATGGAACAGGCTTACACTGAAAAGGGCACAAACGAGCCAACGATATACTTTATTTTTCATCAGGAGAGTGTTTGGTTTACACTAAATAATTGGGTGCACTAAATTATAAATTACATTGATAAAAGCTATAGAACTTTTTGCCAATTTATTAAAATAACAAACAGAGCGATGTTTTGTATCTCTCATTTTACAATAACCGTAAATTTTTTCTTGAGTCAGGTACCAGTCCGATAAAAATCTCCATTTCATTTAAGGCGATAAAACCTCCCAAAGCGCGCAGATATTCTCTTTCAAACCATAAATTAACCGGAAATCAAGCAGCGTTCGCCCGTGAGCATTTGCTTGCATATCTCTTCACTTTCAGGCACATTGATCTGATCGGCTTCCTGTTTATAATTTTGCTTTAATTGCTTACGGCGCCCCGCCTCAAAAAATCGCCTTACATGATCTCTGTTTTCAAGTATTAGTCCGGGCACCAATACGGGCTGATTTTTTTCATCCTTTGCGACCATAGTAAAATAGCTGGTATTGGTATGACATACCTTATTGGTTTTAATATTTTCTGATATCACCCTGATACCTACTACCAATGAAGTTTTGCCGACATAATTTACTGATGCCATAAGCGATACAAGATCACCTACTTCGACGGGCTGCAAAAAATCCACGGTATCAATCGAGGCAGTTACGCAGTAATTCCCGGCATGTTTAGCAGCACATACATAGGCTACTTTATCCATCAGTGATAATAATATGCCGCCATGTATTTTGCCGCCGAAATTTGAATAAGATGGTATCATCAGTTCAGTTATCACCGTTTGGGAAAAACTGACCGGTTTATAAGGTGAGCTGGGGGTAATGGCTGACATATTTAATTTTTTACTATTTGCAAGTTTAAGCATTTGCTTGTAATTGTTAGACAGGTTCTATATTTGCAGTTGTTGCAGCGGCTACAGATGAGCTGTTACAATTTTTATAACGCAAAGCCCGGAAACGATCCAATTCTGATTTTGAATTTAGTCCCACATGTTTTATATTGGCTGACTCCAATATGCCTTTAAAAAAAATATTTCCATTTATATTCAGCTTTATCTATGTGACCAACTGTTTTTCACAGGAGATCATTGAAAAAAAGGATCGCCTGAATGATAACGTGATCGAAAAATTTGAGGTGCTGAAAGATAACGAACAAATTAAAAGCGGGCACTACCAGGCTTTGTACAAACGCAAAACGCCTATAGCCATGGGTACCTTTACCAAAGGAAAAAAAACAGGGCTTTGGCGTTTTTATGATCCTAGGGGTAAATTAATGCAGGTATACGATTACGATAAAGATTCGCTCAAATATGAAGCGCCTGAATACGCCGCCTCATCTGATCTGTGGTATATTATTGATAAAGAAATATCCGATACCGATAAGCTCACCAAACCGTTGAAAGCGGGCGGAAGGTATTATGGTTACCTTCCCTACCTGGGCTTATATAAAATTCCGTTTAACCCATATGAATACGGCACTCCCGGCTGCGTGGCAGTGGTGGAGTTATTGATCAGCCCGTTGGGAAGGCTGGCGGGATACAAAGTACGCGCAGTTTGCTCCGTATTTGATTACGATCAAACCATATCGATGGATGTTAAGCTGTTTAAGGAAGAAGATAAAAAATTTATCCCTGCTACTTACAATGGACAGGCTGTATCGTCACGGATACTGATCAAATGCCGGATAACAGATAGCGGCGGACTGGATTTTTATTAAGATAAATATCGGATTCCGGATTTTTATTGATGAAGACCGAAGTTTTAAAAACAGTCTGTTAACTCCCCTATGTCTTCGCCGGTTGTTCACAATAAAACCAAAAAAATATCCCATCGCAAACATCGAAGTCAACGCTTCAACATTCGAAATTGGACATTTGAAAGCCGCCTTCCGGACAAGGCAGCTTCAATATTTAAAAAATATTAATGGTGATGGTGGCCATCCGGGCCGTGCGCATGACCGTGTGTTAGTTCTTCAGGGTTTGCCGGACGTACGTTGATAATATTGCCTTTAAAATGCAGATCCTGACCAGCCATAGGGTGATTGAGGTCGACAATAACAGCATCTTCGGCAACGGAGACTACCTGTCCCTGAAAATGGTTGCCATTATTATCCTGCAAAGGCACAACGCTTCCAATCTCAGGTATCTCTGTTCCTTTAAACATTTCCTTTGGCAAATTAGCCACAGCTTCATCGTCATAATCACCATAAGCATCTTCTGCCGCCAAACGGAAATCATATTGATCACCGGTAGCAAGGGGACTCAAATTTTCCTCGAATTTAGGCAACATCTGCCCCGCCCCAAATAAAAAAGTAAGGGGTTGTTCTTCAGTAGCGCTTTCTACCAAAGCTTCAGTGCCATCTTCTTGTTTAACATACAGGTCGTAAGTTAATGACACTACGTGTTGTGGTTCAATCTTCATTCTATCTTTTTTTTGATAAGTATTTTAATTCCAAATTTGTTTTAATGCTTCTTCGATATTTTCAGATGGTAAACCACAGGTTTTATCCTTACAAATGAATATGCGGGTTGTAGCGGCAAACTTGTCCTGGAGCAAAGGTAAACTTCCTTTTTTACCACCCAAGATAATTTTATTCGGGATGTAATTTTTTTCTAATCCTGCCCGCCATTGTCCTGCATCACTCCCGGTTACAGCAATTTCGTATACCCCGAATACCTCATCGAGCAGCAGCATGGCCCAGTTGGAATAAGAGGAGCCGTATTTGGCCATCTGTGGTGCCACATTGCGTAAAAGCTGTGCGGAAATATCCTGGTAACGCTCGTTATCAAACAATAAACCCAGCATTTTCAGGTTGTGCGCCATTACTGAATTAGAGGCCGGTATTACACTATCCATGATTTCTGATTTACGTGCGATCAGTTGCTCATCATCGTCGGCTGTATAAAAGAAAACGCCCTTGCCAGCATCATAATAATGAGTAATGGCCCGGTCAGTCAGTTTATTTGCGGCATGCAGCCACTGCTCATCAAAAGTAACTTCATATAAAGCAATAAGGGCTTCAATCAAATTGGCATAATCATCCAAAAAAGCCCCATCCCAGCCCTTCTCCGGTGGAGAAGAGCTTTTGATATTGTATATCCGGCTCAACCTTCCTCCTTCCCTTACCCTATTATTAAGAGTGAACCGGGCATTTTGTAAAGCCATCTCCAAATATTCCGGTTTGTCAAACGCCCTGTAAGCCTGGCAAAGCCCTTTTAGCATCAGCGCGTTCCAGGAGGTTAATATTTTATAATCCAGGCCAGGCCGTACACGGGTGCTGCGTGCCTCCAAAACCTTGCTGCGGGCTATATTGATCTTTGAAACGAGCTCGTCCACACTCAATCCCAGCTTTGCGGCCAATTGTTCATCACTTTCCTTCCGGAAAAACACATTGGTGTTTTCTTCTTCCCAATTGCCATCATCGGTGAGATGATAATAAATACAAAACAGGGCAGCATCTTCTCCTAATATTTCTTCAATTTCATCTTTTGTAAATGTGTAAAATTTGCCTTCCGCGCCTTCGCTATCTGCATCAAGGGCTGAATAAAATCCACCTTCGGGCGATGTCAGTTCCCGTTTTATAAAAGTGATGGTCTCATCGACGATCTGCGGATAAAGCGGGTCGTGTTGCCATACGGCTGCTTCAGCATACAAACTGACCAGCTGGGCATTATCGTAAAGCATTTTTTCAAAATGAGGCACATGCCAGCGTTCGTCCACAGAATAGCGTGCAAAGCCCCCGCCGATCTGATCATAGATACCGCCAAAGGCCATCTTATGCAAAGTGAGCTTTATATGCTTTGCTACGCTTTCATCTTGCATTAAATGAGCATAGCGCATTAAAAATTGCCAGTTATTTGGCATCGGGAATTTGGGCGATGATCCAATCCCGCCTTCACTTTTATCAAAATAACGCTGCCAGTTTTCAAGGATCAATCTTAAATCTTCCCTTTTATATTCAGGCTGTATAGCTGCAAATTGAACCGACTCATACTGGCGTATTCCCTCTGTCAGTTTAACTGCATATTCTTCCGCCTCAGCAGGTTTCTGTTTATAAAAATCGGCGAGGTTAAATAGCAGGCTTACCCAATCGTTTTTGCCAAAGTAAGTGCCGCCATAGATCGGTCTCTGATCGGGCAAACAAATGCAGTTAAGCGGCCAGCCGCCACGGCCTGTCATTAGCTGTACTGCGCTCATATAGATCTGGTCCACATCCGGCCGTTCTTCCCTGTCTACCTTAATGCAAACAAAATACGCGTTCATCACTGCCGCTACTTTTTCATCCTCGAAGCTTTCGTGCTCCATTACGTGACACCAGTGGCATGCGGAATATCCGATACTTACCAGGATCAGTTTATTTTCCACCTTCGCTTTTTGCAGCGCCTCCCTCCCCCAGGGATACCAGTCAACAGGGTTATGGGCATGCTGCAATAAATAAGGTGAAGCAGAATTGGCGAGACGATTCATAGAAAAATATTAATCTGCGAAATTGCACATTCAGTCCCGGAGTTTTGTAATCTGAATTTTGAAAATGTGCAATGGTCACTTTTCAAACTTTCGGGCCTTCAAATAAATACAACTTCAAATTAATTTGGTTTATTTGCGGTCAAATTTTCAAAATCTCAATAATGAACTGTTGTAAATTAAATTATGTGGCGGGTATCGGCCTATTGCTGCTGCTTGCGGTAAATACATCTGCCCAAACAGCTGACTCTATTAAATACGATCACCAGGATCTGTTTGGTCCTATCACCTGGCCTGTTACCAGTGGCAATACACGGTCGGCAAACGGACTGCCGGGTGAGCACTATTGGCAAAATCGTGCAGATTATACCATCAAGGCCACCCTCGATGAAGCCCAGCAAGATACTACGATTAATGGTGAAGTAACGATCGCTTATACCAATAACAGTCCTGATCAGCTGGATCATTTGTGGTTGCAGCTGGATCAAAACCTGTTTAAGCCTGATTCCCGCGGTGCGGATGTTACTCCCTACACCGGCGACCGTTTTGATGTAAAAGGATTCAGTCGCGGCGGTTATCAGATTGCATCAGTATCTGTAACTTATAAAAATCAAACCTATACTGCTGACCCGGTAATTACCGATGCACGTATGCAAGTTCGTTTACGTACCCCGCTTGGTTCAAGAGGCGATAAAATACAGGTAAAGATAAACTACCGCTTTTCTATCCCTTTTTATGGCGCCGACCGTATGGGCCGCAAGAAGTTTAAAGACGGTTATGTATACGAGATCGCGCAATGGTATCCGCGCATGTGTGTTTATGATGATGTAGAAGGATGGAATACGCTGCCTTATATGGGCCTTGGTGAATTCTATTGTGAATACGGCGACTTTGACTACTACGTAACCGCTCCTGCAAATATGATAGTTGTTGGCTCTGGCGATCTGCAAAATGGTGCGCAGGTACTTACCGCTGCAGCGCAAAGCCGTTTGGCCCAGGCACGTAACAGTGATAAAACCGTAATGATCATTAAACCGGAAGAAATTGGCCGGAACGCCAATGCTGCCGGCAGCAAAACCTGGCACTTTAAAATGCTGAACAGCCGGGATGTTTCCTGGGCGGCATCGAAAGCGTTTATATGGGATGCGGCAAGAGTAAATTTCCCGTCAGGCAGAAAAGGGATAGCCATGTCAACCTATCCTGTTGAAAGCGCCGGCAACGATTCATGGGGACGTTCAACCGAATACCTGAAATACAGCATGGAGATCTATTCCAAAAAGTATTTTGAATATCCCTGGAACTCGGCGGTAAGTGTATCCGGTGTAGCTTTGGGAATGGAGTATCCGGGTATTATATTCTGTTTAAGCAATTTGAAAAACGGCAACCTTTGGGGTGACGTTACGCACGAAATAGGTCACAACTGGTTCCCGATGATCGTCGGATCAAACGAGCGTAAATATATGTGGCAGGATGAAGGATTCAACACCTTTATAAATGAATACGCAACTGAGCAGTTCAACCAGGGCGAATACAAGGATACAGCCAAAGGCGCACAGGGTATATTACAAGATTTTAAAAACAGCCATGATCCGCTAATGACCCCACCGGAAGCGATCGGGCTAAGAGATTACGGTCAGTATTACGTAAAAACGGCTTTAGGCTTGGACATGTTGCGTAATGTGGTACTGGGCCCTGATCGTTTTGATTATGCTTTTAATGAGTATATTAAACACTGGGCCTTTAAACATCCCTTGCCTTATGATTTCTTCCGCACGATGAACGATGCTGCCGGCGAGGATCTGAACTGGTTCTGGAAACCATGGTTCTTTACTACCTGGAAAATCGACCAGGCTGTACAAGCAGTGGATTATGTAAAAAATGATCCGGCACAAGGCGCTATCATCACCCTGGTTAATAAAGAAAAAATGGCCATGCCGGTTGATCTGAAAATTACGCAAAGTAACGGCACTACCGAAATACTCCACCTGCCGGTAAACGTTTGGCAGCGCGGCGGTGTATGGAAATTTAAATATCCGTCAAAATCGGCTATAAAAAGCATTGTTTTAGATCCGAACCGGGAACTGCCCGATATCGATCTGAAGAATAATGTATGGAATTCGGGGAAATAGTCATTAGTCATTGGTTGCTCATAGTCATTAGTCAATTATTCATTAGTGAGAAGTCTTAAAAAAAGCGATGGGTTTGAAATCCATCGCTTTTTTTTTGCCGGTATTTATAAATATTTGATGGGTGTAACTTAATTATGGCTATGTTGTCATACCCCCCAAAAAAAAACATAAAAAACGGATGTCATTAGTCATAAAAAACCTTACTAAGCAATACCATAAAAACAAAATCGGGTTAACAAATTATTCCATTACCATTAATAAGGGTGTTTTAGGTTTATTGGGCCCAAATGGCGCCGGCAAATCTACCCTGATGAAAATTATCGCTACGATCAGCAAACCCACCGGGGGTACACTGTTTTTAGATGGCCAGGATATTGTGAAGACTCCGGATCACATGCGCAAAGTATTGGGTTATTTGCCGCAGGACTTTGGTGTATACCCAAACCTGAATGCTTATGAATTCCTGGAATATATTGCAGCGATGAAAGGCGTTGGAGGTAAGGATCTGCGCAAACGGATAGCTATGCTACTTGAAGGCGTTAACTTAACGGCAGATGCAAAACGGCCTATTGGTACCTACTCGGGCGGAATGAAACAACGCATCGGCATTGCCCAAGCCCTGCTTAATGACCCAAAAATATTAATATTTGACGAGCCTACCGTTGGCCTTGATCCTGAGGAACGGATGCGGTTCCGTCAACTAATATCCAACCTGGCCGACGATTGCATTATTATTCTTTCATCGCATATCGTATCGGATATTGAAACCATTGCCGATGAGGTGGCTATTATGAAAAATGGCATTTTGCTTGAAAAAGCCATACAGCCCGATATTATAAAACAAGTGGAAGGCCGGGTATTTGAAACTCTTATGAATAATGGTGAACTAACCAGGCTTAGAACCAAACATCTTGTTGTTAATACCAGCCGGCAAAAAGATAAAATCAGTGTACGATACATTACCAGGGGCAATGAACACGAACCAGGTTCAACAACCGCTGCTGCCACATTAGAAGATGCTTATTTATTTCTAACTCAAAACAGCTAAGCGGTGAACTATAGCTATAGCATTATAAAAGCAGATTATCTGCAGCGAACACGCAGTTATTCTTTTCTGATCACACTGGCAATCACCATTTATGCGGCTTATTCATTTGTTCCGCCTACCAACGCGCCTTATACCACGCTAAATGTTCCCGGCTACCGCGGCGCTTTTAATTCAGCGTGGGTAGGCTATGTTTCGGCAATGATGACTACGGTGATGCTTTCACTGTATGGCTTTCTATTGGTGAACAGCGGCATAAAAAAGGATATCGATACGGAGGTAGGTTTAATTATTGCAACTACGCCAATTACTAATTTCGGATACTTATTAACCAAGTTATTCAGCAACTTTTTGGTATTGCTTACCATTGCTGGCATCACGTTTACCGTTAGCATGGCCATGTTTTTGGTGCGCGGCAGTGGCTATCCATTTATTTTTGCGGATTTTATCATACCGTATATACTGTTTGCGTTCCCAGCTTTATTCCTGGTGTCGGGTTTGGCGGTAGTTGCCGAAGTGTTTCTGAGCAAACGGAGCATTTTACAATTCATCATTTATTTTTTTATTTGCGGAGCAATGATGGCTGGTATTAACAGCCCAAAGCCAGGCATCCCAACCGCAGTATTTGACCCCTTTGGTTTGAGCCTGGTTACGGGCAGTATTAAAAACCAGATCAATACCGAGTTTCATGAAAATATCAAACAGGTATCATTTGGTTTTATATTCGGTGATCATAAAACATTCAGGACATTCAAATGGAACGGCGTAAACTGGCTGGGCATTTTCATTTTTAGCCGCCTGGCATGGATCACTTTCTCATTGGCACTGGTTTATATATCGTCGTTTTTCTTTCACCGCTTTGACTTTAATCAGCCTTTAAATAAGAAAAAGAAAATGGCAACCTATAACCAGCAGACCGGGATAGCTGAAATAAAAGCGGTTCTTGATGCAGGCCCCCTGCCGCCTGTAGTTGCCGATTACGGCATTTTACCTTTTATTAAAACCGAATTATTATTACTGATACGAAAAGGCGCTAAATGGTTTTGGCTCGTTACCGGTGGCGTTTGGATAGCCATGCTGTTTGCACCGCTCAATATTGCGCATACCTATTTGCTGCCTGTAATATGGTTTTTACAAGTCACCCGCTGGTCTGAATTAGTAACTAAAGAGCGAACCAACAGACTGCATTATTTTACCTATTCATCTTACCAGCCGTTGTTTCGTATGCTCCCTGCGCAGATATTGGCGGGTGTCCTGCTCGCTATCGCACTGGCACTGCCTGTAATTGGGCGATACCTGATTAGTGCCAACATTAATGCTGCAATCAATATTTTTTCCGGAGCAGCATTTATAGTTTTATTGGCTGTGTGCCTGGGTATTGTTAGCGGCGGTAAAAAACTGTTCGAAATCGTATTTTTTATGCTCACCTATGCGGTTACACAAAAAATATCCGCAATAGATTATCTGGGCGCTGCACCTCACCGCGATCATACCGGCTATATTACTGTGATATTTATACTGATCCTATCTTTAGGATTGATAAGCTTTTTTGTGAGAAATTACCAGGCAAGGCATTTGTAGATGCGATTGACGGATTGAAATAGGAAGTTAGTCTTCCTCTGCATTTAAATAAGAAATCCGAAATCCTTCTTTCTCCTTTGGCCTCAAAATCCTAATTTCGCCCTAACAGAAAAGAGGAAAAGATTTTGGATTATTTACAGGGATTAAACCCGGCTCAGCGGGAGGCAGTATTGCAAGCTAATGGGCCGGTAATGATCATCGCAGGTGCGGGTTCGGGAAAAACAAGGGTGATCACTATGCGGGTAGCGCACCTGATTGCCAGCGGGGTTGATGCTTTTAACATACTGGTACTCACGTTTACAAACAAGGCGGCACGCGAAATGCGCGAGCGGATAATGCACGTAGTGGGTCCTGAAGCCAAAAACATATGGATGGGTACCTTCCACTCGGTTTTTGCCAAATTGTTACGTGTAGAGGCTGATAAGATAGGCTATCCCAACAATTTCACCATTTATGATACCGATGACAGCAAAAGCGTATTAAGGGCCATTTTAAAAGAAATGAGCCTGGATGATAAGCTGTATAATCCCAACTTTGTATATAACCGTATATCGGCTGCCAAAAACAATCTGATATCATGGCAGGAGTACCAGCAGAATGAGCAGATACAGGCCGATGATTTCTCGACAGGCCGGGGCCAACTGGGCGAAATATATAAAACCTATGCCGGCCGCTGCTATAGGGCCGGGGCTATGGATTTTGACGACCTGCTTTTCCAAACCAACAGACTGCTAAAAGAAAATCCCGAAGTACTGAATAAATACCAGCACAAGTTTAAATACCTGATGGTGGATGAGTACCAGGATACCAATTTTTCGCAATATCTTATTGTAAAAAAACTGGCTGCTGTTAACGAGAATATTTGCGTAGTTGGCGACGATGCTCAAAGTATATATGCGTTCCGCGGGGCCAATATTCAAAACATTTTGAATTTTGAGAAGGATTACCCCGACCTGAAAATATTTAAGCTGGAGCAAAATTACCGTTCTACTCAAAATATTGTGAATGTGGCCAACAGTATCATTGCCAATAACAAGGAGCAGCTTAAAAAGAATGTTTTTTCTGAAAAAGAGGCAGGCGATAAAATAAAAGTGATGCGCGCCTTTAGCGATAATGAGGAAGGTAAGATTGTTGCAGAAGGCATATTGCAGGAAAGAACCACACTCGGAATGAAATGGCATGATTTCGCCATTCTGTACCGCACCAATGCACAGTCGCGCTCAATGGAAGAAGCCCTGCGCAAGTTGAATATTCCTTATAAAATATATGGAGGTCAGTCCTTTTACCAGCGTAAGGAGATAAAAGACCTGATCGCTTATTTCAGGCTCACGATCAATCCTAACGATGAAGAAGCATTAAAAAGGGTGATCAATTATCCCCGCAGGGGCATAGGCGATACCACCATAGACCGGATCATTGTAAGCGCTGACCAGCATCAGATCACGCCGTGGGAAGTCATTATTGATCCATCCAAATATTTAGATGGCCGCAGTTCGGCATCGGTTGGTGTTTTTGCTACGATGATACAAAGCTTCCAGGTGATCACTAAAACACAATCCGCTTATGAGGCAGCCCTGCATATTGCACAACATTCGGCTTTGTTGAAAGACCTGTATGAAGATAAATCCGTAGAAGGGCTCAACCGCTATGAAAACATACAAGAATTGCTCAATGGCATCAAGGAATTTTCTGAAAGGGAAGATATTGAAGAAAAAGGGCTCGGGGTTTTCATGCAGGATGTTGCCCTGCTTACCAATGATGATAAAGCCAATGATAAAGATGCGGATACCGTTTCATTAATGACCATACACTCTGCAAAGGGCCTGGAGTTTCCCCAAGTATTTGTTGTCGGCCTTGAAGAGAATTTATTCCCTTCGCAAATGTCGCTCAACTCCCGCAGTGATCTGGAAGAAGAAAGGCGCCTTTTCTACGTAGCGGTAACCCGCGCGGAGAGCAAACTGACCATCAGCTATGCTACGTCCCGTTTTAAATTTGGAACATTGATCAGTTGCGAGCCAAGTCGTTTTTTGGATGAAATTGATGCCCGTTACCTGGAATTGGATTTTACAGCAAAACCGGCAACCAGCAATAATCCATTTTTTGATGACGAGCGTAATACATGGAACAAGCGTAGTGATACATTTTCGAAGCCCAAGCCTGCAACCGTTAAAACCACCTCTATTTTGGCCAAAGCGCACGTCCCATCTGCCGGTTTCGCACCTTCTGATACGGGCAACCTGCAAGTTGGAATGGAAGTAGAGCATGAACGTTTTGGCTATGGGAAAGTACTCAACCTTGAAGGCAACAAACCGGATATTAAGGCGACTATTTTCTTTAAAGAAATAGGGCAAAAACAGTTGCTGCTAAAATTTGCCAAACTGCGTATAATAAATAATTAACTAATTGTTTATACCTGTTTATAAATCCCGGGCATCTCCGCAAACAAGTATTGCCGAATACCTTAATTCATTGAGAACTGGTTAAAATTCAATCCCATTTTTTTCTAATTGTAGAATAATTTCCCCAATAGTACCCTGCGACAATTGCTTTATATGTAAAAATGCCTTAATCAAGCCGTAAAAAAATGATGGCACGTAGTTTGGTCAAATATCCTAGCCCCCCTAATTGGGTATTTAAATTATGAGTGATCCCAGCAAAAAGACAGCGAACAAATCTATTGGTAAAAGCATCAGAATTCTACGTCATCAACATGGCTGGAGCCAGGAGGATATTGCCACCCGTCTAGGCATTTCCATCCCTGCCTTCTCAAAAATTGAAACCGGTGTAACCGATGTCAATTTATCACGTCTTGAACAAATCGCAAATATCTATGAAGTGAGCGTTGTTCAATTGCTGACCGTAGATAACGAGCAAGTTGAAATGGTACCTTCACATTTAAATGT
This sequence comes from Mucilaginibacter sp., assembly GCA_028287895.1. GTDB lineage: Bacteria > Bacteroidota > Bacteroidia > Sphingobacteriales > Sphingobacteriaceae > Mucilaginibacter. The sequence goes on along the minus strand of JAQBOV010000069.1, from coordinate 19,081 downwards.
TATCCAAAAGAAACTTAGCGACCGTGAAACCGAAATTGCAACCTTACAACGCAAAGTGATAGAGTTGTATGAAGAACTTCGTAACAAAAGTTCAATTGCTGTTTAGTTAACGGATTGTTTAGTAAACTCTACATTGTGGATTCGATTTATCATTTATCATACAATAGATGAGCCGGGGATTATTTCCTTATATTTAAATACAAGGAAATAATCTTAATTAAAAAAAATAAAGGTTACCCATAAATCAAATAAGCCTAAAACAATCAAATTAATTCTTTAAATAAGCGTTTTTGGAGTAAGAATTGCAGCACAGCGATATACTTATGTAATGTCGATGATGCTAAATTTCCTGATCTCAATTCCTAAAAACAGTGCTTTAAAGAAAGAAACCATTCATGATCCTGAAAGCAAATTGAAGATTAAAGTGTTCGATCTTTTAAAATCGAAGTTTATACCCAAAAATGGTGAAGTGAGATATTTCGTTACCGCCGGTAATGAAACCCTTGCTTTCGAAACAGAGGGCTATAATAATAAACATCGTAATTTGCTCATATTACAAATGATTTCCTGGTATTGTATTTACCTGGGATTAATGGAGGCGCAAATACATTCAAACTGGCCTCAAATAAGTACTGTCCGAAGTCGGTTTAACTGAGATCCTGGTTGATCGATCAATAAGTTAATTTTTAGTCATGAAAGGACAAGGGCTTAAGAATAAGTTCTGACTACTAAAAACTGGTTCGTTTAGGATCATGAAGAATATCAGTCATATCGATGATCTTTTCGTCAATATCTGATACACATTTATCCATCTTATTAATACATTCCTGCTGATCGACCAGCCCTTCTTTTTCCAGGTTCATCAAACCTTTGAGGGTAGCTATCGGCCCCCGTATCTGGTGAGACAGATAAGATGAATATTCTGAAAGTTTTTTATTCTTGATTTGCAGGTCGCGCGTCCTTTCATCTATTATTTCTTCAAGGTGATGATTGATACGGTCAAGATTATCCTTCTGTCTTGAAACCTCGCTGTTCAACTCAGTAAGCCGCACATTGGTTTTTGCTTTACGTTTCACGTTTGTAAATAACAACGCGATCACAATTAGCAACAACCCCGAGCCTGATACCGCCCACCAGAATTTAACACGGTCGTTTTTTTGCCGTTCAATAATTAATTTACTTTCGTTTTGTTTTTCCTGCTGATCATGTTGCTTTTGCATTAGCGCTAAATCTGAGGTAAGCATACTTGTTTGCAAAGTACTATCCCGCTCATAAATTGTATGCAAATAAGATAATGCCTGCTCATAATTTTTTCTATGAAATTGCAGTAGATACGAATTGTAAGTAAAATCCGCAACCATTTCCGCGTCCTTAGTTGCCTGGGCATAGCCCAGACCTTCATCCAAAAACTTCGCAGCATTATCGTACATCTTCTTTTCTATATATAATGACGAAAGCGTAAGGTCGATAATACCAATTGATGTGTTTAAATCTTTGTTTTTTGCTTCCTTATTAGCTTGAAGCAATAATTGCTCGGCTTTGTCATATTGCTTCAGTTTATAATAGATCACCCCAATATTTTGCAGGATGATCATTGAGTTTACCGGATCATTTATTTTTGTGAATAATTTCCTGCTCTTGTCGTAATAGTTTAAAGAAAGGGAAAAATTCTTTTTCCTTTGATAAATGTTCCCGATATTTAAATAAGCAGAAGCTATTAATTTATCACTACCTAACTCCTGAGCCATTTTTAATCCCTTTTGCAAATAATCCAATGATTCGTCATAGTCTATATCCAGATAGAGGTTTCCGATATTGTTGTACACTTTTGCCTGGCCAAGCAGATTTTTAGATCTTTTAAAATAAGATAAGGCATTCAGATAATTGGCAATAGCTGTTGCACTATTGTGAGAATAAGCCTCTCCAATTCCTAATATCCGGTAAGCTTCAGCTATTCCGTTCGTATAATTTAGTTTCTCAGCCAGTTCCAGGGCCTGCTGACCTTTTTTGATGGTTTGCTCATGATCCGTTAACCGGATACTATAGCCTTGTTTATTCAGTAAGTTAACCTGCACGGTATCCTGAGTACCATCCAGGGATATATCAGCATATGCCCTCAGATAAGAGATAAATACGAATAATATAAGTAAATATGCTTTTTTCATTAATGCTGAACAGCCGGAAGCTGTGTTTATAACCAAAATATAAACCCTAATACGTAAAAGATTTGAAAATGATTCGCTAAATATTTTTTAATAAAATTTTTTATTTTGAAAAACATGTTTATATTTGTTACAGTTACTTTAGTTAAGGACTGTAAACAGCTAATTGATAGTCTATTATAAGTCTTCGTTTTATTATGTTTTTTTGATATTATTTCGATTTTTTTACCAATTTTTCATAAAAACAGGTTGAAAAAAGTAAAAAAAACAATTTACTGATAAAAAGCACACTATTAGTTACTTATAAGGCTTATATAATTGACCGGAGAGTGGTTTTTTTTTAAGCGAATTTTAAGAATAAAACATCGTTATAAAAATGTTTTTACATCTATAATAACCGTGTAAATGTGGCTTTCGCAACTAAAATGTAAATAAAACCTGAAGATTTTTAAAAAGCAAACGGCTGCTTTAAAATCACAGGCGCTTTAAATAGAATAAATTAACCATTTATTATAACATATAACCATTTATTTAATAATTAACATTCACAACATGAAAAAATTAATCTACGTTGCACTTCTTGTTTTAAGTACCGGTGCACTATCAGCATTCACCATGAAAAATGATACCGCTGTTGCAAAACACGATACCGTTGCTGACAGAACAATATTAGGTACTGCTGATGACAGAACGATATTAGGTACTGCTGACGCAAAAAAAGCAGCTAAGCACAGTAGCGACAGAACGATATTAGGTACTGCTGACTAGTTAAGTCATTTATACCTAATTGGGGTTGCATATATTAATATGATAATATGTGCGCCGACTCACCGGGTTAAAATATATTTCAGGTCTGCATCTCATTTTTTAAATGAGACGCAGACTTAATTGAGAATTTATATTTTAATCTAAAAGATATAAGCCTGCTAAAAGCAATAGGGATATATCTACTTACCTATTAAATTACAGCCCTTTTAAATCCGCTCCGCTTCCACTACGGCTTTTTGTAAGCCTATGGAAAAACTCTGTAAAATTTTTGGCAAACAAATTTGGCAATCACCAAAAACCTATATTTGCTTCAAATTGATGATTATGCAGAGTATCAAACAATATGTGGAGCAGCACAAACAACGCCTCTTAGACGAACTATTTGAACTGTTACGTTTCCCTTCAGTTAGTGCTGATCCAAAATACAAACCCGATGTACTAAAAGCAGCGGATTATGTAGCTCAAAAACTACGCGACGCCGGTGCCGATAAGGTAGAAGTTTGCCAAACAGACGGCTACCCGATAGTTTATGGCGAAAAAATAGTCGATGCACTAAAGCCCACTGTATTGGTCTACGGACATTATGATGTGCAGCCCCCCGATCCGCTTGAACTGTGGAACACCCCGCCTTTTGAACCAACCATACGTGATGGAAAAATTTACGCGCGCGGCGCTTGCGACGATAAAGGTCAGTTTTACATGCATATAAAAGCTTTTGAACTGATGATGCAAAATGGCGGCCTGCCGGCCAATATCAAATTCATGATAGAAGGTGAAGAAGAAGTTGGCTCATCGAATCTGGGTATTTTTGTAAAAGCAAACAAAGAGAAGCTTAGAGCTGATGTCGTGCTGATCTCGGATACCTCTATGATCAGCATGGAGAACCCTTCCCTGGAAACCGGGCTCAGGGGCCTGTCTTACCTTGAAGTTGAAATAACTGGTCCAAACCGCGACCTGCATTCAGGCGTTTATGGTGGCGCAGTGGCTAATCCGGCTACTATTTTAGCCAAAATGATTGCTTCATTACACGATGAAAATAATCATGTTACCATCCCGGGGTTCTATGATGAGGTAATTGACCTTACTCCTGAAGAACGCAAAGCGCTTGATAATGCACCGTATGACGAGGATGAATATAAAAAAGATCTTGGTGTAGATGCCTTATGGGGCGAAAAAGGCTACTCCACTTTTGAACGTACCGGAACACGGCCCACCCTGGAAGTGAATGGCATTTGGGGTGGCTATATTGGCCAGGGTGCCAAAACCGTATTGCCATCAAAAGCAAGTGCCAAAATTTCGATGCGGCTTGTTCCTAACCAGGGTTCAGATAAAATCACTCAGCTGTTTACGGATCATTTTACGAAAATCGCGCCAGCTTGTGTAAAGGTTAAAGTCACCCCGCATCATGGCGGCGAACCTGTTGTAACACCGACTGACAGTATTGCCTATAAAGCAGCGCAAAAAGCAATTACCGAATCATTTGGAAAAGAACCAATACCCACACGCGGTGGCGGAAGTATCCCTATTGTTGCACTTTTTGAAGCCGAACTGGGCATAAAAACTGTATTAATGGGCTTCGGATTGGATAGTGATGCACTGCACTCACCCAATGAGAAATACGATATTTTCAACTATTATAAAGGCATTGAAACTATCCCGCTGTTCCATAAATATTTCGCGGAATTGAGTGGTAAAGGGTGATTAGTTAATTAGTGATTGGAGATTGGTTGAAGTAAATGAAGTATAATTCAACTGATCACCAATCTCTGATCGCTAAATGACAAAGTTCTCACAATCAGCCAGATAATCATCATCCGCATCGGCGCCAATGCCGTAGGTATTATTAATATTTAAATAATATCCGTCGTAAATAACGCCCCCTTTGCATGGATCGGCCAGATGGCCCAGCATACAGGTATCCATATCATAGAATTTAATATTAGGGCTCGCATACACAAAATGAAGCTTGGCGCTTAAGGCGATACGGCTCTCCAGCATACCGCCCATCATGCAAGCGATTCCTTTTTCGGCAGCAAGATCATGAATGCGTTTTGCTTCAAAAATACCGCCGGATTTAGAAAACTTGATATTGATATAATCGCATGAATTGCTATTGATCTGTTTACGCGCATCATGGTGATTAAAAACACTTTCATCTGCCATAATCTTCACAGGCGATAGCTTTCTTAATTCAGACAAACGATCATCAAACCAGGTACGCATGGGCTGTTCACAAAATTCAATGTCGTAGCTACCTATAGCTTGGAGCGCAAAAACAGCATCCTCAAACTCCCACCCCTGGTTGGCATCAACACGAATTCTGATGTCTTTTCCCGCTGCCTGCCGTATTTGTTTAATCCGTTCCACATCACTTTTAGCATCTTGCCCAAGTTTAATTTTCAATACAGTAGCCCCGCTTTTCTTAAGATCAAGGGCCTTCTGTGCCATTACTTTACCCTCTGCAATACCTATAGTAATATCGGTCTCCACCCTTCGTTTGTTTCCCCCTAAAAATTGATATAAAGGCAAGCCCGCATTTTTAGCGGCAATATCATACAAGGCCATATCGAAAGCACTCTTTACAGTGCTGTTACCGGCAGTAAAATCATGTAATTGCTGCAAGCGTTCGGGTATATTAAGTGCGTCCTTTCCTTTCCATAACCGGGCAAATTCGCGGGCCATTATAAGGCAGGTATCTTGCGTTTCGCCAACGATCATCGGGAAAGCCGAGCACTCGCCCACCCCATAGAAACCGGCATCAGTGTGTATACGGATAAAAACGTTTTGTGCATGATCCATCGTTCCGGTAGCAATGGTAAAAGGCTTCATCGGGATACTGAACCTGTAAATATCGATACGGGTAATTTTTATTTGTTGCAAGGTTATAAATTTGTAAAGTCCTAATGCAATATTAATGACTAATGACCAATGACTAATGCTCGTATGACAAATAATTTGCACATTGCTGTAATTGCATTATCTTTGTAGTACTACAATAACAAATATTCAACTTTAGCCGCCCAAATTTACTTTTCGGGATCTGTGCTAATTTTAATTGATAAATTTTCATTAAAAAATTATATGGCCCAAGAAACAATGCCACAATTTGATTATAACTCCACGCGGAGTAAATTAATTTTGTCTGAATATGGCAGAAACGTGCAAAATATGGTTAAATATATTGTCGCGCTGCCAACCAAAGAAGAACGTAACCGGTATGCCCAGGTAGTGATCGACCTGATGGGCTTTTTGAACCCGCATTTGAGGGATGTTGCCGATTTTAAGCACAAATTGTGGGATCACCTGCACATCATCTCTGATTTCCAAATCGATGTGGATGCACCGTATCCTAAACCCTCGCCGGATGTGATCCATCTTAAACCCGAACCGCTTAAATACCCCCATCAGCGTATCAAATACAAGCATTATGGCAAAACCATTGAACTGATGATGGAGAAGGCCAAAACCATAGAAGAACCCGACCGCCGTCAGCATATGGTACAGGCTATAGCCAATTTTATGAAAATGGCCTATGTACAATGGAATAAAGATTCCGTTGCTGATGAAAGCATACTTGCAGATCTGCGTGCAATGTCAGGGGGCCAGCTAAAACTGGAAGAGAATGTTAACCTTGCACGTGTTGAATATCGTGCAAACCCTCATAATAATCAAAATACCGGCAGGGGGCGTACTAACAACCAAAATAATCGCGGCGGCGCCCGTAGTAACAATAACAATCCACGCAGTAATAACCAGAACAACCGTAACCGAAACCCAGGTGGGGGCGGCACAAGGAAGTATTGATCTGTTAGCTGATAGTTTATGGTCATAGAATAAAAGATATTTACAATCTTTGCATGTGCTGGTATGAACTATGAACCATCGACCATGAACCATCAACTATGAACTACCTATGAATAACGCATTTGAAATAATTGGCGGTAAGCCGCTGAAAGGCGAAATTATACCGCAGGGTGCAAAAAATGAGGCGCTGCAGGTACTTTCAGCTGTACTTTTAACCGGTGAAAAGGTAACTATCAGCAATATTCCTGATATAAAAGATGTAAACAAGCTGATAGAACTGCTTGGTGATATGGGAGTCGAGGTTAACCGGCTCACTGCGGATACCTACAGCTTCGAGGCAAAAAATATCGACCTTAATTTTTTTGAATCGGATGCCTTTAAAACAAAGGGCGGTGGGCTTCGTGGCTCGATTATGATCGTTGGCCCGCTCCTGGCGCGCTATGGCAAAGCATCCATACCCAAACCAGGTGGTGACAAAATTGGCCGGCGACGTTTGGATACCCATTTCTTAGGGTTTGAAAAATTGGGGGCCAAGTTTAACTATAATCCCGATAACGGTTTTTTTAATGTAGATGCGTCTGATTTGAGGGGAACTTACATCCTGCTCGACGAGGCGTCGGTGACAGGTACGGCAAACGTGGTAATGGCGGCCGTGCTTGCAAAAGGAACCACCACCATTTATAACGCCGCATGCGAGCCTTACTTGCAGCAATTATGCAAGATGCTAAACCGCATGGGTGCCAAAATAAGCGGAGTAGGTTCCAATTTGCTGACTATTGAAGGGGTGACCGGATTGCATGGCACCGAACATCGCCTGTTACCGGATATGATAGAGATTGGTTCTTTTATAGGTTTGGCCGCTATGACCGGGTCAGAAATAACTATAAAGGATGTGCATTATGATGAGTTGGGAATTATCCCGGATGTATTTAAACGCTTGGGGATAAAATTAGAGCGCCGGGGTGATGATATTTATATTCCTGCTCAAAAGCATTACGAAATAGAAACGTTTATCGACGGTTCCATCATGACCATTGCCGATGCACCCTGGCCGGGCTTTACCCCTGATTTGCTGAGTATTGTTTTAGTAGTGGCCATACAGGCAAAGGGCTCCGTGCTGATACATCAAAAGATGTTTGAAAGCCGTTTGTTCTTCGTTGACAAACTATTAGATATGGGTGCGCAGATCATCCTGTGCGACCCCCACAGGGCAACAGTGATTGGCCTGGACAAACAGGTCCAATTACGCGGCATTTCAATGACCTCGCCTGATATTCGTGCGGGAGTATCTTTGTTGATAGCAGCTTTATCGGCCCAGGGGAAATCAACCATTTATAATATAGAACAGATAGAACGCGGCTACCAGCATATTGACGACAGGCTGAGAGCACTTGGAGCGAATATAAAAAGGATATAAATCAGGTGAATGGATAAAAGTAAAAGGCGAAAGCTGCTTTAAAAATTAAAAACCTTTCGCCTTTACCTTTTACCCCTTTTACCTTTACCCTTAAATATCTATCTTTATAAAAACCTATAAAACTTGCACAGCTATAAGAACAACAGATCGAAATACTCCAGTTTCATACTGATCTTTGTTGCTATTAAAATAGGTTTGAACCTATTGGCGATGTCTCATTTCGGCTTTCAACGCGATGAGCTTTTGCACCTGGCATTAGGCGATCATTTGGACTGGGGTTACAAAGAAGTTCCACCGTTTATTGCTTTACTTGGCAAAATTAGCACTACTGTTTTTGGGGATTCTGTGTTTGCTACACGGATATTCAGCACCATTTTCAGCGGACTCCTCATTTGGTTTACCGGGCAAATAGTTATTGAATTAGGAGGGCGAAAATTTGCCATTACCCTGGCTTGCCTGGCGCTCATATTTTCGCCGGCATTTGCTGCCAGCGGCTATCTTTTTCAGCCTGTGATTTTCGATCAGCTATGGTGGGTATTAACCGTCTACCTGATCATCCGATATATTAATACTTCATCGCCGGTTTACATTTACCTCTTAGGCGCAGTAATCGGTGTAGGATTGTTGACCAAATATACCATGGCCTTTTTTGCAATAGCTTTGATACTGGGGCTGCTGATCACCAAGCAACGTAAAATCCTATGGAACAGGCATATTTTATTTGCGGCATTGATAGCCTTGTTACTATTTCTGCCGAACCTCGTCTGGCAGTTCCAGCATCATTTGCCGGTGGTCACCCACATGAAAACGCTCCGTTCAACGCAACTGGATTATATTAACCCCCCGGACTTTATCAAGCAGCAACTGGTAGTTAATGGCATTGCGCTATTTGTTTGGCTTATTGGGTTTGGATTTTTATTATTTTCAACAAGGCTGCGTAAATTCCAGTTCCTGGCTTTTGCTTATATCCTGGTATTCATTTTCATGCTCGAAATGAATGGTAAAAACTATTACCTTTTTGGCGCCTACCCTATGCTTTTTGCTACAGGCGGCTATGGGTTTGAACGCTGGTTAAAAGCAAGAGGGTACGCTATACGCGCTGTGGCAATATTGATTTTCACATTGCCTAATCTTTTGTTGTTCCCTTTGGTATTGCCTGTTTTTTCTTTGAATCAAACCCTTGCTGTATTCAAGTTTGCCGATAAAAATTTGCCTTTTTTGCATTTTGCTTCTACCTGGGAGGACCATAAATTACACCCCCTGACCCAGGATTACGGTGACATGTTTGGCTGGGATGAAATGACGCAAAAGGTGGCTAAAGCATACAACAGCCTGACACCCGAACAGCAAAAGAATACGCAGATATACGCCGATAATTACGGCGAGGCGGGAGCCATACATCATTTCGGAAAGAAATATAACTTACCAGAAGTTGCTTGCTTAAATAGCAGCTTTACCCTTTGGGCTCCTGAGAATTTGAATGCCCATTACATTATTTATGTAGACGACAGCGGCGGCGGTAATATCAAAAAAATTGAATCTCATATTGAAAGTTGCACCAAGATTGGTGAAGTTGAATTTCCGCTTGCAAGGGAAAAAGGCACAGGTATCTTCTTACTTATCAACTCTAAACCAGAATTGAACGAAGTTTATAAAAAGGAATTAGATCAAAAAAAGCTTGAGTGATTTTTGCTGCGCAGATAGGTGAGTATGCGAATTATATTTTCAAAAGCCATTTAGCTATTCAAACAATTGGCCATTTTTAAAGTATAAAGATAAATTTGTTTGTTAAATATGCGTGGATTAAAGACTATCATTTTCCTGTTCATCTCCAATACTTTTATGACTTTCGCCTGGTACGGCCATTTAAAATTCAAGGATTATTCATGGGGTAAAAACCTGGGCCTGCTTGCAGTCATTCTAATAAGCTGGGGACTGGCTTTTTTTGAATATTTATTCCAGGTGCCGGCCAATCGGGCTGGGTTCAAGGAAGACGGCGGCCCGTTCAGCCTTGTTCAGCTAAAAACCATACAGGAAGCTATTACGCTAACGGTCTTTATGATTTTCACCATTATCTTCTTCAAAACAGAAAAATTAGCATGGAACCACCTGGTAGGTTTTGGGCTGATCGTATTAGCTGTGTTTGTGATATTTAAGAAATGGTAAGATCTATTTAGAAAATGAAGGGTTTAACTTCCCAGGATAATAAGTTTGACTGGTATGATCAGCAGTAATTACAAAAATCGTGTTTTGTACCAGGGTTGAGTTTTCGCATAATTAAAAAAAATCCGTAATGCATAGTCTGCATATTGCACACATTTATCAACAGCAAGCGGGCCTCCTTTAAACCTTGTGCTATATTTTTCAGGGATCTGAAAAGAAAGATGACTTTTAGCGTGTGCTCCTGCGTTTATAAAACACTTTTAAATATTTGAGAATCAATTAACAAAATGCTAATCTTTCCTCTTTTATTCCGATATCGCATTAATAATATCGTACTGGGTGATGATCTCGATATTGCCCTGATCTTCTACCAAAACAGCGATATTATCTTTGTTGATCATTGCTGATATTTTATCGATCGATGTATTAAGATCGACAAAAGGAAATGGCGCGGTAGTAATGCTTTTTATCGGGTGCGATCTTAGCGATGGATTTTCGAGCAGGGCGCCCAGTATATCGCTTTCGGTGATCTTGCCTATCACCATACCCGTTTGGGTGACCGGTATCTGCGAAATATTGAGTGATTTGATTGTATTAATTGCTTCTAAAACGGTTTTTTCACAGTCGATGGTTATTATTTCCAGCCTTTCCTTCTTTTTAATAATATCCCGGGCTGTTAATTTTTCGTCCTTCAAAAATCCGCGCTCACGCAGCCAGTCCTCATTATACATCTTAGCCATGTATCGCGAACCATGATCCGGGAAAATGACCACAACTACATCGTCCTTTTTAAACATATCTTTCAGCTGCAATACCCCTGCCACTGCCGACCCTGTTGAGTTACCTGCGAAAATTCCTTCTTTAAGCGCAACCTCACGTGTCATTAAAGCAGCATCCTTATCCGTAACTTTTTCAAAATGATCAATCAAACTGAAATCGACGTTTTTAGGTAAAAAATCCTCCCCTATCCCCTCTGTGATATATGGATATACCTCGTCTTTGTCAAAAATGCCGGTTTCCTTATATTTTTTGAATACCGAGCCATAGGTATCTATACCGATCACTTTGATATCGGGATTCTTTTCTTTAAGGTATTTAGCAATGCCTGATATGGTACCGCCAGTGCCTACGCCGGCCACCAGGTGCGTTATTTTGCCTTCGGTTTGCTCCCATATTTCGGGTGCAGTCTGCTCATAATGCGCCTGCGAATTAGATAAATTGTCATATTGGTTCGGCTTCCATGAGTTGGGTACCTCACGCTCCAAACGCGATGATACCGAATAATAGGAACGTGGATCTTCCGGATCGACATTGGTGGGACAAACGATCACCTCGGCCCCAAAAGCCCGCAGGGCATCAAATTTTTCTTTTGATTGCTTATCGGTACTGGTAAAGATACATTTGTATCCCTTTATCACTGCCGCAATTGCCAGTCCCATGCCGGTGTTCCCTGATGTACCTTCTATGATCGTTCCGCCTGGTTTAAGCAAACCGCTTTTTTCGGCATCTTCAATCATTTTAATAGCCATACGATCTTTTATGGAGTTACCCGGGTTGGTAGTTTCGATCTTTGCCAGCACAGTAGCCGGAATATCTTTAGTGACCGTATTTAATTTAACCATCGGCGTGTTGCCTATGGTTTCGAGTATATTGTTGTACCACATAATTTTAAAACAAATGATGACCATGCAGGTCAGGGACAATACAAAGTTACATTTTATCTACTAAGTTAGTAGAATTTATAAAGTCACAGCCTAATATTAAAATTTCAAATGCTTGACCGTTAAACCATTATTTATCAATTGCTTTAATGATTCAATACCGACTTTTAAATGCGTTTCTACAAATTGCTCGGTTACCGCCGAATCGCTTTCCGCAGTTTTTACGCCTTCAGGTATCATCGGCTGATCAGATACCAGCAATAAAGCTCCGGTAGGAATTTTGTTGGCAAAACCCGTTGTAAAAATGGTAGCAGTTTCCATATCAATGGCCATAGCACGGAGATCTTTTAAATACTTTTTAAAATTCTTGTCGTGTTCCCATACCCTGCGGTTGGTAGTATAACAAGTACCGGTCCAATAGTCGCGTCCAAAATCGCGGATAGTAGTCGAAATAGCTTTCTGCAGGGCGAATGAAGGCAATGCGGGTACTTCTGCAGGCAGGTAATCATTCGATGTTCCTTCGCCCCTTATAGCCGCTATGGGCAGGATAAGGTCGCCTACGTTGTTCTTCTTTTTGAGTCCGCCGCATTTACCCAAAAAAATTACAGCTTTGGGTTTAATAGCGGTAAGCAGGTCCATCACGGTTGCAGCAACCGAACTCCCCATACCAAAATTGATAATGGTTATTCCATTGGCTGAAACACTTTGCATGGGTTTATCTAACCCGATAATTGGGGCATTGACATGCCATTCGGAAAACAATTGCAGGTATTTTGAAAAATTGGTCAGGATAATATATTCGCCAAAGTCGGTTAGCGGACGACCTGTATAACGGGGCAGCCAGTTAGCAACAATTGCCTCCTTGGTTTTAAGGCCCGATTTTACAGGCGATTGTATCTTGCTTAATTCCTTAGGGTCCAAAATGGTTTTTTTTATGTCTTTTTCCTCGTTCATAAACATACTTTATTAAAGTCATGAATTTATTTCGGCATCTCACATGCCTGGTAAGCGACAGGCTGGCCGGCCCGTGCTGAGAGATCCTGAAACAAGCCTGCCGGTAGGCAGGTCCAGGATGACATTGGTACTATACAACAAACCCCGGCTATACACCAGGGTTTGTGTTATTAACAAAGATAAGATTTTAACGTACCGTTGTTAAGCTACTTTTAACTTTTTCAGATCAGATTTTTCGAACTGATCAAGTGCATAATCCAGCGTTACGTTCAAGCGCTTTATTTCTTTCTTCGACGGAAACTCAAACATAGCATCGATCATTATCGCTTCGCAAATTGACCGTAACCCACGGGCGCCAAGTTTAAATTCCATTGCCTTATCTACAATAAAATCAAGCACCTCGGTATCAAATTCGAGCTTTACACCCTCATATTCAAACAGCTTTTTATATTGCTTAAGCAATGAATTTTTAGGCTCTGTCAGTATGTTGTGCAGTGCTTCCCTATCTAAAGGATTCAGATAAGTAAGCACGGGCAAACGGCCTATCAGTTCGGGTATCAATCCAAAAGACTTCAGGTCCTGGGGAGTGATATATTTATACAGGTTTTTCAGATCAACCTCACCTTCGTGATGAGCAAGCTTGTAGCCAACCGTTTGTGTACGCAGCCTGTTAGCGATCTTCTTCTCGATACCATCAAAAGCACCACCGCAGATAAATAATATATTATTGGTATTTACGGTAATCATTTTCTGATCGGGATGTTTACGTCCACCCTGCGGCGGTACATTCACCATCGTCCCTTCGAGTATTTTCAATAAGGCCTGCTGCACCCCTTCACCGGATACATCACGTGTAATGGAAGCGTTATCGCTTTTGCGGGCGATCTTATCCACCTCATCAATATAAACAATACCTTTTTCAGCCGCGTTAACATCGTAATCAGCGGCCTGCAATAAGCGAGTCAAAATACTTTCCACATCTTCCCCTACATAGCCTGCCTCTGTAAGCACAGTGGCATCGCAAATGCAAAAGGGTACATTCAGAATTTTAGCCAAAGTTTTAGCCAGTAAAGTTTTACCTGTACCGGTTTCACCCACCATAATGATGTTTGACTTTTCGATCTCTACCTCGTCCTTTTCAATACGCTGATTTAAACGTTTGTAGTGATTATACACTGCCACAGATAGTATCTTCTTTGCATCATCCTGGCCAATCACATATTGGTCGAGGTGACTTTTTATCTCTGACGGTTTTAATAATGCAGGTGAAGACGGAGATGTTTTCACTTTGCGCACCTTCAACTCTTCTGCCAATATTTCATTAGCCTGATTTACACATTTATCACAAATGTGTGCATCCAGCCCGGCTATCAGCATTAAGGAATCTTGCTTGCCGGCACCACAAAACGAACATCTTATCTCTTTGCTATTCTTATTCATTTCAATTGGGTTAACCAAATTTAGTTAATTAACCGCACTTTTCCAACGTCTTTGGTCATTTGCTTATTATTACTACGTAATATACAGGCAGTTGTTTGTTATTTCTTTCCTTTGCTTCCGCGTAATATCTCGTCAACCATACCAAATTCTATGGCTTCTTCAGCGATCATCCAATGGTCACGGTCTGATGCTTCATAAACTTTTTCATAAGTTGCACCACTATGATCGGCGATGATCTGGTACAATTCTTTTTTCAATTTTGTAATCTCATGGTAGCTTATTTCGATATCCGACTGCTGCCCTTGTGCGCCTCCCGAGGGCTGATGGATCATTACCCTTGAATGAGGCAATGCGGCCCTTTTACCATTAGTACCGGCACACAGCAATACTGCGGCCATCGATGCTGCCATACCGGTACAAATTGTTGCCACATCGTTTGAGATGAACTGCATAGTATCATAAATACCTAAACCGGCATAGACTGAACCTCCGGGCGAATTGATATAGATCTGGATATCCCGCTTGCTGTCTGCAGATTGCAAAAACAGCAATTGGGCCTGTATAATATTGGCAATATTATCATATATAGCATCGCCCAGGAATATGATACGGTCCATCATTAAACGCGAAAACACGTCCATTTGGGCCACATTCAGTTGGCGCTCCTCGATAATATAAGGGGTCATGCCACCCGGCACAGTTGTTATACCTGTGGGCATAGTGCTTCTGTCAACACCGGCAATGAATTTATCTACATAAATACTGTTAATACGATGATGTTTTACAGCATATTTTCTGAATTCGTTCTTATCTATATTGCTCATGTTTATTTGATTTTTCCTCTAATTTTTAATTGCGTTAAATATAGTTTTTTAGTTGAATACTATCCTTGATATATCATTTGTAAAAAGTAAAAATTATCAGGTGAGGGCAAAATATCCTTAAAACAAAAGCAACCCGTATAATGAGTTGCTTTGGTTTTAATACTTTATGCTTATAAGAAAAACGCCATGCGTCTTGTGCCCTACTTATCTAATAATTCTTTAAAATTCTTATCAGATATTTCTTTTTCTTCCAAAGAAACAATGCCTTTAAGATACTCTAATACCTTAACTGCCTTTACTTCTTCAAATATCTTGTTGGCTTCTTCTTTATTCTGTAAAAACTGAACGGTGTACTGTGCTAACTGCTCATCAGCTATAGGTTGAGGGCTATACATTCTGAACTGTGCATCCAGGCGTTGTTTAGCGGCGGCAAAAACCTCCTCATATTTGATCTCGATCTTATTATCTTTAATGATCTTATTTTCAAGGAGGGTCCATTTCAGGTTCTGGGCAAAATCACTATAACCGCCGGTTAATTCTTCATCGGTCAGTTTTTCGTTAGTGGCTTTTAACCAACGTTTTAAAAAATCGTCGGGCAAATCAAATTTTGCTTTTCCGATGCTTAAGTTATACAGGTCATTTTGCAGTTTACGTTCAGCATCCTGTGCAAACATAGCCTCGACCTCTTCCGTTATTTTAGCCCTGAATTCCTCTTCAGTTGTTACTGTACCTTCACCAAATAATTTGTCAAAGAACTCCTGGTTCAAATCACTTTCCTCTAAGCGGTTTACATTTTTAACCGTTAAACGGAAGTTTGATTTTACTTCAGCTGCTGTTTCATCATCAACTTTTAAAATAGCGGCAATGCGTGTTGCGTCATTACTGTAAGCTTTCTGAATATCCAGCACTACTTCATCATCCTTTTTTAAACCGGTAAGCGATTTTTTTATCTTCTCGTTCTGTACCTGGTCTAAACGAACTGAGGTAGTATTGGCAATACCACCATCAAAAACAGAACCATCAGGAGAAAGCTGTACTAAATCGGCATAAAGCACATCGCCGTCTGCCGATACGTCAGGATTTGTCATTTTGCCATAGCTTTTCCGTATATTTTTGATACGTGCCTCTATGGTTTCATTATCCGCTTTGATCACGTATTGGGTCACTTTATCTTTTGATGAGAAATCAACAGCAAATTCGGGCGCTAAGCCAACCTCGTAGTTAAATTCAAAATCATCAGCAAAATCCCAATTGTATTCTTTATTATCACCCTGTTTTGGTAATGGCTGGCCCAATACTTCCAGTTGCTGTTCATTGATGTAATTATTTAATGTATCGGAAAGCAGGTTATTCACTTCGTCAACTAATATGCTTTTGCCATACATCTTTTTGATATGTGAGGGAGGAACCATCCCTGGTCTGAAACCCGGTATCTTTGCTTTTTTAGCTTGGTCTTTTATGGCCTTATCAACCCTTGGCTGGTAATCTTCAGGTTTAATGTTGATCGTTACAACAGCATTTAGTTTGTCAATTTTTTCCTGTGAAATATTCATCTTTTTTCAGCGTATTTTTAACTTAAAATCCCATGTTAGTCATGCTATTAAGTGCCAGGCATGCCTTAGTTTTGGGAGTGCAAAGGTATTAATTATTTTTAAAAAAGTCTTCTGAAATTTGCATCACAACATGGAAAGAGTGTCTATGACAAAAGAACAAATTGGGTCATTTATATGGCTTGACCTGCATTAATGAAAACACAAAGCCCCGAAAATAGGCTTCCTAATCCCGGAATATTTTATTATTAATCGATTTTGGTAACAGATGAAGCGCCTGTTTTGTGGGTATTTACACTTGACGGATTGCCACGGTATTTTATTTCGGACGCACCGGTGGTATTCACATTCAGATCATGCAAAACATTTATCTCACATTCGCTGGCGCCAGTGGTTTCTATGTCATAACTGCCTACCACAAAATCCAATGCATATATTTTACCGCTGCCTGTAAGGTGTACCTTGTGCGAGCTTGCCTGTCCTTTTAAATGAATTTCGGAAGCCCCGCTTCCCCCCGTACTAACGTTAGCCGCATTAAGGTCCATGTTTACTTTGCTGGCGCCGTTGAGGTCGATAGCAATATCTTTTGTATTTAGCTTTCCATCAGAGGTAACATCTACCGCGCCTGACGTTTTTATCCGGTCAAGGTTTTTTACCCCGATATTGATCACTATTTCGCCGCCGCTGCATAAGTTTTTCCTTGAATAAATACGCAGCCGGTCGCCATCAATAGTAGTGTGTATATATTTCATCAGGTTGTCATCGGCGGTAACAGATATCGCCAGGCTGCTATCCTGCTTTAAATTAACCTTAAAGCCGCCAGAAATATCAATTTGTGTAAAATTCCCCATTTTATGGGTCTGGGATACCTGGTGGCCCGAGCCTTTAATACAACCAAACCTGCAGGATGATAATACAGAGATCGAAATGGCTGCAATAAATACTATTATTGGGTTTAAATGTTTTGTTTTCATTGGGGTGATTTTGTTTAGTTTGACGTGATCGGTATAGTAATGGTTACACCAAAAATAAAAAAAGCCATTCGATTTACAAGAACGGCTTTTGAACATATATATAAGAACTTTTGCAAAAGTAGTATTTAAAGCCCTGCCAAATCCTCAGCCTGGCTTTTGTTTGGCCCATCAACTGTTTTAGTGAGGTGTTCGGCTACAAAATTGGTGCTGTTTACGCTTGTTGAACGGCCATATTTCAGGTTACAATGGCTCATATTACCGATAAGATCAGCTTTGGCCCGGTTGTTTAATGTAATATTTGCACTAAACCCATCCAAATCTAATTGGGCATAAGCGTTATCATGTAAAGTAACATCCATTTCGATAGGTGAAAGTTTACCGAATGATTTCACTTCGGCATTGTCATAAACGGTGATCGCACTCAATTGATCTGCGGTAACCCACACGACCAGTTTTTGTGCTGAGTAAGAGGAGATGCGTAATACGCCATTTTGATTTTGAACCAATGCACTTTCGGCATAGTAGCGGTTGTATACTTTTACCTGGTCGCTTGAACCGTCTGATACAAAAAGCTCCACGTTTCCACGAACTTCTATTTTGTTGATCTTGCTTATGTTAGTTAACACGGTGCTCACTTGATTATTCTTTGCAGATGAATCATTTTTAGTAGCTGCGAAAGTGGTGTTGCTTATTCCTAATACTATGGCTGCGATAGTAACGAAGGATAAAATGTTGGTTTTCATTGTTGTAATTTGTTTTTTAGTGGTAATAAAGCTATCGCGAGCAATCCTTTGTTTTTTTAATGTAGCTCTTGATGGTTTCATATTATTATTCTTTTGATTGTCAGTTATTTGTACTTCCATATTTTTAAATACATCAATAAGACGATACCCGGTAAAAAACGTTACAGCCAAATACGGACTAATAGATGTATGGCACTATTTTCCCGGTGAACAGGTAAAATTGGTCGGTGAAAAGTTATAGAACTGTTACCTGGTGAGTAGGCATTAGTTGATTAGGAGTTATAGTTGAAGCTGCTACTGGTTACCAGGGTCTTCATTGATATACCTGTAAAGAAGACTATTAAAGGTATTATAAAAGACCGGGATGAGATATTGGAAGAAGCTTTAAAGTATTTGAAAGAAAGGGATATTAATTAGTTTCTTGTCTGCGCAGAGTCTTGGTGCTGCAGAGATAGTTCAGACAAAACAGACAAGATGGGAGTGATAGCAGTTCATGGTAGTGTGATGAATTTTGTGTAAGTAACGCGTTCGCTGTATTTAAAGGCTCCGAAAGAGAAACTTTCGGATAAAATTAAGAACTTTAAATGCAGTAAAAATGAAGGAAAACAAATTAGGCTTACC
>JAQBOV010000067.1 GCA_028287895.1 Mucilaginibacter sp. | reverse complement strand
GGACTGGCTGATGCCTTGTGCCATTACCTGGAAGAACGCAAATTGACTTGCTCAATGGCGCCGAGCGATGTGCAGTCAGGTGCCGATTATGCCGGGAATATCATAAAATGCATCCAATCTTCATGTGTAATGGTGGTAATATTAAGCGAACACTCCAACCATTCCAATCATATACACGCTGAAGTTGAAAGCGCATTTAACAGTAACATGGAGATATTACCCTTCCGCATACACCATACGATTCCGGAACAGTCACTTGACTATTTCTTAAGCCCATATCGCTGGATAAATGCACTTGACAGACCGGCGGAAGATTATTTTGAAGATGTGTTTCGCCACTGTTTGGCATTATTATACAACCAACCGGTTGATTCGCCAAAACCCATACCCTCATCTTATGATATCCCAAAACACATACCGCCAATATATTATGATATTCCAAAACCCATACCTTCGATATCTTATGGTAAGCAAAAACCTTTACCAGTGACCTACCTTGTTCCGCCAATTAAAAAAGCGGCAGGGTCTTCCTCAAATAACACGCTGGCAGATGTAATTCCCGCAGCGGTCATTGCTATATTGCTTTTGGCTTTTTTCCTTATCAAGCCACTGTTTGATAAAAACACGATCGAGTTTAAAAATAACACGTCAACGCCGGTCTATTTGGAGCTGGATGGAAAAACTGATACCGTCAAGTCTTTAGCGAGTTTTAGTTTTAAAGGCCGTAAAAACTCAAGGGTTAAAGCAAAAGCCCGGGCCTACTGGACAACTACCGCCGGTGATTTATTGGGCCGTAAAATAGAATGGAATATTGATACCATTGTACATTCAAAGGATAATTATACTTATCCTTTGAATGTTGCCAGCGATTATTTCTTTCTAAAGATAACCAATAACGGCAGTGCTGATGTTAATTATGTCTATGTAAATAACTTCTACACTGATTCTAAAGACCAGTTAAAAATAAAGATCCCTAATGACGGCAAGGTGTATTACCTGGGTTATTATAAAATATTGCCCCACACTTCGATACAAGTATGGGACACCAATAATTATTCATTGACATGGACAAATGGTCGTAACCTGACTTTTTACAATCGTTATAACCAGGAGGTTACCGTGCCTTATAAATAATATTTAATAGCCAGCGTGAATAATAACCGCTTGCGTTAAATGAAATAAATTTATTCAAAACACAATATAATGCAGGCTGTTATATTTTTTAGTTGAATGTTTAAGTAAATAAATATAATATGAAAAAGTTAAGTGCATTTATTATGGCCGCAGCTCTTACAGGGGTGTTTGAGCTTGCCATTGCAAAAAATGGTCATTATAAGGTCAGCCATAAAGCTGTGATAGAGACAATAGCTAAAACTGTGGGCATTAGAGATACCATTCCAACCAAAAAAAGGAAAAGGACAACAACGGATACAGTATCAAAGCCGAATCCAAGTCCAACTCCCAGTCCAAACCAGCCTAATCCCAGCCCAAATCCGCCTGTGCCAAACCCGACCCCGCCTGTTCCAAACCCTAATCCTACACCAAGTCCAAACCCAAATCCGCCAAATCCAAATCCGCCTACAACACCTTCTAACCCGACACCGCCCTCAAGCCCTGCGCCGCCAAAGGCAAGTAAATAATCGGAGTTGGGATTATGTATAATTGAATGACCGGGTATATTGGCCGGTCATTTTTTTATTAAAATAGTCGCCTGTGTATTGTTTTTGCAACGATAAAAATTTTGGCATCAAAGAGCACCAAAAGCCTGTTGTCGAAGTAGCGCTTTGTTGTTATTAAATGCCGGTTGATTAATAAAATACGGGATAAACAAAAAAATGGCGTATGTTTTGATATTAAATACTGTAACCGCCTACAATAAATCACACGATGAAAACAAATCACACTATGAAAACAATTTCTGACTCAAAAAAACTCAGATCATTATCACTTTCACTGCTTGCTTTTGTCATGCTAGCCGTAGCAATGACCTCGTGCATGAAAGATGGAAGTAATAATAATTTACCTGCTTTTGTTCAGGTCGTTAATTCATCCGAAGCTTCATTGCCCCAGGATTTTTACCTCGATAGCACCAGGTTGACCACCTCGGCAGTGGCTTATGGGTCAGGGTCCGCTTTTTTGAATGCTGCCCCCGGCAACTATCAGGCAAGGTTTAAAAATTCCGGTACAGCTACAGTAAACGTCACCTTCACTTTAGCCCTTACAGCCGGGAAATCGTACAGTGTTTTTTATACAGAGGGCAATTCATATACAAGTTTCCAGGATGAGAGATCAGTTCCGCAATCGGGCAAGGCCCGGGTGCGTTTTATTAATCTTAGTTCGGCATTGCCATCAAATATTGATTTTGCTGCTGCAGGGGGTGCCAAACTGGTATCAAACCTGGCCTATAAAACGGCCTCTACCTATATGGATGTTGATCCTGCAACTTCTTTCTCGCTTTATACCAGTGGTTCGTCATCAGCCTTGATAAGCATCCCGGCAACCTTACAGGCGGGCCATACCTATAGCATATATGTTTCGGGCAACACCAGGGCAACTGTAACCCTCCATGTGGTTACCGAATACTAAAAGCTGTATAATTCATTCGGCTTAATAATAAATGATTCTATCTTTGTGCATGGAAATGCAGGAAATAGATGGGCAGCAACCCGAAGAACAGGGAGTGGCAATATATTCAAAATTGGCAGTGCTGCTGTTCTCCATATTTTTCTCACCACTGGTGGGCGGCATATTATTAATGTTGAACCTCCGCTCGGTAGGTTACAAAAAACAAGGGACAACGGTATTGCTTTCGGCAATCGCTTATCAATTTTTATCAAGCATTGCATTAAATTATATTGCGAAAATGATGAGAATTCTTCCCAACGACCCCGCTATGTTACGAAATCCGCAAATGATTATCTGTGTATTTATTCTGAATTTAGTTGGCGGAGGGATCTTAGCCGAATATTTCTTTAAAAAATACTTTCCTCACGATGATTATGAACATAAAAGCATCTGGAGCGCGCTGATAATAACTATTCTTATCGGTATCCCTCTTAGTATGCTGATCAGGATATAAAGGCAAATAAAAACTCCTGCCATTCCTATAGACAGGAGTTTTATTAAAAATGATCTTAAAGGCTGAAACTTAAACCCAGTGTCGTTTGTATAGAAGTGATCGGCTGCCTGGTTACTATCCTTCCAATATCTGTGCTGCGGTTATCATTAGTGATGGCAGGGCCCTGCGAACTGACGTAGGCACCCCGAAAGTGTAAGAACACATTATCACTCAGTTTGAAACGTATTCCCAGATTGCCGCCATATCCAAATACGGTAGCCGAGGCACTTTGCTGCGAAAACGTCGTTGTTTGATTCGTTATCCCGGATAGCAGAATTTGAGTTGAAGGCGTTGAAGAAACTTTTAAAATTCCGGCAGATGCCCTTAAATCAATTATAAATTTACCATACGTAAAGGAATATTGGGGGCCCAATAAAGCACTCCAATAATGATACCGATCAACGGCGGTGACGGTTGTTTGATCAGCCGAAAAAGAGCTGGTATAGCCTGCTGCCAAAGCATTAACATCGCTTGATTTAAGCTCACCCTGGTCATGAAAGGCAATCGTGGCACCGATACCTAAATTTTTATGAAAGTAATAGGCGCCGTCTAGTCCCAAAGTAACGCCTGTTTTAGCGAAACCTGCTTTATTATTATCATAATTTGTACTCTTGAAATCGCCCTGCGGAATAGATAATCCACTGAAAAAGCCAACGTAGCTCTTTACCGGTGATTCCTGGGCTTTTGCGCCAAAGGTCGTCAGCGTGATAAAGGCTATAGCGATTAGTATAAAAGTTCTTTTCATCTTATTGATATACATGTGATGATTGTGTTTAAAGTTTCGGGGTTAATTACTGGTGAAAGTGTACGGTATGCTGGTGAATTCTCCGCCTAAGATATTATCTATGGTAATAGATAGATCACCTGAGCTATCGGTAGCAGATGTCCGGGAATAGAAAGAAAACGTACCTGTGATTTGTTTTTTTACTGAATCGACAGAGGTGATAACAATTGCACCTGCGCCAGGGCTAATTGTACCATGGGGTAAAAAAACATAATTGCCAGATGCGTCCTTTTGCTGGGTATTATATTGTATAGTTACCGTCGCAGCCGAATCAACAGCATAGACCCCGGTGGTAAACCCTGCACTATTATCCGCATTTTTTAACGTTATCGACCAAATGATCTGTTTTTGTTCCCTTGTGCTTGTACAGGTGAAAACTTTGGTTTTAGTTGCCGAATTATAGGTAATGGCTGTACTGATCGTATCAGGAGCCCAGGAGGAACCATTTATATTAGCCTGGAAAGCCGCTGTTGTATAAGCAGTACCTACTACGGTATCCTTTTTACAGCTTGGTATTAAAAATGCAGACAACAGAAGAAAAGTGAGTAGTTTAAGTTTATTCATATTTTTTTATTTACGCAAGATAACGGGGTTTCTATTTTTTAATTATTGAAGTAACTGTTATTTCACATTATTTAACAATTGCCCCTAAGAGGCGCCTTTGCAACCAAAGGCAAATAACGAAATAATTTATATCATTTGTACGTCTTGAAGAAGCAAAAACGGCCTTCTTTTCGTTATTGAATTTTCAGCCAGGCAAATATGTGGGTTTTATGGCGTAAATGGCAAAAAGAGGCATTAGATTATGATTATAATTTTATAACCATATCCTTTTTGTAACAAACAATACCTATACCTTGTCTCAATATAAATTATTTACGAACTACGATCAGCTAAATAAATTTCAAAAATGGATCATTCATTAGTAACTACCAGCACCTCTTTAGAGGGTTATAAAATTGTTAAACATTTGGGCGTAGTGCGCGGCATTACCGTGCGCAGCCGGAGTGCACTTGGCAATATAGCGGGCGGTTTTCAATCTCTTTTTGGCGGGAGGCTTTCTATTTATGTTGAGCTTTGCGAAAATGCCCGCCAAGAAGCCTACCAGCTTTTAATACAACATGCCGAAGTCATCGGCGCTACAGCGATTATTAACATGCGTTACGATGCCAATGAAGTAATGCAGGGCATTACGGAAGTACTAGCCTACGGTACAGCGGTGGTGGTGGAGAAAGTTTGATTTTGAATAGCAGCGGAGTTATCAGTTGCAGCGTCTTTTTTCCCGCTGCGGCTGTTAACCCAAAACTAAAGGAGCTGCGATAGCAACCTGACCAATTTTTCGGGTAATTGTTTGTAAAACGGGCGTCTTTTCCAGGTATTCGGGCTTATTCTTTTTGCACCTTTTATATCATTGTAAAAGATGTCTCTTAATTGTTCTGCAGTTGCTTTATCATAGATCATGCTGTTTACCTCAAAATTCAACTCAAAGCTGCGGTGGTCCATATTAGCCGTTCCAATGATGGAAAGCTGCCCATCAGAAACCAGGGTTTTGGCATGCACAAAGCCTTTTTTATATAAATAGATTTCGATACCCGCAGCCAATAAATCACCATAATAAGAGCGTGCCGCGGCATTCACCAGGACCGAATCGGACTTATCCGGCACCAGTATCTTTATTTTAACACCACTCAAAGCCGCTACATGCAGTGCATCCATTATACCTTCCCCCGGAATAAAATATGGGGTAGTGATCAATAGCTCTTGCTCGGCCAAACTGATGGTTTGTATCATGGAAAACATCAGGGTAGGTACATCAGAGTCTGGGCCGCTCGCTGCGATCTGCACTACAGCTTTGCCATTGGTCGTTGGCTTAGTACAGAAAAAATCCCTCTCAAGCTTTAAATACTTGCCCGAACAAAAATTCCAGTCGCAAATAAACAGGTATTGCAGGTAATATACCCCCGGCCCGGTGATTTTTACATGTGTATCGCGCCAGTATCGCTGACCGGGTTTATTAATATAACGGTCGCTTACATTGATACCGCCGGTAAAACCAATGCAACCATCCACGATTATGATCTTGCGGTGATTGCGATAATTTACCCGGTTGGCCAGCAAAATAAATATGATCTTATAAAATGGAAATGCCTGTACCCCGCCACCTATTAATTCATCAACGAATTCCTTCCTGATAGAGCGGCTGCCAAAATCATCATAAATAAAGCGCACTTCAACTCCCTGTTTAGCCTTTTGGATCAGGATGTCTTTTATTTGTTCAGCTATTTCTCCATCCTCAAAAATGTAATACTGAATATGGATATGATGCCTGGCATTTTTAAGCGTCTCAATTACCTCCGGAAATTTATTTTCACCATTTATTAAAAGTTTCACCTCATTGCCACCCAATAGGGGGCTCATCCCGTCATTTAAAAGATACAGCGCCAATTTTTTATGCTTCTTAATGGTCGGCTCCGGGGTATCCCATGCCTTTTCTGATTCCATGGTTATCCGCTCACGCAGAATTTCCAGTGTCGTTTTATCCCTGACTATCTTTTTACTGTACAATTTTTGCTTCCGGTGATTAGCGCCAAAAGCAAAATAAACCGCAATACCTATAATAGGCAGAAATATAGTCACCAATACATAAGCCAGGGCTTTGTCGGCCGAGGGCGTATGATAAACAATGTGCAGGCATATCGCAATGATCATCACAATATAAAGTATGTCAGCAAGAAGGGCCCAGTTCATTATTTATCGCGACAGGTGTTATAACATTAATTTATACAAAAAAATTATTAAAGCGTTAAAGTGTTTTGGCCAGCCTTTAAAGCGTATTCCTTTCCCTTCCACAGTAATCTGCCGGGTGTTTGTTCCGGCAAAGTAATATTTACTTTCCATTTAGTGCCCTGCTGTTCATATCTCACATTAATATTGCCTTTAGGATGAGGTATCTGTCCGCCGATTTGGGTTATCGCTCCCAAATGCGGCTCTATTTTGACTTTCTTGAAGCCCGGGCTATCGCTTTCGATTCCCAGTACAGTACGGTATAACTCAATATTCGGGCTCGATCCCCAGGCATGACAATCTGAACGCGAGACGCTGACATCGGACATTTCGGCCCAGGTAGTCATTCCCATTTTGATATTGTCACGCCATATTCCCAACCAGTTGATATAATCGTTGCCCATCCCTGCCTTGATCATTGCCTGGTGAACATAATATTTAAAATAGATGGATGCCTGTACCATTGAGGTATCGGTCAGTAATTTATGACCAAGCGTTATTGATTCTGTTCCGGCTGTTAGCCCGGTAAGAATAGCGAGCGCATTAGCGTGCTGCGAAAACACATCCTTTTCAGGGCGATCAGCAAATATACTTTTGGAGGCTACCCAATACTTGTTGCGGATAGTTTGTTTTAGTTGCAATGCACGGTGCTCATATTTCAAGGCCGATTCCTTGCTTCCCAGCTGATTCTCCAATTCTGCAGCCAACTGATAGGCCCATAATAATTGCATATCCAATACTGACGAATTACCATTGGCGCCTGCCGGCGCCACCCCTGCATACCAATTTTTTCCTGCCTTCCAAACCTTGCCGTTTGCCCAATCAGTGAACTCCCAGTATGGGGCGTTCTTTAATGAACCATCGGCCTGCTGGTAACGGTTAAAAAAGGCAAGTATGTCCCGCATCCCCTGCAGTTTATCGCGGACAAAGCCGTTATCATTACGATAAATATAATAATCATGCAGCATCGCTATCCACCACAACGAAAAAGTAGGTATTTGCTGCATTACAGCCGTCGGATAACGGCTTTGAGTGATTCCCTCGGCAATACGCGAATGATCAAGCAGGGTAATGGCATTTCGGGCCAGCCGGTCGTCGCCGCTATCATAGTAAGATACCAGGGCCTGTATGCGTGTATCGCCCACGTATTGCAGCTGTTCATAATACGGGCAATCCATATAGGTTTCCCAGGAACATAAGCGGGCAGTATGCCAACCAATCTCTAATATTTTGTTCAATTCATTATTATCGGTTTCCAACCGGGCATTATATTGAAACGGATAACCTGTAGCCGTTCCGTACAGATCATCGATGGTTAAAGGCTCATCTTTTGTCTGCACGATCAACTGTAGATAACGGTAGGTGCGCCAGTTTAATGGCGTAAATTGTTGCCCTTTACTTCCCTCGCTGGTGATGCTGTCTTTGCGGCCTACAAAACGCTTGCCGTCTATTTCATTACGGTTGCCTTTTTTGCCCTGCGTACGCCAGTTTGTATTATTTGGTTCGATGATATATAAGCCCTCAGCATAACTCATGGATATGCCTGCATCTTTGCCTTTACTGAACAGGATAGTTGGATAGGCGTTGGTCAGATAAGTTTGATCCAGGAGAATGGTCGCTTTGGTATGAGCAGGTATGGTAAAGGGGCCTTTTTCAGCCGGGAAACCAGAGGGTAAAGTAAGGCCATCCGCCCGGCGCATCGCTTTCAGCCTTTGCATCACCATCTCCCTTGCAGGTATTGGCGAGGGCACCAGCATCCAGCCTTCAATAAATGTAAATTGTCCTTTGGGTGTCCCATCTGAAATTTTGGATGCCGGTTGCCATTGTGTATCATCAAAATCAGCTTGCTGCCATTGCTGCGGATGCAGCTTCATATCCACCATTTCTCCTGGTCCGGATGCATAATAGCTGTAGATCAGCTCCACAGGCAAGGGACTGTAAGCTGAATCACGGTAACACTTCCATGATTGCCCGGTATTAATTTCCTCTTCTGCCGGAGTATTTCCCTGTATGATAAAACCTGTTCGGTAACTCATTTGTGCGGCCGGCCGCAGAGCGCCTTCGTTAAATACAATAGCGCTTACTATATTTTTTCCGGTTATAAGATATGGCGCCAGGTCTACCGTTTCGTAATTCCAATAATAAAAATCACAGCGTGCAGGGCCCGCAGATACCAATTTGCCGTTAACAAACAACTCATACCGGTTATCGCCCGATACATGCACCAGGTAAGCAGCCGGTTTATTCGCTACATTAAACGATTTACGGAATAAGCATATCTCGTAACCATTTACCGTTTCGCCGGGAACTTTTATCCATGATGCATGCCAGCTTTTTGGGCTGACCGGCTGACCGGCAGTTTGGGCGAAAGACAAGGAATAGCTATCAAACGAAAGTAAAAAGAGTAATATAAAGCGATACTTCATTTATTGAGGCGATAAAAAGGTAAAAGAAGAACGCTTAAATTTAAAGAAGAGATTTGATTATTCCTGTTTTTTTAAATATAGCAATGGATAAACCGTCAAGGCTCTTTGGCCAGAGATTAACGACCGTCCGCACTAAGTGACGCTTTACTTACAAAAACATGTTTTGTTTTCGATAAATTCGAGTACTGCTCAGCATACTAGCTGAAAACTTGACCACAACAATTAATTAAAATACGATAGTGGTATAATCTTCCACATGCCATGAGAAAGATGGCCGGTGAGCAGCTCGTATATTAAATACAAAGGCCAGAATATATAAGCCAGGATCAGCATTATGACAGAGTGATTGTAATACCAGTTAATCATTAAAGCATAAATACCCAAAATTAAATAGGTAATACTTGAATCTCTTGTGTTCATTGGATTTGTTTTTGGTAATACAATATTAAAACAATTTTGTTTATCAGATAGGATTAGAAAACAATCGCTGCCAAATTGCCGTTAGTGGTAAAGATGTAGCATCTTGTGTCTAATTATATTAGGGACGCATTTTAATGTGTACGTTAAAGCAGTTTCTTAGAAATAAAACCACTGCCCTGTTGAAAACAATTAAGAAGTTAATAAATAAAAGAGGAGAAATAACAAAAAATGCGTTTATTGTAAACAAATTACCTTAAAACAGGTTAAATAAAAAATTAAAACAACTTATCATGGCAACAGCAGGAAGCGGAATAACCGCGTATTCAGTAAAAACAAAAACAAAAAATGTTCCGATGATCGATCCGGTTATTGACATTAAATCAGGCAGATACATTGCTAGCGGCAAGGATAGCGCTGGTAATAAAATGGCTGCTATTATGAGTAAAGCTACTGCCGAAGGGCACATAAAAAATGGCAATGCCAAAAAAGGAACAGGCTGGAGTTAGTTCTTGTACTGATCTTACCGGTATCATCTGTGATGCTTTGGTATAAAATTTAAAACCCTGCAATTAAAGTAATTGCAGGGTTCATTTTTTCTAAGCTTTCCACTACTAATTTCCTACTACCACGGTGGCGTTCGGCATCATCGAGTGTATGGTACAATGGTATGTAAAAGTACCCGCGGTAGGAAAAGTCATTTTATAAGTGGCATCAACAGCGATGTTACCGCTGTCAAAATTTCCGCCCAAATCTGTAACAGTGTGAGCAGTGGCATCCTTATTTGTCCAGGTAACTGTGCCTCCCGGTAAAACATGGATAACAGATGGCGAAAATGCAAAGTTCTGTATAGTCGCTGTAGCAGCCATTAGCGGCGTTGTGCCGTTTGATGTTGGATTTGTCGAATTATTCGATTTACTGCCACAACTGGTCAATAAAAAGAAACCTGATATTAAAACCAGGGCTAAAGAAGTGATTTTAGTTTTCATAATAAAATGCATTATCGTATATTGTATATACAGCTATGACGTAATAAAATGAAAAAAGGTTGCCTTTAAAGAAAAATATAAAGACAAATTCAAACAGCATCTTGCCACAAAAATGTAATATCAACCTAGCGTTTTTACAAAAAGACTGTGCGCACGCGCGTTTAGGCAAGTTGTGTAAGATTCTTATCTGCCCTGTTAACTCAGGGCCAGCAGGCAGGTTTGAAATGATAATTGGTGTTTTGTCCGCTATTTATTCAAATTATCCACCCTATCATAAAATTCGTTTTGAAGCTTCAAAGTGGCCGTATCCGTCTTTACTTCTTTTAAAGCTTTGATAAACGAAGCGATCTCATGGTCGGTAATGAATTTGCCAAACTCGGTAGTTGCTTTTGCGCCTTCACCGGCATAATGGTTCGGATAAGAAGCATACCACCAAATGGGTGTATATAAACCTGGAATATTCAATCTTTTTTGGTCGGCGCCTGATTGCTGCCCCGTCCTATCCATTCGCATTAGCTCGGGCCGGTAATACATTAATACGGATGTTTCGCTTTCCCCCGCATGCTGATCGGTCTTTATATCCGACTTGTGCATTTTTTGGTATTCCCTGGTATAGTCCTGGTCACTTTCACCGGTATAAAAATAGATCGCATAATTATGCCGCTTATTCAAAAAGGACTGCATAAAAAAGCGGATAAACTCGGGGTTGCCGCCATGACCATTAAGGATCACTATTTTTTTAAACCCATTACGGGCTATTTCATCGCAGGTAGCTTCCAGCAGATCATATATTATACGGCTGGGCAAGGCAAATGTGCCGGGCTGTTGCCGTGCCTCATTGATCTGTCCGTAAAAATAATCGGGGAAAACAACCGCGTATTCCTGCTTTGTTGCCCTGGCAGCCCATTCACGCACATGGATCAGGTCTGTCCCTAATGGAGAATGCGGCCCATGTTTTTCCAGTATGCCAAATGGCAGTATACAGGTCTGCGATGATTTGTTTAATGCTACCGGAAAATCGGTTGCTGTAAGCTCGTCCCAACGAGCCGGGACTTCCTGGGCAAACGTATAACCACTCAAAAAAAACAATGCAAAGAATAAAAAAGCTTTCATATCGGGATAATTTTGGTTTATTAAATGAAGATAGGAAATTGATTAACGATTTAAGTCTCGTTAACCAAATTATTACGTTCCCCAATCCTTAAAAGGATGAGCGGATAAACTGGCATTGGAATAGCGGTCATCATCGGTAACCTCGTTAGTTACCCAATCGGGTTTTTCAAATGCTTCAGTTTCGCTGTTCAGTTCAATTTCAGCAACTATAAGCCCGGCATTATCACCCGAAAACACATCTACCTCCCAGGTTTTGCCTGCAAATAGAATACGGTAACGAGTCTTCTCTGTGCCGTTTTTTGTAAAGGCGTTTAATATTTCAATACCATCTGCTAATGGGATTTCATATTCATATTCCTTACGGCTCACCTGCGAAACCTTGCTTTTCAGATTTAGGAAGCCCTGTTTATCCGAAATACGTACACGCAGAGTCTGATTGGAATTGTTCAATAAATAGCCCTGCCGGTAGTGTGTCCCCCCGGGTTTATCAAGCCGCTCCCATTTTTCATGGTCCAGCAAAAATTTCCGTTCTATCTCTGCACCCATTTATTCATCCTGATATTAGCTTAATGCTTCGGTTAAAGTAGCTTTCTTCTCAAAGTCCTGTGCCAAAACAGCGATCGATCTTTTCAGCCTGGTATTTTGTCTTTTTATTTTCGTTATAACCGGGCTATAATTCAATTCCGGAGCAGAAAACAATTCCAAAGCCAGTACATTATCATGCCAATCGCCGATACGGCCCTGTAATTTATCCAGGTAATTATTATCGATTTCCAATCTACCCTCCAGTGCTTTACGGGCAATTTTACGGTTATACATTAATATTTTTATTTGTTTGCGCGCGTTATGCAGTTCATCATTGAATTGAAGATTAGCGAGTACAACAGAAATTTGAACCAGCTTGGCTTTGTAAAATTTAAGTATAACATCATTATCTACAGACTTCAGATCATCATCTATCTTATTATTTGCAATCTTTATTGTTTTCAGATACTTTCTTTCCAATTGTTTAACCTCGCTCGTCCCTTTTTCAATTTCATGTAGCTGACCCATTAAAAATTCCTCGTTTTTAAACTGATAATGAATACCCAGCTGGAGATGGATGTAAGCAGTACGGATTTCACCACAATGTTTAAATATCTTTCTGACCGGCTTAAAATCCTGGGATAAATGATGTTTGGACGAATCAGCATCCAGAAGTTCAAGCATGGCCCGCATCTTTTTTACCTGCACACGAAAAAGATGCAGGTCTTCCTGGTCATCGGTCTTGATAAAAGCCTTAAAATGGGTTAGCATCTGCTCCCAATGATCATTAAAATAGGCCTTTTCATCCTTCTTTTTCATTCCAGCTGCTTTGTTTCAATTAATCATTAAACCTGTCGTCCTTAAAACGGGAATATTAAAATTAAGTTTATGTTACGTTCATTTAAAATAAATTTCGTAAGTGTACGGTACCTGCACTTTATGCTGATACCATTCGTTAGATAACAAGAGCCGTATTGGTATTAAATGTAAAAAAAGTGTTAAAAGCTCCGCCGATTTATTGGCTGTTATATGAAATACCTATATTTAGCCGATACCTTTGACTTTAACCTGATTTGATGAATTTAAGGAAATTTTTACTTGTTTTATTTACAACTGTTACCATCATTCATTTTTCAGCGCTTGCCCAGCGTGATAGCATACCGTTGACTGCTATCATTGCAAAGACTTCCAAGCTGACCAATGATCATCCTACCGAAAAGGTTTACCTGCATTTTGATAAGCCTTATTACGCTATCAACGATACCATTTGGTTTAAGGCTTATGTCACTATAGATCTGCATCAGCTTTCGTCTTTAAGTAAAATTCTCTACGTAGATATGACTGATGAACATAATCAATTGGTTAATGAGGTAAAATTACAGTTAGTTAATGGCATGGCGAGTTGTTATATACCACTATCTCCGTTGTATACTAAACGAGGGAATTATCATATCAGAGCTTATACCAGGTGGATGAGAAATTCGGACCAGGCGTATTTTTTCAATAAAACAATCACCGTTGGCAGCACCGAGCCGGGACAAGTATTGCCACATATATTTTTCAAAAATTCAATATCCGAAAAGGTAATAAAAATCAATGCCGTAATCGTTTATAAGGACCAGGACGGAAATCCTTACAGCAATAAAAAAGTAAACTGGAAGGCGGTAAATGATGATGGAACCATAAGTAAGGGAAAAGGCGAAACCAATGAAAAGGGGATGCTAAACATTAATTTCTTAAGTGACAAGCCTGCTGAACTAAATTCAAGCTCAATCAGCACTGAAATAGCGATGGATGATAAAAAAGTAGTAACAAAAGTATTCCCTATACAACTTACCCCGCCAGGTACAGATGTGCAGTTCTTCCCCGAAGGCGGTTATTTGATCAACGGCGTACGATCAAGGGTGGCCTTTAAAGCCGTAAAACCTGATGGTTTAGGCATCGAAGCAAAAGGAACAATAACCGACAATACCGGCACCGTAATTGCCGATTTTACAACACAGCACCTGGGTATGGGTGTTTTTGCCCTGTTACCCGAAAACAATAAAACCTACAAAGCTAATTTTACATTTTCAGACGGGACACAAAGCAGCTATGATTTGCCTAATGTGCGTGCTGAAGGCATTAACTTATCAGTAAATAATAATAGCCGTGATAGTTTGAACATTAAAATAACTGCCAACAATGATTTTTTTCAAAAAAATCAAAATAAGACATTTTATGTGATCGCCCAAAGCGGTGGCATAGTATGCTATGCCGCGCAAACTGTTTTAAGAAGCACCTCGTACAGTGCAACTATCCCGAAAAGCAAATTCCCGGCAGGGGTTTTACAGGTGACCGTTTTTTCTTCAAAGGGCACCCCTTTAAGCGAGCGTGTTGCTTTTATCAATAACCAGGATCAGTTAAACCTATCCTTAAAATCTGATATAGCAACTTATTCAAGACGACAAAAAGTAAGGATGCTGGTCTCGGCAAAGAACAAAACGCTGCCTGCCGAAGGCTATTTTTCCGTTGCTGTTATTAATGAGACAACCGTACCATCTGATGAGGATGACGCAACCACCATATTAAGCCATCTGCTGTTAACTTCTGACTTGAAAGGCTATATTGAAAAGCCTAACTATTATTTTATCCATGCGGATGACAAAGGCAGCACCGATCTGGATGTATTGATGCTTACCCAGGGATACCGGCGTTTTTCCTATAAAAACCTCATTGCGGATAAAAACCCTCCTATCGTATTTTTACCCGAACAAGGTATAGAGATATCAGGTATACTGCGCACCAACACGGGGATTCCCGTTGCAAAAGGAAATGTACGCTTGTTTATACCTGACAAAGCATACTCTACACAAACCATTACTGATATGAATGGGAACTTCAGGTTTTCGAATGTAATGGTTTCAGATTCGTCAAAAATAAGTGTTAATGCCCGCGATAATACAAACGGCAGCAATCTTGTATTAACCATCGATGGCATGCTTGCTCCGCCGTCAACCCAATATATTAATCTTGCAGGCGGGATAGCCGATATTGACAGTACACTTCGCCCTTATTTACAAAATAGTAAAAAACAGTTTAATACTGCGCATAATCTTAGGGAGGTGGTAATTAAATCAACAATTATTGTAAAAAAAGCAAGCCATAGTGATTATTCTACCTTAACCGGCTTAAGCATGGAAGCCGACCATACCATACCGGGCGATAGGTTTAAGGGCTGCAACTTTTTTACAGATTGCTTAATGACGGCAGGCATGGGAATAACATTTGATAATAATAATTTTTATGTAACCCGGGAATATAATAGTGGAAAAAAAACACCTATGGCGATCTATGTAAATGGTATGTCGGTTGATATTAATTACCTGGCTAATGTTGATCCGAATATGGTAGAATCAGTTGAGATATTTAATAGTGACGGATTAAGCAGTATCAACCGCACCACAGGCACCAAAGGGGTGTTGGTGGTAAACACAAAAAAAATACCTAAAGGCGAAAAAATCAGTAAGGATCAGCTGATGGAATTGATGCCAAAAAACAATGTAGTCGAATTTATCCCCGGAGGATATAATACCACACGGGTATTTTACGCTCCAAGATATGATAATCCGGCCGGAAGTTCTGCAGGTATCGATCTGCGCAGCACCATCTACTGGAATCCTGCCGTGCTAACCGATAAAAGCGGCAATGCCTCATTTGAATTTTTTAATGCCGATGGAACCGGCACTTATAAAGCAGTTATAGAAGGGATTGACAAGGACGGGAATATCGGCCGATATGTTTATCATTATAAGGTTCAATAGTTTAATATTTTTTCTTAGCTTTATTTTAAACTTAAGTTAAACCTTAAAACAAATGAATCCTTCATTGATCAACTGGCCTGCAGTTCTCCTTGCCGGCCTGTCCGCATTTGCCCTGGGTGGTATTTGGTATTCACGTCCGCTTTTTGGTAATGCATGGATGCAGGACAGCAACCTTACCGAAGACCAGATCAAACAAGGCAATAAGGGCAAAATATTCGGCTTTACTGCATTTTTTTCGCTGATCATGGCGGTTAACCTGGCCATGTTTCTTGCCCAGCCCACTACAACCGTAGCGTGGGGAGCCGAAGCCGGTTTCCTTGCCGGAATATGGACATTTAGCGCCATATCCATAAGCGCCCTGTTTGAGTTGAAATGCTGGCGTTATATTTTTATTAATGGGGGTTACAGCCTAATCTCATTAACGCTGATGGGTACAATAATCGGTTTGTGGCGATAGTGCCTGCTTTTTTTCGAATGATTTTTTAGATGTTAGTTTCCGAATATTTGCGTTTTTACCGCAGGGTCGGATATCTGTGGCATTTGTCATAATCATTGAATGCTTGATAACAGCAAAATATCTTACGAAAAACCCTGTAATAAACCAATATATATTATAATAATTCATACAGATCAGTTATATAATCCGCTTGTTTTCAAAAAGATATAGCAGACAAATTAATATATCAGCGTCTACATTATACCCTTAAAAATACCTGTTTCCTATTCTATTTATTATATTAAACCAATTAATTTTATCACCGTCATAACTATGTATCCATGTTATAGACCAAAAAGATCATGAAAAAAATATTCTACATAGTAATACCCGTTGCAATAATATTAGCAGGTTGTGGTGCGATGATTCAAACCACTGTTTACCAACCCGGCCAGCAACAGGCTTACGCAGATAATTACGACACGCCGACCGATCAGGTGTTTTATGACGAATTAGGCCCCTATGGTACCTGGGTAGATTACCCTGATTATGGCTACGTATGGGTTCCTGATGCAGGCGGTGATTTCAGACCTTATGCATCCAATGGTTATTGGGTGTACAGCGATTATGGATGGACATGGGTTTCAAATTATAGCTGGGGATGGGCACCATTCCATTATGGCAGATGGTTTTACGATGATTATTACGGCTGGATGTGGATGCCGGGTCATGAATGGGCGCCCGCATGGGTCACCTGGGGAAGTTATGGCGATAATTATTGCTGGGCCCCTATTGGACCTGGTGTCAATGCAAGTGCCGCCTTCAGTGGCGGGTGGAACCCGCCGGCTTATAGCTGGAATGTGGTTCCAGGCAGGCATATCACCCGGGTAAATGTGGCTAATTATATTGAACGCAACAATGCTACGGTGATTAATAATATAACCATTATTAATAATGTGAATAATTATAACGCCAACAACGGGCGCCCTAACGGTAATGCCGTAAATAATAACAGAGTAACCTATAATCGCGGGCCACAAATAAATGATGTGGAAAATGTCACCCGCAGCAGAATACAGCCCGTAAAAGTGACAAATAATACAAGGCCCGGCGCACAATCGATATCAGGCAACCAGCTCTCGCTTTACCGGCCTGCGATACAACCAAATTCGGCGCAAAGCAACAACAGGCCTGCTCCTAAAAAAGTGGAAGCTTTCAGACCAGGGAATAATCCTGACAGGCTAAATCAAAATCAACAGATCAGACCTGGACAAAGCCAGAATCCCTATCCACGGTCGAACTATCCGCAGAACGCAAGGCCGGATGTGAATCAAAGGCCGAACGTTCCACAGCAAAATCCGCAGAACGCAAGGCCGGATGTGAATCAAAATCCGAACGTTCCGCCGCAGAATCCGCAGAACGCAAGGCCGGATGTGAATCAAAACCCGAATCAGAGGTCTAACGTTCCGCAGCAAAATCCGCAGAATGCAAGGCCGGACATAAATCAAAATCCGGGACAGAACCAGAATCAAAGGCCGGATAATCAAAATAGGCAGCCCGGCTTTAATCCGAATGCTCCACAAAATCAAAGGCGAAATAATAAGATGAAGCAAGATACCGGCCACAAAGGAAGAAGGCCTGTATCTGTAATAAAGAGTTAGAAATAATATCTCATTAAAATTAAAACCCAAAAGCCCCTGTGAAATGAAAATGAATCGCAGGGCTTTTTGGTTGGTTTAATATTTCTCATTCTCCACCTTTCAGTATCGAAAAAATGACAATCATTAACATTTATCGCAAGAACATTTCATTAGCCAGGATGTTGAACTTTTAATAAAAACAATAAGATCATGTCAGATATAGCAACATCATTCAAGAATGAATTTACCATCGGCGGCGATTTAAATGTTAACCGCATGGGTTATGGCGCAATGAGGATCACCGGCAAAGGTATCTGGGGGCCACCAGAAGATAAAAACGAAGCGATAAGAGTTCTCAAACGTGCAGTTGAACTGGGGGTTAACTTTATTGATACTGCAGACAGTTACGGGCCATATGTTTCAGAAGAATTGATAGCCGAAGCGCTTTATCCCTATCCCGAGGGTTTGGTTATCGCAACAAAGGGTGGTTTGTTGCGCACCGGTCCTGACCAATGGCCGGTAAATTCGCATCCCGATCATTTAAAGGAAGCCCTGGAAGGCAGTTTAAAACGCCTGAAATTAGAA
>JAQBOV010000103.1 GCA_028287895.1 Mucilaginibacter sp. | reverse complement strand
AGTCAATGATCTCTAAATTGTCGAAACGCTTCGCAAAGTAATTTAGATTCTTAAGCCCTTCGCTATAATTAAAGCGGATACTCTCATTATCGACAAAGTGCCCGCCATTGATGACTCTTTTTGTCACGCGGTCAATTGATTGAGAAATACCACTCAAAACCAAATAGATCATGTTAACGGCATAGCCATTTTCCTGAAAACGTTTAACTGTGTCCATAATTCCCGAATCCCTGAAATTCGTTTCAAGGACAAAGTCGTGTTTGTTTCTAAGCGCGGATTCGACGCAGTCAAAATAAAATTGGTTCAATGCGAAATCAATACTCTCAGCAGGCAAATCGGGAAACCTGGCTTCTGTCTTCGCTCTTTCTTTATCCGGGTCAAAAATAAAAGCATCCTGCGAAGAAAAATCCCTGGAGAAGGTTGATTTACCTGCTCCATTTGGCCCCGCTATGATAAGTAACTGGGTTTGTTCTATCATGTCTAAAGGATTTTGATGAGCCGCGTTTCGCCATTCTCTGCGATTTGAACCAGTTCTTTGCGGTCGCGGTATTCATGAACCATGACGTCCCTCGTAGGGCAAAGCTTTTCATCAAAATATGTAATGTAGGAATTTTTATCCCAAGCATCCATGATTGCCTTTTTTTGCTGTGGGAGTTATTCTTTCGCGGAGTTCTTCAGCCGACATTTCGAAGACTGATTTTAGTGAAGATTTAATTGCTGTGTTACGCATGGCATTTAACATAAGATTCTTGGTTGGTTCATTACCATTAAGGTTTTATGCGGGACGATAGTGGTGTTCCTCGGTTAGTTAAAGATGATTGAAATATGATGTTTGCTATAGATTATTTTCTCGTAAATGAAATAATTATTTACTTTACATTGGCCCTAAATTTATAGCATATTCTAATTGATTAATATAATGTCGGATGAAGAAGTAAGCCAATTAATAATTAAAGAATTTTTTGAAAGAACATTAGGAGTAACTGAACAATATTTGGAAATTCACGAAGCTATTTATGAAGATGGACGACCTAAAATTGATCGAATAGACAGGGAAAGTCGTCCTAATTTGGTAATAGCTTATTTACCTGTAAAAGATGAATACTTTTCCTTTGCGGTTTATATCGATCCAGAAAAAAGAGAAATTTTTAATGTGGGTACTGAGTCCCGCAATTTGGTCTATTTAAGGGCAACTTCCGAAGTGCTTACTCCAATTGAGTTACAATCTTTTACAAAACTTAAAGCCAGTAAGACCTGGAATAAGGAAGATTTTAAGCCAAATAAAAAATCCAATTATAATTTTAGTGGCATAGAATTTAACCCCAATCCCGAACCGGATCAGTTTGAGGATAAACTTAAGAACCTTATAAATTTCTTAGAAGAGGATAAAAATGGTATTCTTAAATTAGCTTCTCATTCTAATGCTTGTATACAAGTAATTATGGATTTTCATGCGGGAAATCAACTTTTAGGAAGTGCATTTATCAATTTAGAATGTATTAGAAAGCTAAATGAATTAAATTTAGAAGTTAGTTTTGACTTTACAGCTTGGGGAAAACCTTTTAAATAAATTGGTTATAAGGTATTTATATTAACCTAAATATACTCACAAGTACATTAAAAACGGCCTTTAAACTATCGTCAGGGCGGCAAAGTATACTTTGGGGAAGCCGAGCAACCCGCCAATGCTATTGAATAATCCAGTCCCCATTTAACCGTTAAGCAACCAACAGCGCAAAGCCGGGTAAAACGGTCAAGGGCGGACAAGCCAATAAAAAAACAAAACACATCTGTCCTTTTATATACCCTTTACTTTTTATCCCGGCGTGGGCTATCTTTGCTTTATCATAGGAATTAAATAGGGCAGCCATAAAAAATGAAGCTGCCCTAAACAGACTGGCTTATGCCGACTTAATATCAAAGATAAAAAAATAAAAATTATTTGGATTATAACACAGAATCTTCGCTGTGGCGGTGAATAAGAAGTGTAAAAACTAGGCAGCCTTTAAGTATTACAGGTTATCAGATTTGTAACCTATTCTTTTTCGTGGTTTAGGATCGTTCTTTTTTTCTAACAGCTCATCCAAATAGCGGAATACTATTTCCATGTTTTTATCCTGGTTATCCAGCTTGCCTTTGATCTTTTCGATTTCCAAGCGCAATTCGGTATTGTCGATAAACATTTGACGGATGCGGGTAAATATGCGGATGATCTGTATATTTACTTTAATCGCCCTGCTGCTGTTTAATATGCTTGATAGCATAGATACTCCCTGTTCGGTAAATGCCATCGGCAAATATTTAGCATGTTCGCCACGCTTTAAGGTGCCAATTTGGCTCCTTAAAGAATTGTACTCATGTAAGGTAAGTTCAAACATAAAATCGTCGGGAAATCTTTCTGCATTTCGTCTTACTTGCCTTTTAAGTTGTTTGGTTTCTACCTCGTAAAGCTCTGCCAAATCGGTATCTAACATTACTTTATGCCCACGCACATAATAAATCTGGTTCATTATTATTTCATCAGGTATTACGGGTTCTCCGGTCATTTTAATGTGATTATAAATGTTCTAAAAATTTAATGATAATAAGATTTTAAACTTGAAATCAAATTTGTGATCTCAAGTTGGCAATTAGTTTAGTCAATAGCAAACTTTTGCCTAAGCAATGACATATCCCGCCCGACTTTTAAATCCAGTATCTTCGCATAATGCTGGGTAGTTTTGATATTGGTATGGCCTAACATTTTAGATACACTTTCAATGGGTACGCCATTGGACAGCGTTACAGTAGTGGCGAATGTATGCCGGGCAATATGAAAGGTGAGAATTTTATTGATGCCGCAAACGTCCGCAATTTCTTTCAAATAGGCATTCATTTTTTGATTGGTAGACACGGGTAGCGCCTTATCTGTATTGCAACAAAGAGGATGGTCTGCGTACCTTTTTAGCAAACTCAATGCAGATGGCAGTAAAGGAATACGGCTTGGTGTGTCTGTTTTTTTCCGCTTGGTATATATCCACATTTCCCCGTCCAGGCCTTTTACAATTTCAGCCGGTTTCAATTTTTTCACATCGGCATAGGCTAATCCTGTAAAGCAACAGAAAAGAAAAATATCCCTGACCTGGTTAAGCCGTTCGGTTGGAAATACTTTATCTGCAATAGCCTGTAATTCTTCCCGATTTAGAAATATCCTTTCAACCCGTTTAACCTTGGCCTTGTAATTTACGAACGGGTCTTTATCAAGCCAGCCACTTGCTAAACAAATGCGGATGATCTTGCCAAAGTTCTTAATGTATTTGATAGCGGAATTGTTGGCGCATTTTCTTTCAGATCGCAGGTAAAATTCATAATTGGTTATGAAGTCATGGTCGATCCGCTTAATGTCTATGTCCGAAACTTTGTACTGCCATTCTAAAAAGCTCCGGGTATGCCTTAAAGAGGTTTCGTAGCGTTCCAATGTCCCGGCTGCATACCCATCACCAACCAAAGCCGAAACCTTTTTATTGTGGTCTTTAAACAAGCTGATAAGCATCCGGGATTTTTCACTTTTGCCCAACAGCTTGTTTTTTAGACTTTCGGCAGTAATCATACCGCCCGCTTCGGTCAATTGGCCGTGTGCTTCATAAACCTGGGCTTGCAGGTTATCGAGGTAAGCGTTAAAAGATTTAATTTCTTCTTTAGTTCCTTTAAAACGTCCTGTGCTACTGTTCCATAGGATAGGATCACACTCACGGCCTGTACTGGTTTCCGCTCGTTTACCGTTAACGGTAATACGCAAATAAATAGGTACAAGGCCATTTTGATGATTTTTTGGCTTTTTTAAATAAAAAAGCAAGCTGAAGTTAGTTTTCATAATGGTTTGACATTAAAACGTGAAACAAAATTAAGCTTGCACTCGGGTCTGTACAAGATGTTCAACCATTGAACAGGGTGATAGTCAAATTGATACGTAGATATTGGTGAGTAAGTATTTCCAAAAATTCACTCACCGAATAACGCACTTTTTATATGCGAATTGGTGGGAAAAACGGGGTTTTAGCCCAAAAACAAAAGCCTGCAATTATTTGATTTGCAGGCTTTTAATGTACTTTGCTATTGAAACTGGCGGAGAGAGAGGGATTCGAACCCCCGGTACCTGTTAAAGTACACCTGATTTCGAATCAGGCACATTGAACCGCTCTGACATCTCTCCGGAACGGGTGAAATTAAATAAAAAATCCCGTTTATTGCTGTATTGGTTATTTGGTGTTTTGAATCCAACAAGTTATATAATTGCAAACCGCTCTTTATATCATATTTTAGAAATCATTGCTTCCATAGCAATATGGCATTTATTAGAATTTGCGATTAATGCTTTTTTAATCTTTTATTAAGTACGGTAAATTTATTTGTACTATCAATTAACCTACGAGCTGCGCAGTATAATGCAGGCCGACCTATAATTTGTGCAAATGTTTTTGAAAAGCGGCCACTTCTTACCTTTATTCCTTTGTTTTAACGAAAATGGCGGGTTCTTTGGCCCTCGTCATTCGGCATCAAAACAATATCATTACTATAAAACATTTAGTTTCAGGTTTAGCACCGCAGTCAAGGAGGTATGTTGTTTAACATTTTGAATCATCATCTCATAAACCCAAATGAATAAAACCAGATTACAGTTAGTTATTTTATTGATTGTTATAATAGCTTTTGATGGCTTAGCAAAGCCTATAAATAGCTCAAGGGGTGGGTTACCGGATACCCTGCTTAATGCTTACAATGTCAGCTGGGATACGCCGGGCCCAGGATCGGCACAGTCAATGCCCTTGGGGAATGGCGATATCGGGCTTAATGTATGGGTCGAAGAAAACGGCGATCTGGTATTCTACATCAGCAAAACAGATGCATGGGGCGGCGAGCTTGATGCGCAAAAAGATGACTGGATGAAACAAGGTGGGGTGCTGATGAAACTGGGAGCAATCCGGGTATCAATAAGCCCCGGTCCTCTGGTTAATAGTTCTGTCTTTAAACAAATACTTAAACTTAAAACTGGAGAAATATTGATACAGGAAGGTCAGGGCAGTTCAGCAGTTCATTTTCGGGTGTGGGTTGATGCCAATCACCCGGTGATACGGGTTGAAACTAAAAGTGAACATCCGGTAACTGCAAACATAAAGCTGGAAAACTGGCGTGCCGGGCTAACCGATACTATTCTTACCGGGCAGCAAAATCGTATCGCATGGTATCACCATAATTCGGCAACAACTGATCCGCATCTGGCCAATCTTACCTTTGGCGCTATAATTAAAGGCAACGGATTGGTTAATAAGGACCACGCGACAATGCAATCTGCAAAAGCCGTTACCGCCCATCTTATTTCTATTTATCCGTTAACTGCAGTTACAGACAATGGAAAACAATGGCTTAATAAACTGGACCAACAGGTAAATAAAATTAACCAGCTTAACCTGGAGCAAACACGCCTGGCACATCAGCAATGGTGGCACCAATTCTGGCAGCGCAGCTGGCTATTTATACATGGCGATGAATTGGCCAATAAAGTTACACAAGGCTATATTTTGCAGCGCTTTATTACGGCCTGCGCAGGCAGGGGGACATATCCTGTAAAGTTCAACGGGTCTATTTTTGTAGTTGATAACCCGGTAAAAAACGGCGATGCCGATTTCCGCGCGTGGGGCGGGCAGTATTGGTTCCAGAACACCCGTGCAATGTACTGGCCGAGGCTTATGGCCGGGGATTTTGATATGATGCTGCCATTATTCAGCATGTATGCCCATATATTACCGGCTAATGAAGCACAGGTTCGGCAATATTATCATCATGGCGGCGCTTACTTTGCAGAAACTGCTCCCTTTTGGGGCGGGCTCAACTTTATGGGGCCTGATGTAAAAGCTAATTATACCAACCACTACTTTACGCCCATACTGGAGCTGAGCATGATGATGCTTGATTATTATGAATATACCGGCGATTCAGCATTCGCTAAAAAAACCTTGTTGCCGGTTGCTACAGCCGGACTGCAGTTTTTTGACCAGCATTTTAGCCGTGATGGTATGGGTAAGTTATTGCTTGATCCGGATAATGCTATTGAAATGTTCTGGAAGGTGCATAATCCAGCACCCGATATTGCCGGCTTACACGCTGTACTTAGCCGGCTGATGAACTTACATGCCGGTATGGTTGATGAAAAAACACGATCACAATGGCAAAAGCTTTATAATGACCTGCCGCCTTTGCCAACGGCCGATGAAAATGGTAAATCTGTGCTTTTACCTTATTCAGGACCGCAAACTGCAAAATCGTTCAACAGTGAAAACCCTGAACTCTATGCAATATACCCTTTCAGGCTTTATGGTTTGGGCAAGCCCGGCCTGGATATGGCGGTAAATACCTTTAATGCGCGCAAACAGCGTGCAAAAGGTTGCTGGGTGCAGGATCCTATACAGGCTGCTATGATAGGGGATGCTGAGGTAGCTAAAGATTATGTGAGTTTTGCTTTAACCCGTAAAGATCCCAATTTTAAATTCGATGCTTTTTGGGATAAAGGTAATGATTATAGCCCGGATGAAGATAACGGCGGTAACGGCGAAAACGGCCTGCAGCAAATGCTGATGCAGGTTGATGGCAAAAAGATAATGCTCTTGCCTGCCTGGCCCACCGGCTGGGATGCCGATTTTAAACTCAACGCTCCATACAACACAACTGTAGAGGGTAAAATTGAAAAGGGAAAGCTTACTAATCTGAAGGTGACGCCCGCAAGCCGCCTGACTGATATTATAGATATGACTAAAAATAACTAACCTGATGAAATTTATTTTAAGTTTACTTCTAAGCCTGTGCATTGTAATCCAGTTAAAAGCCGTTACAAGGGTAACTTGTATCGGGGCAAGCATCACCTACGGATCTACACTTAAAGATCCTTCAACGCAATCATACCCGGGGCAACTGCAAAAGTTACTGGGGAATAATTATGTGGTCAGCAATTTTGGTGTGAGCAGCGCCACGATGCTGCGCAAAGGCGATTTGTCTTATTGGAATACGCAGGCCTGGCAGCAGGCATTGCACAGTCAGCCCGATATCGTGTTTATTGACCTTGGAGGTAATGACAGCAAACTAATAAACCGTATTCATTTAAATGAATA
Organism: Mucilaginibacter sp.; assembly: GCA_028287895.1. Taxonomy (GTDB): domain Bacteria; phylum Bacteroidota; class Bacteroidia; order Sphingobacteriales; family Sphingobacteriaceae; genus Mucilaginibacter. The sequence continues at coordinate 23,353 of JAQBOV010000103.1, read as the reverse complement.
CGAACCGGATTACCATGATATGATCCGATCACTCACACAATTGCCGTCACACCCCCGTATTGTGCTGTTGTTGCCTATACCTGCGTTTCTAGCAGATACCAACCAAATATATGACAAGGTGATTGTCAATGATATTATTCCCCGCATCAGGCGTGTAGCTTATGATGAACGATTGGAGGTGATCGATATGCACTCCATGTTCGTTAATCATGAAAACTGGATGCCGGACAAAATCCATCCCGATCTGCAGGGAACAACAACGACTGCCAAAAGGTTATATGATGTGATCATCCAGCCAAAAGATATCAGCTTTGACATTTTTAACAAAATAAGGCAGCCCTATAAAGTGAGTTCATTTTATGGATATCCGTGTGCTGAATTCACCAATGACGGCAGGGACTGTAAAGTGGTAAAGCCCAAATGGTCGGCCGTAGGGCACCCATGGGTATGGAGGGCACGCTTTTGGGGCCACGAGCCGCAAACTGACATCGCATTGCTCGAGCGTGGTTTCCATATTGTCTATTGCGATGTTGCTGAATTGCTTGGTAATGATGAAGCGATAAGTCATTGGAATAATTTCTACGAACTGCTCAATAATGCCGGTTTAAGTAAAAAAACTGTTCTTGAAGGGATGAGCCGGGGCGGTATCTACATTTACAATTGGGCGGCTGTAAACCCCGGCAAGGTAGCCTGTGTTTATGCTGATAACGCTTTACTTGATCTGCGTTTTTGGTCGGATACAACTACGCTTAAACAGGATTATCATTTAACCTATGCCGGGCAGATAAGTGTTTTAAAAGCGAGCCCGATTGATCAAGTACCACAGATCGTAAAAGGAGGTTATCCCATGCTGCACCTTTCGGCAGATGAGGACGAAGCGCTTGATCCTTCAAAAAACACGCTTTTGTTTGAACAGAAAGTGAAAGCGCTTCACGGATCGATAACGGTGATACATAAGCCTGGTTTTAAACACCACCCGCACAGCTTGCCAAATCCTGCGCCCATTGTTGAGTTTATTTTACGGGCAACAGGATACCGGCTACCCGGAATAACTTGTATTAGATGGTAAATTGGTATTATTTTTTGTTAAATTTATACTGATGGTCCGGCTCACCTTTATTGCATTATTGCTTATATGATATGACAATTTTTTGAAATGTAAACTGTTTTATTGTAATTTAGCCATTACAGCTATCTAAATAAGGTTGGTGTTTTTGGCCTGAATTATAAATTACAGAGCAGCTACTTAGGGTATAATGCTTAGGGGTGTACTTATCAACATGAGATTATTTTTATCGGGTATAATCGCCGCTATTTTATTAAATGTCCTTTTCATATTGCCAGGTAATGCGCAATCATATGGACTTGGATTTTACAGCCATGAAGTAGTACAGGATAAGCGCACAACCTTAGATCTGAGCCTGGGCAACATATCTGCAAAAGATAATCTTGAAGTTTCTTTTGATCTGTCCTTTATTCCCAATCACGAAATTTATTTCGGTTATATATTAAGGCTTATCGGCGATGATAAGCAAAATATCGACTTAATATATGATAACCAGGCTAATACCCGCCATTTTAAAATAATTATAGGCGAGCGGCTTTCAAAAATATCATTCAATATTGATGATAAGTTACTGTTTGAACATTGGAACAAGCTGCGGTTGCTTATCGACTATAAGCACGATAAGATTACCGTTTTTTCTGGTCATGAATCATTTTCTGAATCAGGTATTCATTTACAGCAAAGTAAAAATTACAAATTTCTTTTTGGTGCGAATGCTAATCGCCAGTATCAAACTACGGACCTTCCACCTTTAAAAATAAGGGATGTCAATGTTCTGGCAAACGGCAAGTTGTTATCCAATTGGCCGCTTAATGAATGGCAGGGCAATGTTGCCTATGAAACGGTGAACCAGAACAACGGAACGGTAACTAACCCCTTATGGATAAAGGCCCGTCACCGCAACTGGCAAATGGAAAAGGAACTTACTGTGCCGGGTGATGCCAGCTTAGCCCTTGATACCGCTAATGAAATAGTCTATATCATTTCGCAGGACTCGTTGGTTACTTTCTCGCTGAATAAAACACTGCAGCTAAAAAATACCGTTTACCGTTCGGGAAGGCAATCAATGGTACCGGGGGATCAGGCATTGTTCAGCAACGATAAGCTGTATTATCTTTATGTCGATCAAAAAGCTGTGGCTACTTTTGATCTTAAAGACCAGCGATGGAACAAAGCTTTCAAAAATCCTGCAACCGATAATGGACACCTGAATAAATTTTTCAACAATACAGATAGCTCCATATACACAATCGGCGGATACGGGCAGCTGATATATAAGGACAGTGTTAAGCGTTATAACGTTATTGCCAATACCTGGGAAAATATAAAAGTTAACGGCGATACATTTACCCCCCGTTATTTAGCCGGATTAGGCACCAATGCGGCCGGCGATACCGCTTATGTGATTGGAGGCTACGGAAGTGCATCCGGCCAGCAGATAGTGAACCCGCGTAATTTGTACGATATGATGCGGTTTACCGTAAAAGATAGATCGTTTAAAAAATTGTTTAATATCGATGTAAAAAACGGTGACTTTGTATTTGCCAACTCTTTAGTTATTAATGAAAAGGACAGATCATATTACGGCCTGATTTTCCCCCAGCACAAATTTAATTCAAACCTCCAGCTCATAAGGGGTTCTTTGGATAAAGCTGACTATCATCTGGTAGGTGATACTATTCCCTTCCTGTTTCATGATATCAATTCATTTGCCGATCTGAGTTATTTTGCCCATAGCGGCAAATTCCTGGCTGTCACGTTTTTTAAAGAAAACCAACAAACAAGGATCAAGATATATTCGCTGCTGAGCCCGCCGGAACCTTTAACTCACCAAGTTGCAGAAATTGCTCATACAAATTACTTCTCGTGGATCGCAATTGCCGGCGTAGTTGCGCTGGCCTTTGCCGGCTGTCTGTTAATTTACCGGCGTAATAAAAAAGTGGTAGTAACCATTCACAGGACGCCAAAATCTGTCGAAGAAGTGCCGGTAAATATTAATCATACTGAGTCAGAGCTGTTAACAGCCGGGGACGATCACATCAGGAATATCAACAAGAACGCTATTTTCTTATTTGGCGATCTGCAGCTTTTTACACCTGATGGGCAGGAGATCACCAAATATTTTACACCGTTGCTAAAAGAGTTGTTCCTTATTATTTTGATGTATTCGGTGAAATTGGACAGGGGAGTAAGTTCTGAAAAACTGAATGAAATACTTTGGTTTGATAAATCAGAAAAAAGTGCACGTAATAATCGTTCCGTTAATATTGCCAAGCTCAAATCACTGCTTGATAAAATAGGGCACTGCCATTTATCAAAAGATACCGGCTATTGGAAGATCGAGATTGATTACAGCAAAATACTGGTTGATTATCATAACTATTTGAATATTGTGTCAAATAAAACCAAACTCAATAAACAAAAAATAATACAGCTTACCCACATTACACAAAGGGGCAATTTTTTATCAAATATTGAATATGAATGGCTTGATATTTTCAAGTCAGAAGTTTCCAATGAGATAATTGATTCATACATTCAATTTGCAAACAGCATCCCAATAGCTGACGATCCGGAGTTTTTAATAAAACTAGCCAATGATATTTTCTATTTTGACCCGGTTAACGAGGAAGCTATGATCTTAAAATGCAAGGCCCTGGCACATATTGGCAAACATTCCCTGGCAAAAAATGCTTTCGAGAATTTTAATAAGGAGTATAAAGCCATTTACGGCGAAACCTTTGAACGGGATTTTCATTCGATTCTCGAATAATTTTGTTACAAACATCATTTTCTTTCTTAATTAATCAATTATTAATAGTTCATTAAGCTTTCCAGGCAATTTTGAAGCTATAAACCGATTATAAATTTCAACAATGGTTATTTCTTTTTCCCGGTTATTAAGGCCGTTTGTTTTCTGCGCTTTAGTAAGTTTTACCATGACAGATAAGTGCGTTGCACAAACAAGCGCCGATGGTAATCTTAATTATATTGATCCCCGCATTGGTAATGTGGGGCAACTGTTAGAACCAACACGGCCAACCATGCACCTGCCCAATCAGATGATCAGAATATATCCCAAAAGGGCTGATTATATGGACGACCAGATATCCAGTTTCCCTTTGAATATGGTCTCGCACAGATTGGGCGAAGTTTTTGCGATAAAACCGGACAACTTACCGCTTACGCCAGGTTCATGGGATCAAAAAATGCCGTACGACCATGATCTTGAAGTTACACACCCATGGTACTATTCCACTTACCTGATTGATAAGGATATAACAGTTGAATTTGCTCCGGGCGAAAAAGTGGGCATGTACCGGTTTTCTTTCCCGGCTAAAAGTGCTGCTAAAAGCCTCCTTTTTAATGTGTATAACGATGGTGCAGCTAAATGGAACTTTTCCGGTGGCAGCGAGGTCACAGGCATGGAAACCTATCACGATGATATTAAAATTTATGTGTACGGGCAATTCAATGCAAAAGGAACAGCAGGTGTAATTAGTGACGGTGGTTTATCCAAACAAACGTCTGCAGAAGGTAAGGGTGCCAAGTCATATATCACCTTTACAGCCGATGCGCCGGATATGATCGAGTTTAAATATGCTATCTCCTACATAAGTCCCCAACAGGCAAAGCAGAACTACAAAAATGAATTTACCGGAATTGATTTTGCTGCTTTAACGCAGGCTGCTAAAAGCGCCTGGGCGAAAGTGGTTAATCAGATCAAGATAGAAGGCGGTACCGACGCACAACGCCGCTCGTTTTATACCGCGCTATATCGCAGCAATGAGCGTATGGTGAATATAAATGAGCACGGGCGTTACTATAGTGGGTTTGATAAAAAAGTGCATGAAAGTACAAGACCATTTTATGTTGACGATTGGGTGTGGGACACCTACCTGGCATTGCATCCGCTGAGGACCATTTTAAACCCGGCTATGGAATCGGATATGTTGAACTCCTATGTAAACATGTACCAGCAAAGCGGCTGGATGCCTACGTTCCCGGTTTTGTTTGGGGATAACCCTTGTATGAACGGTTTTCATTCTACCATTATGTTCTTGGATGATTATCGTAAAGGTATCCGTGGTTTTGATATAGACAAAGCTTATCAAGGTGTCCTGAAAAATGCAACACAGGCCACCATGCTGCCCTGGAAGAACGGCCCTAAATGCGAGCTAGATGATTTTTATTATGCCAAAGGTTATTTCCCCGCGCTGCAAAAGGGCGAAAAGGAAACGGTAAGCCTGGTGCATTCATTCGAGAAAAGGCAGGCTGTTGCCGTAACGCTCGGCGGCAGCTACGATGATTGGGCAGTTGGCCAGTTAGCCGGTGAATTAAATAAACCAAACGATCAGACCCTGTTTGCAAAGCGCGCCACCAATTACAAAAACCTCTGGAAAGACGATAAAAAGATGTTTATCCCTAAAGACAAGGACGGCAACTGGATCGGCATCGATCCTAAGTTTGACGGAGGCCCCGGCGGGCGCGATTATTATGATGAAAATAACGGATGGACATATCTGTGGCAGGTTCAGCACGATATTAGGGGACTCATTAACTTAACAGGCGGCAATATTGACTTCCAAAACAAGCTTGACCAAACATTCCGTGAGGGCCTCGATCGCAGCAAATATGAGTTTTGGGCCAAGTTTCCTGATGCTACCGGCCTGGTAGGGCAGTACTCTATGGGTAACGAACCAAGCTTCCATATACCATACCTTTATAACTACGCCGGCGCGCCATGGAAAACCCAAAAACGCATCAGGTTTTTGCTTGATGTATGGTACAAGGATAATATTTTTGGTATCCCCGGTGACGAGGATGGAGGGGGTATGTCGGCTTTTGTGGTGTTCTCATCTATGGGTTTTTACCCAATTACACCAGGTAACCCTGTTTATACTATCGGCAGTCCTGTTTTTAGTAAAGTCACTATCGAACTTTCCAATGGGAAACAGTTTAAAATGGTGGCCCACAATTGTTCGGTGATCAACAAGTATATCCAGAGCGCTAAGTTTAATGGGCAAATTTTGAATAAACCATGGTTTACACATGAGCAACTAACATCCGGCGGAGAACTTGAACTTGAAATGGGCCCGAAGCCCAATAAAAACTGGGGCATCTGATCTAAACTAAAAAAACAAACACTTATAAAATTTATCCTGATGAAAAAACAAGTTTTTAGCATCTTGCTGCTACTGCTATGCGCTATTGCATACAGCCAGCAAAAGCACAGTAAAACCTCGGCATTTAAAAGTTATAAGGGCCTGGTGATTGCAGGTTACCAGGGCTGGTTTAACGCGCCTGGAGATGGCGCCGGCCGTGGCTGGAACCATTACCTGTCGCACGGCAAATTTGAACCGGGCAGCACCAATATCGATATCTGGCCCGATGTAAGTGAATATAAAAAGACCTATAAATCGCCCTTTAGGCTGGCCGATGGCAGCGAGGCCTATCTGTATAGCTCTTTTGATGCATCCTCGACTGATATGCACTTCAAATGGATGCAGCAATATGGGATAGACGGGGTTTTTGTCCAACGCTTTATTGCCGATGTGCAGCGTGGAACCGGTCGTAACCATAACGATGTAGTTTTGAGTAATGCGCTAAAATATGCACAAAAATACCACAGGGCAATTTCGCTGATGTATGACCTTTCGGGCATGAGGGCTGGTGGTGATTCCTTAGTGATCAAAGATTGGAAGCATTTGATCGACAGTATGAAATTAACTAATCGCGGCAACAACCAAACCTGGTTATATCACAATGGTAAACCCCTAGTTGCAGTATGGGGCGTTGGGTTTAACGATAACCGTAAATATGGCCTGGCCGAAGCAGAACGGATCATTGATTTTTTAAAGAATGATCCCGCCTATGGCGGGTGCACTGTATTGCTCGGTGTGCCAACATATTGGCGTGATTTTGGGAGCGATACAGAAAAAGACCCACACCTGCATGATCTGTTACGTAAGGCGGATATCATCCATCCCTGGTTTGTAGGGAGGTTTAATGAAACAGCGTACCCTGTATTTCAAAGCCGGATCGCCGGCGATATTGCCTGGTGCAAAGCTAACAGGATTGATTACGTGCCCACAATTTTTCCCGGATTTAGCTGGCACAATATGAATCCCGGAAGTATACAAAATCAAATTCCACGCAACAGGGGTCATTTTTATTGGAAACAAATTACAGGCGCCATCAAAAGCGGGGCGGATATGTTGTACGTAGCCATGTTTGATGAGGTTGATGAGGGCACGGCAATCCTTAAAGTATTAAAGAATCCGCCTGTTGGATTAAGCACCTTCGTAGCTTTTGAGGATGATATCCCCAACGATTATTATTTGTACCTGACCGGATATGCCGGTAAAATGCTTAGGAAACAAGTCCCCTTTCAGGAAAATGTCCCGCCACCAGTTCATAAATAAATTAATTACCTGAAAATCTGAAAATACAGATGCTGTTAATACTTTATTAATCACTTATTAGTTACCCGGCATAGTTTAGCGATAAACCATTTATAAGGCAACCTAACCAATAGTATTCAAAAATAACTTTATCATAATAAATTGTATGAAGAAAAAGAACGCCACAATTTTGGCTCTTTTAACAATGACATTTTGTTCATTTAACAACCCTAAGCACCCTGTAAAACTCCTTTACAAGGATCCTGCGTCACCTGTAGATAAACGGGTTGCCGATCTTTTAAGCAGGATGACCACAGCCGAAAAAATTAAGCAATTGGATATGTACTGGGGGCACCAGGTTGCCAATATGAAAGGGCATGAAGCGGTGTCAATGTCAGATAACGCTAAAATTAACATTGGTACACAAGGCATCGGGTCGGTGCATGATCTTTACCCCTTAACAGCAGCAATCACTAACCAAATACAACGTTGCGCGCTTGAAAAAACGCGTTTAGGTATACCGGTATTATTTATTGAAGAAGGTTTGCATGGCTATGAGAGCCTGGGCAGCACTACCTTTCCAACGCCCATGGCTTTGGCTGGTGCATGGGACACAGCAATTGTGCATAAAGCAGGACGCATCATAGCAACCGAAATGCGGGCACATGGTGTTGGTATGATATTGGGCCCGGTGCTCTGCCTGCCGCGCGATCCCAGGTGGGGACGGGTGGAGGAAACCTATGGCGAAGATCCTTACCTGGCTGCTGCAAATGGGGTAGCTATGGTAAAAGGCTTACAAGGGCGTATGTTAAGTGATCCTGATGCGGTATTATCCGAGCCTAAACACTTTGCCGTACATGGCGTACCCGAGGCCGGTAGTAATACGGCCCCTGTAAACATGGGTGAAAGAGAGGCCCGCTCATCGTTTCTGTACGTGTTTGAAAAGGCGGTTAAAGAGGGTGGTGCTTTAGGAATGATGGCAGCATACAGTGAGATAGATGGCATTCCCTGTGTAGATAACCGCTGGTTATTGAAAGATGTACTGCGCAAGGAATGGGGCTTTAAAGGTTTTGTACTGTCTGATCTTGGAGCTATAAAGATGTCATTAAATAATCATCAGATAGCATCAAGCCCTGCCGATGCACTGGGGCAAACTTTTACTGCCGGGTTGGATATGCAGTTTTATGATTTTCCGCACGATCAGTTTTTAGATGCTATGACACAGGCTTTAAAAAATAAACAGTTGTCTTTAAGTGACCTTAACAGGGCGGTATCAAACGTGTTGAGAGTAAAATTTATGCTGGGCTTGTTTGATCATCCTTATATTGATGAAGAATTACTTAAAAAAGTAAATCATACCGAATCAAGCCGCGCCGCAGCATTAAAGGCCGCGCAGGAGAGCATCAGCTTGTTGAAAAATGAAAATTCGCTTTTACCGTTGGGAACGAATGTGCATTCAGTTGCAGTAATTGGTCCGCTGGCTGAAAGTACTTATTTGGGTGGGTATGCCAACAAGGAAGGCAAAGGCGTTGCTATAGTTGACGGTTTGAAACAACGAGCAGGGAACAGCCTGGATATTAAATATGAAAAAGGTTATTCCTCAGATACATCTGCTGCAAAACAAACTGAACTATTGCAAAAGGCAATAGGCACAGTTAGCAGTGCTGATGTTACCATAGTTGTTTTGGGCGAGGACATAAATGAAGTAGGTGAGGGTAAAGACCGTTCAGATCTTGACCTGAACGAGCAGCAAACACGGCTTATTGAGGCGGTGCATAAAACCGGCAAGCCTACCGTGGTTGTACTTTTCAATGGCCGGCCTCTATGTATAAACTGGGTGGCCAAAAAGGTACCGGCTATAGTTGAATCCTGGTTCCTGGGCGATGCAGGCGGATTAGCCATTGCTGACGTTTTACTTGGCAAGGTTAACCCGTCAGGCAAACTGCCGATGACTTTCCCACGATCAGTAGGGCAGTTGCCTTATTATTATAATCACAAACCTACCTCAAGGCACGTGTATGTTGATCAGGATACCTCTGCATTATTTCCTTTTGGACATGGCTTAAGCTACACTACTTTCCAGTATTCGGGTTTGAAAATTGCACAGCCGCGTATCCCGCATAATGGTTCGATTGATATCAGTATCAGCATAAAAAATACCGGCAGGGTTGAAGGCACAGAGGTGGTGCAGCTTTACCTTCGCGATGTTATTGCCAGCGTTACCACACCTGTAAAATCATTAAAAGGATTTAAACGCATCACTTTAAAACCAGGTGAAAGCGGCATAGTGCAGTTTAAGATGGATAATAAGGAGTTGATGCTTTGGAACAGGGAGATGAAACAAGTTGTTGAACCCGGAGAGTTTAAAATTATGATAGGCAGCTCTTCGGAAGATATAAGAGCAAGAGGTAGTTTTTATGTGAAATAAGCTTGATATCAGATGTGTGGATACGCAAAAATAATAAGATCGAAAGATTCAAAAATAAATAAGAAACTTGTCAGCCTTAGTTTCAAAAAACCTCAAAGTCTTTCAACACATAAAGATGTAATAGACATTCTGGTTGTCAATAAACTTTAACCGGGATTTAGTTGATGTTATCATATATGATGATAGCGTGTGTGTCCGGGGTGAGATACGGACACACTTATTTAAAAATTGAACAGTAAAAAACCCTGCGATCTTTGATCGCAGGGTTTTTTACATACTGTTGTTTTGTTTAATAGTATGGCTTAACAAACAGTTTATTTTACAGCACAGGCTTTGTTGGCCGTGTTGCAGTAAGTGGTATAGTGCCTTTAAACATTTTGGCGCCATCACCTGTAAGCCTTAAATAATAATCTGAGGAGCAGGGGGTACCATCCTCATCAAGCGATTTGAAATTTGAACCGGACGGAACAAAGGCCTGGCTTTCAGCAGTCTTGGCAATCTGGTTGCTTTCATTATACTCGTCAAACATCGAGATGTAAATCCCCTGGCAGCCAACTCTTTTCATATTGTAAAATTGCCGCCACATCAAATCGCCATGTGCCCGTTGGCGGGCACTCAGATCGCCTGGTAAAACACAGGGTTGGTAATCAATACCATTGCCGTTACAATAGGCCTGGTCGGCTTTATTTACATTAGCAAAAAAGTTATCAGCGTCATTTACATTGCCAATTCTGCCAACCATCCATGGAGATAGCATATCAAAAGTTTTATAAACACCTAAAAAATCCGGGCGCGAATCGCTGTTCTGATCGCGCCAATGGGTAGGCACGCCGCCAATAACGTAGCAGCCTTTGCTTTGAAACCATTTGATCACCGCTGTGCAGCTCTGTGCAGTAAAATCATGGTTTTGGTCACTGAAGCCAAATCCCCAGATACATACCACAGGTTTGCCGTTTTGCATGGCATAAGCTGAAGATGCCGTAAGGGCCGACATTTTGTTTGTCCAATCGGTTTCCATTTCTGTAGCCATGTTTGTCCAGCCGCTTACATCATACATGATGTAAAATTTAACACCGTTCTTTTCGGCGGCTGTCTTTACTTTGGCAGCCATGGCATCACGTACCGGCCCTTCAATACCGCTGGGGTTAAAACGCTGTAAAGCTGCACCGTCAATGCCATAGTCCTTCATCCATTTAAACTGTATATCAACAGTTTGATCGCTAAAAGATGAAAAAACCCTGGCCTCGCTTCCATTATTAAGATTAGCATAGTCAGTTTTAAAGGTGGTGGTATAATCGCGTACATCCGGCCATGATGATATAGCCGTATTAGTTGGCGAAGGTGGATTTTCCCACGTATTTGACCAATGCCAGAATCTATTTATAGGCGAGCCATCCCCAATGGCGGCAAACCAACCCTGGTAACCAACTACTACTTTACCCACCACATCGCCTACCGGGGAAGGAGTATGGTTAACTACGGTATCCGTCTTTGTAGGTACCGGTGCCGGGATATGTTTTTTTGAACAACCAGTTGTCTCCGCCAACAGTGCAACCAGTAACAACGTCTCAAATTTTCTTCTTCTCATGTTTTCCCATATTTAAATGCAATGTATTTATTTTGTTAGACGCTTAATTTTTTATACCCGTTAAGCCTGTTTGGATAATTTTCCTGATCGTGCCATCGGCGTTGTAGTAAAGCTTATTTACACAGATGGATCTCAGCCAATCATTATGTGAAAGTGAACTGTTATGATAAAATGCATACCATTGCCCCTTAAATTGAACAATTGAGCCGTGGTCGGTAAAGCTGTCAGTCGGATCAATATATACGCCCCTATATGTCCATGGGCCAAGCGGGCTTTTGCTTGTAGCATACCTCATGCGGTTATATTTACCAGCCTCATTAAAATTATCCGCGTATGACAGGTAATACAGTCCATTTCTTTTGTGTACCCATGCTGCCTCGTGAAAATCAGTAAGCCCCTGCATAGTTTGCATTTCGCCATCAATTTCCATCATATTATCCTTAAGCTTTCCGCCTTTACAAATATTGCCGCCGCCATAATAGAAATAAGCTTGTCCGTCGTCATCCACAAACACGCATGGATCTATCAACGATTCAAGCCCTGGTATGTATCCCTGCGATTTAAAGCCGCTTGCCGGGCTTTTGCTGGTTGCTACACCTAGTTTCCATGTATTGTTCCAGTCCGTTGCGCTTGGGTGCGGGAAATAGAAGTAATAGGTACCGTTTTTATAAGCACAATCCGGAGCCCACATAAATCCGCCTTCTGGCCTTCCCCAGGAAACATCGGCAGCACGCAGTATTTCACCTTCATCTCTCCAGTTTACCATGTCAGAGGTTGAGTAAACATGGTATTGGTCCATCAAATCGCAACCACGGGGAGGGTCTATATCATGGGACGGATATACATACAACCGTCCATCGGCCCATACGTGAGCTGATGGATCTGCTGTATAGATCTGCGTAACAAAAGGATTTTTAAATCCGTCGCCTTTAGCACCCTCAACCACTGGTCCGGGGGTATTTTTGCCGGCATCGCCTTTCTTTGAACATGCACCTGTTGCCATAACCAACGCGGTAAAAAGGATGATATGAATTGACTTTTTGTTCATTGAATAGCTGTTTATAATTGGCTTAACGCCGGTTTACTTGCTTTTTATCGCACCGGTTGGCACCACCTTTTGGATTGTACTATCGGCATTATAGTAAAGTTTATCTACACAGATAGATCTTAACCAATCCTGATTAGAAAGTGAACTGTTATGATAAAATGCATACCACTGTCCTTTAAATTGTACTATTGAACCATGGTTGGTATAGCTGTCTGTCGGGTCCATGTATACACCTTTTGATGTCCAGGGGCCCAGGGGGCTGTTGCTCATAGCATAGCGCATCTGGTTGTGCTTGCCGTTCACATCGTGGTTATCCGAGTATGACAGGTAATAAATTCCATTCCTTTTATGTACCCAGGTTGCTTCGTGAAAATCCTCAAGGCCTTCCATTTTCTTCATTTCACCATCAATTTCCATCATGTTATCTTTTAGCTTGCCGCCTTTACAGGTGCCGCCGCCGCCATAATAAAAATAGGCTTGTCCGTCATCATCAATAAATACGCATGGGTCTATCATTGATTCGAGGCCTTTAATGTATCCCTGAGATTTGAAACCGCTTGCCGGGCTTTTGCTGGTAGCAACGCCTATTTTCCACGTATTGTTCCATTTAGTGCCGCTTGGATGGGGGAAATAAAAGTAGTACGTGCCATTTTTATAAGCGCAGTCAGGCGCCCACATAAAGCCACCTTCGGGGCGGCCCCATTCCACCTGGCTGGCACGCAGTATTTCGCCATGGTCCTTCCAGTGCACCATGTCATCGGTTGAATAGACATGGTATTGGTCCATCAGGTCGCAGCCACGTGCCGGGGCAATATCATGTGACGGATATACATACAGGCGACCGTCTTTCCAAACGTGGGCAGATGGATCGGCTGTGTAGATGTCTCTTACAAAAGGAGTGCCCACCGGCCCATCCGCAGCGGGTTTATCCTGGGCAAAACATGAGGTGGCAGATATGACGCAACTTATAGCTAGTGCTGCCGATAGAAATGTCAGCTTATTTTTACTTGTTGATATTGTTAACAAATTATATTTATTCATTATTGATAGTGTTTTAAATGGCGGAGAGACACGCTCTCCGCCATTTTGGTAGTTAAACTAATAGGATTAACGAAAAAGGTTATTTTGAAACAACGATGATGTCATCAATACCATAATTTTGATCTGTTGTTGTATTGGCCGCAGTCCAGAAGAATATCTTTATATAATTCATAGCCGCTAAATCCGGGCCCCCATCTCCCGACACGTATCCATCAGTAAAATTGAGCTGTAAGTGGTTCCAGCCATTTTTTAATGTTGGAATAATTTTATCCATTCCCCAGCCAATGCGTTTATTATCCGGATCAGCAGCACTGCTAAACTGTATTTGACCATCTATTTTTAGCAAAGAGACATCCTGAACATAAAACCAAAGATCTAATTGTCCTGTTGCCATGCTTACCGTTGTATTAACAGGAGCGGGCAGGGTTTTAATAAACTGCATAAAGTTTTGCCCGCTTTTTATTGTTGCCTGAACATAGCCCGTTCCTTCTTTTTGGCCGGTTGTTACTAAAGCCTGTGTGCCGCCAGCTGCATCCCAGCCATCAACTTTATCACAATTATCAATAGATACAGGCGGTGGCGGTGGCACCGCAGCAACCCTGATATCATCGATACCATAATTTTGATCTGTTGCTGCATTGGCTGCGGTCCAAAAGAATATCTTTATATAATTCATGGCCGTCAAATCCGGGCCGCCATCTCCGGATAAATATCCGTCGGTGAATTTCAGTTCCAAATGGTTCCAGCCATTTTTTAATGTTGGGATAATTTTATCCATTCCCCAGCCAATGCGTTTATTATCCGGATCGGCCGCACTGCTAAACTGTATCTGTCCATCTATTTTTAGCAAGGAAACATCCTGGACATAAAACCAGAATTTTAATTCGCCGGTAGATAAGGTTACTTTTGTATTAACAGGAGCGGGCAGGGTTTTAATAAACTGCATAAAGTTTTGCCCGCTTTTTATTGTTGTCTGAACATAGCCCGCCCCTTCTTTTTGGCCGGTTGTTACTAAAGCCTGTGTGCCGCCAGCCGCATCCCAGCCATCAACCTTGTCACAATTATCAATCACCACAGAGGTATCCACCACCGGTGGAGTTGTGGTATCAATGGGTGGCGGCGGTTTAATCATTGAAGTATCTCTTGACTTAAATACCTCCTTTTTACATCCGGTAATTGCAAGTCCTATTGCGAAGATGGAACATACCATCACTATTTTTATTGATCTCATTTCCTTTTAAGTTTTAAGGTTTATTGATTCGGCACATCTATCTGTATTACTTCAGAGAAATTGGAGCTTTTAAAACTATCGTTCAAACGTATTCCTACCCTTACAAAGAATGTTCTTCCCTTAATAAGATTAGGAACCGTTAAAGTGATAGATTTATCAGCCGGGGCCAGGTCGATGAAATCCTTGTTAATTGTTACTGCATTAACATCTGAAAAATCCCTGATAGAGGCACCTGCACCCACCAGTTTGGTGGTATTTACATAAGGTTGCGTGTCTATAATAGTTGGCATACCTGCAACTACCGGGGCATCGATATCAAACTTTAAGGTCAGCGTTGTTCCAACCAGATCGTGAGTAAAGTTTTTTATCACGATGTAGGGTGTAAGCTCAAAATCATGCGTGCTACCCTGTTTGATCTCCATTTTCAAACTGTCATAAACAGGCCAGAAAGCACCACCTTTAGGGATAATGCGATAGGTGCCCTTAAACAATTTGGTGTCCTCAAAAGTGCCGTCAGATTTACTTGGTATAAACTGCGGGGCAGGGGCAGCGCTCCAGCTTATCTGCTCAAGCTGCACCTGGATACTGTTTTGTGAGGTCTGGAAATTGGCATGGGTGGTGGCATCAATCAGTCTTCCCTGAAAAGAAGCATTGGGACCACCATAGTTATCTATTTTTGTGCATGCAGAAACCGCCAGTATACTTGCGCCCAATAAAAAATAGCTAATTAGTTTTTTCATATCTTAAATTTTAAATTCTTAATAATTAGGATTATTAGGGAGTAAATTAGAATTCTTTGAAATTTGGTCGCCCGGAATTCCTTCGTAATAAAATTGCTTCTGGAAAGTATATTCCCGGTTATATAGTTCCGGTTCGGCCAGGAAAATGTATTTATTCTCGTTAAATACATAATAAGGCATCAGGCCTTTGAAATGTGCGCGGTCCAGCACCACATCGGCGGTGCGCCATCTTTTCAGATCCCAATAATACTGGTTTTCAAAGGCGAGCTCCATACGTCTTTCATTGCGAACTTTATTCAGGTCGATAGAAACGTATGGTGTTGCACCGGCCCTGTCCCTTAACTGGTTAATGGAGCTTAAGGCATCAGCAGTATTGCCCAATTCCATAGCGGCCTCTGCGCGGTTCAGTAATATTTCACCATAGCGCAAATCTATCCATGGCTGCTCGCTCCTGTACAGATCAACTGCTGCCTGGGGCTTATTGTAATCAACATATTTGCGCACATAAAAACCTGTACGCGTTAATTCATCGCCGCCTGTCCATGGCCCTGTAAATCCGATAATCTGTCTGCCCTGGTACAATGTTTTTACATCGCCGGCAAGTACATATGAGCGCGAGGTCGCCGGTTTGGCAACCTCTGCAGTAGCGGTGCCGCTAAAAGACGGATAAATGCCCCTTTGCATATCAAACGTAAGCCCTCTCAGTGTTGTTCCCGGGAAATAAACGGTAGCCAGCAATCTTGGTTCAAGTCCTTGCATTAATTCTGCACGGTCATTAAAACGGATAGGTGTACCGTCGGGGTTGGTTATCGGCAAATTTCCCCAAAGGCTTACAAAATCCAGCGTCGGGTATGAACGCGAAAGCGCATTAGCTGTCATGTAACGCGGAGACATAGTAGCGTCCCAGCTATGTGCTGTATTATTGGCAATTGAGTACTGTTTTATGAAAATATTTTCCGGGCTTCCGCTTTTTAAGAACAGATCAACATAGTTCTGTACCTTATCGGAATTTGCAGTATAAAGCGAATAATGGCCTTCAAGCAGTTTAGCCGCATCATAAGCTGACTGGAAATAGGTATTTGCCTTACTGGCCGGTATCCCTACCAAACCCAATGAACGCGCCTGCCCGTCAACAAAGTTTACCGCGCCGTATTTGGCAACACATGCTGCATATAACATGGCTCTCGATTTTAATGCAGCTGCAACATATTTGTTAGCCCTGCCCGCTTCACTGGTTGCAGGCATCATCTGGTAACCCAAATCAAGCTCCGCCCCGATAAAATCCCATGTAGCCTCTTCCTTGTCACGGTGCACCTGGAGTTGTGATAAAGGTGCAGCCGGATCTTGCGGAACTTTTATGATGGGCACACCGCCATAACGCTTGGCCAGGCCAAAATAATAGTACGCCCTTAAAAAGTGCGCTTCGCCCAAAAGAGCATCAACTTTGGGCTGGGTTAGTTTAGCAGCATGTTTGGGCAGCTCATCTATCAGGGTATTCACATTCCTGATATCGCCATATGGCCAGTAACCAAAACCGCCGGCAATGTCCATACCACCGTATGGGCCAACTTCTTCACCGATAACTGAGGCCGAATTATAAAAATTCATCCAGGGGTTACCAGGGTTAAAACCAGGGTGTGGATAATGAACACCGTTGATGTCAGCATCGTCACCACCATCTGGCCTATACTTAAAATCCTCGATAGGTAAATTTCGGTATATGGTTGTTAAAAATGACCTAACACCAGCTTCGCTACTGTAGATCACGTCGGGGGTAACTATATTGGTTGGCGGAATATTTAACTTCTGGCAAGAAGTTACCGAGGACCCTACGCCAATTGATATCGCTATAATTAATTTATGTATACTTTTCATGTGTCAATAGTTTAAAAGGAAACGTTAGCTCCCAGATTAAAAGTCCTGTTCATTGGATAGGTGTATCCGCCTAAGGCTTTGCCGAAATCACCGTTATCTCTCGGGTTAGGTCCCTGGTGCTCGGGATCATAGTTCTTCAAAGCGGTGAATGTTAACAGGTTGTAACTGTTTACATATACCCTGAATTTTTTAACGCCTATATTTTTCAAAATTGAGGGAGATAAGGAATAACCAAATTCAAGTGATTTTACCCGCAGGTAACTGGCATCCTGTATAGCTTTTGAGCCTTGTGCGTCTGGCGAACCCATTGCAGGGTAATATCCCGGTACCCATTGCGTGTTGGGATCGAAAACGTTTGCACTGGGGTCTACGGTATGCCAGCTGTCGAGGAAACGGGTCAACGCGCTTTGGCCATACATCAGCGGCGATGCAAATTGTTCGCCGTACTGTACGTACACACCGGCAGCGCCTTGTAAAAGCATGTTCATATCAAACCCTTTATAACTGAAGGCTAAGCTAAGGCCATAGTTATACAATGGGATATCAGTAGTTGCAATAGGGTGGTTATCCTTACTATCTATCACTCCATCACCGTTCCAGTCCTTATAGTAGTAATCACCGGGTACCACATTGTTATTGCCTCCGCCAGTGTTCACACCATAATTGTATATTTGTTTGTAATTGGTAAACTGCCCGGCGTATTCAGGGCCCCACCAAACGTTCTGATACCTGTTTGTTTGGTTTTCTACCCAGTTTGAATACTCGTTGCCTGAGTTGCTGCGAAGAACATTCAATTTTTCTAAGCGCGTTGTACCTATATTACCGGTAATATTTACGCCCAGCTGACCAAATGTATTTCTGTATGATAAGCTAAAATCCAGGCCCTGCACCCTGTCGCTGTCATAATTGATCTGCGGCACAGCTGCCCCCACTGTTCCGGGTAAAGCTGTAGAAGGCGTGGCCGGCAATCCGGTTCTGTCGTTTCTGAAAACTTCAATAGTTCCATCAACTTTTCCACCAAATAAGCCGAAATCAAGGGCTATATTCTTTATGGTACTTACCGGCCATGTTAAACCAGGGTTGCCAAGTTTTGGCGCTGATCCGTTCACTGCACTGGAGCCAAAAATGTAACTGTTTATCGGGTAGGTATAGCCGTTTACAAAATTGTATTTCTGACCCTGCTCGTCACCTACCTGACCATAAGAAGCCCTGATCTTTAGGTTGGAAAGGATGTTTTCAGAAATCAGGCTGCGGAAGAATTTTTCTTTGGTTAAAACCCAGCCTATTGATGCGCCAGGGAAGAAGCCCCATTGATCGGGGCCCGGCTGATACAAACTAGTGCCATCTCTGCGAAAGCTGAATTCAGCAAGATACTTTCCTTTAAAATCGTAGTTAAAACGTCCTATATAACTCCTGTGCGCAGCATCCTGTAAAGCACCTGCATCCATACCACCAGACATGTTAGTGTTTTGCAAACCACCGAATAAATAATCCACGGGAATTTCAGTATCCCGGTAAGCACTAAAATTATCCGCAGTTTCATGGCTTTGTTCATAGGTAACCATAGCGGTTATATTATGGTCCTTGAAAAAGGTATGCGCATAATTTAATGTTAGCTGGCTTAAAGTATTAAAATGCGTGTAATAAGCACGGGTTATGCCTGAAGGTGAATTTACTACGCTTGGTATATAAACATTATTTGCTGCGTCATAAGTATATAAAGAAAATGTGTTTTTTATTTGATTAAAGTCATTAACCCCGTAATCAATATTAAACAACGCCTTGGCAGTCAGCCCGGTTATTCCTGGTATGTCATACGTTAGGTTTAACTGGCTGGTAAGGCTTTTATTCCTGCTTCTTTTTGAACCTACCTTGCTGGCATCTGTAAAAACTGAGGGGTTCATGTTATCATGCATTACGGTAGGGTATAAAGGATTGTTATTAGCATAGATCTGGTTTATAGGGACCTGGTTCCAGGTGTACTTATAAACAGTCCATTCGTCGGTATATGGCTGGTTCTTTTCATCCATCCAGCCTGATGTCAATACCTGCGCCTTTAAGCCTTTGGTAATATTGGCGGTAACGTTTGAGCGGAAATTATACTTGTTGTAGTTTAAGTCTCCGGTTTTAAAAACACCATCCTGCTTCAGGTAACCAAAGTTGAAGAAATAGCTGATCTTATCATTTCCACCGTCAATATTTAAATTGTGGCTTATTTCGTTGGCCGTTTTCTTAAAAACCAGACCCGACCAATCGGCTGATTTGTTAGTACCATCCAGCCATGGTTTCATATCGGCATACGAGAATTGCGGAGTTACATTATTGACAAAATTATTAGCGAAATCGCGCTTAACTTTCTCATTTGTTAACATCATGTAATCTACCGCGTTTACCCCCTGGGGCATCCCTAAAAATGTTTGAATCGCTTTGTTAACTGAGTAATTGATATTCATTTTCCCATTCTTTGCGCCTTTTTTCGTCGTGATCAAAATGGCGCCGCCAGCAGCCCTTATACCGTATATAGATGCCGCAGCGTCTTTCAGTACCGAAATATTTTCAATTTCATTGGGATCCATCCGGCCTATTGTTGACTGGTCTCCGCCAATTACACCATCAATTACAATCAACGGTGCGGATGTATACCCCCTGATATTTAAATTGTTAGCATATGATCCCGGTTCGGCAGTTGTTTGAACGATACGTACACCTGGTATTTTACCGGTCAGCATGTTTATAACGCTTTCGTTTTTTGTTGTGATGATCTCTTTATTTTGCAGTGTTGATATAGAGCCGGTTATTGTTGCCCTCTTTTGTACGCCGTAACCTACAACAACAACCTCATCAAGGTCCTTGTTGGTGGTTCTTAGCGCAACGATGCCACTTTTCAGATCGGCAACCTTAACTTCCTGGTTTAAGTATCCAATGTAGGATATCAACAGGATTGCATCGTTTCCCGGAACACTGATCCTGAATTTCCCGTCTCTGTCGGTAATGGTACCTGTATTCGTACCTTGCACCCTGACACTTACCCCCGGAAGTGTGTTCCCATCGGTGAAGTCTATTACTTTTCCGCTAATGACGGTTTGCTGGGCTAACAAACTAAGCGGGAAAAGAACGAAAAGTATAAGTAAGTATTTGATTTTTTTCATATCTCTCTGTGTTATGTTTAAGTTTAATTGGTTTGGTTTACCATGAATAAATAGTGCATTACAGCAGCATACTTACGGTGGGTTAGGATCGTAATTGTACATGATCTTCTTTAGTTGGTTTAATAAGGCACCCACTGCTTTAGAATAAGGTCAACAGGTGCTATAATTGGTTTATAATAATGACACAAAAGAATAGGCGATTATTAATAAAAAATAAATAATACATTAATTTTTAACGGTAAATACGGCAAAAAGATGGTTTTTGAAAATATTTTTGCAATCGATTGCCGTTTTTATCAGATAAGAAAATAACTGCGTATTAAAGAAGGAGCATTACCCGCTCATCAGTTAATGAAAATTAAAAAGCCTGTAAACAAATTATTTACAGGCCTCATTTGCTCCCGGTGATTTAACTAGAAAGAAAGACCGCGATTAAGAAAAAAATTTATTTTTTCCAGATAGCTATTAAGCCACCTGATTTGCCGGTGAAGGGATCTGTTTTGGGTATTGGCAGGGCGGCTATGTTTTCATCGGTTTTGGGCCGCTCCCCAGGGAGTCCCCTGTTGATGTCCCAACTGCGGCCATCTTCATAAGCGCCGACAATGCCCAGGTTATCGCCGCCGAGGTTTTTATGTCCGACGCCTGCGGGTATGACGATAATGTCACCAGCCTGCACTTTTACCTTACGGCCTTTTTCTCCACCGAGGTGCAGCAGCGCTGAGCCGCTGTAAACCCCTAAAACTTCGTGCGAGGTGCTGTGGTAATGATGAAAGGGATAAACCCCGTTGCGCCAGGAGTTTGTCCAGTTATAGACCGCAAAATGCTGTTCCAGCCAGTCAGCGCCCTCATCATCGCGAGCTGTAAAGGCATTATGATATAGCAATAACGGGAACTTACTATTAGGAATCGTTCCGTCATCGTGAAAAAACAGCTGTTCCGGTACCATGGGTTGATCGGTATTAAAAGGCTTTCGTGTACTTATTGCTAATAAGCCGAGCCATGATAAAAATGTTTTACGCTTCATGATTCTTTATGACCGGGCTGCCCTTTGGTTGCTATTTTGATAAATGCTCAAAAAAGCGGCCTTGTTTATAAAATAGTACTTGATTGGATAACGCATGATTGGAATTACTGTTTTGGCAAACTTTTCAATGTTAAATGTGTCTTTGAATTATAACAACACCTGAAATGAAACCTTTTGAAATACCGGTTGGCCAAAGCCAGCGATTACTAAAATTTGAACCGCAGAAAGCGGTGAATACCTTTAAGATATACGCTGCGGATAAGGCAGAAGACTGGATCGATCACGAACAATCCCGGTCGGTGGATGTACCTGAGGATGGTTTGCTCGGTACCATTACCGTATACAGTGAACATCATTTTGATTTTGATGGGGCCGGCGCATTGACCGGTCAGGATCTGTCAAGTATAGCCGCGCAAATTGTAAAACATCCGCAATTCAGGGCGGAATAAATTTCAGACTACTGCCCGAAAGGTCAGACAGATATGGGAACTTCGCAAAACTACCGGCTAAGAAGTAGAATTATTAGCTACAGATACTGGTTTCCGTACGGTTAAAAACCTTTTCGATTACAGATGCCCGACATTTTGCCAAGTATTTTTCTCAAAACCAGTTTTTACATTAATTATTTTACATTTTTCCCTTCGGTTACTTCTTTTCGAATTTCCGATGCTGCTGCTTTAGTTTTTGCATTGCGCCGCACAGGTGGGTTCCTGCAGCATTGCTGCTCCGCTGTAAAATCCTTCCCCGTCTTTTTTAGCGAAGCTAATCAGATTCAATCAAGTGGTTTTGAACAGATTTAACCTTGAACATTTGGAAACCATTTTTAAAATCAACTGTTTCTATCAGAAAGTTATAAAAGAAATTGAGCTATTAATCTGTTAATCATTCCTGTATTAGATGGCTCAGGTCTATTAGCACATTTTTTATATGCACATTATCAATTTTAAATACTTCAGCTTATGTCAGTAGTAAAGGTAGTTGAAATAATGGCAGGTTCTCCGACGAGTTGGGAGGATGCCGCTCAGAAAGCTGTAGAAGAAGCAGCCAGGACATTGCATAATATACGTTCATTCTATATTAAGGAACATCATGCCTCGGTAGAAAACGGAAAAATTAAAGAGTATCGTATCACAGGTAAACTAACCTTTGAACTTGAACGTAGCGAAAAATAAAAATATAGTTATTCTTCAAAAAAGGACAGGTGATGAATGATTTAATAAAGGCAAACAATCAAAATAGCCTGATCCCATGCCGAGTTACTTGTACTCAAGAAAATTAAAAAGCCTGTAAATATTTTATTTACAGGCCCCGTTGGTTTTTTCATGATCTTATCGGCGGAGTGAATGGGAACCTATTAGAATATAAGTATTTTAATTTTTTAGCTAAACAAAAAAACTGTGTATGTGCTACACAGTTTTTTAAGTGTTCTAAAATTTCACTTTGCGGAGAGTTAGGGATTCGAACCCCAGGAACCTTTCACAGTTCAACAGTTTTCAAGACTGCCGCAATCGACCACTCTGCCAACTCTCCGGGGACAAAAGTACAAATCCGGGGCGGATTGGCAAATTTGAAATGCACTTTTTTTAATAATTTTTTAATATTGTTAACTATTTGGTAATTAGTTATTTGGGTTGAATTTGCTTGCGATTGCTACTTTTGAAGGTATTAAAACGTGGTTTACTGATCTTAATATTCCGCTTAGAAAGGTCAATACTGGCGTTAAGTTCGAAGCCGATTAGGATGATTAGCGAGTTCAAAT
>JAQBOV010000029.1 GCA_028287895.1 Mucilaginibacter sp. | reverse complement strand
GGTAAGATATCACCTTTTTATAAAAAGTTTTTTGTCGATACGCTCTCGACTGTCGAATGTTTACTGACCGCCGCTAAAAACTGCCATTGGTACTATTCTTTCACCGCCTTTACCTTGGATCCATCCTCGCCGCCGGTTTCAAATGTCAGATCTTTATCAGTCAATTTAGAAACCCAGAAGGGGAATTCCCTTGTTTTGCCATCGGCTAAAATTTCCTTAAAACGGATATTGCTGCCATCTAAACGGAAAGTGCCATGCGATAATACTTTACCGCCCCACCAAATCCGCAGGCTATCGTTTTTTGAGAATTGGATATAAGGTTTTTCTATTTCAAGTTCAGCGCTTTTCACGCTGTCCGGCGGATGGCTATTGGGATTTTCCACCTTCACGTATTTCCATTTGCCGTATAAAGCATCGGGTTTAATAGCTGTTTGACACGAGCAAAACAGCAGCAATGCAATAATTGTTGCAAGCAGGTAAGTTTTTATCATACAAGGGGTTCAACTGCCCGGGGATAAATCTAAGTATTTTACAAACGTTTTTTCTGCACTTCACGTAATGTTTCTTCTGCTTTTTTTATCTCGTCTTTTTCACTTATGGGCGGATCGGTCTTTAACTCTTCACTTTTATGCTGAACGTGTTTTGCAGGTCTTTTGGCGACTTGTTTGATTTGATCTTTTTCTCCGATATTCTTCATGATTCCCAGGTTTTACTAATGATCACCTGATAATCTAACTGTTCAGAAGGGAATATGTTTACAATAAATTAATGAAAATTTTGAGCCGCATGATATTGGAATGTCGAGGACTAAAGGCATATTGGGGAAAAAAATTGCAGAACGAAGCTATAAAGGAAACCGCTCCTACGAAGGAAGATGGCAAGGTGACAGGCTGACCTGGCATAAACAAGGGGTAAATTGTCAAGAGGGCGCCCCGAAATGTTGGGAGCCTTTTTCTATAGGTTTTCGTCAGGCAAAGCCTTAGCAGGACGCTCAACTTCCACCAGCTCTTCCACATGTTGTTCAGCTTCGGCAGCCGTGGCATAATTTAGCTTCCTGAAACGCCACACTGCAAATGCCGGTTCCTGGAAACGATTGATGAGTTTAAAGAATTTTGGAAAATTATGGACTTCCTCCAGCAGCAAGCCGGGGACTATACCGTTGTTATCTAATATTTCGCGTATGGTATATTCTTTGTCTTTGGTTACCCAAATTTCAAAGTCCCGTTTTATTTCTTCCGCTTTGTCCGGTTCGATGCTGGCATCGATACATATCACTTTGTCGCCGGGTTTCATCTTTTGTTGTAAAGTTGTAATGTTGGAAGATTGGGGGTCGAAACAATGCTGTTCGTTCAATTTCCAACCAAAAGCAATTAACTAATCACCAACCACTAATCACTTATGAGACAAACTATCCGCTTTTTCCTTCGCTTTTTTCTTGAAAAACCCTTTCAGTAAAAAATTATGCTGTGCAGCTTCCAGGTCGTCGTTTAATTTAACAGAGCTTTGCTGCAAATTGTTTAAGGTAGTTTGCATTTGTAAGGCACCTTTAGGGTCATTAAGCAACACCCCAATGGCATTGTCAGTAGTCGTTAGTTTTTTACTGGCGCTATTCAAATTTTCAGTAAGGGCACTTGCGCTGTTTGCTGTTTTCTGTAATTGGGTAACCGAGGCCCTTATTTTGTTAAAGGTAGCCGTGTCGGTCAACAGGTTATCGGCAAGGCCGCCTTTAGTATTTATTTTCCTGCTGAAATTGTCTAACTGAACCGCCATGCGTGCAGCCGTTTGTGTAGTAGCCTGCAAATTCTTCATCGTACTGCGTAATTGAAGCCCCATAGTGCTGTCGGCCAGTAAAGCTCCTACTGTGCCTTTTCCCTGTAATATTCTATGGCTCAATTCCCTGAAGTCTTTGGTTATCGATAGCAGGTTTTCGTTGTTCAGCTGTAGCGTTTTCAGCATATCATCGGTTGATGCTATTTTTTCAGTCAGCAAAACATCGCCATCCTGTACAATAGGGGCCTGCGGGCTGCCGCCATCTATCACTATGATCTTATTGCCGATAAGCCCGTCCGAACTGATACGAACACCTGCATTACGGTGTATATATTGCTGCGATGTTTGGTCAACGCTCATTTTTACATCCACCTGCGAAGGGCCTGTAAAATGTACATCACTGATCGTGCCGACTTTAACACCGGAGAACCATACGTTGTTGCCCTTTTTTAAGCCGGCAACATCATCAAATACTGCGCTGATATGTATACTTTTAGAGAAGGTTTTTTGAGCGCTGCCCAAAGTAAGGACTCCGATTATAAATACAATGAGGCCAAGGGCTAAAAATATCCCTACTATAATTGCTTTCCTGTTTTCTGCTTGATCCATGTCGTATGGGTAAATAGCTATTGTATAAAGTTATATTCAAAAAATGGTTTTACGCGCTCGTCACTGGTATTAAATACTTCGTCAAAAGAACCAACACGCTGAAACTGACCATCCAGCAGCATGGCTATGCGGTCGCCGGTGCTTTTGGCGCAGGTAAGGTCATGTGTAATAATAATCGATGAGGTATGGAACCGTTGTTGCACCTCATTGATCAGGTCATTGATCTCGATACAGGTAATGGGATCAAGCCCTGCTGTAGGCTCATCATATAACATGATTTCGGGCTTGAGTATCAATGTCCGGGCTATTCCTATACGTTTACGCTGGCCGCCCGATAGTTCGGAAGGCATCTGGTTAATCGTTTGTGAAAGGCCGACCGCGTCCAGCACACTTTCAACAGATGTGTTTATTTCCTTCCGCGTAATGCCCTTGCGGTTACGCACCAGCGGAAACTCCAGGTTTTTGCGTACCGTCATGCTATCATACAAAGCACTGTTTTGGAAAGAGAACCCGATTCTTATTCTTAATTCCTGCAGTTCCATATCGGTGATCGTACTGATGTCATTTCCAAAAACCATTACCTCGCCCTTGTCCGCTTTCAACAAGCCCGAGATGATCTTGATCAGCACCGATTTTCCTGATCCTGAACGGCCCAGTACGACCAGGTTTTCTTCCTGGTAAAGATCAAGATCAATTCCGCGCAGTACCCGGTAATCATCAAAGGCTTTTTCAAGACCTCTAACGACGATCACCGGGTTTTTATAATCTATGTTTGTTTTCCCTTTTTCCATATTCTAAATTAGCGAAACCAGCCCGCGATCTGCACGATCAATATTTCTTCAACAAATATCAGAAACATAGCTGTTACAACGGCCCCGTTTGCAGCTTTTCCAACACCCTCGGTTCCTTTGGTTGAATAATAACCCTGGTAACAGCCCACAATGCCTATCGTAAAACCAAAGACAATCGATTTAGACAGTGATGCAACAAAATCAACAAAGGTCAAAGGCTCAAAGACCTGCTCCATAAAGGTGGTATAACTGGTGCCTTCATTTACAGATACATTTACATAGCCACCCAGCAAGGCAACAAAAGCAGTATAAGTGGCCAGTATTGGCAGGGTTAGCGTAGTAGCCAGTACCCTCGTACATACCAGGAATTTGAAAGGTTTGGTACCCGATACTTCCATTGCATCTATCTGCTCGGTAACGCGCATTGAGCCTAACTCGGCTCCGATGCTTGATCCTACTTTTCCGGCCGCTATCAGCGCTGTCACCAAAGGTGCAAGTGCACGCATAATGGCAATTGATACCAAGGAAGGCAGCCAGGACTGCGCGCCAAAATTTGATAAGGACGGGCGGGATTGTTTGGTGAAAATCAAACCTGTGATAAAACCCGTTAACGTTATCAGGGTGAACGAGCGGACGCCTGTTTCATAACACTGGCGTACTACCTCTTTTAATTCGAATGGCGGCAGAAAAGCTTCCCTGAAAAAACGCAGGATAAACTTGTTGATATCATATAAGGAAACAAAAGCGTTGGACAGGCGCCGCTTAAAAGAGGGGCCTTTTTTAGCAGCCGGTGCCGTTGATTTGGATGCGGTATTCATTAATGGGATAAAGGTATTATTTATGAAGATAGAAATTGTGCTCTGTGTGCAAAAACTTACGCATGTTAAACGAAAAATGATTTTCGAACAAAAAATATTGCGCAAATCTAAGACAACTTTTTAAATCATTGACTTGCGGATATTTTTACCGGGTGTTGGCTGGCAAGCAGCCTTGTAAAGGACATTACAATCGGGCTGATAAACAATGGGCGGATTTACAAAATGTTGATCGTCAATTTATTTGTGTGGTTATTGATCTGCATTTATGTTAAATTTGTATTCATCAGGATCAACCGGTTTTACCTATATTTTTTAAGATATGACAAGTAATGTGATGCGGGAAATAACCCCGTTGACATCTAGTGATTGTTTTACTATTTTTTCGAGGGTTAAGCAAAAATTTGATTTCCCGCTGCATTACCACGAGGAATATGAGTTGAACCTGATATTGAATGCAAAAGGGGCAAAAAGAGCGGTTGGCGGGCATATTGAAGTGATTGACGATCTGGAGCTTGTTTTGATAGGGCCCAACCTTTATCATACCTGGCTCACGCATCAGTGTCAGAGCCATCAGATCACCGAAGTAACCATACAGTTTCATAAGGACCTTTTTGATGAGAGATTTCTGAAAAGGAATCAGTTGTGCTTTATAAAAGGTATGCTGGAATGCTCCCAAAGGGGCGTTTTATTTTCGCCGGAAATCGTGCAGGTGATTAAAGGGAGGTTGTTGTCACTGGATAAAAAGACAGGTTTTGATTCAGTTTTGGAACTGCTTTCGATCCTGCATGAGCTGTCTATATCCCCTAATATGCGCACCCTTGCTGATCCAAGTTTCAGTAATGAAAAATTTTATCACAACAGCCGCCGTATCGAAAAGGTGTTTGAATACATGAATGATAACTACAATAAGCAGGTATCACTGGCCGAGGTGTCAAAGATTGCTGGCATGCCCGAAGCATCATTCAGCCGGTTTATAAAACAACGTACGGGTAAAACATTTATTGACAGCCTGAATGAAATAAGACTGGGTCATGCTTCAAGGATGCTCATCGATAGCACTAATACGGTAGCTGAAATTGCCTATAGTTGCGGGTTCAATAACATCTCCAATTTCAACAGGTTATTTAAACGCAAAAAGTTTTGCATACCCAAAGAATTCAGGGAAACCTATACCGGTAACCGGGTTTTTATTTAGCGGCTTTGCCGCAGACTTGTCAGCAGACCAGAGATTAGTTACAGGCATCGGAAGGCTGATAAGTGGTTGACAAATCATCAATCTACTAATCAGGGGTCGCCAAACGTTAAAATAGTATTGGATAAATGTGGCAAAAGGAAAGTGTGTTTTACATCTTCAGCCCTGGTTACCTTTCCAACGCTTCCAACTAAGCGCCCAAAATCGTAATTTGGAAAAGTTTATCATACGGCATACTTGGCAACTTACCAGATCATATCCCTCATCGTGCTGCTGGCGGCTGTATTTGCCTATGTAAATGATCGCTGGATAAAATGGCCGCCTACCATCGGCATAATGGTGCTCGCCCTGTTTTCGTCAGTTCTTATCGTTATCCTGGGTAAGCTGCTGCCTGCATTTTCTGTACGGCTGGTACACATCGTATCGAATATTAATTTTGGCCAGGTGCTGATGAAGATCATGCTCAGCTTCCTGCTATTTGCCGGGGCCATTCATATCGATGCAGTCAAACTGAGAAAGGAATTCTGGCCGGTAATGACCCTGGCTACTGTTGGTGTCTTTATTTCAACTTTCCTTATCAGTATGATGTCGTATGCCCTGTTCGGGGCTTTTCAATTACAAATACCCTATATCCATTGCCTGCTTTTGGGTGCATTGATCTCACCTACCGATCCGATCGCGGTGATGGCCATATTGAAAAAGGCCGGTATTCCGCGCTCTCTCGAATTGAAGATTATGGGCGAATCATTATTTAATGACGGGGTCGGGGTAGTCGTTTTTTTGACTATCCTCGAAGCGGCTTCAAATGGAAATGGAAATTTTTCGCCCGCAGGCACAACGCTGCTTTTTTTAAAGGAAGCAGGTGGCGGTTTATTGTTTGGCGCATTGATGGGGTATGGCGCCTGTTTTTTGCTCAAATCGATAGATAATTACCGGGTCGAAGTTTTGATCACGCTCGCCATTGTCATGTGTGGCTATACATTGGCGGACCACCTGCATTTATCTGCCCCGCTTGCCATCATTGTGACCGGGATAATGGTAGGCACTAAAGGCAGAACTGTTGCATTATCAGCCACATCATGGGATTATCTTGGAAAATTCTGGGACCTGACCGATGAGATATTTAATGCCATTTTATTTTTATTGATCGGTTTGCAAATGCTGGTTATTGAGATCCATCCAACCATTATGATCATAGGTTGTCTCATGATCGTGGTGGTATTACTGGCCCGCTGGTTTTCGGTGTTTTTGCCCGTAGCAGTATTAAGTATTAAAATAAAGTTCGAAAAAAATGCGGTCACCATCCTCACCTGGGGCGGATTGCGGGGTGGACTTTCAGTAGCTATGGCGCTCTCGCTGCCTGCGAATATGCACCGCAACGAACTGGTGCTCATTACTTACGTTATTGTTATTTTTTCCATCATTGTACAGGGCCTAACGATCGGAAAAGTGGCATCAAGGCTAAAAATGGCAAAAGAATAAAACTATTCTTATCAAACTTTCTTTTTAAATAAGATAACTGAAAGTTGATGAACGCATACCAGCAAAAGTGGATCGAAATGTTAAAGGCAGCTAATTTGCATGATTGGAAGATTGAGCCTTTAGGAGCGGATATTTTGGTCGAAATGCCGCATGTTACCGATCTTAAACTGATCAGAGATAATCTGCCCGAAGTAATTGGTTCGCTTTCGCTCGATATTGATGAGCCGAAACAAAGGCTGCAGTTTATATTCAGAAACGGCCATGAAAATTTTGAGTACCTTTTAAATCCCACCGAAGAAGATCTTAACCGGCCTTAATCGTATTATAATTTGGTTTTGCTGGACACTACTACCACGCTGATACCCATACAGGCGATCAGGACGAAGGATGCCCTTAAAGTGGCCAGCCCGGCAATAAAGCCGATGATGGAAGGGGCGATCAAAAAGCCCGAAAATCCGATCGTTGATACTGCGGCCAATGCAACACCCGGCGTCATTGTTTTTGACCTGCCTGCGGCGCTATAAACCATGGGCACCACGGATGACACGCCAATGCCAACCAATATAAACCCAGCCATTGCTGATAACAAATAAGGGAATGCAACAGCTATCAGCAAACCGATCGCGGTCAGTGTTCCGCTGATCTGTAATATACGTTTTAGCCCGACGCGGTGCGCAAACCAGTCCGCTATGAAACGCCCGCTGGCCATGGCACCCATAAAACAGGCATAGCCGGCGCCAATTAAGGCCTTATCAGGATGCACAATATCCCTGAAATAGATAGTGCTCCAATCGAACATAGCCCCTTCGCATACCATCGAGCAAAATGCGATAATCCCCAGCTTGATTAATGAACTATCCGGCAGGACAAAAACCGGGCCGCTGCTGGCTGTTTTGTCGTTCTTAAGTGAGCGGGCCGCAATAATGATACTGATGACAATAATGATGGAGATAAGTACAAAATGGTGAAAAGGATCAACACCCCTGCCAATCATAAACGTACCTATGCCTGCACCGGTAAAACCGGCAAGGCTCCAAAGCCCGTGGAAAGAGGCCATAATGGGCTTGCTGTATAACTTTTCGGCGGCCACAGCCTGGGTATTAACAGAAATATTGACTGCATTACTCGAAAAGCCAAAAAACCACAGGCAACCTATCAACTGGAAACTATTATGTGCCAGGCCAAGGGTCATCAGCGTGATGCCATAAACTGTTAAAGCGCCGATGAGTAACCTGCGGCTGCCTATTTTGGTGATGATCCAGCCTGAAAACGGAAGTGAACACATCAGCCCGACCGGCAGGGCTGAAAGTACTCCGCCCAGGGCCGCAAATGATAAACCAAGGTTTTGCTGGATACTGGCAATACGTGATGCCCAGCTGGCAAAGCAAAGCCCTGCCATAAAAAACATGGCTCCTACGGCCAGTCTGAGTGCTCTTCGGGCTTTGTCGTTTTGAACAGGATAGGTGGCTGTATCCATTTTTAATGCTAAGTGTTAAGATTACACTAAGTGCAAAGATAGAGGATTTTGTTAATAATACGAAAAACGTATAGAGTTAACAATTGGTTGATAATAAGTTCAGCTCAAAAATCAAATTTATTTTTCATCCATCACTAAGGTGTAAATAGCCCTTGGCTGTATTGTTAAAACATCCTTTACTTTCCCCTGTGGATATAATTTCATATGACGAGCCCCCTTGCTGTCATTACCTAGCGTTTACAGGTTTTAAACTTTCCGGCAGGGGCATTCAACCTTAATTGTTTCGTATTGATGCTGTTGTTAATGATAACATAAAAGTACGATATCTCCAACATACGCAGCGCACAAACAAAAAAAGTCCTTGATTAAGGACTTTCAGGTTATGTTTTTATTTAAATTTTACCCGCAATCTCCATCCGGGCCGCAGCTTTCGCCTTCAATTACTGTTAGTTTCGGTTTGCTGTTTTCCTGTTGCCAATCAGCAAATGATTTTTCCAGAGTTTCTGAGAAGACCGCTACCGTCTGCGCGCCCGAAACCCCGTATTTATTATTCATCACAAAGAATGGCACGCCCTGTATACCCAGGTGTTGAGCTTCGGTGATATCATGTTTCACCGCATCGGCAAAGGTATCACCGTTCAGCGTTTGTTTTATTTCGTCAGCATTTAAACCTATCGAAACGCCCAGATCAATCAGTGTATCGAGATCATCAATATTTTTGCCTTGGCTAAAATAGGCTTTAAACAAGGCTTCCTCGGCAGCATCGCCCAAACCCTGTTTTTTAGCCAGGTGGCTTAAACGGTGTGCATTAAAACTATTGGCTACAACAGCTTTGTCAAAATCATACGTTAAACCCACCTGTGCGGCCATTTCCGTAACATGATCATTCATCTGCCGGGCATAGTCCAGGTTCCATCCCTTTGCATCGGCCAGGTATTGGCTGATATTCAGGCTGGGGTCGGTTTTCATATTCGGGTTGAGCTGGAAGCTTTTCCATTCCACTTCCACCTCGTCTTTATGTGCAAATTGCTGCAATGCATCTTCAAACCGGCGTTTGCCGATATAGCAAAACGGACACATCACATCAGACCATATTTCAATTTTCATAAGCTCCATTTTTAATGATGCACAAAACTATGCCATTGTCAATAGATCAGCGTAAGAGCAAAGTAAAAATTAAAGTCGGAATGGTTACTGCTGATTTTTTGATGAGCAATTGGTTGAATGCGCTGACAAAGTGGTTTCATCATACCAACTGTACAATGCCTGTTCAGCCTGACCATGGTTACCGATATGGTAACAAAAAAGAATAAATCATTTTAATGGCTTGTAAACCAAATTGACTGCTCTTAAATTATTTAATATCTTTAGTGTGTAATAAACCACTGCTGAAGGTCAGATGCTAATAAAAATATGAGAAACACTACAAAGCCATTACTATTCTGGACAGGTATATTTCTGCTGTTTTTCCCTGGCTTATTGCATGCCTACCTGTTAATGCCGTTCCCCCGCAGTCAGAACCTTGAGGCCATAAAATTATGTTATTACCTCGAAAAGATCCTATTGCCATTGCGTATAGCCGGCGGCCTGTTACTGGTATGGTACCTTGTAAGATATTTTTTTAAAAACACTTTTAAGGGCAGGATCATAAAAGGCGCTGTGACGGTGCTGTTACTTGGCAGTTTGTTTGTAAGCGATATTAAGTATAAAGCCTCAAGTATGTTTGAGGAACCTAAAACCGTCCGGTTTGCTAACGCGATAGACAACAAAGTGCCCGAAAGCTTCATCGTGCTTGGCGTAGTAAATAATGGGCTTGCAAAGGCGTATCCGCTTATTTATTTAGGCTATCATCACAAAGTTCAGGATAATGTTGGCACATTGCCCGTTTTAGTTACTTATTGTACCATGTGCCGTACAGGCAGGGTATTCAGTCCGGTCATTAATGGGACCAGGCAAACATTCAGGCTGGTAGGGGCCAGGCATTATAATGCCATTATTGAAGATCAAAGCACCGGTTCATGGTGGTACCAGGCCACCGGCGAGGCAGCGGTAGGCCCTATGCAGGGAAACAGGTTGAAAGAGATACCCTATGAACAATCAACCCTGGGTGCATGGTTAAATAAACATCCGGCTTCATTGATACTGCAAGCTGATAGTCATTTCAAAGCTGCCTATGACGACCTTAAAAATTATGACCGTTTACAGGCGGTCGACAAAGACCCGGCCCTCAAAAATAAAGATTCGCTGGTGCGCAAAAGCTGGTATGTCGGGGTGATCATTGATAAACAGCCAAAAGGGTATAACTGGCGCAAGCTGGAAAGGGTACGCCTTATAAATGACCGGATAGCAAACACGCCATTGCTGATCGCCCTTGAAAATGACAGCCTTACTTTCCATGCCTGGAACCGAAGGGTTGATGATAAGACCTTTAACTTTAAAATTAATCTGCAAGGCCAGCTTACAGACCTGCAGACATCTTCGGTTTGGGATTGGGATGGTCTATGTACTTCGGGTACACAAAAAGGAAAACGGTTAGCCAGCTTGCAGGCTTACCAGGAATACCGGCATTCATGGCTGCATTTTCATCCTGGCACCTTATTTTGGGAAGGCGAGATAAAAAACCTTAGTTTTATCCCGTAGATTCGGGGCAATTTTAAATTAAGTCCGTCTGCTGGGAATATGAAGCCAATAAAATATGCTTTCCTTTTCGTTTGGTTTAATTGCTGTTCGCTTTTCTGCCTGAGTGCATTTGCACAAAGCAATAATTTGTATAGCGGAGGTTATGCAAGTGCGTTTATTGGCGGTTTGTATGATGGCTATTTCCCTTACCGGCAGATAAAAGCGCACGGAGATTTTGGACTTGGGGCTATTGATAAAATGGATGGAGAATTAACCATGCTTGATGGCAATATTTACCAAACCCAATTTACCGGCAAAACCCTGTTGGTAAAAGATGAAGAAAAAACGCCCTATGCAGTTGTTTGCTTTTTCCATGCCGCCAAAGTGATCCGCGTAAACCTGGCGCTGGATAAAGCAAGTCTTTACAAATATTTGGATAGTCTGCTTAGCGATCAGAACGGGATGTATGCTATCCACATCCAAGGGAATTTTAGCTATGTTAAAACAAGAGCATTCCCGCCGATTGCCCACAAACCATACCTGCCTTTGGCCGATATGCTGGACAGACAGCATTTTTTTGAATTCAATAACATAAAGGGCGACCTGATAGGGTACAGGCTGCCTTCATTTATGGAAGGGGCCCACATCAGCGGCTATCATTTTCATTTTTTGTCTGATAAGAAGGATGCCGGAGGTCACCTTATTGATCTTAAAACAAAGGGTGTAACCATTGAGATTGACAAACTGGACAGCTACACCGTAGACCTTCCTCAAAATACTGATTTTGCGCATTTCGATTTTAAAAAGGATCGTAAAGAAGAGATCAAAAGCGTGGAAAATGGTAAGAAGCAGTAGTCGAAAAGATTAAATAGCGATGGGTTTCAAACCCATCGCTATTGGGCTTTTTTTTAAAAAAACACGGCCACCCGCAGCTTTGCAAAAAGCGGTGTGCCCGGCGTAAAGCTCATCTGGTCGATGGCTGCCGTTTCACCTCTTAGCCTGCTCACTTCTTCCGCTTCAAACTCGTTCCATTTGGTGTTCAGCAGATTTTCAATGGTTAAACCTATTTCATAGCGTTTTTTGGTATAATTCAATTTCAGGTCGGTTACATAGTATCCGTCAGCCCTTAACGTATTGGTCTGATTACCCGGGCGGCTATGCATGTAACGGTAGCTCAGGCCCCCGTTTATCCCGTTGTCAAGCTTAAAATCGAGTCCGCCGGTGCTGGTGAACGTTGGAGCAAGTGGCAGGTAACCGGTGCTTTTTGTACTATCAACCATTCGTGGCCTTGCCAGGTTTACATTCAGATCAGCAAAAAGCCATTTGGCCAGTTGATAACGGGCAGAAAGATCGATACCTTCACGCCTGGTCTTCCCGCCGGGTACGATATCTCCGTCATCGGTATAAACAAATTCCTGTGAAAGATATAAATACCAAAGAGCTGTGTTGATGTAAAGGTGTGCAACAGGCTTCCAGTTCAGCCCCAGGTCGGCGCCATAAGCTGCCGGCATGGTTTCCAGCCCGTTATTGCCGATCACGGCGATGGCATTATTAGAGTGAAAGCCCTTGCCTGCTTTCAGATAAAACTGCGCCTGATCACTGGCGGTATACTGGATATTTACTTTCGGGCTGACAATAACACTGGTTTTTGTGCTGTCGTGATAATTAAAGTTAAAATAATCCAGCCTCGAACCTACATTAAACAGCCATTTGCCGCTTTCTAAAGTTTCATCCAGGTAAACAGCGGTATTATTTTGCCTGATATCGCCATGGGTAACGTTAGCTAAGAATTGGTACTGTTCCGTTACCAAACTGTAATCAGATCCATAGCTTCGGTCAAAACGGCTGCTTAACCCTATGGCAGAAGTAAGTACGTTTTTTCCAAAGTAACTGATCTTGCTTAATTTCCCGTTATAACCAAACAGGTCCCTCGCTTCGCCCTGCTGCCTTTCATCGCCGTTTATACTGTCGGCTGCAAAAAAGGTGGAATTGACATGCAGCAGGAATTTATAATGTGTGTAATATAACTGGTTTTCCATCGTCCAGTTATTTTTCAGGTCGGTGCTAAGCCTGGCGATGGCATTTATCCGGCTGCTATTGCCACCTTGTGCGCTATCAATAGTTCCAAAACGACTAATGGTAACCGGAGCAGCCGGGATTTTAACCGGCTTGCCATTATCATCAATAGCCGTAGTACCCGCCGCTACGGCACGTTCAGGGATCTCGCCAGAGGGTATCCAGCTGGTAGTGAAGGTGGATGCACTGAGTGATAATTTATTATCAGCTCCTAATTGCTTGGTGTATTTACCGAATAAGTTGCTGCGCTTATAATGTTCGGGCAGTTTAAAGGGGCCATCCGTATAATTATACTCGCCGGCTATGTAAGCATTCTCACCGTTTTGTTTGGCTTTGCTGCTCAGCAGATCGATCATCCCCATGACACGGAAAGTATTAAACTGGCCGCCTTCCAAACTGATCATGCTTTTATCCAGGGCATCTTTGGTGGTATAACTTAAGTAGCCGGCGGTGGTGAAATCGCCATGGTCGCTATAATAAGGCCCTTTTCCAAAATCATAGGTTGATACGGTTTCGGGAATTAAAAAATGCAGATCGGCATATCCCTGCCCGTGAATATGTGACACCATGTTAACCGGCATGCCATCGACCGAAACATTCAGATCGGTACCATGATCGGCATCAAAGCCACGGATGAATATCTGTTCGGCTTTGCCGCCGCCCATGTGCTGGGCTATAAATAATCCGGGCACCAGCCGCATCAGATCCTGTGATGAATTTACCGGCCGCAAACTCAGATCCAAAGCACTGATGGTATGGAACGAGTTGCTGTTCAGCGAGGGTGATATGACCACCTCTTTCAAATCTAATTTCCCGCGTGCGAGGGCAATAATGATCTTTTTGCCTGATTTATCGGTAGTTATCATCTTCGTTTTGCAGCCGATACAGGATATGGTTAATACCGAAGCACTATCGGACAATATGATCCGGAAGTCGCCATCTTTATTTGCGCTGATCGATTTACCGCCAGCAGTAACGGTTGCATACTCAATAGGTTGACGGGTAGCGCTGTCAATTACCTTGCCCTTAAAAAGGTATTGTGCGTTTGCCAGCTGAGCGGCAAAGACAAGGACAATGACCGGTAGCGCCACTTTTTTAAAAATGTTCATGTTATAAGTTAGGGTGTTCAAAAGCCCTGTAAAACAGGTTTGAATTTTGTTAGCAGATGGATTTATAGGTAATACTTTCTCTTTGGACAAATCAATGCGTGATTGTCATTCCTGCCTGCGGCAGGCAGGCCAAGTGAGCGATTTTGAAAACAAGCAAGCGAACTATGCCTGTTATACAAGATTTCTCGCATTTTTGGCGAAATCGAAATGACAATTTGTTTAAAGAGAATTAATAGCGGATTATCCTAGCTGCGGAGGGCGGAAGATAGCGCTGTAACGTTCGGGCAGTTCAATGCGGTTAAGGGCAATGGCGATCACCCTGATCAAATGGGTATAAAATTTCACCTGGTTATCGGCGTGGCAATAAGCTTCCTGTACCAGGTTCTTTTGGGTTTCGCGTTCCGAAGCGTTTTGTTTTTCTTCGGCCTGCCTGACCTTTTTCATCAGGTAACACTTACCGTTACAGTGCAGCCAGGGTTTGTTGCGGTTTTCGCAAAGCTTGGAGGCGATATAGCTCTGGTTCATCTCAAAGCCGGCATAAATAAAAAAGCGTGAAAAGCTGCTGCAGATAATTGAAATGATGAGCAATATGGCAGTCAGTCTGTACTTCATAAGTAGCAAAGCAAAGTTACGCGCATTTGTTTATTTTACAACTGTTACGGGCAAAAAATGATCTGCGGTTGCTTTTACCGCGAATAATAATTGAAAACTGTTTTGATGTTCAGACCCTATCGCCCCCGCGGGGCGTTGCATCGTTTATTTTAGTTGCATATTACTTTTTCTTTAGTACTTTTAAGCCTTCTCAATTTATAATAACCTGCCTGTTACCATTAAATTTATGTCTAAGTATCTTCTTGTTTTGACTTTGTTATGGGCAAATTTTGCTGGGGCCCAACCTGAAGGTGCCATGTTCATGGCATCAGCGGCTCACCAGGGCGTATACCGGGCAACCAATTATACTTCTTTGGGTGATGTAAAATGGAAATTCAGAACCCGGGGCAAAATATTTTCTTCTGCGGCAGTTTGCCGTCATGCCGTTTATGTCGGTAGCGAAGACGGCAACCTGTATGCTGTTAATAAAACAACGGGTGAGCTTCTATGGAAATTTAAAACAGGGGGGGCCGTGCATTCATCACCCGCTGTGTATAAAAATGTGGTTTATTTTGGCAGTTATGACGGGTTTTACTATGCGCTGGATGCAGTAACGGGCGAGTTGAAGTGGAAATTTAAAACCGGCGGCGAAAAGAAAGTGGGCTCGAAAGGTCTGTGGACCATGAAGCCGGACGAAATGTACATGGATGATCTGTATGATTTCTTCCTGTCATCGCCGGTGCTTAATCTCAATGATAAAGACCTGACGATATACTTTGGCAGCAGTGATGGCAATTTATACGCATTAAATGCCCTTACCGGTAAGAAGAAATGGGCGTTTAAAACCGGCGGCCTGGTACATACCAGTCCGGCTTTATACCGGGGCAGGATCTATTTTGGAAGCTGGGACAGGTTCTTTTACGCAATTGATGCCAAAACAGGTAAACTGCAATGGAAATTTGAAACCGGGAATCAACCGGTTTATCATGTATTGGAAGGTATTCAGGCATCGGCGGCCTGCGCCGATGGCAGGGTTTATTTTGGCTCGCGCGACGGATATTTTTATGCCCTTGATGCCGCTACAGGTAAAACGGCATGGAAGTATGCCGCTGATAATTCGTGGGTACTTACTACGGCGGCTGTAAAAGACGGCATGGTTTATTTGGGCACATCGGATACTTATTTATTTCTTGGATTTGATGCTGAAACAGGCAGGGAAAAAGTACGCTATAAAACTAACGGGTATGTTTATTCATCTCCGGCCATTGCCGGCAAAACCGCTTATTTTGGTGATTTTTCCGGCAATTTATGCGCCGTTGACCTTGGTAGGGGTAAACTTATGGGTAAATTCAGCACAGCCGGCCGCAGCCAAAATGCTGCCGAAGTGCTGAACCCTGCAGGGGATGTTGATTTTAATTACCTGGCTAAAGGTAAAGATGTATCGCTTTATGCGACCAGCGTAGAAGCGATGAATAAACTTTATACACTTGGTTCCATAGTTTCTTCGCCTGCCATCAATAATGGCGTAATTTATTTTGGAAGCGCTGACGGTTATTTATACGCCTTAAATCTGAAGTGATACGAAAAGCTGAGCCCTGCACCTTGCCGGGCCGGGTTCAGTGGATCTTTATTTTTTTATTGATCAGCAGCGCGTTTAAGCGTACTGTGCATCTTGATTCCCTGGTAATCAACCGTTAAGCTGATGGAATCACCGGCGCTGTAATATTTCCCTGCATTGAATATTTTCACCCCGCCAACATCAATGGCAAATGAAAGGCTGTCTCCCTTTACGGTTCCCTCGGTCAGCTCAACTGCTCCCTGGGGTGATTGCCCTGTACCTGTCAGCTGATCATGGTCTGTTTTAAACGTGTAGTTAAGCGGATAATCATTTCCGTCCGGTGCCGTTAAAACGCCGGTCCATTTGCCGTTCAGATCGGCAAAAAATGCAAATGCAGCGGCAAAGCAGCAAAGCAGTGCGGTGGTGATAAAAAATTTTCTTTTCATGGTCTTTTAGGATTTATATGAAGATTAGTAATATGCCTGAATGTTACCGCTGAAAATTATTTAACCAGGGGACCTTTACAGGTGGAATAAAAAACCCCGCCAAAGACAGGGTTGTTGCTATGAACTAAACTTTAGGATAAATTATTTGCTGGCAACGCGTTTAAGCGTAGTATGTATTTTCCGGCCTCCGAAATCAATATCCAGTCCGCATGAATCAGCGTAAAACCTGCCGGTATGCGCATAAGCATTACCGTCCACGGTAACCTGGAACTTAAAAGCATCGCCGGTTACTTTTCCGCTGTCAATAGTCATCTGCCCGAAAGACCCTTCACAGGTGCCGGTCAGTTTTTCGCCATCGAGCTTAAAATTATAAGCAACAGGCAGGTCGTTACCATCAGGTGTCTTTATAATGCCGGCCCATTTACCGCTCAGATCGGCAGTTACCGCCATTACAAAAATAAAGCAGCAAGCTAATGCAATAAGATTGAATAATTTTCTTTTCATTTTTCAGGTTTTTTTCTCGTAATAAATGTAAGATTTTTCTTACCAAATGAAAATTAACGGAATGTTAAATTTTGCCTCCGGCACAGGATTTAAGGATTCCCGTAAATATGGTCTTAAATAAAGTTAAATCCGGTTAATCTTTTGTCAAACGCTAAAGGTCCGGTCACGGCGATGCGCCGATGGGCACACAGGCAAGGGTATACGGCGTGAATCTGCCCTGCACAGTATGCAACTGCTTTGTCCCCCTGTCTCCCTATTTTGCCACCTTAATCGGCTAAGGTTACCATCTCGGGTTAAAATCCGGTTAAAATCGGGTAAATACCTTACTGGTTTTGGTAGATATTGCCAGTATCTTTGGATAAAGGTTTTTCCATGATGAAGAAAATAAGCGCCCTTATCGTAGCCTGCTGCAGTCTTTCGGCGTTTGCGCAGAACAAGGATTATCCTATACAGCCGGTGCCTTTTACCAGCGTAAAACTAAGCGACCATTTCTGGACATCGCGCATCGAAACAAACCGTAGCGTTACCATACCGGCGTCATTTGCCCGCTGCCAGAGTACCGGACGGGTAAAAAATTTCGAGATGGCTGCCGAGCATAAAGGCAAATTCTGCACCGTATATCCTTTTGATGATACTGATATATATAAAACCATCGAGGGGGCATCGTATTCACTTGCAGAACATCCCGACCCTGAATTGTCGGCTTATCTGGATTCTTTAATCATCATCGTTGGCAAGGCGCAGGAACCGGACGGGTACCTGTACACCGCACGCAGCATCGACCCGGTACATCCGCAGTCTTGGGCAGGTCCCCAAAGATGGGTGAATGAGCAAAAAATGAGTCATGAACTGTATAACTGCGGACACTTATACGAGGCTGCCGCTGCCCATTATATGGCTACCGGCAAACGCAACCTGCTCAATATCGCCCTGAAAAATGCCGACCTGCTTGCAGGCACTTTCGGTCCAGGTAAGCTGCATGTGGCACCCGGTCACGAAATTGTAGAGATGGGTTTGGTCAGGTTGTACCGCATTAGCGGGAAGACAGATTACCTTAATCTGGCCAGGTTTTTTATAGACCAGCGGGGTATCAAAAAATATGATGCCAAAAGCAAAAACGAATGGGAAAACGGCAAGTATTTCCAGGATGATAAACCAGTTATCCAACAGGATGAAGCCGAAGGTCATGCCGTCAGGGCCATGTATCTGTATGCCGGTATGGCTGATGTAGCCGCGCTGACGGGCGACACCGCATATTTAACCGCTATTGACCGCATCTGGAATAACATGGTGAGCAAAAAAATGTATGTGCAGGGCAGCATTGGCGCTGTTGGCGACGGCGAACGTTTCGGCGAAAATTACGAGTTACCCAATGCCACTGCTTATAACGAAACCTGTGCTGCCATAGGCAGCGTGTTCTGGAACCAGCGCATGTTTTTATTGCACGGCGAGAGCAAGTACGTCGATATGATGGAAAAGACGCTGTATAATGGTTTGCTATCGGGGCTGGGCCTGGACGGAAAATCCTTCTTCTATACCAATGCCATGCAGATAAAGAACAGCTTTACCCAGGCGGATATGGAGGCGGAACGTTCGGGATGGTTCACTTGTTCCTGCTGCCCGACCAATGTGGTCAGATTGGTCCCCTCAATCCCCGGTTACGTCTATGCCCAGAAAGGCAATGCCTTGTATGTGAACTTGTTTATCAGCGGCACAGGCAATCTTACGGTGAATAATAAAGCAATAAAGATTACTCAGCAAAATAATTATCCCTGGGACGGCGCTTTGGCTTTGATCATTAACCCGGCTGGAAAAATGAATATGGATTTAAAGATCCGCATCCCCGGCTGGGCGCAGAACCAGGCTATGCCATCAGACCTGTACCGCTACGAAGGAACCTCGGCGCAGGCGATAGAAATAAAAGTGAACGGCATGCCGGCTAAGTATCATGCAGAGAAAGGTTATGCCGTATTGAGCCGGAAATGGAAAAAGAACGATAAAGTGGAAGTTATCCTGCCGATGAATGTGCGCCGGGTGATCGCTAATGCCCATATATCCGATGATAGCGGCAAGGTTGCCCTGCAGCGGGGCCCGATAATGTATTGCGCCGAATGGAAGGACAATAACGGACTGGCGAGCAACCTCATCGTACCAAAAGATGCGGTATTTAAGCCTGAATATAAACCGGACCTGTTAAATGGTGTTACCGTATTAAAAGCTGATGTAAAAAGCATCAATGTAGATACAAACGGGCAAAATGTGCGCACACAAAATGCCACTTTAACCGCTATACCGTACTATGCGTGGGCTAATCGTGGCAAGGGTGAAATGATGGTTTGGTTTCCCGAGCAGATTAAGTATATTGATCTTTTGACGAAATAGGCGAAGCAATATAAACCAACATAAACCAAAATGAGAACAAAAATCTACATGCTGATCATCTGCCTGGCTGCGCCCTTTTTAACGGTGTCGGCACAGGAAATTAACCTGGCACATGGCTGGAAATTCCGCATAGGCGACTCAAGCGCATGGGCATTGCCACCGTATAATGATAGCGGTTGGAAAACGGCCGACGTCAGCAAAACCTGGGAACAGCAGGGATACCCCCAAACAGACGGTTTTGGCTGGTACCGGGTGCATCAGCTTATCCCGTCATCACTGAAAGAAAAAGCATTTTTGAAAGACAGCCTTCATTTCGACCTCGGCTATTTGGATGATGGCGGCGAAGTGTATCTAAACGGCAAACTGGTATACAAAAATTGGAAAACAGGAGATATCAAGTCAGGTCTGT
The DNA here is from genome assembly GCA_028287895.1 of Mucilaginibacter sp. Taxonomy (GTDB): domain Bacteria; phylum Bacteroidota; class Bacteroidia; order Sphingobacteriales; family Sphingobacteriaceae; genus Mucilaginibacter. Next base: position 163,851 of record JAQBOV010000029.1, on the reverse strand, counting down.
ACGGGCCGGGCTCTTTTTCGGTATCCGTGAATGATCCGGCATTGCATTGGGACGAAGAAAATGTGATCGCTGTACGCCTATTCGATACCGGAGGCAATGGCGGCGTTTATGGCGATAAGTTCGACATCAAAATGACGGACGTGATGGACAATGTGACGATCAGCACCGATGGTGATTTTTATTACGGCGAAAAAAGCCTGGGCAAAGCCATCAAACTGAAAGCCACCGGCGGGAACTACAATTATGCGGGCAGGCTGAGTTTTAAAGTGACAGACCCTGAAACGGATACCATCGTTTACCAGAAAACAAACCCGGCGAACTTTACGGCGCACCGCCCTTTTACTTATACGTTTACCATAGCCAGGCTCGACAAGAAATCATACCGGATCACTTACACTTTTACCGATGAACATTCGGGTAAGCAGATCAGCAAAACTGAGGGTACACCCTATATTTTGACGCCTTACGTAAAGGCAAAACCGCGGATTAATGGGCCGGATGTTTTTGGGGAACGTCCGGGTAATCCGTTCCTGTACAGAATACCTGCCACAGGGCAAAAGCCGCTAGTGTATAAGGCTGATGGCCTGCCATCGGGGTTAACTTTGGATGCTGCAACGGGCATTATTTCCGGGGTGGCGGATACTAAAGGTGACTACGCCGTAGCATTCACGGTGAGCAATAAACTGGGCAGCAGTACCAAAAAATTTACCATTAAAATCGGCGAGCTGATTGGTCTGACACCTGCTTTGGGCTGGAACAGCTGGAACGCCTGGGGTTTAACGGTGAATGATCAAAAAGTACGCACATCGGCCAATGCCATGGCAGATAAGTTAAGCGCACATGGCTGGATGTACATTAACATTGACGACGGCTGGGAGGCGGCAAATCGCAATGCAAATGGCGAGATTCTGACAAACGCAAAATTCCCGGATATGAAGGGTCTGACAGATTATGTGCACAGCCTGGGCTTAAGGATGGGGATTTACTCATCTCCCGGTCCAAAAACTTGCGGCGGTTACTTGGGAAGCTGGCAGCACGAGGGCCAGGACGCCAAGACCTATGGTGACTGGGGTATAGATTACCTGAAATACGATTGGTGCTCTTACTCGGAGGTGACCTCCTCAAGGCCAACACTGGACGACATGAAAAAGCCCTACCAGCTGATGCGTGCCTCATTGGATAAAGTTCACAGGGATATCCTGTTCAGCTTTTGCCAGTATGGGATGGGGGATGTTTGGAATTGGGGCGGCCAGGTTGGCGGCAATAGCTGGCGCACTACGGGGGATATTGAAGATACCTGGAAAAGCATGTCGACTATAGGCTTCAGTCAGGACAAAACAGCAGAAGGTGCAAAACCAGGTCATTTCAATGATCCTGACATGCTGGTGGTTGGCAAAGTCGGCTGGGGCGATAGTCAGCACAATACCCGGCTGACACCCGACGAACAATATACCCACATCAGTTTGTGGAGTTTACTGTCATCGCCGTTATTGATCGGCTGTGATATGGGCCACCTGGATCCCTTCACGCTAAGCCTGCTGACCAACGATGAAGTGCTGGCAATCGACCAGGATGCTTTGGGCAGGGAAGCGAGGCAGACTGCTAAGAAGGACGATTACCAGGTTTGGACAAAGGAATTGGAAGATGGCAGCAAGGCGGTAGGGATATTCAATACTTCGGATAAGTATCAGCTCATTAAACTGAATAAAGCGGATGCCGGTTTGGGCGGATATACCAAAGTGCGTGATGTATGGCAGCAAAAATACCTCATCACCGCAGCAGGGGAATTTGTAACGAAAGTACCACCGCATGGGGTAGTGTTGGTAAGAGTGTCGAAGTAAGCCCCGCCGGACCCTGCCCCGCCAGGCAGGGCTTTATAAAAAGAGTAATTCATTTATCATTCAAAATAAAAATAAAAGTCTCCCCTGCCGTGGGGAGATTTACAGGGGGCTAAGGGCTTATGAAATTTACATGGAAAGGGGTTTTCCCCGCAGTTACAACCAAGTTTACTGATAATGATGAGCTTGATTTCAGGGCGTTTGACTATAATATCAGCGCGCAGTTGGAAGCCGGTGTTGATGGCTTGATTTTAGGCGGATCATTAGGCGAAGCCAGTGTGCTGAGCGATGAGGAAAAGTTTGCTTTGCTGAAACATACCGCCCGGCTTGTAGACGGGAAAGTTCCTGTATTGCTCAACATAGCCGAGCAAGCCACCAAAGCCGCCGTAGCCTGCGCGAAAAAGGCTTTGGATTATGGCGCAAGCGGTTTAATGCTATTGCCGCCGATGCGTTATAAAGCCGACGATCAGGAAACGGTGGCCTTTTTAACTGCAGTGGCTGAAAGTACGCCGCTGCCGATCATGATCTACAATAACCCGGTTGATTATAAGATCGAGGTGACGCTGGACATGTTTGAACAACTGGCAAAGTATGATAATATTCAAGCCGTAAAAGAATCAACCAGGGATGTATCCAACGTTACCCGTATGATCAACCGCTTTGGTGGCAGATTCAAGATCATGACCGGTGTTGATCCGCTGGCTATGGAAAGCCTGGTAATGGGTGCCGATGGTTGGGTAGCCGGTTTAGTGGATGCCTTTCCTAAAGAAACGGTTGCTATTTATCGCCTGGTAAAAGCAAACAGGATCAGTGAGGCTTTAACTATCTATCGCTGGTTTTTGCCGGTGCTGGAGCTGGATATCCATCCAAAACTGGTGCAGTATATCAAACTGGCCGAAGTGGCAACAGGCATCGGCACAGAGCATGTACGTGCGCCGCGTTTAACCATACAGGGTGCCGAGCGTGAGCGGGTATTAAAGATCATCAATGATGCACTAACAGCACGTCCGGCATTGCCTGAAGGCAGCTGGGGCAGGCTGAGTCAATTGGAAACCGCATATTGAATTGATAACTTAATGCTCTTTGTGAAAAAACTTAATGACCTTCGTGGTGAAGAACTACACAGCACACTAACAAGAGGCAAGGATTCAGCCCAGAGATTATGGAAACAGGAAATTTAATAGGATATCAGTATATGGCCGCCGGTGGCAAAGCCTTTAAGGCGATCGACCCCTGTTCGGGTGCTGAACTTGAAGGTGAATTCTCGGCAGCAGGATTGAACGAGGTAGACGCTGCATTAAACCTTGCTGAAAAAGCAGCTGCCATTTATCGTTATACCGATAAAAAAACAAAGGCAGCCTTCCTGCGCAGCATTGCCCAAGAAATATTAGCCATAGGTGATGAGTTAATTGAACGCGCCATGAGCGAGAGTGGTTTACCACTGGCTCGTTTACAAGGCGAGCGCGGACGGACAGCAGCTCAGCTAAATATGTTTGCAGATTTGGTAGAAGAAGGCTCATGGGTGGAAGCGGTGATCGATAACGCTTTACCTGATCGTCAGCCTGCCGCACGAGCGGATATCCGTAAAATGCATATTCCTGTAGGGCCGGTAGTGGTATTCGGGGCAAGTAATTTCCCGCTGGCATTTTCTGTTGCCGGCGGCGATACTGCTTCGGCACTAGCGGCCGGTTGTCCGGTTGTGGTAAAGGCACATCCGGCACATCCGGGCACAAGCGCGCTGGCTGCAGAGGCCATTAAAAAAGCTGCCAAAAAATACGATCTTCCTGAAGGGGTATTTTCTATCCTGTATGATGATGGTTATACGGTAGCAGAGGCCCTGGTAAAACATCCTAAAACAAAGATCGTCACTTTTACAGGTTCCTATAAAGGCGGAATGTCGCTGCTGAAAATGGCACAGCAGCGTGATGAGCCTATCCCGGTATTTGCCGAAATGGGCAGTATCAACCCGGTCATATTACTGCCTGAGGCACTGGAAAACCGCTATGCGCAAATTGCGGAGCAATATGCGGCTTCCATCACTTTGGGCGGGGGGCAATTTTGTACCAATCCGGGTTTATTGATCGCCCTGAAGTCGGCCGGATTAGAGAAATTCAAGAAAGCCCTGAATGAAGCCATTGAAAAGCTTGGTTCATCAACTATGCTTACTCCGGGTATCTGCAAAAATTATTCACAAGTGTCCGAAGAAATGCTGCAGGAGCAGGGGGTGTCGGTTATCGGCAGATCGGGTAATCTGAATAAAGATAAATCCAGTCAGGCATTGCCATTGGTAGCAGAGGTGAGCGCATCCTCGTTCCTGGTCAATGCCAAACTCAAACAAGAGGTATTCGGCCCATATTCCTTACTGGTGACCGCTGATTATGAGCTTGAATTGCCGCAGATTGTTAGTGCTTTGCATGGACAGTTAACAGCAAGCATCGTAGCAGATGAATCGGACCTGGTGAAATATAAACCGCTTATCCAAAGCCTTACCGGTATAGCGGGACGTGTGATCTTAAATAATGTGCCCACCGGTGTCGAGGTGGTTCAGGCCATGCAGCACGGCGGTCCTTTCCCGGCAACATCGGATAGCCGCTTTACCTCGGTAGGTACAGGAGCCATCAAACGCTTTGTGCGTCCTGTGAGCTGGCAGAACTGGAGCAATGACCTATTGCCGGATGAATTAAAAGATGACAACCCGCTGGAGATATGGCGTTTGGTGAACAATAAATGGAGTAAAGCGTAGTGATGGGTACGCCGAGTTCTGAGTAAGAATGTATGCTTCAATTAAAACTCAATACTCGAAACTAATTGAGTCGCGGATTTTGAGTATGAACTGCGCCTGGCTCAAAACTTAAAACTAAAAATAATGGCGAGTAAAACCTTTTTTTGTATAGATGCCCATACCTGCGGCAACCCGGTAAGGTTAGTAGCAGGCGGAGGCCCCAATTTGACAGGCGGTAACATGAGCGAAAAGCGCCAGCATTTTTTAAAAGAATATGACTGGATACGCAAGGGCCTGATGTTTGAACCCAGAGGCCACGATATGATGTCGGGCAGTATTTTGTATCCCGCTCATGATCCGGCAAATGATGTGGCTGTTTTGTTTATCGAGACCAGCGGCTGTTTGCCGATGTGCGGGCATGGCACCATCGGCACCATCACTATAGCAATTGAGCACGGGCTGATCATCCCAAAAACACCGGGCATCGTGCGGATGGAAGCACCTGCAGGCTTGGTATTAGTAGAATACCAGCAGGAGGGAAGTAAAGTAAAATCAGTTAAACTGACTAACGTACCCGCTTATCTTGCTGCCGAAAACCTCGATGTAGAATGTCCCGACCTGGGGATATTGACCTTTGATGTGAGCTACGGGGGGAACTTTTATGCCATTGTTGATCCCCAGCCCAACTTTAAGGGACTGGAAAATTATAATGCTGATCAGTTGATATCATGGAGCAGGGTGATAAGGAGCAGAATTAATGACCAGTATACTTTCGTTCATCCTGAAAATCCAACTATCAATACCTGTACGCATATTCTTTGGACCGGGAAAACACTGTCTGCTGAAGCAACGGCGCGCAACGCTGTTTTTTATGGTGATAAAGCGATTGACCGTTCTCCCTGCGGAACGGGCACATCTGCACGGATGGCCCAATGGCACGCTAAAGGGAAGCTAAAAAAAGGCGATCTATTCATACATGAAAGTATCATAGGCAGCCAGTTTACCGGCAGGGTGGAACAGGAGGTGAAAATAGGTGATACACCGGCAATCATACCCAGCATTGAAGGCTGGGCACGGGTGTATGGCTATAATACCATAAAAATTGATGATGAAGATCCTTACGCCTATGGGTTCCAGGTGATATAAGCCCCCTCAACCCGTGGTAGGGCGGGCTTTAAATGAATGATAAATGTATAATAAATTAAAAAAATACCAAGTCTCCCCCACCGGGGGGAGATTTGCAGAGGGCTTGGTTTATGAGTAAAACAATTATAATTGGCGGAGGTATAATCGGGCTGTTCTCGGCATACTATCTGCATAAATCGGGTTGGGAAGTGGAGATAATTGACCGGGGCGACCTGTCGGATAATTGTTCATACGGCAATGCGGGTATGATCACGCCAAGCCATTTTGTGCCCCTGGCCGCACCCGGCATGGTCGAGCAGGGCATCCGCTGGATGTTTAACAGTAGAAGCCCTTTTTATGTAAAGCCTTCGCTTGATCCGGGGCTCGTTGGCTGGGGGCTCAAATTTCTGAAAAGTGCCACTAAAAAGCATGTGGAGCATTCGGCAGGGGCCTTGCGGGATATTTCCATTTTAAGCAAAAAGCTGTATAGGGAATTTGAAAAAGATTCCGGTATCGATTTTGGGTTGCAAGATAAAGGCATCCTGATGCTTTTTAAAAGTCCGAAAGCGGAACAAGAGGAACAGCACCTTGCCGAAAAAGCAACCAACCTGGGTCTTGATGCACAATACCTGAGTCCTGGGGAATGCCGTAAACTGCAGCCCGGCGTCGAGATGGATATTCTGGGAGCTGTACACTATCATTGTGATGCGCATTTGCATCCTAACAGCCTGATGGCTGGCCTGGTTAAATACCTGGCAGCAGCTGAAGGGGTAACCATTCACCGCAATACAGAGATCGTTAAAATAGCGCATGACACCAATAAAATTACCTCGGTAAGCAGTGATGATAAAGAATTTAAGGGTGATGCGTATGTAGTAGCCGCTGGCGCCTGGTCGCCTGCAATCGCCCGGCTGGCTGGTTTGCGTGTTCCGCTGATGCCGGGTAAGGGTTATTCATTCATGGTGGGGCAGGATGATGCCAAACGGATGACCATCCCATCGATATTGTGCGAAGCGAGGGTCGCCGTCACCCCGATGAACGGCAGCATACGCTATGGCGGTACCATGGAGATAGGAAAGATAAACGGCCAGGTTAATATGAACCGTGTGAAAGGTATCGTTGAATCAGTGCCTAAATACTTTCCCAACTTTAAACCCGAAGTGCCGCAGAAAAAAGATATCTGGTTTGGCTTCCGCCCGGTCTCACCTGATGGTATGCCTTATATCGGCTTGTCAGGTAAATATAATAACCTGGCCATCGCTACAGGTCATGCGATGATCGGCCTGAGCCTGGGACCGGCCACGGGCCGGCTCATCAACGATGTATTGAATGGCGGCAAACCAACGATGAATATCGATGTGTTTTCGCCGGGCAGATTTCAGTAGGGCGGCTGGTAAAATCAGAGCTTTCTGTATTATTTATCCGGAACGGTATAATAGTAAATAGGCGCAAAAACGCCTTCGCTGGTGGTATAGTATCCTTTGCCGTCGGGGGTAAAACCGATTGCTTCGCCTTGTTTTTCCTGCTGGTAAGGCAACTCTTTGGGTCTGCTTTGCATAGTTTGCCACAGGGGCTCATTATTGCTGCGTTTCCAGTAGTATACCTTTACGTAGTCTTTTAACAATACCTGCCGGCCGTCTTTTGAAATATCTCCGGCGGTGATCCATTTAAAAGGCCTGAAGCCATTGAAATAAAGTTTACAACGTTTGGTAAGCGTTAGCGTATCGCCTGCTTTAGAGTTTAAAGGCGAGGTGTATACCGTTACCGAATCGGTACGTTTTGAAACGATGTAGATCAGCTTTTGGATGGGGTCTATCATCAGCGATTCGGCATCACGGGGGCCATCCGGGTATTTAAGATGTACAGCAACAGCATCAGTTTTTATTATGCTGTCCTTGCCGATCCACGATTTTTTCTCTTCCATGCGGTAAAGGGTAATATATGGCCGTATGGCATCGTTGTCGCCGATATCACCTATATAAACGTAGCTTTTCCCTTTTATGGGGCCGGGCCCCACGGCTATGTCCTCACAATCATTAACGCCGAGCGCTTCTTTCGGATCTCCTTTAAAGTAAATAACGGATCTTATTTTTCCTTCAGGGGTAATGGCAAAAAAGCGACTGGTGTCGCCGCTGTCGTTATGAACATAATAGATGCCTTCGTTTATTCCGGATGCCGATAGACCCGATATTTCGTCCATCTGTTTATCCTGCAGGCGACCGGGTATGTTTAATTTTTGTTGGGTATACCTGTGTTCGGCATAAGCACCGAAAAACAGGATAATTACTACAGGCAATATGATCTTTATTTTCTTTGAGCGGCTCATTTAATAACTGCATTGACCGGTTAAAATTCTAAGCTCTAAAATCTAAATTCTGAAAATCTAAACTTTAAATCTAATAAGCATGCAAAGAAAGCTAAAAAACAGCCGATTTTATAAAACATGCCTGATCTGGTTTAAAACGACAAAACCCGAGGATATGTTTTACCACAGGAATTAAAAATTACGTCCCCTGTGCAATCAAAGCCTGCTGATTACGCTCAAAGATTTCGGCCGGGGTTCTGTAATCTGCAAGGTCAAGCTCATGCACATATTTGCAGTTACAACTATGTTCGGGTGCTATAAACACAGGCATATCAAAACCCAATTGCTGATAATATGGGGTAATAAATGCCTGTACGGGTAAATTGTTTGCTGTTTTGATAATGGATGCGGTCAGCTTTTTCAAAGGTTTTAACAGCAATCTCACCTCGCATACTTTAAAGTTGTCATTCAGGGGTATCCAGCGGTTTACCTCATCGATCGCTATCAGCAGGGCACTGTGCCTGACGCCCTTTAGCGTGCCAATGGTTTCATCCTCGTTGTTCAGTAAGCTTTTTATCACCACCTGCTGCCCGATGTACCTGCTAAAAATGATTAGCTGTTCTGCTGTTGTGATCCGTTCCATTTTGCTAAATATATTAGCAAATATAACTAAACCGATTTAAAAATTACAAGCATTATACTAATTTTTTTATCACAAAATAGTGGTGGTGATGCCAATATTAAAGCCGGTGAAACTGGAATGCGAGGTATTAAATCCCCTGTGGGAGAACAGTTTATAATAGGCGGGGTCAAAAACTGCCGCAAAATGCCTGGTGATATAGTATTCGATCCCGATATCTGCTTTTACAGCTAAACTGTTGCTGGTGACACTGCTTAACAAGACATTATTTTGGTTTACCACAGCACGTTCAAACGAATGGATACCCAACCCAGGTTGTACGAGCCCAAATAATGCCCACTTCTGAAACTTCCTGCGGTATCCCGCTCCAATTACTAAAAAATCAGTTGACAGCTTTCCCTTAAGAATATTGGTAGGTATGGTAGGTACAAAGCTCGTGTAATTATTATTCAGCGCATCATAGTCCAACCGGTAAAATATATCGTTCATATAGGTTGGTCGGTATTCAATAGCCGTATTTACCGCAAGCCCGTCATTTAAACGGGTATGGGTATTCACGAAAGGTACGCTCAGACCAATTGAACCTGGAAAATAAAACCTGGAAGTGATATCTTCAGTTTGTGCAAAACTCGCAGAGACGGAAACGCAAAAAACGATGATCAGTAATAAAATGCACCTGGTGGATCGCATAAATATGGACTTAGATTTGATCCCCGGGATGTTCTTTACGCTCCAGTTTTTGAAAAGGTATCCTGACAACATTGATAAATTTTCCGTTCACATTTTCATCCATGTGGGTATCTATCCCGAAATTCGTGTCTTCCCTGTCAAGTTCCCCGTAGGTCCCGAACAGCCTGTCCCAAATACTTAATACGTCGCCATAATTACAATCGGTGTAGGGCAGCCTGTAATGATGATGCACGTGGTGCAGGTTGGGCGTTATGAACAAAAAACTGATAATTTTATTGGACCGGTTTGATAATCGGAATTCGGTGTGTGCGATGATATTGGAAAATGTCTGGAATATCTGCCTGATAATCAGAACACCTATAACGGGACCCAAAATGAATACCCAAAGCGTTAAAAAGCAAGTGCGTATAAAGGTTTCACCCGGGTGCTCACGTACAGTTGTCGATACATCTACCTTAAGATCACTATGGTGTACCAGGTGAAATTTCCATAAGACATCAAACTTGTGCATAATTACATGGTACAGGTATTCGCATAAATCAAGCAATACAAAACCGGTAAGATAATATCCCCAGCCTTTTGTGCGCCAATGTATTAAGTTGAGTATACCCCAATGACCGATATTGGCCCATTTCGAAATAATGACGATAAAACCTGTGAGTAACAGTTGCACGGGTAATGCAGTGAAAATAAATAGCAGGTTGACAGACGAATGCCGCCATTTTGATTTTAAACCATCAGTTGTAACCAGCACTTCTGCAAACCAAAGAAGTGTAATTATAACAGCATAGAGGAGGATTTGTGCCGCATCTTCATGCGTTGAGAAAAAACTACGCAGCTGAACCATAGTAAATTTTATTAGGGGTATTAAATGAGTATAAACGTTTATGTTAAATTTTTATTTCCATGTCAGGTTTTGAAGTATCACTAAGTGATACTTTTCCTCTCTCTTTACGTAATATCCTGTTGAAAAGTGATATCTCGCTGTCAAAAAGGAATTGAAAGAATAATTTTGTCCAGGAGGTATGATAATATAAGGTATCGTAATACTCCGGTGCCGTTTTTTTTATTTTCGGCAGCTTGTTCCAGGGTATTGATGGAAAATCATGATGCTCATTATGAAAACCCACATTAAAAGCTACGGTATTCCAGGAACCATAATAACTGTACGTTTCCTGTTCAACTTTATGCGTTAAGTAATGTTCCTGGATCCAGCGTGCACCAAGTGGGTGCAGTCCTACAGAAAACCAAAAACTAAGGAATAAAAAGCCTATGGCATGAAATCCAAAAAAGTACCAAATTGCAGTGGTAAATACGGCCTGCAAAAGAAAATTAGTGATTATCCATCCGTCAACAGGGTGTATTTCTCTCAAGCGGGATAAACGAAAGATCTGGAATATCGGAAAGAACAATAACCACAGCATTTTACCCAGAAAATAATTATTGATCAGTTTTGCTTCCCATTTGTTGGGCAGATCGGCATCCAATTCATGCACACCCTGGAAAGAGTGATGCTTGATATGGTATTTTTCAAAGGAAATAGCGCTTGGTAATATTTGGGGCAGATTGGAAAGCATAGATGCCCAGCGGTTAGCGTTGCGGTTTTTGAATAATAACTGGTGGGTGCATTCGTGTATCATCACAAACAGTGCATGATCGGCAAAGGCCCCCAATAGATAAGCTGCACCAAAAATAAGCCACCACGATTGCTCCCTGAGTAACCAGGCGCCTGTTACCTGGAACAGCACCAGACCTATTATGGCAAATATGGTATACGGATTTTTACCAATAAGATTTCTCAGGTCAGGAAACTGTTTTAAAATTTTTTTTGTCCGCGTGCGGTGTGGTTCAGATTCTGTTGAGTAAATAAAATCGGTTTTAGCTGCCATGTTTGCTCCTTAGTTAATATAAAATCAGCAATCGTTATCTTAATGCTGATCTGGTTAAATAATTGGTTAAAGATATTTCCAATAATAAAAATTAAAATTGGGAATACCCCCGTTTATTTGGGATTTATTGTTGCTTATATACTAATATAGTAAACGTATTTGTCAGTGCTTTACGTGTGCCGGGCTCAAATTTTGCAACACTTAAATATATTTTATGCGTTTTGGTATCCAGCGCCAATGTTTTTGCACGGTTCTGGGTTTGCAGGGTTTGCACAACTTTATAATTGTCGGCGCTTTCCTGTTTTATAATAGTGGTGGTGCCGTCACCGTTGGAGCAAAATATTAGTTTAGTTTCCGGATCGTAAGCAACAGCATCAACGCCGGCGCCAATTGGCAGGGTAGTGATCACTTTTCCTGAATTAAGGTCAATCACACTCATGCCCTTGTTTTCACGGCAAACAGAAAATGCGCGCTGGTTGTTTTCATCCAGAGCTATGCCTGTAGGGCCACCGCAAGGTGCCAGCGAATAGTTTTTAATTACTTTCAGCGCTTTACTGTCAATGACATTTAAGCTGTTTTTATCTTCAAGGTTGTTATATATTTTGCCTTTACCATCGCTGGCTGCAAATTCAGGTGCCCCGCCAAGGGCAACGGTTCCTACCTGCTTCATGGATTTAGGATCGACCACGGATGAATTATTGCTGTCGCCGTTAAAAGTGAACAGGCGGTCCGAGTATGGATCATAGATGATCGCATCCGGGCCTTTGGCGTCTGCCAGGGGTATCGTGGCAATGATCTTAAGCGTTTTCAAATCAAACGCTACCACTGCATTTGCTTTTCCGTCGCTTATAAAACCTCTGTTCAATTTATCAACTATGGCAATCCCATGTACACCTTTCATTCCCTGTATTATACCTGTGGGTTTTTCGGTCTGTAGGTCAACAACGTTTACCGAAGTGCCGTGCGAGGCGTAGAGGCGGTGATTAACTTTATCGATGGACACATAATCATATCCGCCATCGCCGGGCAGGGGTATTGTTTTTTCTAATATATAAGTTTGTGCTTGCAGCGAGGTAGAAAGTAAGCTGATACCTATTAGGCTAATAACAGTTAGAATAATTTTTTTCATCGGGATGATTGTTTTTAGATAGTAATAAAGCCATCATGGGTTATTTTTTAGGCGACCCATGCTAGTTTATGCCTTGTTTAAGTGATTGTTTTTATACAATATCACATTTAATTCTGTAGAAAATTTGGTTTCGCGTCCTTAGTTTACAAATTATTTTTATGCTGATGAAATTTGCCCGACCGGTATACTAAGCGCAGCATGCTGGGCAATACGATGAGTAATAAGGGCAGAGCCACAATAAAGCCACCGATAACGGCAATAGCCAGGGGCTGATGTAGCTGTGCGCCTGCGCCGATCCCCAGTGCCAAAGGCGTTAGCGCTATAATAGCGCCCAGGGCAGTCATTAATTTAGGGCGAAGCCGGGTAGAGATGGAAAATATAATGGCTTCATCAATATTTTCCTTAATATTTTCAGGGGCATTGGTCATGTTATCCAACACCCGTTGTTTAAATTGCAGGAAAGTGAATATGGCGTTTTCGCCAATAATACCCACGATCATGATCAGGCCGGTATAACTGCCCACATTCAGCGGTGTATTGGTAAGAAATAATGCAAGAAAGCTTCCGCTGATACCTAGTACGGCGATAATAAGGATCAAAAAAGCAATTCTGAATTGCTTGAATAAAAATAGTATGACTACAAAAACCAACAAACTGGCTGTGACCAGGATGATCAATAGTTCTTTAAATGATTTTTGTTGCTCGGCATAGGCCCCCCCGTATTCAACATGATAACCCGGCGGTAAATTTACTTTTTGCGCTATGTTTTTCTGGATAGCGGGTATTACCGTACCCAGGTCGCTATTGTCAAGCCGGGCACTGATGACGCCCATTGATTGCAGGTCCTGGCGATTTATTTCGGCATCTCCTGCCTTCAAATCAATATTGGCCAGTTGACTTATAGGGATTAGTTTGCCGTTTGGCAAAAAAACGGGCAGGTTTCTGATGCCTGTAATATTTAAATACCTGTTGCCATGATAAACGATCCGTATAGGCGAAAGTTGCTGAAGCTCGTATAAATTACCCACCACATTTCCTTCCAGGGCTGTTTGAGCCTGGAATTGAAGATTGGTAGGTGTTATATTGTATTGTGCCAATTTACTGTAGTTTGGGACAATACTTACCGAGGGGCCGGCTATGACGATACCGTCAAAAACATCGGCTGTACCTTTTACTGCGCTAACCTGTTCTGCTATTTGTTTTGACAGATCGCGAAGCTTTTGCTGGTCATCACCAAATACTTTGATTTCAATGGGCTGGGTTGAACTCATTAAGTCGCCCAGCATATCGGTTATTACCTGCCCAAAATCAACTCTTAATGCCGGCTGTGTACTGGCAATTCCCTTTCGGATATCACTGGTTACTTCTTCGGTGGTTTTCTGGTGGCCCTTTTTTAATTGAATAAGATAATCGCCGGTGTTGGGTTCGGTAATAAAAAATCCCATTTGTGTGCCGGTGCGCCTCGAATAAGCTTCCACGTCGGGTTGTTTTACAATTATTTTTTCAACCTCGCGCAGCATCCTGTCGGTTTCTTCCAGTGAGGTCCCCGGGGGCGAGCTGTAGTCAAGCACGATACTCCCTTCGTCCATATCCGGTAAAAAACCCGTTTGCAGCACCGGAGGAATAAATATGATCGCAGCTAGCAGCCCCAAACACATGATCATGCTGATCACCGGGTTAAGTATAAAGAAGGACACCCATTTTTGCTTTTTTACAGCATGTGCCACCGCTTTTTTAGCATTTGCCGGTTTCTTATCACTTGAAAGCATTAAATAAATTACAGGCAATCCTATCCATGTCACTAAAAACGAACAGATCAGCGTAATGATCATCGTATTGGTCATCACCTTAAAGTAGGCTCCTGCCACCCCGCTCATCAATATAAAGGGCACAAATATGACAATGGTGCTTAACGAGGAACCTATCATTGCCGGCAACAGGTAGTCGATCGCTTTTTTAAGCAGGTTCCTGGTGGGCTCTTCGGGGTGTTCCTCGTGTGTGCGGTGTATCTGCTCGACCACTACAATAGCGTCATCAATTATTAAGCCGATGGCTGCCGCAATGGCGCCCAATGTCATAATGTTGAAGCTGTAACCAATGACATACAATACCGTTAAGGTAAGGAAAAGTGTAACGGGTATGGCGATCAGAATGGTTGCACTCGCCTTTAGTGAGCGCAGGAAGATGATCGCCACCACGATGGCCAGTAATAATCCTATCCATACACTATCGGTAACGCTTTTTACCGAATCGTTCACAAAATCCGCCTGGATATAATAGGGCTTAATAATCACCCCGGGAGGTAGTATTTTTTGCAATGCCTTTACTTTAACAGCCATATCAGCCGATAAGGTAATAAGGTTGGTATTGGGTTGTTTTATAACAGCCACCAATACACCCTCGTGCCCGTTAGCGTTTATTTTGGTATATTCAATCCCTTCACTGATCTCAACACTGGCAATATCTTTAAGTTGTATAACCCTTTTGCGGTTATTACTGATCACGATATTTTCGAGCTGATCTTTTGCATTCACCGTGGCATCTGTAACCGTTAAGTAAAGCATTTTGTAATCAGACAAATACCCTTCTGATTTCACAAAGTTGGTTTGCCCAAGCGAGGAGCTTATCAGGTCGGGAGTCAGGGCCAGCGCGCTCATTTTTTCCCGGTTAAGCACCAGCCAGTATTCCTTGGTTTTACCGCCAATAACCCTGATCTCAGAAACGCCGTTTACCTGCGATAAAAAAGGCTTCACCGTAAAGGTTGCAATCTGTTTTAATTCGATCGGCGACTTGTTATGGCTCTCCAGGGTGTACCCGCTTACCGGAAGGATAGAGGGGTTCATTTTTTCCACAGATATATTTACATCCGGGGGGAGATCATTGCGTATTTTCGCTATTTGCGATTCAATTTGCTGCTTACTCAAGTCGATATCGGCATTCCAGCTCATGAAGGCGGATATTTCACAACTGCCGCGGCTGGTAGTACTTCGCACCACCTGAAGATCCGGTACCTGTTTAACCGCATTTTCAAGGGGTTTGGTAACGGTTATCATCATTTTATTTACCGGCTGCAGCCCTTCATCGGCAATAATTTTAATTTTGGGGAAGGTGATCTCCGGGAACAATGATGTTTGAAGTCTGGAATAGCAATAAACGCCGCTCATAATAATGAGCGCCAAAACCATCATGATCGGCTTGCGATGGGTGATGAAATAATCTTTTACACGCTCCATTATTTCACAATTTTAACCTTGGCCGTATCGGCTAACCCGTAGTTGCCGCTTACTAAAATCTTATCCTGCGCCGAAAACTTGGGGGAAACAATTTCAACACGCTCTGCTGCCTCTATGCCTTTGGTAACCGGAATTTTCACCGCCGTTGAGGGGTTGATCATTTTCATTACCCAAAACTCTGTTTGCGTTTCGTTGGATAGAATAGCGGATTTTGGTAATGAAATGGTGTTGTTCTTTTGCGTTTTTATAATTCGGGCTTTAGCCACCAGGTTCTCGGGTATCTGGTGGTCTGTGTTTACTTTTATAGCAACGCCCTGTGTTTGCGACAGCGTATCAACAGCAGGCATAAAAGAGGCTACTTTCCCGCTGAGTTTATCCCCGTCCGGAAGGCTAAGCTGTACAGTTTGGTTCTGCTTAACGAGTCCGCGCAGTTCGTAAGGCAACTGCATTAAAAAGATAAAACTCGAGCGGTCACTTATTACCGCAAGTTGCTCACCATCCTGCACATAATCGCCAACCTGGTGGGTTAGCTGGGTAACATACCCGTGTAAAGGAGCTTTAATTCGGTTCACACCCGAAAAATTAAATGTAGTATCCAGCACATTGATGCTGTTGCCGATGCTTTGTGCTTCTTTTGTTTTTATGGTAAATAACAATTGCCCTTTTTCAACATAATGCCCCGGCTGGATATTTGCCGATTGTATGTAGCCATTCGCATTGGCCTTGACAAAGTTTTTTTGAAGAAAAACCGTTGTAGCATTCAGGTCAATGTAACTCACCATGGAAGTGTCATTTACCGTGGTAACTGTAACAGGTGTTATCGCTTTAGCACTATCGCCCGCGTCATCGGCAGGCACATTGCTCTTGCATGAAAATAAAAGCAATGATACACCTGCCAGATAAAGTGTATGTTTTAGCGTAAGATATTTAAAACGGAATGCTTTCATAGTTATTTATTCCAGTAATTTAACTGATTGATAAGTTGAAGTCTGTTAATTGTAGCCTGCGTAAGCAAGTTTTTAACAGTAAGATAATTATTGATGGCCAGTATCAGGTCGGATATTTTCAGATCGCCGGTTTGTAATAAGTGTGTGTCCACTTTTATCAGTGTTTCGCTGTATCTGATCTGTTCATCTATCTGGCTGAAAAGTCTTTCTGTTTCACCGATCTGCTGGTTAAGCTGGTCTATTTGCTGCCTGTACTGCCTGCTGTAAAAATATTGGTAGTATTGCCGTGTTTCCTCTTCCAACTGAATTTTTTTATGCAGCAGCCGGCGCTGGCCGCCATCATAAATAGGCATCGTTATATTAAACCCGAAGCTGCTGCCAAAATTTTTAGCCGGTTGTACAAAGTCGGTATTATAGCCTCCGTCAGCAAAAATGTTGGCTTTGGGTTTATAGCTGTAATCAATTAAAGCATGGCTGTTAGCAAGGCGTAAACTATCGAGCTTGAATTTCCTGAAAAAGATACTGTTGCCCGGGGGGGGATAGGGCAATAGGGCCCTTTGTATTTTAGGTTCATCTAACTGGACCATACTGGTATCGGTAATACCGGAAATGTAATTTAGTGCGGCAAAATCGGTTTTATACTGAATACGTGCCTGCGAAAGTTGTATTTGCTGCTGCTTTAAAGTCACCAGGAATATAAGATAGTCTGATTGTTTATAAACGTTGTTGCGGGTAAGTTTTTTGAATACGGTATCTTCCTTTAATAACAGGTCTACCACTTGCTGGCTGAATTTTAGCTGCTGAAAGCTACCATAGGCCGCTATGTATTGACCTGTTACCGTTTTTTTTAAGTCCTGTACAGAAAGTTGGGATGAATTGAGTAATGAATCCTGTTGCAGAGCAATAGCTGCCAGTTGGCTATTACGGTAATTCCTTCCGATAATTTGCTGATTAACTCCTACCAGGGCGTTAAGTGTTTGTACGTTGGTAACGGCACCCGCGTATCCATATCCGTTTATAACAGGCGCAAACATACCCGCACTTGCGGCCGTTACCTGTGGTTTTAATCCCGCCCTTAAGCGCATGCTATCCAGCCTGGCTGACGATATCTGGTTTTTAAGATCCTTTAAAAGAGGGCTGTTATTTTGCGCAAGTTCAAGATAATGATCAAGCGTGTAAGTTTGAGCCAGCGAAACGGAATAAGTGAATGTGCAAAGGATAACGCTGAAAAGCCACTTCATTAACAATATAAATTATGCAGTTTGATTTGCTAAAGTAAAAATTAAATTCTGGATAAATTTGGGATGCGATCAGTGAGTTGGATTAAGTGTATTTACTTTGATGGAGCCGGACGGGTTAAAATGCGTGTAGATTGACCGCTACCGCTCAGTCAAACTTAACCGTAAACGTATGATAGATGTCCTGGAAGCTATAATTAAGGGTGAAATGTAAATTCTCACATATTTGCCGGGAAATAGTTAAACCAAGGCCGCTTCCTTCCGAGCTGTATGATTTGTGAAAGCGGGTAAAGATCTGATCGTTTTGTAAGGCCGTTTCTTCCCCGGTATTCTGTATCACTAAATATTCGTTATTTAGTTTGATATTGATCTGGCCACCAATACAGTTATGCCTTATCGCGTTGCTCAGTAAGTTGTTCAGTAATATATCGGCCAGGTAGGGGCTTGCATGCAATTCTTTGTCGCTCAGTTGACAATTGACCTGTAACTGTTTATCCTGGAAGATCTCTTCGAACTGGGTAACCATTTCTTCTAAAGATTCGCGCAAATTGATCAGTTGATTGCCCTCGACAATGCGGTTCTCAATTTTAACCAATAATAGCAGGGACTGATTCAGCCTGGTCAGTTTGGAAACGGCACTATAAAGATCGTTCAGCAGTTTGCTTTGCTGCCCGCTAAAGCTATCGGTTTGGATCAGTGTATCCAGCTTGGAATTGATGACCGCTATAGGCGTAAGCAGTTCGTGCGAGGCATTCTCGGTAAATGTTTTCAGTTCTTTATAATCGTTTTTTACCCTGGTCGACATGGTGATGATGGTTTGGTTAAGCTCGTCAAACTCGTCAATGTTTGTTCTTACCAGCGGGACATCTTTATTGTCGGCTACATTAAAAAGACGCAGCTCTTTTAATAAATTGTAAAACGGCTGCCATAAGCGGTTTAAAAGCAGTCTGTTGGTAATAAAAAGCGTGACGAGCAATAACAGGATAACGCCTGTTGTGATGCCGAAAATGATCTGGATCAGGTCCTCGGTCTCAACTTTTGACTCAACAATCAGTATTTGATAGTATTTATCCCCAAGGGCGACAGCGGTTATAAGCCCGCGGCCCGCTTCATATTCTTCATGCCGGTGCCTGCGTTTTCCCGGATGCTCTTCCTTTTTATTGCGATAAACGGTATTAATAAACTGCCGTGTTACCGATCCCGGTTTTGCCTGTGTAAAAGTGATCTGCTGATCATTGGATTCAAAGACCTGTGGCAGATGATGATTAACGTTTGCATACTCAGAAATTTCATTTTCTTCGACCACCAGGTCTTTGTCTAATTGTTTGGTCAGTATCAGGCTGATGGCCTGGTAATAAATTATCCCGGTTATCAGCATCACGACGATGGTGGTTGCCAGGTTTACGCGGTTATATTTTGCTAAGAGCTTCATTGATCGGTAAACTTATACCCCATGCCATAAGCGGCCTGTATATAGTCATTGCTTCCTGCTTCCATCAGCTTTTTCCGCAGGTTTTTGATATGTGAATAAATGAAATCAAAATTATTGGCCAGGTCGATGCCATCTCCCCAGAGGTGTTCGGCAATGGCATTTTTTGAAACCACTTTTCCCTTATTGGCAATAAAATAAAGCAACAGGGCATATTCCTTCCGGGTGAGTTTGATGGACTGGTTGTGTGCTTTTACCGTTTTGGCAAGCAGATCGATGGTGATCTCGTTAAAAATAAGGAGGTTACTTCCGTTAAATGTTTTGCGGCGAATAATTGCCGATACCCTGGCCCGTAGTTCGGATAAATGAAAGGGCTTTACCAGGTAATCATCGGCCCCGAGGTCTAATCCCTCCAGTCGGTCGTCCAGTGAGTTTTTTGCCGATATAATCAGGATACCATCGGTATGATCATTCTGCTTTAAATACTTTAATATCTCAATGCCGTTCCCGCCGGGCAGCGTAATATCCAACAAGATGCAATCATAATTATAAAGGCTTACCTTGGCTATGGCTTCCCGGTAGTTTGATGCCGTTTCGCATATATTCCCGGCCTCCATAAAATATTCTTCTATGCTTTCGCGTAAGCCTTGTTCATCTTCAATGATCAGTATTTTCATGAGCCTTCGCCTCCTTGTAACCTGCCCCTGAGGCAGGCAGGTCTTCCCCGGCAGGGGAGATTTTTTAATATTATTTTCAATAAATGTACAAACTCAATTTTGTATACATTTTGTATTGAACAAAAATACCAAAGGTATTAGTTCAGATTGCATAGATTTTATTCAGGATTGTGTGTTTACCTTTGGTGAAAATTTAGTCATTAACGAAGTCACCAGCTCAGCAATTCAATAACGATCAGTTCAGTCGCTTAGATCTTTATTCAGGGTTGTGCGTTTACCTTTAACAAAAATTTAGTCAATTAAATCACTAATTCAGTAATTCGATAATTAATTAAACAGCTATGTGGTGGATATACGCTTTACTATCAGCAGCTTTTGCTGCATTGACCGCAATATTTGCAAAGGCCGGCATTAAAGGGGTTGACAGCGACCTTGCCACAGCTATACGCACGGTTATTATCCTGATAATTGCCTGGGCTATTGCTTTGTATCGGGGGAGCGCTGAAAATATGGGTGCGCTGAATAAAACCAACTGGATATTTTTGATCCTTTCGGGCTGCGCAACAGGGTTATCATGGATATTTTATTTTAAAGCCTTGCAGGTAGGTAAAGTGTCGCAGGTGGCCCCGGTTGATAAATTAAGCGTGGCTTTAGCCATTATATTAGCAGCAGTTTTTTTAAAGGAGCCAATCACTTTAAAATCGGGGTTAGGCGCTTTGCTGATCATTTCCGGGACCTTGGTTTTGATATTTTAATAATCCCGTGAAACCATCTTTGCTGTTCTTTTACCAAGCTGCCAGGTAATAGTTAATTACGTTTTAAGCTTTATGGGTTTTCGGTGAACACCCCGGGGGCCAGGGCTATACACCGGGCCGTTCAACCGGCTAGCTACCCGGGGGCTGACTATTGTGTAAAAAAAACACTACAAAACACTAATTACAGATTTAATCCAGATTTTCTGACCATTTTCGCACGATTTTAAAGGTCAATGAATCTATTATGCGAATTTTTTTTATACTACTGTTCTTTTTTTGTTCTGCACTTATTTTAAAGGCCCAGCCTTATAATAATCCTAAGGGAAATATAAGCGGTAAGGTTATTGATGCCGTTACCAAACAGCCTGTTGACTATGCTACCGTTAGTGTTTTTAAAGATGGTAATACAAGCCCTATCAATGGCGTGGTAACCGATATAAAAGGCAGCTTTACAATCCCTAACCTAAACCCTGGAGAGTACAGTATTGCCGTTGATTTTATTGGTTATCAGAAAACAACCATGGACCATTTAACTATCAGTGCTGCTAATGCTAATATTGCACTGGGTACTATATCAATCGCACCGGTACAAAACCAGCTGAAAACTGTGGAAATCGTTGGTAAGGCACCGGTTGTAGAAAACAAAATAGATAAGATGGTTTATAATGTGGCCAATGACCTTACCTCACAGGGAGGCTCAGCAGCGGATGTATTGCAAAAAGTTCCGCAGGTTACAGTTGATATTGATGGCAATGTACAGCTTCAGGGTAATGCCAATATCCGCTTTTTGATCAATGGCAAGCCATCGAGCATATTCGGTGCAAGTTTAGCCGATGCCTTACAGTCAATACCGGCAAGCCAGATCAAAAGCATTGAAGTGATCACCAGTCCCGGAGCTAAATATGATGCCAATGGCACCGGAGGAATTATCAATATCATTTTAAAGGACAGTAAAATACAGGGCGTAAACGGCAGCGTTAACCTTTCGGCGGGAACCAGGCGCGAAAACGGGTCATTTAACTTAAACGTGCGCAAAGGTAATTTTGGTGTTAACGCATTTTTCAATGGCGGCGAGCAGATCAACAGTACCACTATTAATACTACCGATAACCTGTCATACAGTAAAACCAGGGATACCACTACCCATTTACTTCAAAATGGGAACAGCAATTTTACCCGGGGAGGCTATCAGTCAGGCTTAAGTTTTAACTGGGATATCACTAAAAAAGACGCCTTAACGGCTTCATTTGGTTATAACCATTTTGCCAATCATAATCACGGTTTAACCAACCAGGAGACAAGCGTGCTGGATATACCCAATAGCAATACATTATCTGATATACGTAGTTTACGTAATTCCGACAGCCGTTTCACCGGGAAATATTTTGATTATAGCCTTAGTTATAAAAAGACCTTTCAAAAGGAGGGGCAGGAACTTGATGTGTTGTATAGTTCAAGTTATGGAAATAACAGCTCTGAGTTCTTTCAGCAGCAGGATTATCTGAATGGCGGATACCCATCATCAGGTACACAGAGCAGTAACCCCGGAAAAGATCATGAAACAGATATCTCCATCGATTATACGCAACCGGTAAGCAAGAATTTTACTTTCGAAACAGGTGCCAAAGCCGTATTGGAAAACATCAATAATACAGTGGTTACTGATACGCTCTCGAACGGGATATTTGTGCCTGACGCCAACCAAACTTATGGCTTTAACTATAACCGTAAAGTTTATGCTTATTACCTGTCAGCAACATTTTCCTTGTTTAATAATTTTATTAATGGCAAGGCTGGTTTGCGGGACGAGTATACTTCAACTTCTGCTGATTTTCCCGGGACGCATATTCCGGGGTATAATACACTGGCACCCTCACTGGTATTATCCCACAAGATTGATGAAACACAATCTTTGAAACTAAGTTATAGTTACCGTATTGAGCGGCCTGAATATCGTGACCTGAACCCATTTTACGATATCAGCGATCCTCATAATATCAGCACCGGTAACCCAAACCTAAGACCCGAAATAGGACACAATTATGAGTTTGGATATAACAAGTCATTCAATGGGGGAGCTAATATTTACATCGGGGCATTTTATCGGCACAATACCAACGACCTGCAATCATTTACTACGCACCATGATACCTTAAACATTAATGGCACTATCTACTCCGATGTCTATCTGAACCAGCGCTATAATATCGGTACGGAAACCACAGAGGGTGTTAACTTATTCGGTTCAGTGCCAATCACCAAGAAGCTGAATTTGCGTTCGAATATGATGTTTGCCGACAGGATCACCACTAACCCCGGCAATCCGCAGGTAAGCGGTTTTACCTACCGCATCAATTTAAATGCCAGCTATGAGTTTGGCAAGGATTTGGTTGCCGAGTTATTTGGCAACTACAATTCCTCACAAAGAACCATACAGGGAACCAGGCCTGCATTCTTTTTTTATAACATGGCTGTGCGTAAACAGTTCTGGAATAAGAAAGCAAGTATCGGCTTAACTGCTACCGATCCGTTTAATCAGTATGTCAATTTTAAGTCGACAACCTCCGGCGCCAACTTCTATCAGACAAACATGCGCGAAGTTCCGTTCCGTTCTTTCGGCATTACCCTGAGCTATAAGTTCGGAAAACTGGAATTTAAGAAAGAAAAGGAAGATAATAACAATAATAATGATGCCCCTGCGCCTGATAGCGGCGGAGGCAAATAAGGTTTCGTCCCGCTGCAATGTTAGCTTGACATCAATTGATCATTAACACTTAACAAAATGTTAATGATTAACTGTTGAGCCGTTAATGTATTTTTGACACTATGCTCAAAAATAATTTGCCCACTTATGCTATAGTGGAACTTTTGATCAGGTTAGAAAAGCATGATCCTGCCATTGGCGGTTATAAAAACCACTCAGAATCTGATAATGGGGTAGTGGTAAAAACTACAGGGGGAAGTATCCTGTTCCCGCAGGCATTGATCATGCAGCAATTTGAGTCCCCCGAGTTGATTGGCGATAATGAACTGGCTGCTATAGCATCATTGTTCAGATCTGCCAATTAAATTTGTTTTACCGCCTGAAAATTTCTACTTTAAACCAGTATATCATAAACTTTTCCTGGCCATTTTGGTTGTTTTAAATAAATCGGGAAGAAGAGGGCCTGATTATGAAGAAAAACAATAAACATTACAAATTTATCAATAGTCAAACCGGCTATGTTATCTATTATTATTCTATAAGCGATGCCCTGGAGCCGGAGAAAATTAAAGAAGAACTGGAAAAAATAAAGGCACAGGTAGCTATTCATAATGGCTTATACCTGGAAACGGTTTATTGGGAAGAAATTAAAGATGAACAATAAAACGCCCGCCCGTGCAGTCAGACACTGGTTCTGAAATTTCAAATTTTCCGAGTTTGCTACGCTCAAAAACCAACCCGGAAAAATATTCCAAATCATTGATATAGCGTAAGCTAAGCTTGTAACTAAATTTTTAATTAATTTGAAAATTAAAAACTTAGTTATATATTTATTCAGCCAATTATAACTGATTATTTTTCTGATATCGCTTTTTGTTTGTCGCCTTCTCCGATTTCGGAAAGGCGGGGCTTTAATGATTAACCTTATTGCCATGAAAAAAGTAATTTATGCCATCGCGCTGTTTACGGTTTGCTTTAACGGGAATGCATATACCCAGAATGATAGTTCTGTAATAAAAAATGCAGCTGCGGGATTAAAGAAATTGTCTGACGATCATATTATTGAAAAAGCGTACCTGCATTTTGATAAACCTTATTATGCAGCCGGCGATACTATTTATTTTAAAGCATACGTAACCCTTGGCGAGCATCACGACCTTTCCAATGCCAGCGGGATATTATATGTTGATCTGATAGATCCGAATAATACTATTGTCGGTTCAATAAAGCTGCATTTGGTAAATGGCGTTGCCTGGGGGGATTTTTCATTATCTTTTTTATTACCCAAAGGGAACTACCGGGTCAGGGCCTACACCAGATTTATGCAAAATGCTGCCGGTTATTTTTTTGATCAGGCCATTCCCGTCGGCTCGGTAATGAGTAACCAAGCAGCTAAAAGCACGGCATCTGCCCAAACTGAAAAGGCCGATCTGCAATTTTTTCCGGAAGGAGGCGAATTGGTAACTGCCATAATATCCAAAGTGGCCTTTAAAGCAATAGGGGCAAATGGCTTGGGGGTAAATGTAAAAGGAGTGGTGATTGACAATACGGATAAGCAGGTAACCGCCTTTAGTTCCACCCATGTTGGAATGGGGGCATTCCGTCTTCAGCCGGAAGAAGGCAAAACTTATAAGGTCAAAGTTACTTTTGCTGATAGTACGCAAAATACGTTTGACCTGCCAGCGCCGGTAAGCAAGGGAATAGTTTTGGCCGTAAAAGATACATTGGATAAGATCGCTATCGAGATACGTAGTAATAAAGCCTATTTCCAGGAAAATTTTGGTAAGAATATTAGCCTGGTAATCTATGGCGGCGGATTTGTTAGTACGGTAAATACTAAGCTGGATAGCCGCAGGCTGAGCATGGATATCCCCAACAGCCAGTTTCCATCCGGAATTGTACAGGTAACGTTGTTTTCGCAAAACGGGGACCCTTTGAGTGAGCGACTTTTATTTTTACAAAACCCGGACCAGCTGAACTTGACGGTAAACGTTAATAAAATAAGTAACCGCAAACGCGGAGCAGTTTCAATAAATATAAATTCAAAGGATAAAGGGAATGATGTACAAGGCCATTTTTCGGTATCGGTGATAGACGAAACTAAAGTGCCGTTTGATGAGAATAACGAAACTACGATTTTAAACTACCTGCTGCTTACCTCGGACCTGAAAGGATATATTGAGCAGCCCAATTACTATTTTATGCATAATACAAGCCAGAGTTATGCTGATCTGGATAATTTAATGCTTGCCCAAGGCTACCGCCGTTTTGCCTGGAAACAATTATTAGATGATAACGATGCCCGGTTTACTTACGAACCGGAAAAAACATTGGAGATAACAGGTATCGCTAAGACAGCGTCCGGATCGCCGGCAGCCAGAATGAATGTGATGCTGTTAAGCTCGAATAAAAGCAGCATGCTGGAGCAGCGGACCGGTAATGACGGTGAATTCAAATTTGGCAACCTGCCACCTTTTGCCGACAGTTCTTTATTAACCTTACAGGCCACCGGGTCAACAAAAGCCAGCGGTACAACGTTTCTGACGGTATATCCTGACAGGCCCGCCCCCGCGGTAAGCGATAAAAAGCTGCCGGGCTTACAACCTGATGTCAACCGCTCAATGATCACCTATCTTAATAATAGCCAGGCGCAGCACCATACCTTATACAACAGTATTGCCATCCGTCCCGTTGGAGAACAGCGTGCGGACCAGGTAGTATCCGGTGATGAGATCGGAAGCTCGGCCTCGCTCGTAACAGCATTGAACGGACGTCTCGCCGGCGTCAATTTTATACAGGGGATACCGTATCTGAAGGGTGGGGCCCTAAAAGATCCGATGCTTATTGTTGTCGATGGTAAAATAGTTGGCAGCTATGTTAACCTCGATAAAATAAGTCCGGGTGATATCGAAAAAGTAGAAGTATTAAAAGGCAGTAATACGGATAGTTATGGCATATACGGTCATGCAGGAGTTTTAGCTATTACCTCGCGTACCGGTATCCAGAAGGGAATTATGCAGGACGCATCGTATAAATACAATTCGAAAAATATAGTTAAAGGCAAGCGCATTTCGTTTGATAATTCCAAAAATAATTACCTGTCATCAAATTACGGTGGTTCAGGACATGCCGACCAGGTAGTAAAAGGGGACGTCATCAAAAATGCGCAATCCCTTTCAATCGGGTTATCCGGTTTGCTGGCCGGCGTTAATTTTATGAATGGAACACCCTATTTACCGAGCAATATAGTATTGACCAGCGGACGGATGGTTGTTGAACCGATGTATATAATTCTTGATGGCAGCCCATATAATGCTACCGGGCAGGGCATTAATGATATCAGTCCTAACAGTGTGGAAACGGTGGAAACTTTAAAAGGGGCTAATGCGAGCATTTATGGGATCAACGGCGGAGCAGGGGTTATGGTCATCACCACACGCCTGAACAATTCTGTAGAAAAAAATGATGCAACTGCATTGCCAAGCCTGACATTCAGGGCGAAAGGGTTTTATATAGCGCGCCAATGCTATTCGCCCAAATATGATAAGGTATCAGAAAAAAATAACCGGCCTGATTTGCGTACAACTATATTCTGGGCACCCGAACTGACGACGAACAAAGATGGCAACGCATCTTTTGAATATTACAATGCCGACGGGCACGGCACTTATCGCTTAGTGGTAGAAGGTATTGATAGTGCCGGCAATATAGGCAGGCAGGTATACCGGTATAAGGTGGAGTAAAAGCAAAACGCTATTTGGTGACCAGGTAAACGCTGTCCAGTACTTTGTTCCTGGTGGATAGGTTGATAAATGAGGGAAGGATAATTTCCTGGGGATAATTTTGAAATGTTTTTATCACTTTAAAATCGGCGTGGCTCTGTCGCAGAAAATCCATCGACTTATGATTTACATAAAAGACTGAACCGGCCGGCGGTTTAAACTCTTTGAAACTATCCAGCGGGATATAATCTACCGGTCTTTTGGAATAAAACTGGAAAATATTGTTCTCGAATTTAAGCGAGTAGATATGGTAATTATCAAATGTATCCCGGTTAATGTAATCTGCTGCTTTGATCTGCCCGTTATAACTTGCTACGATAGGGTAGAAGACCGTATTAAGGTAAAGATTAGCAAACAGCGCAGCTGCGCAGGTGAGGAAAAATGCCTTTAAATGGGGCTTGCGTACTTTGACCATAATCATCGTACCCGCCAAGCCAAATAGTATACAATCAATTATAAAGGGTACGGTGTGGCCGGGTTTTGAAAAATAATGGATGACCAGGATCACTAAAGTCAGTGCGATAATATATATCCATAAACTGATCAATCGGTAGGTAGTTCCAAACCGGCTTAACCCCTTATAGCAAAACGGAGCCGTAATAACAGCGAACAGCGGGAAAATAGTGTTCGTATAGAATGGTAGCTGGAAGCGGGACAGGGAAAAAAGAAGCAGCAGCAACAGCGCCCCGCTGATGGTATAGTATTCGGCCAGTTTCTTTTTAAACCACATTTCCTTTATGTTCTTATAAATAGCATAATAAAACAAAAGGCACCATGGAGCGAAAGCCCATAATAGGGTGTGCAGATAAAAAAATAGATCACCTGATCTTTTTTGCTGGCTTATGGGGCCATTATTTACAAATCGTCCAAACTGGCTATCCCATAAAAACCATTTGATGCCGGATACATTATGCCTGTTAAAAACGGTTTTTTCCGGATGCAGGTCGAACTGGGTATATAAAGCGTAAAGTTCGGGCAGTGTAAAAATGATAGTAAACAGGATAAGATACAGCCATTTAAGCTGAAATACCTCCCTGTATTTTCTTTGAAAAACGAGCTGTCCGAATAGTGCCCCGTAAATCGCCACTATCACAAAAATGCCTTTGGTCATTATCGCCCATGCGGTTAAAATAGCGGCTAATAACAGATCGGAAAAAGTAAAACGCTCCCGCAGGCGGTTAATATGGTATATGCTGCCTATTACCAGGGCCATCAGGTAAGGCTCGGCCCTTACATCAGTATTAAGCATGACCACGTGCTGTGAGGTAGCCAGTATCAAAACCGCTATCCAGGCTATCTCCTGCCCATAATGTTTTTTGCTGAAAAGGTAGGTGTAAAGCAGACTCAGTAAAAAGAAAAGCAATGCCGGTAAGCGGTATGCCCAAACACTGATGCCAAATAATTTAAAACTTAACATCACTATCCAGAATGGAAAGTGGGGTTTGTCCAGCCAATCCTGGTTGTAAGTAAACAGTTCAAAAAACGCTTTGCGGTATAGTAAATTTTTAGAGATGGAAGCATACAGGCCGGGATCATCAGTAAAGAATTTTACACCGACGCCGGCGAAATTAACCACAAGCGCAAGTACAAACAGCAGGATATAGTAGGGCTTGTTATTGTCTTTCATTTCATAGCAATATTCATTCAGGCAGGTATTCACCCGGCAGCCAAAAGTACATCGTTTATTATTAAGTTAATATATCCGGTGATAGCTTATCGGAGCCGAAGCGGGATAAAAATAAAAATACCCTGCCGGATCCGGTAAGGTATTTTATGATATGCATGGTTAGATGAATGTGTACTCAGTTAAGCTGCGCAAGTGATAGCTTTAAATTTCTGCCCCTGATATTATCAAAAACATTTTTCATTAAAGGCTTTGTGATGTAGTTGGTAACAAAAGGATATCCTTTTGAACGATTAATGTCCATCTGGAAAATGGATGACGAAACCACATAAATCTGGATGTCTTTTTTCAGGCTTTTATAAATTTTCTGAAATCCATTCAAAAAATCCCAGCCGCTATTGTTGGGCATATACAGGTCGAGGAATATAAAATCAGGGAGCGCACTTATCTTCATCCGGTTTTCCTCTAAATAGTCGAGCACCAGCTTGCCGTCAAAAGTATACGTTGTTTCTTTTGCCAACTCATTTTTTGTCAGCATAAATTGTATGATCTTGTGATGGATCGGGTCGTCGTCAATTATTACAAGCTTTGACATATTGGTTTAGATTAGGTGCAACAAAATGAACCGGAGTTCACAAAATAAATGTAATTGATAGCCGGGAAAGTAAAAATAACATATCGGGAATATTTCGCCCCAATTTTTAAGTACATTTTTCTCACCGGCGGTAAAAAATCCGTAAAGAACACCAATACCAGACTATTTAAGTATATCAGGCCGTTTCATCGCCGTATTGCTGTTAATATACCTGCCAACATCATGCCAGCATACCGAGGTCAATTTAATACGGATGGTAACCAACGCATTATGGCGATTTATTGGTGTTGTATTACAGGGTTTTAATCGTGTCAAAAAAACCTATCCGGTTTTTCGTTTCAAACTTCTTAAGGTCGGATAGCTGATTGTTTGCCAATGACAGGATATGCTGATGCTCGGCTATGGAAGCGTTTATTCTTTCCACATCATTTTGCAGTCCTTTTCCCGAAGCGAAGTCGCGAACGGCAAGCAATAGGGCATATACTTCAATTGCTTGTTCTCTCAGCAATGTGAAAATCTCAATATCCAAAGTTTTATACAGGTAAATGTTTATTAATTGAATATATCGCAAAAATTAAATATACTTATTTTTAATGAAATAATTAATTATTACGAAATATAAGTATTTATTACCAGGTTATCCGGAGTAAAATGATTTCTTTTGATTGACACAGCGCAAGCCGGTCATAAAAAAGCCCCCGCCATTACAGCAGGAGCCCAACTCACAACAATTGTTTAACCTTTCGGTCAATTCCGAATTGTAATGTGAATCTTAAATTAAAACATTTGCGTAACAAATTGGTTTTATGGTACCGGGGCGGTATTACCGTAACCGTGGCCTTTGCCTATTTTATCATCCAAAATTTCAACATATCTTTATACCAAATCAATTTAAAAACTTACCATGAGAAAGTTATTACAATTAAAGAAGCTATCCTCGTTTACGATGGCCCTTTTAGTATCAACGATTGCCTTTGGGCAAAAAAAGCCGCAGGCGAGCCCTGCAGACAGCGTTAGCGGCACAGTTGCAGGTTCAACAATCAAGATCACTTACCACAGTCCGTCTGTAAAAGGGAGAAAGATATGGGGCGGACTGGTACCTTATGAGAAAGTTTGGAGAACGGGCGCTAACGAGGCTACGCTGTTTCAGACCAGTAAGGATATTAAAATAGGTGGTAAAACCTTACCTGCGGGCAAGTATAGCTTGTATACTAATCCGGGAGAAAAAGAATGGAAAGTGATCTTTAATTCACAAACCGGGCAATGGGGAATAAAAATGGATGGATCCACAACTGACGATCCGTCAAAAGAGGTGCTGGTAACCACTGTTAAGCCGATGAAATCGAAAACGTTTAATGAAAGATTTAAAATTGAGCTGAATAGCAACGGTTTTGTTATACTTTGGGAAAACCTGGCTGTGCCTGTTACGATTAAATAAAAAATAAAGCGGAATTATTAAAAAGGCTCCCTGGTAATTACTAATTACCAGGGAGCCTTTTAATTTGCGGACTAATCCTATCCATTATATTTGCATCAATGACCAGCGGCTTTAAAAGGAATTCCATCAGATCAAGGATAATTGCGGTATTACTGCTCGCATTGGTCATATTTATACTGATACTTATTTCCAATCACCCGGACTTTATCGAGCACTATTACTCAAAAGGCTTCTACCGGGGAATTTGCTATGTTTTTCACCCGGTGTTTAACCTGTTCCCTTTTAGCATTGGCGACCTGGTTTACCTCTTTGTTATCGGCTGCCTGGTTTATTCGGCTATAAAGCTGACCAGGCTGTTAATTAAGCGCCAGTGGAGATCGTTTGGCATTTTTTTACTTGGTTTAACTATTGGGATACAGGTTTTTATACTTGGTTTTTATCTGTTTTGGGGGATGAATTATTTCAGGCCCTCTGCAGCTGAACGGTTAAACCTTCCTGACAGCGGATACACCACTGCTGATCTTAAATCGGTTACCTCCATGCTGATCGATAGCGCCAATAATTGCCGCACCAGGGTCACAACGGCCGACCTCGGGCAAGACAATAAAAATATTTACCATACTGCTGTCACCGCTGTCACGGCTCTTTCAGCTAATGCTAAGGGCTTTTACACTTACAAGCCGGACATTAAGCCGTCTATCCTGTCAACGCTGCTGAATTACCTGGGCACTTCGGGATATTACAATCCCTTTACCGGCGAAGCGCAGATCAATTATCAGATGCCTGTATTTTTAAAACCCTTTGTAGCTTGTCACGAGATGTCGCACCAAATGGGTTTTGGGCCGGAAGACGAGGCTGATTTTGCTGGTTTTATGGCAGGTATACATTCGCACGACCGCCTTTTGCGTTATTCGGCCTACTACCTCGGTGTGCAGGAGTTTATGTTCGCCCTCCGCCGCCAGGACAGTATTGCGCGCAAGGAGCTGCGGAAGAATATTTCTCAGCCTGTTTTGAATGATTTTAAAACGGAAAGGAAATACTGGTTATCCTATGAAGGTAAACTAGGTGTATTGAGCAGTTTGTTTTATGATGATTTTCTGAAAGCAAATAACCAACCCCAGGGTTTAAATACTTATAACCAGATGGTAAGACTGGTAATGGGCTGGTATAAAAAAAATAATTTGGTTCATTAGTTACTAGATCCTGATTAAGAGCAAATCAAGAGCCAACAGGACGACTGCTTTCGGGCTATCTCCTATGTTTTTTAAACCCTTCATATTTTTCTTGGTTGTTATCGAGCTAGACTACCACGCCCTCAGTTGTAAACTGCAGGCATGTTTTCCCCGTAAGCGTGGAGTTAGCATACGAGTTACCATTGACGAACAGCTTTTCGTTATCAATTTCAATATGTAGTTGGTTGATCATGAAATTTCCTCTGATCCGGATCACCACCACTGGGGCAAATGCCTCCAGCTCGGCAATGATATTGTGTTCCAGTTTTAAAGCTGATTTATCATCCAATTGATGTACATCGATAACTGTAGTGCCGTCGGGTTTTGTTACCAGCACCCTGTCGCGTTGTTCAGTTATTTTAAACCCTGCTGCATTTGCGGGGTTATGCCCCTGTAATTGAAGGGGATGCCCCTCGGTATCTTTAATATCCAAATCAACTGTTAAAGAGGATTGCCCCTGGCCGGGGGGCCTGTCATGATAAATAGAGGTGATCTTCAAAAATTGAGCGGACCGGCCGTCATCCGTAAATATCAGCGTATTGCCGGGAACTATAAATGAATTTGATCCCATTATGAATGCATATTTCATTACCTGGTTGTTTGGTTACCAGTAAATACAGCATTTACTGAATATTTGTTTTAACCGCCTTCGGGTTTATTAGGTATTTCAGGTCTGAATATTCTGCCTTCATGCCTACAAAATAAATTTTGTGCAATAATTTAATCGTCTTGGTAAAAATGACAAATCTGTTAACAACTTCTGTTGCTTAAACCTGTTATTCGATGTGTAATTAAAAAACAAATAAAATGGTAGAATTAGCATTATTAGCCAGGCTTGAAGCCAAGCCGGGTAAGGAACGGGAAGTAGCAGACTTTTTGAAAAGTGCATTGCCTTTGGCCGAAGGCGAGCCGGATACGGTGAGCTGGTACGCATGGCAAATTGACGAATCGACCTTTGGTATTTTCGACACATTTGAGGCCGAAGAAGGCAGGGAAGCACACCTGTCAGGCGCCATAGCAAAGGCGTTAATGGCTAATGCGGACCGGCTGCTTGCCCGGCCACCGGTCATAGAAAAGCTGACCATACTGGCAGCCAAATAAGCTATCTGCGGTTGCAGTTCTCGTGCCTGCAGGGTTACCGCTCTGCAGAATTGGATATAAAAATAATTGTTTTGCCCTGTTTGGGGTTACCTGATTTAAGGGTAGCCCTTAACAGGGCAATTTTGCGTTTTGGTGGATCCACAAAGCGGTAAGCCAAAGGGGCGGTATGTGGCATTAATGGGAATATACTGCCTGCCGCTTTGCTGCCTGGGAGAGCGGGGGAATTTTTATTTAAGATTTGTACAATCAAAAGGCCATCCTATCAAAATAAATTTATATTTGGTAAACCTTCATTATAAACCTCTTATTTTATGATTCAAAGAAAAGTTATTGTATGGTCAGTGATCATGGCCCTTGGCGGCTTCCTGTTTGGCTTTGACACTGCGGTGATCTCCGGCGCTGAAAAGGCTATCCAGGCGTATTGGGGCCTTGGTGTTAAGCTGCATGGTTTGACCATCTCGATTGCCATAATCGGGACTGTTTTTGGTGCGCTCCTTGGCCGTATACCTGCCGACATGCTGGGTCGTAAAAAGACACTTTTGATCATTGCATTTATATTTTTGTTTTCATCATTGGGTACTGCCCTGGCGACAAACTGGTACCTGTTTATGGTATTACGATTTATTGGCGGACTGGGTATAGGCGCCTCATCCGTTACCGCACCGATCTATATCTCTGAAATATCGCCTGCAAAATCCCGCGGGCGCCTGGTCATACTTTTTCAGCTAAATATTGTTTTAGGTATCCTGATTGCCTTTGTGTCCAATTATGTGATAGGGCTTGTAGGGCAAAACTTACCTGATTCATGGCGTTATATGCTGGGTGTGATGGCAGTACCTTCGTTGGCATTCTTAATATTATTACGGTTTGTACCCGAAAGCCCCCGCTGGCTTATGCTGCACAAGTCAAACCATGATGAAGCTAAACGGGTGCTGAAAGTGATCAATCCTGAAGGATATGAACAGGACTTTGCAAATATTATCAATAGTAATGCTGAGGATGCAAAAGACGAGGGCGGCGAGGATATTTTTACCAGGCGTTATCGTTTCCAGGCAATGCTGGCTATCCTGTTTGCATTTTTTAACCAGGTATCGGGTATCAATGCCATTATGTATTATGCACCGCGCATTTTCGAAATGACCGGTTTTAGCAAGAACGACTCGCTACTTTCAACCACCTATCTGGGTGTGATCAACTTTATTTTTACCGTTCTTGCCATTAAGTTTATTGATAGCACCGGCAGACGAAAGCTCATGCTGATCGGTTCTTTCGGGCTGATATTTACTTTGGGACTGGTTTCTTACTCGTTTTTTACAAAGAACTTTAGTGGGTATTATGTAACCGGTTCTTTAGTTTGTTTTATGGCTTTCTTTGCCTTTTCGCAAGGTGCGGTTATTTGGGTGTTTATATCCGAGATATTCCCCAACCAGGTGAGGGCAAAAGGTCAAACGCTTGGTAGTTTAACACATTGGGTGATGGCGGCGCTTATCACTTTCTCATTCCCTTATTTTGCCGAAAAGATGGGTGGTGGCGGCACCTTTTTATTCTTCACGGTGATGATGGTGTTGCAGCTGATGTTTGTCTGGAAGATAATGCCGGAAACCAAAGGGAAATCACTGGAACAAATAGAGCATACTTTAACAATGCATTGATACCGCTTAATTTTATAGTGGCTTAAACGTACCGGGCACAAAAATAAACGCTGTGTTCTTCGTGAAAATCTTAGTGCCCTCTGTGGTTATTTATACCGACAGGGCACTAAGAATTGAACCCTGTGCTCAGGGAACCAGATTTATACCAGGTTCTTTTTAATGTAAGTAATGCTTTGGGAAATGCTGTCAAACGGATTGCCCGGGCAAATGTCCTGTTCAACAAAGAAATATTTGAGACCCGCTTTATCTGAATGGGTGAATATCTTCTTAAAATCAATAACTCCGTTGCCTACTTCGGTAAACATTTGTTTGGATGTGTTATCCATATCCTTTATGTGCCACAAGGGGAACCTGCCCGGATGTTTTTCTATAAGGGCAATGGGATCCTGTTTAGCTTTAGTGAGCCAGTAAAGGTCAATTTCCATCTTTACCAGGTTTTTATCTGAATTATCCAGCAAGGTTTGATACGGATATTTACCATCTTCCTGTATAAATTCAAAATCGTGGTTATGGTAGCAAAATTGTATACCCGCTTTTTTACAGGCCTGTCCGGCTTTGTTAAAATCTTCCGCCAGTTTCTTGTAGTGATCAAGGCTTCCGCGTTCTGATGGGGCCAGCCATGCACAAACCATGTATTTTAATCCCACTGCGGCAGCATCATCAACGGCCTTATCCCAGCCATTTAATATGGTACCCTTCGCTGTGGCACTCGCCTCGCCAAGCTGGTAATGGCAGCTTGGCATAATCAGGTTGTTTTGTTTTAAAAGCGCTCCGAAAGCCTTGCCATCAAGTCCGTAAAATTTCCCGTTGGCGTAACCGGCTTCAACCGAGTTATAGCCTATTTGTGCTACTTTGGCCAAAGTGCCCGCCGCATCTTTACCCATCGCATCACGCACGGTATACAATTGCAGCCCGATATATTTTTTATCATAAGCAAATAACTGGGGTGCCACTAACAGTCCGGCTGAAAGCACAGCTGAAGTTTTCAAAAATGAACGTCTGGAAGTCATAGTAGTATGTTTAAATTGGTCTATGTGTAAAAGTAACACAATAACTTTATTTAATAAAGACTAATTTTTTTTTGAATCGTTTAAATCTGGGAGTAAGGCGCAGGAACAATAAAAGTCGAGGTGATCTTTGACACCAGTTTAGCATCCGCATATTCAGGTACGGCGCTTATCTTTTTCCACTCGGGATCACTGCCAAATGCTTTCCAGTGGCTGTCATGAGCAGCCAGGTCATCAAATGTTACCATGTAGGTTAAGTTAGGACGAAGGGTGCCGATCAAAGTTTCGCCAAAAAATACGGGCTTAAAACCGAGGCGTTTAAAAATATCTATTTCGCCTTTATCGTTGAACATTTCAATTTTCTTTTTGCCGGCGTTTTCCGTAGCGCTTTGATACTGGCGCAACTCAAATATGTGCGCTTGTCGTCCCGGCAAATCCATTTGAGGCATATGCGCAAAAGCTTTTAGCAGCGAGCTTTCTATCCGTTGATAAGCCGGTTCAGTGGCCGGTGCGTTCAGATAGGCCGAACCCTGGTTTTGATATTCGGCATCCTTTTCAAGTCTATCGGTCAGGTGCAGAAAATCAGAAATACTGTTAAATGGAATAAAAACGTAGACTTTGGTTTGGCCGGCTGCATTTAATTCAGTAAACACGCCGACCGTTTTTACGCCCAACCGATTAAGTGCCGGTATTGCTGCATTTTTCAAATAGTCTTCCACCAGCTTTTGCTGTGTATCATTCTTTAAAATATAAATGCGAAGCTCATAATACTGGGATTCTACCAGATGCCGGGCTATTACGGCAGATGCCATACTGGTTGAAGGAATTATTGTTGCAGCGGCGCCTGTTACCAGGGATGCCTTTACAAATGAACGTCTTTTCATAGTCAGATGAATGTTAAAGAATAAAGGTAATTTTTATAAGCAGATTTAATAAAAGTTTTGGTTAATCATTTTTATAGTAATAAAACCAAAATCTGTATCTTAGCTAGGTAACCTCTAAACTTTCACGATGATAACAACAGCCCCGGTGCTAAAACACCGTATTGAATCAATAGATATATTACGTGGCCTGGTAATGCTCATAATGGCGATAGATCATATCAGGGATTTTTTCCATTACGGGCATCCCGAACCTACTGATTTGGCTGTAACTACACCGATTTTGTTCTTTACACGCTGGATCACCCATTTTTGTGCACCCACTTTTGTTTTCCTTAGCGGCATGTCGGCTTACCTGGCCGGTTCCCGCCGGATAAGGAGCCAGTTAAGTATGTTTTTGATCAAAGGGGGTTTGTGGCTGATCGTGGTCGAAGTGGTACTGATCACTTTTGCCATAACGCTTAATCCCTTTTACAATGTTTTAATTTTACAGGTGATATGGGCCATAGGCGGAAGCATGATCTTATTGGGTTTGCTGATATGGGCCAGAGCGTCACTCGCTGCCATTGGTATTATAGGCGCCATCATATTCTTCGGCCATAATATTTTGGACGTTGTAGACCCGGGAACAATTACCAAAACTTTTTGCTGGAAGTTACTGCTCTCAGCAGGTGGGCTCAGTGCATATTGGCCTGTTAGCGCTACACGGGGTATACTAATAGCGTATGCACTTTTGCCCTGGACAGGGGTAATGCTGCTGGGCTATGTTTTCGGATCGCTTTACAAAAGTAAAGTTGGAGCGGTTAAAAGGAGGAAAACATTCCTGTATTCGGGCTTGTCCCTGTTATTGATTTTTGTTGTATTCAGATATTTTAATATTTATGGCGATCCGGCCCCCTGGTCAGTTCAAAGAACGACTGCTTTGAGCATTGTTTCCTTTCTGAATGTCACCAAATATCCTTGTTCTCTGTTGTATCTGTGTATGGCGATCGGGACCTCATTGGTCGCCCTTGCGCTGACTGAGAACATTAAAAATAAATTTACGGCTGTGCTGATCGTATACGGGAATGTGCCATTTTTCTATTACCTGTGCCACTGGTATCTGGTCAGGATATTAAGTGTCATTGTGTTTTTTGCTCAGGGCTTTAAACCAAGCCAGATCGTTAATCCCAACCAGCTACCCTTTTTTCAGCCGGACGGAATGGGCTTTAATTTGTTTGGAGTTTATTTGCTATGGCTCCTGGTCATCGTTATACTGTATTTCCCTTGCCGCTGGTACAGCAAGTATAAAAAGACACATCAGCAGTGGTGGTTAAGTTATTTGTAAGACGATTCCATAACGTTAGTTAAACCAAATCGCTGCCTGTTGCCCTGATTCCAACTTCTTTAGTGCCCTAAAAGAGCTGCTCCGTTGGGCGCAAAAGCTTGGCAGAACAATAAAAGAAAGCCTTTTTTGCGCCGATTTCTATGATCTATACACCTAACGGCGCACGACGGTACTTTTGGCCGTTCTTCTACAAAGCGATTACCCCTGCGGTGTAAACTGCAAACAGGGGTAGATAATAGCCGAAGGCTTTTTGACTGTCAAAAAGTTTTTTACCCTTTTTGCAAAGGAGAACGGGTTGGCATGAGCTGCTGCATGCAAGGTTTATACATATTGCTCTATCACCTGTTTTAGCTGGCTGGCTTGTACCACACCACTTTGGCGCCATTTGGTTTGGCCATTTTTAAACAGCATCAGGGTGGGTACGCTGTTGATCTTATAGGCGCCGGCCGCCGAAGGGTTCTTGTCAATATCTATTTTGAGGATGGTCACCTTATCGCCCATGGTGTCTTTAAGCTCTTTTAATATGGGCGGCATCATTTTACATGGTCCGCACCATTCCGCCGAAAAGTCGATTAATACCGGTTTTTCAGCATTTATTATTTCCTGAAAATTTGCCATTCTTTTTTTGTTGTAAAGTTGGAAAGTTGAAATAATCTTTGTTGTAAAGTTATAATATGGGAATGTTCATTTTTGTTTGCATGTTGTCATCTTATTGCAGGGGTGAAATTGAAAAATTTGCGAAATCAGAAATATGGAAAACAGCAATTGAAATTGCCGTTTGAAGTTTATTTGTTATGCGATAAAAAGCCTTTAAGATCTGACCGGGGGTTGAAAGATCAAATCCAACAGAGCCCCCATTGTTCAACAATTCTTACTTCAGCTCCATCGGCCTGTCAGTTGATTTGAGGTAATTGTTGTCGGATAGCCAGTCGGCAAGGCGTTGGGGCCAGGTGTTGATGGATTTTAAGCGCGAGCGGTTACCCATATTAAAGCCATGATCGCCTTTGGTAAAGATATGCGCCTCCACGGGTACTTTGGCTTTGCGGTACCCTTCCAGTAACCTGATCACCGAGGGCGAGCAGCAAACGTCATCATTGGCTGCCAGCAAAAAGATGGGCGGGGCATCGGCAGGTATCTCATCAGGAATAAATAATGGACCGGGATAGATCTGGATAAGGAAATTTGGTTTAGCGCTTTGCTGATCTATGGCATCGTTATGGGCTGCATCCGGGGCGAAGGTGGTCATATCAACCACTTCCCCACCTGCTGAAAATCCCATCATTCCGATCTTGTTGGGATCGATACCCCATTGGCCAGCATGGCTGCGCACCAGCCGCATGGCGCGGCAACCATCTTCACGGGCATGCACATCAACCTTATAAGGCGAGTTGGTATCGCGGCCCAGGCGGTATTTGAGTACAAAAACGGCTACCCCCAAATCACTCAGAAATTTCCCCGGCTCAATACCCTCGGCATTAAAAACCAGCAGTCGATGACCACCGCCCGGACAAACCACCACGGCCGATCCGGTCGCCTTGTCTTTCGGTGGCAGAAATACGGTCAGGGTAGGATTGTTGATGTTTTTTACCCAGTAATCTTTAGCCTTTTCGGGTACCTCACGTAGCTTTTCGAAACCGGGTGCGCCTTTTTCCCAAAGTGGTATTACAAACGATTTGGTTTGTGCGGATGCTATTGCAGGCAACAGGCAGATAAGGGAGATGATTTTTTTAAGCATAATTTATAATTTAATAGCAACTGATAAGCGTATTGTCATCCCGGCATAGCGGGTGGCCTTTGCGCACCGCTCCTGGGCAAGCTCGCCGTGACGCCCTTTTTTGTTTTACCTGCCAACCATCGCCGGTTCAAAAATGCTTTTGTCAATTGGGCCGCCGGCAACAATATGATGATATTTTTCTACCTGCAACAAATGGTCGTTGATATAAAATGAGCATTTGGTTTCGCTCCAGGCATTTTTTAGGGCGATATGATCTTCAAACAGACCTTCTTCCCTGGAGTTATCTTCGTATTTCAGAAACCGAACGGGTATAAGTCTATCCTGCTCTATCCACAACTGATTTACTTTTTCGTCATCCTTGTCGGCTCCGATTACATAAACAGGTTTGCCTTTCCATGTACTGGCGTGGAATTTAGACAGATCGTAGTTCAATGCTTTAAAATGAAAAAGCACTTCGTCAAAAGGTACAAAGTATAATCCGCCCAAAAAGAAAATCAGCTCATTTTCATTTTTTATGCTTTTTGTAATCTTATTGTTGCTGAAAATATAAGTAGAGTCGTGCCTGAAAATGATGCCATTGCCGCTGTCGGGGCTATCGATGTCTATTCTTAATAAGTCGGGATACGAAATGCGTTCATACCAGGTATTCGTTTTTATTAAACTGTCATTTTTGTACCGTTCAGTCGTTTGGTTAAAGGATAGACTCCTGTGCCATTTATTATGGTAGCGGGCATACGCTTTTTGAAGCAGCGCAGTTGAATTAAGTTCCTTTTGCGACGAAAAGGGTAAAGTCAAAAAAAACAGGACGGATAATATCTTCATAAATAATCAAGCGCTAAATTCTTCGTAAGCTGCGGTAAGGCCACGCTCTATACCATCGCCCTGCCAGCCGGTTACACCCGGTATGGATTTTGCCTGCAATATTTCTTCTTTAGTTTTGCCGGCTTTAATACTGGTTTGCACAAAGCCGGCCAGTTTCTCCATAAAGTTTTGCATGGCCTTAATGTCTTCCATCTTGCCGGTTACCTTCAGCGGATCAAAGGCATGGCCAAATACAAAAAGGGTATCCTTATCAAATTTCTTTTGCGCCATTTCCAATGTTAGGGGCCAGTTTTTTACTGATGCACCGGCAGAGCGGTCTATATAAGGGTAGCGGCGGTTAAATACCAGGTCGCCCATGTGCACAATATTGGCATGCTCAAAATGGATCATACTGTCACCATTTGTGTGACCGGGACCAAAGTAATAAGCCTGTATTCTTTCGTCACCTACCTTGATTTTCCAGGTATCGGTAAAGGTAATATCAGGATATAATTGTACATCTTCCTTTTTCTGTGCTGCAGCCACATTTTTTTGATTAGCGAGGGAATTGGCATGTGCGGCTACGTTTTTTACCAGTCCTTTGAATGAGATATTGCCGGCGGTATGATCGCCGTGATGATGGGTATTGATGAGCCATTCAAAAGGCTTGTCTGATTGTTTTTTCAGTTCGGCTATCAGGTGGGTAGCAGGATCAGGAAACTCAGCATCTACCACCACTATCCCTTCCTTGTTGACCAGCCAGGCAATGGTGCCCCCCTGTTCAGCAAACATGCCCATATTATTACGCAAGGGTTTAAACTGGTATGCCGGATCAGTTACCCAGGAAGCAAAACTTTTTTTACCCGATAAGGTAAATGCACCTGCTGCTACAGCAGTATTCAGCAAAAAACTACGACGTTGCATGGCTTACAATTTTTTATTTGAAGTTATAGAAATTTAT
Source organism: Mucilaginibacter sp. (assembly GCA_028287895.1). Lineage (GTDB taxonomy): Bacteria > Bacteroidota > Bacteroidia > Sphingobacteriales > Sphingobacteriaceae > Mucilaginibacter. Next base: position 122,394 of record JAQBOV010000029.1, on the reverse strand, counting down.
GTGACAGCATAGATATGAATATGTAATATTTCTTTTACCCACTCATACCTATGTGCAATACGATAAGCGCATTTAAAAAAGAATTGCATCGTTGCAGTTGTAACATCTATATATAAGCAGCAAGGCCGTAATACAAATTTTTTCATTGCTTAGACTTGTACGGAAATGAAATTGTAGTTGCAGGAAAAACAGGAAAGAAAACAGGCCTAAGTTCCTTCAGCAGAGCTAATGCAAACTATTAAATAACGACCGGCGCCATGAATGTTGAAGTGTTTACTTCGATATTCATTATTCGATATTACCTTTACGTCGTTTTTATCCAAATTGATGAACGAACATACTATCGCTGACAATACCAAATGGCTTTACCTTTTTATAGCGATGGCTGTTTTTGTGAATTTTAGCGGATTGTTCACTACCATTATCGGTCCGGACGGTACTTTGTATGCTACCATTGCTAAAACTATGGTGCTGCGTCATGATTACAGGAACCTGTATGCCCAGGGGGCCGACTGGCTGGATAAGCCGCATTTTCCTTTTTGGGTTACGGCCTTGTCATTTAACCGCTTTGGTTTTACCAACTGGGCATATAAGTTGCCTGGAATCCTTTTTATGATGATGGGAGTGTGGTACACCTACCTGTTCGCCAAAAGCCTTTATAATAAGGAAGTTGCTTTATGGTCGGCATTGATTTTGCTTACCGCGCAGCATATCGTTATCTCCGATTACGATGTACGTGCCGAGCCTTATTTAACAGGACTGGTAATTGCGGCGGTTTACCATTTATATAAGGCATACACTCGAAACAGCTTCCTGCAACTATTAGCAGGCGCTGTCTTTGCCGCCTGTGCGATCATGACCAAAGGTATGTTCGCGCTGATACCTGTAGGGGGCGCTATTGCGGGGCATCTGGTCATCACCAGACAATGGAAACAGTTGTTCAACTGGCGATGGCTGGTGGCAGCTGTTTTGATCATCATATTTATCCTGCCCGAGTTGTATTGTCTTTATGAGCAGTTCGACCTGCATCCTGAAAAAGTGGTTTTTGGAAAAAAGGCGGTATCCGGTATTCGTTTTTTTTTCTGGGACAGCCAGTTTGGCCGCTTCTTTAATACCGGACCCATCAAAGGCAGCGGCGACCCGACGTTTTTTGTGCATACTACATTGTGGGCATTTTTGCCCTGGTCGCTTTTATTGTTTGCGGCTATCTTTCAGTTTATCCGCAAAGGCGTTAAAGATGTACAAAGCCGGGAATGGTATTGCCTCTGCGGATCATTGCTTACTTTCCTGGTATTCTCTGCATCGAAGTTCCAATTGCCGCATTATTTGAATATTGTATTCCCGTTTTTTGCAATCCTGGCGGCACAATATCTTTATAAGCTGACATCCGAAAGAAGTATCAAAGCGGTACGTATCACTCAGTTAATCATTATCAGCATATTGCTGGGGCTTATTGTTGCATTGCATTACTTTTTTCAGCCGGAAGCTTTTAAGGGGATAACAGGGGCTATTTTATTGGTATTGTTGCTATTACTGCTGTTTTTGCCGCGTGCTATTACCGCTAAAGCTTATTGGCGTATAGGCTTTAGTACTTTGCTGGTTTCGTTTATCGTCAACCTGTATTTAAGCCTGGCATTTTATCCTTCGCTGATGCATTACCAGGCGCTGAGCCAGGCTGCCATGTGGATCAATAAAAATAATCCTTCCAAACTACCTGTAGCACAAAGCGGTGATGTGCCCTTCGCGATGGAGTTTTATCTTGATCAGCCCTTAACCAATATTAATGCTGACGGAACAGGGCCTACGCCGTCCAGACCCTATTTCTTATTTGCCCAAACTGATGTGATCAACGGGCTAAAAGCAAAAGGCTGGCAAATGGAGCCCGTTAAAATGTTTGAACGGTTCTGGGTATCGCGTTTGACACTTGGCTTTTTGAATAAGGCTACACGGAGCAAAGAGTTAACTTATAGTGAGTTGGTGATCGTGCGTTAGCCTTGCCGGCGCCGGTATCGATCCGTTGGCAAAGCCTTTTATGATCAATTACCGGTAGAAAACCTTGTTGCGCTGGTTGACGGGCTGAAAAAGGACAACGTGAACATTGTTGATGAATTGCCGGATATGAATAAGGCAAGTTTGTCCATATGTTCGCCCCGGGAGGTAATATTATTGAGCACGGCGGACAATGCGTTTTCTTTTAATTAATTTAAAACCGTTCAAGCAGGAAATGACGACAGGGACCCCCGGTCATCCGTTTTTATTCGTGATCAGAACAATGAATAGCCGCCTCATTTTATTCGCCGGTGCAATGAATAATCCGCTGCTGCCAGGATCGTGATGGGCGTTTTTAAGAATAATGATTTCTTATTTCACTATTTAGCTGTTTGAGAATAGTTTCATCCAGTGCGCACTCACAGGATACACAATTCAGATGTTTGTCAAAACCGAGTTCACCAAGTACTTTGCCCTGGTCAACCACAAGGAATTTGCCGGTTTCATCCGGTAAAACCGCTACGCTGCGTTCGTCATCTTTAAAATTGATCAGAACGTGAAACTGATGTTCGGGATAATATGCTGATTGGTGTCTCATAATTAAACTCCCCTTTCCTGTTAGCCTATAAGTGTAGTGCGATTAGTATTTAAGTTTAACGAATAGTTATCCGGAATAGTGCAAGATTATTTATTAAATTTTGTTAAAAAAAATTGGACAGGGGAACTAAACTGGTTACCTGAATTTACTGGCAGTTAACAACAAGGGGGGATAGTGTTCCTGCGGCATTGCGACCAGAGCAGCCAGGAAGCAATCCCTAAGCGTATACGGTGATTAGAATCGTCACGGACTCACCTGAGCGCGCTGTACAGTTCGGGATCGCTCGGTTGGCAGCGACAGTTAGGACTTTTTTCTTTACCCTTTTAACGCTTCAATCTCCTTCAGCGTTTTGGGCAGATATTTGCCAAGTAGATGGTAGCCGGTTTCAGTGATCAGGAAGTTATCCTCGATACGTATGCCGCCGAAATCGCGGTAGGTGTTCAGTATATCATAATTGATAAAGTCGGCATGCTTTTTTTCTGCCTGCCAGCGATCTATCAGTTCGGGGATGATATAAATGCCTGGTTCAACTGTCAGTACAAAGCCTGCCTCCAGCTCGCGCCCCAGGCGCAGTGATTTCAGACCGAATATTTGGGTTTCCTTTTTCAGGGTATCGGTGTAACCCACATAAGGTTCGCCCAGGTTTTCCATGTCATGGGTGTCCATACCCAGCATGTGCCCCAGCCCGCATTGAAAGAACATGGTATGTGCACCTGCGGCCACGGCTTGGGCAGGGTCGCCCTTCATCAGATTAATCTGCACCAAACCTTCAGCCAGTTTCTGACAAGCCGCCAGGTGGATATCTTTATATCTCACTCCGGGTTTCAGCATACCGATGGCATGATCCATCGCAGCCAGCACCACTTCGTACAATTCCTTTTGCCGGGTAGTAAAGCTGCGGCCAACCGGGAAAGTGCGGGTCAGGTCGCCGCCATAGTGCATGGGGTTTTCGGCACCGATATCGCTCAATACCATTCGTCCCTGCTGCAAAGTGTTGCCGTAATAATGGGTATGCAGGGTTTGTCCGTGTGTGGTGATGATAGCAGGGTAGCCAAGGCGTGAGTTATTGGCTATGGCTGCTTCATGGGCTTTAGCTACCAGCTCATATTCCTTTATGCCCGGCCGGGTATGCTCTATCACAGCCAGCATCATATCCACGCTGATGGAGACCGCTTTTTCCATCTCGGCAACTTCCAGCGGCGATTTGATAAGGCGCTGTGCGATGACGGCTTTTATCAGTTTCAGTGATACATTATCTGTCACATCATCCAGACTGGTGTTGAACCAAGTGGCCAGTTTTATTTTATTTTCAGGGCGATAGGGTGGCAGGATATGCACCTTTCTGCCATATATCAGCGCCTTGTGCACATAATGAATGATCTGGTCATAGGGTTTGGTTTGTGCAAGCCCAACCATGGATGCCATTTCATTTACGGTGGGCAAAGTGCCTGTCCAAACGATATCATCGATGGTGAGCTCATTGCCAAAAATTACTTCCTCGCCGCTTTCAGTATCAATTATAGCGGCCAGCATCGGTATATCCAGGCCGAAATAATAAAGAAAGCTGCTGTCCTGGCGGAAAGGGTAGCAATTATCGTTATAGTTCATGCTGCTGTCCTGGTTGCCAGCCAGCAGTATGATGCCATCTGAACCGAAATTTTGTGTTAAAATGCGCCTGCGGTCAATATAAACCTGTTTGTCAAAAAGGTTGAGTTCCATCAGGCAAATATAGTTTTTTGGGGTGGCTTAGGTTGATTGAGTTGGAATAAGTTGACTGAGTTGGAACCAGTTGATGGAATTGAACCTGTCTGCCGGGCAGGCTAAGTTGATTGGCTTGTATTGTTGGAAATGGTTGTAATTGTTGGCCGCGTTGAATAGCCTGTTTAACTCCTGCAACCATTACAACCAGTCAAACTAATCCACCAACCTGCCAACCTGCATCACCGGTATTTCAAACAGAAATGTCGATCCTTTGCCGGCAGCACTTTTCACCCATAACTTGCCATGATGACGTTTGACGATCTCCTGGCTGATATATAAACCAATGCCCAGGCCCGACATGTGCGCAGCCAAATTTTCTACACGGTAAAACCTGGAAAAAATGCGTTCCTGCTGCTCCGGTTCTATGCCAATACCAAAGTCTTGTATGGATACCCTTATTTTATCCCCGGCTTTACATGCATTGACAATAACGCGATCGGCATCCGGCGAGTATTTGACCGCATTAGAGATCAGGTTGATAAGTACCTGTTCTATCCGCTGGTAATCGGCCTCAACGGTTAAATTACCCGCATCGCTGTTAAGTGTTATCTGATGAAGCGGATTGATCTGCTGCATAATCTCGGTTACTTCTTTCAGCAAGCCGGCCAGGTCAAAAGTAGAAAAAGTCAATGGCAGTTTACCAGTTTGAATTTTTGAGACGTCCAGCAAATCGGAAATCAAAGCGGCCAGCTTATTTACCTGGGAGCGGGCTTTAGAAATAAATATCTTATTTCGGTCTTCATTTGTAAAGCTTTGTTCGATGATCTGCAGATAGCCGCTGATACTGGTTACCGGAGTTTTTAATTCATGACTTGCAAGACCAATAAATTCGTCTTTTTTAGCATTTAATAACTTTATTTCTTCATATAATTTGGCATTATCCAGCGCAACTGCTGTTTGGACCGCAATTGCAGAAATCAACTGTTCATGATCGGCGGTAAATATTCCGGGTTCAGGATGGCCAAAAAAGAGCCCGCCGAGAACAGAACCGGATTTAGAGGTCACCGGAACAGCCAGATAGCTGACTACCGACAAATGACCTTCGGGCATGCCAAAATGAGGTGGATTTTTGCCGTACCTGGGATCTTTGGTAATATCGTCAACTCTTACAACCCCCTGTCCTGTAAATGTAGGATGAAAGACAGCCGTATTCCGTGGCATTCCAAATTTATCAAAGGCCTCTTTCGGTGCGCCCGATAAAGTATATAGCTGATAAAATTGGCCATGTTCATTGGTCACGTTATGAAAAAAAGCACCAAAGGCAGCATTTGTTAATTGTGTCGTGGCATTGGTAACCTTTTGTAAAATACTTTGGATATCAAGGTCTTCAGCGATCGCCTTTCCCACAGAGTTTAATATCTCCAGGTTCTCAGCATATTGCCGAAGGCGATTTTCTGAAGATTTTTGCCGGCTAATATCACGGACAATTTTGGACGCGCCGATAATCTGCCCTTTGCTGTCGTGGATGGGCGAAACGGTAAGGGAAATTGGGATCTCTTCACCCGTTTTGGTAACCCGTACCGTCTCAAAATGATCAAAGCTTTGATTGTTCCGCACTTTGTCAATGATCAGTTGCTCTTCTTGCCGCCTCAGTAAGGGGATCAGGATCGTAATGTGTTTACCGAGTATTTCCTGCTCGGTATAACCAAATAATCTTTCTGCTGCCTTATTCCAACTGGTAATCACGCCATCGAGTTTTTTACTGATAATCGCATCGTCTGAGGAGGCGACGATGGCGGCAAGCATTGCTTGTTTTTCTTCGCTTTTCTTTTGTTCGGTAATGTCAATCAGTGTGTTGGTGGCCCCGCTTATTGATCCGGTTTCATCAAATATAGGTGCAGGATACGCCAGCACGTTTCGTCTTGTACCGTCCGGCTGCTGCACAATAATTTCCTCTCCTTCTATCGATACTCCCTCTTTTAGGGTCCTGGCCATAGGGCAGGTATCCAAAGGTAACTCCGTTCCGTCCGGATTAAATATTTTCCATGACCCGCACCACATATCTTTTCCGAGTGCCGGCTCCCGGCCCCAAAGTTTTACAGCAGCATGGTTATAAGAGGTGATATAGCCTTGTCTGTTGCAGGTATAAAATGCAACCGGTAGATTCTCAAAAAAATCAGCAGCAGTGGCATATGGATAATGTACTCCGGGCTTGGTTTCATTGATTGGTTTTATAATTGTACTTCCCGGTAAATCAGATTCGATCATTACTTAAGAACGTTTGGTTCCAAGAGTTGTTTGTAAATGGAGTTGAATTAAATTGATTGAGTTATAAAAGACTTCGTCAACCACTTAACTCAATCAATATATTCGACCAAAATTGAAAGCCGGACCCTTTTTAAAGAACCGGCCTCAACTTTGTACAGAATAACTATTATGAAAGCTTAAAAGTAACTGCATTATCGTTAAGTGCCAAAAGATTAACATTTTTTAACTTACGATGTGATTTGCAAAGGAGTATTATATTTGATGATCAAAAAATATGTAACCACTATGCCTCATTATTTTCTCAAACTAAACCCCGTACGCCCCACTTTTGCTCAAGACATGACGGACGATGAGCGGGCCATTATGCAACAACACATTATTTATTGGAACGACCTGGTGAGTAAAGGGAATGTGGTGGTTTATGGGCCGGTGATGGACCCTAAAGGCGCCTATGGCATGGGAGTGGTAGAGGTTGAAAATGAAGAAGAATTGAAGGAGTTAACCGGGAATGATCCGGCTGCAAAGATCAATACTTACGAATATTATCCGATGAGGGCCATTACACCCGGGAAGTGAAAATGTTTGATTTTGCTTGGAAAAAAAAAATGCGTTCCGTATCTCACCCCGGAACGCACGTCAATATCACTATTAATGATATTGAATCAACTAAATCTCAGATAATATTTGAATATTGATCCAAGCTCTTTATATGATCGTTTTAATCATTTTTCGCTAAATGTGCCTGTTCGTATTTGCGTTTTGAACAGATTGGATTGTCTGCATATATTATTGTAAATCAATTATTTGAAATATTGTTTTACGAAAAATAACCTGGAAAACCAATAATATGAACAGAGCTTGCTTTGAAAAAATGGTGTAAAAGCGCTAACTTACCTGTTTGTGATCATTTACCAGGCCGCAATTATCGGCATTTTAAGTAATACACAGGTTAAGACAATGTTTTTAGTCTACTTGTTACAGTAAAAAAGTTGTTACAATGAAGCGGTTCTTACTTTGCATACTTCTTATTTCCCCTTTGTTTTGCTTTGCTCAAAAATTCAGCAGCCCGGAGATCAGGCGCTTTAATATACAGGCAAAAGCAGTAACCATTATCCGGGACAATTGGGGGGTACCGCATATTTATGGTCAAACAGATGCCGATGCCGTTTTTGGGTTGATGTATGCCGAATGTGAGGAAAATTTTAAGGGTATTGAACGCAATTACCTGTACCAGTTGGGCCGGCAGAGTGAGGTGGATGGCCAGGCGATTGTTTACACCGATGTGCAGCTGCAATTGATTGCTGACAGCGCTGATGCGATAAAGGATTATAAAGCAAGCCCGATGTGGTTTAAAAAGCTAATGGATGCCTTTGCCGATGGCATCAATTATTACCTGTACAAACATCCTGAAGTGAAGCCACTGGTTTTCTATCATTTTAAACCCTGGTATGCATTGATGTTTACCGATGGCAGCGTTTCGGCAACGCAAACCGGTGGCATCGGTTTGAGTGAAACAGATCACTTTTACAGCAAAGGGCCGGACGGTATGGGTTCGGCTTACGGGTCGCATACACCCGGAAATATCATCGCCGAACGCGAAACCGGCTCCAACGGATTTGCATTGGCTCCCTCAAAAACTGCATCAAAACATGCATTGCTGTATATTAATCCGCATGTGCCTTTTTATTTTCGTGATGAGGTGCAAATGGTGAGTAATGCGGGTTTGAATGTTTACGGCGCTGTTACCTGGGGCCAATTTTTTGTTTACCAGGGATTTAACGCTCATTGCGGATGGATGCACACGACAAGTAATGCCGATGTAGCCGACCTGTATGCCGAAAAAGTGTCGAAAAAAGGCGACCGGTGGTATTATCAGTACAATGGAAGCATGAGGCCCGTTGGCACGCGCAAACTGGTGCTCAAGGTTAAAGATGGTGATAAAACAGAACAAAGAACGATAACAGGCTATTACACTCACCATGGGCCGGTATTGGGCAGCCGCAACGGTAAATGGCTCGCACTGCGCTCCAATAACCGCTCCCGTAATGCTTTACTGGAATCGTGGCTGATTACCAGGGCTAACAATTTTGGAGCATATAAAAAGGCGATGGATCTGCGCTCAAACGGCTCTAACAATACTGTTTATGCTGACGACCAGGGGCATATCGCTTTTTGGTATGGCAATTATATACCTAAACGCAACCCTAAACTGGATTGGACGCTGCCTATGGATGGTACGAGCCCGGCAACCGAATGGCAGGGTGTGCATCCGCTCGAGGAGATTGTGCATGTATATGATCCGGCTGCCGGCTGGATAGAAAATTGTAATTCTACGCCTTACACCTGTTCGGGGGCAAGCAGTCCCGATAAAAACAAATACCCCGCTTATATGGGGCCAGACGGGCAAAACTACCGGGCCGTTAATGCGATAAAACTACTGCAGGACGCCAAAAATATTACCCTTGAGGAATTGATCAGCAAGGGGTATGATCATTATCTTGCCGCTTTTGATGTGCTGATCCCATCATTGATCAATGCGTATCAGTCAGCCGGCGATTCACTTAAAGAGTCCCTTGCCGCGCCGGTGCAGATATTACAGCAATGGGACAGGCGTTCAGCGGCTCATTCGGTAGCCACTACACTTGCAGTAGAGTGGGGCACCAGGATGTTTGCTGCGCTGCCACCGGCACAAACTGTGGAAGAATCTACCTATCAAACAGATCGGGTGAGCAACATGCTTAAAACTATCGACCCGGAAAAAGAACTGGAATATTTAAATGAAGCGCTAAAAAGCCTTGAAAAACGCTATGGGACATGGAAAATGGAATGGGGCGATATTAACCGCTATCAGCGTCCGGCTGATGGCACGGCATTTGACGATAAACTCCCAGGCATATCGGCAGGACTGGTGGGATCGCAGTTTGGGCAATTGCCATCGTTCCAGAGCCGTACGATGAACACCCGGAACCGGTATGGATATAGTGGCAACAGCTTTATAGCCGCGGTTGAATTCGGGCCGCACCTGGTAGCAAAAAGTATCATTACCGGGGGCGAGTCTTTTGACCCTTCCTCCGGACATTTTACTGATCAGGCCGCCGGATATATCAACGGCCGGTTTAAGGATGTATTGTTTTATAAAGCAGATGTGCTTAAACATGCCGAAAGAAGCTATCACCCCGGTGAATAAAATTCATGCGTAAATAAATATCAGCCGCTACCCAACATGATCAGAAGATACCTGTTTGCCATTTTATTGCCTTTTGTTTGTTTGACGGGGCAGGCCCAAAGCCTGTCGTTTGCCGAGCTGCAGAGCTTAACCAATATGGCAGATAATCAGGCACATGATTATTTGCTGCTATCAAAAGGATTTAGTTCGGCCGGCAGGCAGGTGCTCAATGGCAGAAACTTTGACCTTTTTAAAAGTAACCGTACGGACCCCAGTAAAGCAGAAACGTTATCATTGAGAGCAAGTGCCATGGGTACGGGCGGAAATGTTTCGCGCCAGGTTATCTATTCCACCTTGCGCCGGCAGGATATCAATTCTTTGCTTGAACAGGCCAGGCGGTCAACAATGGCCTTAGTTTTCCGGGGTTCAGATCAGTACAAGGATATTTACCGTTTTGATAATTCTCTTTTTATGGCCATCATCTCGGCGGGCTTCGATAAAAAATCCGGCAGTGTAGTAATGGAAGAGAAATAAGCACCGGCCCGCCGATCCTAAAGGCAACTTTTCTTTTTCTTATTAACAATATCACTTTGGCAGATAATATTAAAGATCAATTGCCGTTCTCATTTTAAATTTATATTGAATTAATAGTTTAGACTTGTAATTATTAGGATATATATAGCAAATTATTAAGATATATATAGCGCGAGGAGCATTATATTCTTCTCCGGGTCATCCTTAACAAGGGGCAGTCCCGGGTGTAAAGTTCAAATAATTCCCCTTAACTATATATGAAAAGACGTTGTAGTTCTGCTGCACGTCTTTTTTTTATGGCCCTGCCGGTCTGCGCTAAATTTAAAGAAAGATGCTGACTGATTGCACAGGCTTTGAAAAGAAAAGAATTATTGGCAATCCTGACACTACCTTTTAACTGGTTATCTTTTAATAGGATATATTTACATTATAAACCTCAATTGTCATCCCATGGCCTATAAAGACAGCATCAAACCAGCAACCGATGGTTTTCTAAAATCAATTTCCATTATACATTTAGCATTGCTTGCCGGGCAAGTAATATTCGCCCTGGCGGCCTTTACACAATCGACAACGCTCTATTTTGGTTTCACAAACAAGGATGATCTGTTGATTTATGTTGTGCCGGTACTGGCCATTGGCGGATTTATGTCCGGCCATATGCTATTTAATCAGCAATTAAATAATCTTGGTGATAAAAACATATTAGGCGAAAAGGTCATCGCTTATCAAACCGCTTTAATAACCAGGTTCGCCCTGCTTGAGGCGCCATCGCTGTTTGCCATAGCGGCTTTTATGCTCAGGGGAAATTTATTTTACCTGGCCGTTGCAGGTTTGCTGATGTTATATTTTTTGTTTTTAAGGCCGACAAAGCAAACGATGGAAAATGATCTCGATCTGAACTTCAAAGAAACCGTCATGAACTGCAACCACCAGGCAGAACAGTAAAATGGCTCATGATAAACTTCGTTACGGTTAAAAAAACAATTTATGCAATAAAAAAAATGAAATTATTTTCATCAGGAGGAAGCGATAAAATAACGACGGAAAATACATTCCAAAAAAAATCGGCCGGCTGCAAATATCAGTCACATCATTTTTGTAACTTTATTACCAACTTAAAGGCATTAGTATGAGGATATTAAAATTGATGGCTGTAGGTGCGGCTGTGGGTTATGGCATCTATTATCTGATCAGGGAAAAAGAGAACGGTAAATCATTACTCGAAGAGTTAATAGATGACGCTCCCGACTATGTGGACCGTGCAAAGAAATACGTTGGATTTACCATAGACCAGGTAGCGGAACGGCTGCATAAATAGCAGTCTTTCTTTTTCCTTAGTCTGGTCTAATCTTCTCCAAGCAAGGGGACTTAAAGAAGCCAGGTCATACGGTCCACAGATGACCGTCGGGCATCGGCTATCTTAAATTATTTCATACAAGTAGCTTATCTGAACCTGAACTTACCGAAAAAAGGACTAATTAGAATTCAATTATTAAGCAGATTCTAATTCCATAAATTCCGGTTCAGACGATTATCGCTATTTATACACAGAAATATGCGAAGTCTTTATAGTCAGCATAAAGGATTTACCTACGCTTATTTTTACGCTTTTTTCCTGTAAAAAGGCTTTGATGACTTCATCTGCTTTTAATAGTTCAAACAGGTCGCGCGCTACAGCAGAACCGCTGATATTGTTGCTCACCTTGCCGTTTTCTATTTGCAGATTAAAGGTATAACCAGATTTCCCCCTGTCGCCTGCCGACTCAAAATCGGTGATATTCAATTTAAACTGCTGATCTTCAGTCAGACTTTTCTTCAGATACAAACGGATAACCGGAATATACTTTTTCCAGGTTTGTAAATACTTTCTTTCTTCCATAATTTTATTCGCAGGTTGTAACAGTTTTGGCATGCCGAAAAGAAAAACCCCGCATATATTGCTGCAAGGAGTTATGATTTATGAGCCCCGGAAATAGTATTTCCCGCATGCCGTTCATCAAAATTGTGTGCCAATATTGTGGGGTAAAGGTAGCATTAATTTTCAGAAACTGTTGATAAGTTTTAATCTGACTATTACTTTTTGGCAGATATTGACGGTTAGTCAAGCCGGTTTGCCCGGCAAGGGGATTACCTTATATAAGCGGTTCCTGTAGAGAGAAATGTATCGCGTTTCTGTGACGTGGCTCTCGGAAACGGATGTAATTGGGTGATAGGCGCGGGTAGACGCAAAGCATTGCGTTTCTACCCCCCGCCGGAGGGTTTCATGATAAAGCTATCCTATTGACCAGGTATACGAAATCTTCTAATTCAAGCGGCTTTGCTATAAAACCATCGGCACAACTATCGTGCTCTATTTCATCGATATTTAGATTAGGTGAATACAGGATAATTGGGATATGGCGGGTGAGCCTGTTTGCTTTGAGCTTTAAACCAATCTCATTTCCAGGGCTGCCGTTAACCATGTAGTCGATAACTACGATATGGGGTTTTAATCCGGCTATCTCCTGAACGGATAATTCTTTGTCGGACCCAATAACTTCAAACCCGCCATTCTCAAATGTAAAAACGACCATTTCACGGGCGTCGGTATCGTCTTCGATAATGATTAGCTTTTTCATCGTGAGAAAGATTGATATTACGAATTTATGTAATAAAATCCAATAACTCCCCTTTATACATTTTGCTGTACATGTGCCCGGACATTATACTGTTGAATTCGCCCGGTTTAATCAGCTGGAGGCTCTATGAAAAGCTGATTTCTCCGCTCAAAATGTGCGTTTTTAGTGTCTAAACGAGGTTTTTTGAATTGCCTGCAAATATGGTAGCCTCGCAGGTTAATTCAATTTACCGGATTTTACAAAAAGAAAAGAACGCCATTCGGAAAGTACATTCTCATCGTGCAGATCTTAAGGAAACGTTGAGTTTTTTTGAGTTGGCTTGCTTGGTCAGCCGGTTCATGTCCGAGAATGATATGTTGTAATTCATCTTTGATGTTTTTCATTCATAATCTATAATTAAAAATACGGTTTTCTGATCAATTAAAAAAAATGAGGCGGTTGAAGTAAGCTTTGTCCGCATCCATTAGCATTTTCTTGGCCTGATAAACCTTGCTGCATATCACGTCCAGATAGCGTTGAGTGCTTTTGCGTCCTCTTTTAACCCGGTCGCGCGGCCAGCCGAAGCATTCCATCGCAGGTTACCCCATTGCCTTTTCGTGGCCACATCCTTTAATATGCCGTCCACTGTTAACCGCAGGTAAATGTACCTGGCATTTCCTTTTTCATTTTTGGGGAATAATTTGGCTTGTTTTGGAGGGGCTAACCAACAGGCAAAAAACAGGTACCGCTTCTAGGATACCTGTATTACCCGTCGCCCTATCTATTATCCGTGCCTGCGACTTGTCCTATATCTGGTCAAATTCACCCACAGCCCGTATCTCTACCTCATCGGACACCACGGCCGAAGGCATGTGCCCCACGCCGAAATCATTACGATTGATCGTGCCGGTAATTTTGAAGCCTGCTATCGGCTTTTGGTTTTGCATACTTTTTCCGGTGCCGGTCACTGCCATATCAAGGGTAACCGGCTTGGTTATCCCATGCATGGTCAGCTCGCCGGTTAGCTTGTATCTTTTATCGCCCGTTTTAGTAATGCCTTTGCTTACAAAGCTGAGGGTTGGGTATTTGGCGGCGTCAAAAAAATGATCACTTTTCAGATCGTTATCACGCATGTCGTTATCGGTATTTACCGAGCCTACGTCGGCTGTCAGCTCAAAAACGGCATCACTAAAGTCAGCTTTGGACGAAGTAAGGGTGGCATCAAATTTTTTGAAATTTCCGTCCACTTCCGAAATAGCGAGGTGCGTTACGGTAAATCCTACTTTGGCGTGGGCTTTGTTAACCGCCCATTTGGATTGTGCAAATGCGGTGGTGCCAAGCATCAAAACCGCTGCTAATAGATTGATCTTTTTCATGTTTGTTTATTTATGTTTAATTTGGTTGTACAATTAATTCCCTGAGTGAATCTCCCCCGGTTGGAGACTTTTTATCTTGATGTATTAACTACCCATTCCAAAGCGCTCCGTTGCCCCGCAAGGGTTGCCAGCGGGGCTGCTTTTAGTCCGCGCCCGGCCCACCGCCGGGAGGCGGGCCGCCTGGGCCACCACCCGGCCTGCCCGGGCCCATTGCAGGACTTTTGCCGGCAAACTTTTGCAGCTTCAGCGTAAAGGTAAGCAGATAATATCTGCCCAAACGATTCACGTTGCTCTGGGTAATGGCGCTACCGGTTTGGGTAGATGTGAAACCGGTGTTCTGGTTAAACACATCGTTTACCGACAAACGCAGCGTGCCCGCATTGCCCTTTAAAAAGCGGCGCTCCAGATACGTGTTTAAAATATTGGGATTGGTCGCCCCCTTATAACCTTCATAAATGGTTTTGGTATAATCATAGCTGGCGGTCCAGTCATTCCAAACATAGTTTTTGCCGTTCACACCCAGGTTGACGGTTCTGAAATTACTGTTCACATTAGCCTGCGGTATCGAGTTGACCGAGTGGTTAATACTGTAACTGCCGTTTACCTCGGCGTCTATCACATCGGTAATACTCACCCGGAAACGCAATCCCTGTGTAAGCACCAGGTTTTTGGCGATATTCTTTTGAGTGCTCTGGGCAAATGTGGCAGAATCTACATTACTAATATAAGAGATATTATTGTTGTAGCTGATGTTGCCATTAACCATTAAGGTGTATTTACGCTTTTGCCATGGCTTGGCATACAAGTAAAATGCCGATGCCGAATAGTAACCATCGGCATTTTGATATTGCGTCAGTATGGTCCCGGCCAGTTTGGGGTTGATCGTATAGTTTCGTGGAAAAGTAACCGTGCCGGCTACGATCTTATGATCAGTCTGCGTAAAATTCAGGTTCGAAAAAAATACATTCCCTGATGCGAAATCGAATTTATTATAGCGCAGGTTAACTATGTTATTGTACTCCGGTTTCAGCTCCGCGTTGCCCTGGACAGGGTAGCTCGCGCTCGAGAAATCGGTAACCGGCTGCAGTTCGCTGTAGGTCGGCGGATTGCTTGCCCCGCTGTAATTAAAACTCAGCGACTGGCTCCGCGAGAAATTATAAACGAACCTGGCCACGGGCGAAAAGTTGAAAGTAGTGATATGCGTAGGCGCAGCCGCTAAGGAAGAGCCTTCTAACAGCGAAGGCTGGGCTGCCACACCCAGGATATAGTTATATTTCTTTTCAATAAAGCGATAGTTCAGCCCGAAACGGTTGGTGATGAATTGAAACTTGTAATCGTTGCTCAGCAAATCGTAGCGGTTGCTGGTGCCGCCCACAGTAAGCGTATCGGTAGTTTTATCTGCAATCGTGTTTGAATAATGAAAATTATAATTCAGTTCAAGGAAGGACGACTTGCTCAGTGGCTCCAGGTAGGAGAGCGATGTACCCACGCTATCGGTACGGCTGTTGGTGTTAATCACCTGGTTTACCGGTGCATTGGCTTTTCCCGCCAGGTAATTATAAACCGGGTTTTGGTACTGGTCGCTCTTTGAAGAACCTGATGTTGCCAGTACGCTGAAGTTACGCCCCGGCGTATTAAAACGGTGATTGTATAATACATTCAGCCCATAATTTGGCGCTGATGAATGGCTCATTAAATCGAGGTCATAATCGGATACCGTACCGGAGTTCGCTGTTAAACTGCTTGCTGCATTTTGCAAAGTATGTAAACCGGCATAAGAAAAGCTGGGGCTTATCTTAAAATAGTTGGCCGTATCAGCCTTCCACTCCATATTAAAGTTAAAGCGGTGGTTGATCTTGTCATCTTTTTCGGTGCTGCTGGTGTTGTTGACCGTCGGGTTATGCAGCGATATGTTATTTTGTATCGATGTGCTGATGATATTCACTGCGTTATCAGAAAAGCTGTAACTGCCATAAACCGTAATCTTTTTACCCCATGCGTCCCTGTAGTTAAGTCCGGCGGACCGTGCAGTCGTAATACCATTGTTTGCATTACTGTTAAGCGTCCTTGGGCCACCACCGCCAGGTGCTCCACCCGGCCCGCTGCCAAAATTGAACAGGTTGGTATTGGTATTGTTCAGGTTGCCCGATACGGCGATCTGGCGGTCACCGCTAAAACTGAAAACGTTTGCCGAAGCAATATGCCGGTCGCCATCCTTTGCGCCGTCTAGCTGCGGTATCGCATCACGGCCGCCACCTTCGGTTGCCTGGCCAAAATATCCGTAGTTTTTATCTTTTTTTATGTTGATGTTCAGCACCTTTTGCGGATCTCCGCTTTTAATGCCGGTAATATTGGCCTGGTCGCCATAGTCATCCACCACCTGTATGCTTTGCACCAGGTCGGCAGGTAAGTTTTTGGTGAGGCTGGTTACGTCGCCGGCCATGTAATCTTTACCATTCAATCGCACTTTGCTTACACTTTTTCCCTGGGCGGTGATGTTCCCGTCTTTGTCCACATCCACACCTGGAAGTTTTTTGATCACATCCTCTACCGGGGCGCCTTCCCTTACCTTGTAGGCTGCGGCATTGTATTCCACCGTATCCTCCTTTAGCTTGATCGCATTGATATCGGTGATGGTAACGCCTTTCAGGGCAATCGCCTCACTTTTTAACACGATTGGGGCAAGTTCAGCCGGTTTGTTATCATTACTGAGCATAAACCGGCGTTTTAAGGGCTGATAGCCTACCGAGAATACCAGCAGGCTGAACTGGTTGGCATCGACCGAAGGAAAGGTAAACTTACCATTCAAATCAGTGGCAACTGCCAGGCTATCTTTCCCGGTCAATAATTTTACGGTTGATCCCGGGATGGTGGTACCCGCCGAGTCCTTGACCACGCCGCTTACCCGGCGCCCCGTTTGCCCATAAGCATGGAAGGTTATGATAAAAGTTATGGCCGCTGATATGCATTGAAGCTTCATATTTTTCCGATTATGATGCTCAAAACAACCGTATTATTTAACTACTAAAAAATGCAATAGACCGGGGATACCTGATCATAGACAGAAGTGCTTTTTTACCCTGTAAGAGCCCGGCTGATAAGAACGAAGACCCAATAAGCCGTTTGAAGATAATAACAGGCTGTTGGTCGGTGAATCCGGCCTGCCCGGCGGTTTAGATTGGCTGCTAATGAATTGATTTGTAACATTGTGCCGCTATGTCCTGTTTTCTAAACTAAATGATTGTAAATTAACGCGGTAAATGATAATTCCTAAATCCAAAAGCAAGCTGGTAACCATATTGATCCATATTTTGATATGGGTTGTATTTGGCATGATCTATTTTTTCCAGCCTATAACCTTCAGCATCATAGTGCCCTACCAGCTATGGATAAAGCAAAGTTTGATTTTAGGCTTGCTGGTAATTGCTTATTATTCAAATGCGTTTATACTGGTTCCGAAGTTTTTGTTGAAGAACCGTACCAGTATTTACTTTCTTATTGTTATTTGTATTGCCGGAGGTATTATACTATTAAATATTTATGCAGACCAATTGTTGAACATCCATCAATTAATGGATGCCGCCTTTCACAGAAACGGTCCCCCTAAACATCGCGGAGGCAGAGACCATGGTTGGGATTTGGCTCTGCTTGCTATCATCGCATTGGTTTTGGGCGTAAGTACCAGTATCACGGCCATACAAAAATGGCAGGCCGATAAACAGTTGACCCAGGAGCTCGAACAGGATAAAGTAAGTTCTGAACTGTCTTTTTTAAAAGCGCAGATCAACCCGCATTTCTTCTTCAATACCTTGAATAATATTTATGCGCTTACACAGGTTAATGCGGATGTTGCAGGGAGAGCTATTCATCAATTATCCCGTATGATGCGTTACCTGTTATATGATACCCAGCAAAAGCAAACCATGCTAAGCCAGGAAATTGCTTTTGTAAAAGATTATATCAGCCTGATGCAGTTGCGGCTGACCGACGCGGTTAAGGTAAAAATCGATTCGCCGCAGCATTTACAGGATGTTTGCTTCGCGCCTATGATATTTCTGCCTTTTGTGGAAAATGCCTTTAAACATGGCGTGAGTGCTACCCAACAAAGTCATATTGACATTGTTATTCTGCAAAGGGACAGGATGCTTGATCTAACCGTCAAAAACTCAATAATCAATGATAATAGCATCATCCTGGATACTAGTAGCGGCATAGGCCTGGTCAATACAAGGCGCAGGCTCGATCTTTTATATCCCGGTAAATATAAACTGGAGATAATCGAGTTGAATGCAAATAACGAATACACTGTTCACCTAACGCTGGAGCTATGATGACCTTAAATTGCATCGCTGTTGATGATGAACCGCTGGCGCTCGGCCTGGTTTGCAGGTTTATTGAGCAAACGCCATTTTTGAATTTGGCCGGCCGGTATTCCGGAGCCGTTGATGCATTAAAAGCGCTGCATCAGCAAAAGATCGACCTGATATTCCTGGATATACAGATGCCTGACCTGAATGGCATTGAATTGGCACGGGTGCTGGATAAAGGTCCCGATAAACCGCGCATTATCTTCACAACTGCCTATAATCAGTTTGCACTGGAAGGATATAAGGTGGATGCACTTGACTATTTACTGAAACCTTTTAATTACGAGGAGTTTTTACGGGCCTCACAAAAAGCGCTGAATTATGCCGAACTAATCAATAAACCGGCAATGCTGACCCCCCTTGCGGCTGAGGCAGGACATACGGATAATGAATATTTGTTCCTTAAGGTCGAATATCAATTGGTGCGGATCGCTCTTGATGACATTTTGTATATCGAGGGACTGAAAGATTATGTAAAGGTGCATTTAAAAGGTATGGAGAAGGCCGTATTATCGCTTACCAGTTTAAAAGCACTGGAAGAGAAATTGCCATCCAAACGTTTTATGCGCGTACACCGTTCGTTTATCGTATCGCTGGAACAAGTGACCTCAATGACCAAAAATTCACTGCAGATAGGCAAAATGAATATCGCTGTCGGCGATCAGTATAAGGAAGCATTCGGGCAGTTTTTGGGCAGATGGATTTGAGCCGGTCCTGCAAGCGGCAAAGAACAGGAAGCCGGAAGTCAGCGGCACCAGGACAGATCGATATGCTGCGGCCAGTTTAGCGCGGTGTAACCCGCCGCTGAGCTGATGGCTGAGGCAAAAAAAAGAGCCCTTACCTCGCGTAAGGGCTGCAGTTCACTCAACTAAATTAAACTAACTATTTTCATTGCCACCTGTTAACCAACAATACAGGCATGCCCTGGGCGGACACAGGCAATGGTATTTGGAAGGGGCTAAATAAAAAGTGTATCATCCTGGGGTAGCTGGCGGCCTTTGCTGTTAAATAATTTATTTGCAGGTCCAGCCGCTGTTAAAAGGCACTTGTTAAGGAATACGATCAGTTTTTTCATATTGATATCAATTAGTATTTACTTGGTTATGGCAGCCGGTCCGTTGACATCGGCAGCGGGTGCTAGCCATACAAGCAGGACGTTTTAACGCTAACTATTTATCCTGCCGTTTATCATTGGGTTGTCTTAGCCCTCAGTTCTCCTCTCAAACCTATTTTTCACCCGGCTTATGTTATATACCGGTTAACAGGTAAAGTATCTCGGCACAAACGTAGTTGAGGTAAATCACCGATTTAAGGCGCCTTATCAATAATACCGTGATCACCATCATTTCATTTACCTGGGTTGATGCCAAAATTGGGCATTATCGGAATAAAAAAAGGCAGTGCAAACACGGTAATTCATACGTGTTTTTACGCAATTGGCCGGGTCATTTTGCCTTTTGATAGGTTTTTTTATTAAAATAGTTCTTATTGTGTTGAAAAGACGCAATGATTTTATTATCTTTCAAAAACCAAATGATCAAAAACATAAAGACATGATAAACAGAAGAAAATTCCTCGCAGGCTCAGGTGCGGCGGCGCTGAGTGCATTGGTATTACCAACAGCAGCTTCTGCTTTTTTTGCTGAAGCAGGCAAACATCCGCTCGGTGTGCAACTTTTTACCCTTTTTAATATTATTGAGGCTGATGTAAAAGGCAACCTTAAAAAAGTGGCTGATATCGGCTACAAGGAAATCGAATCGGCGTTTAGCAAACTGCCCGGCTATTATGGCATGAAGCCGAAGGAATTTGCTTCGTTATGTACCGAATTGGGCCTCTCCTGGAAATCGCACCACGTATTGGGTGCGCCTTTTAAGATGCCAAAAGGCATGAAAATGCCAACCGGGGCTGACGGCAAACCTTTAACCCTGCCCGCACATATGCGAAATCTGAGAGATGATATGCAGCAACTGGTAGACGAAGCAGCCCAGGGTGGGATCCCTTACCTGGTATGCGCCAATATCCCTACTGAATCTTTGGACGAGATTAAAAGCGCTACCGAGATATTAAATAAAACGGGTGAAGCCTGTAAAAAAGCCAAGATCCAGTTTTGTTATCACAATCACGATATGGAGTTTAAACAGGTGGATGGTCAGATACCTTATCATCTGCTGCTAGCTGACACCCAGGCCGACCTGGTAAAAATGGAACTCGATCTGGCCTGGGCAACCAAGGCAGGTGTCGATCCGGTTACCTTATTCAAAGCACACCCGGGGCGTTTCCCGCTATTGCATGTAAAGGATATCAGCAAGGATTTGTCGACGCTGGAGCCGGTTGGGGAAGGTGTGGTCGATTTTAAACCTATTTTTGCTAACGCGAAGCTGGCCGGAGTGAAACACTATTTTGTGGAACACGATATGCCCAAGGATGCATTTGCCAGTATCGCTGTCAGCTATAAGAATTTAAGGGCAATGGGGATTTAATCAGCGCTCCGATGCAGATCAGATTCCTCCTGGCGACAGAGACCGCTTGCCATGATATGATCATTAGCGGTCTGTGTGCCCAGGCGGGGACGCAGAGCGACAATGGGACTGGACTGAAGGAAGCTGTTAATCAGGGAAATCCCTCATCGCGAAAAAACTTTCTCATCTTAAAATCATTTATCAGGGTACCGATGGCTAATAAGCCGTTGATACCCTATTTTTATTTAGTGGCGGGTAAATAGCGAGTAACATTTATCTTAGCGGTTCATCCAATAAAAAATATAAAAACGAGTGGAAACCATTCTGAACATAGCAAACCTGGGTAAAACCTATAACAGCGCGGGCAAAACATTGATTGTGCTTGACAAGATCAACTTTTCCGTGAACGCCGGATCAACCAACGCCATTGTGGGGCCGTCAGGCAGCGGCAAAACTACTTTGCTGGGCCTGTGCGCCGGCCTGGATCGTTCTTCCACAGGGATAGTGGAGCTAAATGGTATTAACCTGGGCGATCTGAACGAGGATAAACGCGCGCAGGTACGTAACCAGTACGTGGGTTTTATCTTCCAGAATTTTCAGTTGCTGCCAACACTGACGGCATTAGAAAATGTGATGGTGCCGCTGGAACTGCGCGGCGAAAAAAATATTAAAGCCCGTTCAATGGATTTGCTGGATAAAGTGGGTTTAACCGACCGCGGGCATCACTATCCCGCACAACTTTCGGGAGGCGAGCAGCAGCGTGTTTCGCTGGCAAGAGCCTTCAGCAATCAGCCTAAAATATTATTTGCCGATGAGCCCACGGGCAATCTCGATTTTGAAACCAGTGAAAAGGTAGTCAAGCTGATATTCGACCTGAACAGGGAAGCGGGAACAACGCTCGTACTGGTAACCCACGACCTGGAACTGGCCGCAAAAACACAGCGCATCATCCGCATCAAAGGTGGTAAACTGGCAGCTGATGATAAAACCAATATAAACGCTTAAACGGTTATGGATCATACTTCTGTAGATTATAAGCGTAGGCTCAGTATACCCTGGCTGTTTGAAATGGCATGGCGCGACGGTCGCAGAAACCGTTCGCGCCTGTTCCTGTTTGTTTCCTCGATCATATTCGGTATTGCCGCCCTGGTAGCCGTTTATTCCTTTGGATTTAACCTCAAAAAGGATGTGGACAACCAGGCAGCCACGCTCATCGGCGCCGACCTGGCCATTATGAGCAATAAACCCGTGGAGGCCTCCATGCAGCCGCTGATCGATTCATTGGGCGACAGGCGCTCCCGCGAGCGCAGTTTTGCATCAATGATCTATTTCCCCAAAGGCAAGGGCACAAGACTGGTGCAGGTGCGCGCTTTACAGGGCGATTTTCCGTATTACGGCAGTTTGGAAACCATTCCCATAAAAGCCGGGACTGATTTTAGGAAGGGCAAAAAAGCGGTGGTCGATCAAACGCTGATGCTGCAATTTAACGCGAAGGTAAACGACTCGATCAAAGTAGGAAAAGTTACCTTTTTGATCAGCGGTATATTGAATAAAGCGCCGGGGCAAACGGGTATTTCCGCTGGCATTGCGCCCATCGTCTATATTCCCCTGCAATATCTGGAGCAAACCGGTTTAATGCAGAAAGGCAGTCGTATCAGCTATAATTTTTATTACAAGTACGACCATAAGGCTGATATTAGTAAGCTGACCAAAAGCCTCGATGCCCGCCTCGACAAAGCGGGAATGAACTATGATACCATAGAGAGGCGAAAAGAAAACACCGGCCGTTCTTTTGGCGACCTGACCCGATTTTTATCCCTGGTAGGTTTTATTGCCCTGTTGCTGGGTTGTGTGGGTGTGGCCAGCGCCATGCATATCTATGTACGCGAAAAAATTGCATCCATCGCTATTATGCGCTGTTTGGGCGTAAAAGCCCGCGAAGCTTTCCTGATCTATTTGATACAGATTGCAGGCATCGGGCTCATTGGCTCCATAATAGGCTCGGTATTGGGCAGCTTTGTTCAGCATATACTGCCGGTTGTGTTTAAAGACTTTCTGCCGATATCCATCTCCACCGATACTTCATGGATGGCCATCGGGCAGGGGATACTTTTGGGTGTGATCATATCGGTCCTGTTCGCCTTATTGCCATTGATCGCCATACGCAACATATCACCGCTGAATACCCTGCGCATCTCCTACGAACCGATTAACCTGCTTGGCGATCCATTGCGATGGCTGGTTTATGTGCTTATCCTGTTGTTCATTGTCGTATTTAGCTTCTTACAGTTGGATAGCTGGCTGGCAAGCGCATTTTTCACCATAGGTATTTTGATCGCTTTCGTGATCCTTACGCTGATTGCCAAGCTGTTGATGTATTTGGTCCGGCTGTTTATACAAAGCTCATGGAGTTACCTTTGGCGGCAGGGTTTCGCCAATTTGTACCGGCCTAACAATCAAACCATCATCCTGATTGTATCGATCGGTTTAAGTACCGCCTTTATATGCACGCTGTTCTTTATTCAAAGTTTATTAGTCAGGCAGGTGACCATATCGGCAAGCGGCAACCAGGCCAATATGATCCTGTTTGACATACAAACCAGCCAGGAAAAAGCGGTGGCTGGTTTGGCGCGTCAGCATCAGCTGCCTGTTCTGCAGCAGGTGCCGGTAGTGACGATCCGCTTGCAGAAGATCAACGGTAAAACTGAGGCCGATGTAAAAAAGGATACTGCGCTGAAAATATCACCGCACGTTTTCGCTAATGAATACCGCATCACCTACCGCGATTCACTGACGCCCACCGAGAAAGTGACCGACGGCCACTGGATCGGCCATGCATCAAAAACAGGTGATGTGCCGATATCAGTTGAGGACCGCTTTGCCAAACACAATCACTTAAAGCTGGGTGACCATTTGCTTTTTAATGTACAGGGAATACCGGTTGCCACCAAAATAACCAGTATCCGCGTGGTCAACTGGAACAAGATGCAGACCAATTTCCTCATCGTCTTTCCCAAAGGAGCATTGGATGATGCACCGCAGTTTCACGTGCTGCTTACCCGCGTGCCGTCCAAAGCAGCATCGGCATCATTTCAGCAAGCAGTAGTGAGGCAGTTTCCCAATGTTTCTATCGTCGACCTTGGCCTGGTGCTGAGTATATTGGATGATCTGCTGGATAAATTGGGCGACATTATCCGCTTTATGGCCATGTTCAGCATTATTACAGGGGTGGTCGTGCTGATCGCCTCGGTGAGAATCAGCAAATACCAGCGCATACAGGAAAGCGTGCTGCTCCGTACGATGGGCGCCAGCCGCAGGCAAATATTGGCGATAACAGCGATAGAATATTTCTTTTTGGGTTCATTATCCGCAGCAACGGGTATTTTGATCGCTTTTGCAGGCAGCTGGCTATTGGCAAAATACAATTTCGAAATCCCGTTCAATGCAGACCTGCTACCCGCCTTATTGTTATTTTTGGCAATTGCCATACTAACGATTATCATTGGCCTGTTTAATAGCCGGGGCATATTGAATAAACCGCCGCTGGAGATTTTGAGGAGGGATGTTTGAGAGAGCTCCCGGGCCTCACTCATTGAGGCTGTGCATCTTTGTGAAAATCTTGCTGTCCGCTGTGGTGAAAATTAAACCGCAAGGCACAAGCAGACCATACAGAGATCCACAGCGGTAATTCTGCCGGCGTTTATACCGATCACCTTTGGGTACAAGCTAATTTTTTTAAATTGCTGTATATTTAAATTTTAAGGAAGTCAAAATATGTTCATATACAAAAAGAAAAAAGCATATCTCATTTCGAACGAGCCGGACCGCCCGCATGCGGGAAGGGGGAAGAAATCTTATAAAACGGGCAAAGCGGACTTTGCAAGCCGCATAAGGCTTCTGACTGTCGTTCGAATTGACAAGGGGTATAAAGCAGTAGTTTCTTTATGCTTTATACTGATGCTCAGCGCATGTGGCAACAATGGCAGCCCCACGGGTAGCCAGCAATCAGCCGCCAGCACCGAAACAGCACAAACATCCGGCAAAAAAACCATCCTGTTTTTTGGTGACAGCCTCACTGCCGGATATGGACTGGATGACCCTTCGGATGCTTTTCCGGGTGTGATACAGGGTAAAATAGATTCGCTCAAATTACCTTATACGGTAATAAATGCCGGAGTAAGCGGGGAGACCACCGCCGGAGGTCTGGGGCGTATCGACTGGATATTAAAGCAAAAAGTAGATGTTTTTGTGCTGGAGCTGGGCGCCAACGACGGTTTGCGCGGCATCCCGGTTAATGAAACTACCGAAAATCTGCAGGCCATTATTGACAAGGTAAAAGCCCGCTACCCGGATGCCAAACTGGTGCTGGTGGGTATGCAGGTACCCCCAAGTATGGGCAGCGACTATGTGACCAGTTTTAAGGACATATTCCCCAGGATGGCTGAAAAAAACAAAGTGACTTTGGTTCCTTTCCTGTTAGCCGGCGTGGGTGGCAATCCTGGACTGAACCAGGCGGATGGCATTCATCCCACTGCCGAAGGCGCTAAAATTGTAGCCGGCAATGTCTGGAAGGTTTTGAAGGAGGAGTTATAAGAAAAAGAAGGTTTTAAGCAAGGAGCGGTAATAAAAAGACGCCCGGGTGTAGCACGGTGCTACAGGTGCTGTATAGTCCTGACAACGTTGAACGCCCGGCGGGTGTTGCAGGCGCAGCCATTGCGCCGCCGCAGGCTCAGCTGTTTCGGTTACAGCGCTTTATTGGCACCCGATTTATGTCAGCACCACAATTTTACCTACAGCCTGGTTGCTTTCCATGTAGGCATGTGCCTTGTTAATATCTTCGAGCCGGAAAACGCGGTCAACATTCAGTTCTATCTGCCCCGTTCTGACGATATCGATAAAATTCTGCAAAATTTCTCTTGAAATATTATCCGGGTTACTGATATAAGTGGTCAGCTTAACGGTGGAAGGGATAAATCCCATGGGCGAAAAATCCCTGATCATCCATTCCTCGCTTAACATTCCCGTCAGGCACAGTGTTCCGCCCGGCCTTACACATTGCAGTGAATCCTTCAGGGTAGCCAGGCCCACCAGTTCAAGCACTTTATCCACACCATCAGGGAAAAGGTCCCTTACCCCATCGGCCAGCTGGCCGTCATCAACTAAAGTATAGGATGCACCATTGTCCCTTAGCCGCTCTTCTTTATCCGGGTTACGGGTTGTAGAGATCACCGTTAATCCATAATATTTGGCAAACTGGCATGCCAGCATGCCTACAGAGGAGCTCCCGCCCCTTATCAGCAACGTTTCTCCCTCCTTGATTTCCAGGGCGAGCTGCAGGGAACCATATACGGTTTGGAACATTTCCGGAATAGCCCCGAGCTGGTCCCAGCCCAGGTCACTCTCAAAGGGTATGGCGATTTTTTTTGGCAATACGGTATACTCGGCATCCCCGCCATCATAATCACGGCCCATTCCACCCATCATGGCGGCTATTTTTTGCCCCTTTTTATATTCTCCGGATGGATCTTGTTCCACTTCGCCCACGCATTCGATACCTAATACCCTGGGGAAATGTACATCAGGCGACTGGCCTTTACGTGTGACTACTTCCGCCCGGTTAAGTCCGAATGCCCTTACGCTGACCAGCAGATACCCCTCTGACGCTTCCGGAACAGGCCTTTCAACAACGTGGATGACACTGGCATCTCCCGGCCTTTCTGCTACTGCTGCTCTCATAACAAAAGATATAAGTCATTTATTTCCCTCAATCTTAGGTTAAACAATAATAAACGAAGCCGGTTTGCTTTAATTGAAAACAAACCGGCCCGGCCAGGAATGCAGTTAGGCAACCCTGTTTCGAAGCGCTAAGGTTACAGCGAATCGCTCATCCTTAATTTCCGTACGATAACATCCTTTTATTAACGTTGGTCCTTTTAATTTTGTCAATTTGCTTTTGCAAATATTTTTGCCAACTGTTAAAGTTCTGACCGGTGTATCCCATTGGGATTATTGGTTGTTGTGTAAATGTTTGTTTCATATTATCCCCGTTTTAGTTAAATAATTACGTTTGTTTTTGTTGTTGTAATGTATAAAATCGTGATACTCTGCATTATGGCGATTATTTTCTTTACTGTTTTGGTATTCTCCCAATGCGGCATCGTTTACATTACATGCATATTCTGTGCCAAACGCTCTTTATCCCATCAATAAAGTTATAAACACCATACAGTTTCGAAATATTTGAAAATTCAGCCGCAGTATTCATTTTACAAATCAAATTAACAACATGTGGAAAACTCTCCGGCCATATAGCAGGAGATTCTTTCCACTTTTATATAGGATTGACAAGCTTCATCAAAGTTTAATCCTATAACCAATTAACAGGTATTTTTAATTATTCGTGCTAAAACCTTATGAGATCATTGGCGGAATTAGAAAAAGAGTTCGGTGAAATAAACCTGCAGATCAGAAAGCTATTATTGAATAAAAACAGCTTTGAGGAAGGTATCGCCGACAAGTTAACAGTCATTGCTACGATTACCACCCTTCGCGCACAACTCGTAAAAATACACCGGGAGATCAGGGTAAGGTTTCCCGATTCAATTGGTTGGTCATAAGCCGTGACCGTGGAAATAAATACACAATTTTCTTAATTTACCGGGCGGGGCCAGGGCGCCCGCACAGGGTATATTCAAGCGTAAACGGCGGAAAAGGCTGCGGGGAAAAACTACCCCCGCCATGATACCATGCATTTATTGCACATCCTGATCCAAAAACTCCTCGATCATCTCCACCGATGCCCGGGGCGATAGAATGCCATTTCCCACACACAGTTCTCCGATAAAATCGCCATGAACACCGGGGTATATCAGCAAGCGGGCCTTGGGCAGCAAACGATAGAGTTCAAGAGCGTGTTCGGTGGTCACCACGTCCCGGTCGCCACTGATAACAAAGGTCGGTGCCTGGATAGAGCGGATAAGATCGTCGCTCCAATCCACCAGGTCAATCATGCGGTTATAGTCGCGGTCGTGCATGGCCTGCAAGGCCTTCTGGTCGGCATTGATGGCCAGGTAAGCATCCTTCAGGGGCTGCGGCATAGCATCCATGGTTGCCCCTGATAAAAACTCCCAGAACCAGGGGTAGTAGCCCTCCCTTTTATAACCGGCGGCGGCTACGATGAGCTTGTGTACCTTCCCGGGGTGACGGATAGCTAACTGCATGGCCGTTTGCCCGCCATTGCTAAAGCCGAAAATGTCGGCATTTTTAATTTGAAGCTCTTCGAGCAATGCGGCTACATCATCCGCATCCTGCTCAAAGCTGGAGGGGCGATCCCTGTCCGGCGTGTGGCCGTGTGCCTGCAATTCCATGGCGATGACCTGCCTGTGCCGGGCAAAAAGCGGCAACACCTGTCCGAAGGTAGTGTAGATCGTTGAGCCGCCGCCATGTATCAATACCAGGGGACTGCCCTGGCCATGGATCTGGTAATACATCCGCAGGCCGTTTACTTGTTTATATCCGCTTATCGGGTCCTGTTTCATCGGTTTTTTTTTGGTTTTTATTGCCATGGGCATAACAAAGATAATATGGTCTGCCCATCGCCGTGAAAGTAAAAAACATTTCCGGCCCCTTCGCAGCCTGCATAAAAGGAGGCCGGCATCGTTTGCTGAAAAAGGGGTAGGGAATGGTCCTGTTTTACCCCGTTTTTATTCAAAATGCCAAAGTTAATGTTCATATTGTGCACTGATTTGACCTGCAAATGAAAGTTCTGCAATTTACCATCCCGGTAGCCCATGATAAAAGTGTGATCGCCCAGCGCGATGAGCTGCCTTATTTTTATCCTCACCTGCATCGCCATAAGGAGGCACAGGTAACCTGGATACTTGCCGGAGAAGGTACCTTAATAGCGGGTAATAATATGCATGCTTTTCAGTCGGGCGAAATTTATATGCTGGGAGCCGATCAGCCCCACCTGTTTAAAAGCAGTCCGGAGTATTTTCAATCCGGCAGCAAAAAAGGTATTAAGGCGCTTACTATTTTTTTTGATCCCAAGGGCAGCCTTACCTCCCTGTTTGATCTGCCCGAGCTGAGGGCTTTAAAGGATTTTCTGCAGCAACATCAGCAGGGATTTAAACTGCCGGCGGAATGCGTAGAGAAGGTATCGGCCAATATGCTGGATATTCAACGCAGTTCGGGGCCCGATCAGATGATCCATTTTTTGCAGCTGCTCAGGATATTACAGGGTATTGCATCCAAACCGGAGCCGCTATCGGCATTCGGCATTTCGCCCGGGATAACGGAAAGTGAAGGGATAAGGATCAGCAATATCTATAACTACCTGTTGCAGCATTACAGCCAGGCCATTACCCTGGATGATGTGGCCCGCGAAGCTTGTATGACCCCGCAGGCGTTTTGCCGCTATTTTAAAAAGCATACCAGGCATACCTTTATTTCCTTTTTGAATGAGATGCGCATTAACGAAGCCTGCAAAAAACTGACCGGCAACAAATACGAAAGTATTTCGGTTGTAGCCTACAGGTGCGGCTTTACCAGCATTACCAATTTTAACCGCGTTTTTAAAAATGTGATGGGTAATTCGCCAAGGGGCTATTTGGATAGTTACCTCAATAAGGTGGGCGGAATATGAATTAACATTTACTCTGCCCGCTGCCCCGGCGGGGAGGGCGGTGTAACGCTTTGTTGGCATTTCTACAAACAATTCATGTGCTTTTAACATTTACTGTTTTATGAGCAATTTTATGAGTTAAATTAAAGGCCGGCAAATATTCATATAAACCAAAATACAAAAACCTATGTTGAAGACGCTTTTTGACTTTCCCGGAAAAGTTAGTGCAATAGTTCTGCTTACCATTTGTCTTTTTATGCCGGTCGGTACTCGGGCGGCCATCATCTCTCACAAAATAAAACCCGGCAGCGTGGTTTTTACCTTGAATAAGGGCCTGATGGCGCTTACCATCTGCAAGGCCGATATCATCGAAGTAAAATATACCCTGTTCAGCAGCTTTTCTGAAAAACCCTCGCTGGTGGTCATTAATAAATGGAATTATCCGGCTTTTCAGCTAACTGAAAATAAGAATGAATATATCATTACCACTGCCAGGCTGAAGGTCCTTGTCAGCAAGGCAACCAATGCCATTACCTATGCCGATCTGAACGGTAAGCAGATCACTTGCGAAGATAAAAAAGACAACAAAACGATCACCCCTGCTAAAATAGCAGGAATAAAAACCTATACGATCAGTACCAGGTTTGATTCGCCCAAAAACGAAGCGCTTTATGGTTTAGGTTGCCATCCTGAGGATTCATTGTCTATCAATTACAAGGGACGCAACCAGGACCTGGCTATCCGTTACATGACCGGCGCTGTACCTGTGCTGTTATCCACCCAGGGCTATGGGTTAATGTGGGACAATTACTCAGCTTCCAAATTTTATGGTGCCGAAGCGGGCGATACCAAATTCAAATATGTATCAGAAAGCGGCAGGCAGGTGGATTACTATTTCTTTTACGGGCCCGATTTTGATCATATCATAAGCCTTTACCGCCAGGCTACAGGTAAAGCGCCCATGTTTGCCAAGTGGGCATTCGGCCTGTTCCAGTCGCAGGACAGGTATATGAGCCAGGACGAGGTACTTTCAGTTAAAAATAATTACCGCAATAACCATATTCCGGTAGATGTGATTGTACAGGACTGGTATTACTGGAACCCTTCCCCGATAGGTGTGCACGTGATGAACCCTGCCCGCTATCCCAACGCCAAAAAGATGGTCGATGAACTGCATCAGGCTCATATTGAAGGAATGATCTCTATTTGGCCTGTTTTTGGAAAAGGGACCAAAAATTTTGACGCGCTGAAAAAAATGGGCGGCCTTACAAACATTACCTGGGACAATGCGGTGAGCCATACCTTTGATACCTATTACGATGCCCATAATCCAAAAGCGCGCGAACTGTACTGGGACCAGGCGCGTGACAGTTTGATAAAACGTTATGGCTGGGACGCCTGGTGGGTTGACCAATGCGAACCGGATAACGGTACCTTGCTTAATGAACGCCGCAAAGCTGACTTCTGGCCGGGCAAAGGGATCGATTATTTTAACACCTACGCGCTGGAACATTCCAAAGGTATTTACCAGGGCTGGCGAAGGGATGTTCCTGGCAAGCGTGCCTTCTTTTTGATCAGGCAATCTTTTGCAGGGGAACAGCGCAATGCGGCAGCCTTGTGGTCGTCGGATATTTTTTGTGGTTTTGGCGCCTTTAAAAACCAGGTGCCGCAGGGCATTAATGCCTGCGCCTCAGGAATACCCTATTGGACATCGGATATAGGCGGATACCAGTATCACTGGAAAGCGCCCGACTGGTCTCGGCCTGAGTTCAGGGAACTGTTTACCCGATGGTTCCAGTTCGGTACTTTTTGCCCCCTGATGCGCATTCACGGTAAAGGCGAACGCGCTTTGTTTTCCAAAAACTGGGATCCGGTTACCAAAAATATTTTGTTAAAGTTCGATCACCTGCGCTACCGTTTGTTGCCTTATATCTATTCGCTGGCGGGCAAAACCACAATGGACAACTATACGATGATGCGTGCGCTGACATTCGATTTTCGTGACGATGCCAGGGTGTACAGCATTCCCGATCAGTATATGTTTGGCCCGGCCTTCCTGGTTAACCCGGTAACCGAGCAGCTTTATACTTCTACCGACCACCTGTCCGGCGAAACGACCCGTAAAGTATACCTGCCAAAGTCAGCCGCCTGGTACAACTTCTGGACGGGCGAAATATTGAAAGGCGGCCAAACTGTTAAAGCCGCCGCATCAATAGATATTCTGCCTTTATACGTCCGGGCAGGTTCCATTATCCCTATGGGGCCCCAGGTAGAGTATGCCACTGAAAAACCGAACGAAGTGATCGAGTTGCGCATCTATGCAGGCGCCAGTGGTGAATTCAAATTTTATGAGGATCAGAACGATAATTATAATTACGAAAAAGGCCAGTATGCCACTTTCAACTTAAGATGGGATGACAGGCAACGTACCTTATCTATTTCGGATACAAAGGGTCAGTTTCCGGGCATGTTAAAGCAGCGTACTTTTAATATTGTACTGGTAAAGGCTGCTCATGGCTCAAATGTGGGTGTAACAACTCAGGCAGATAAAACGGTGGTATACCAGGGTAAGGCAATGGCTATAAAACTTTAGGCGCCTTGTCTTTGTTCGCTAAAAATTTTTTTTGATACTGCAAGGGAGTTTTGCCGGTTACCTGTTTGAAGTATTTATGAAAACTGGCAAAATTTTGGAACCCGCTTTCAAAGCAGATCTGTTTGATGCTGATCGTATCCTCAATTAAAAGTTTGCAGATATGACCCACTTTTATCTCGTTGATAAACTGCGAATAAGTCTTGCGCGTTCGCGATTTAAAATAACGGCAAAACGAGTGGGGACTAATATTGGCGATGCCGGCAATTTCTTGGGTGGGTATTTTGCGCTTAAAATTGGCCAGGGTAAATTCATAGATCGCACCAATGCGGTCGTTCTCCGCCTCTTTAAAGTCATTATTAAAGCCGATGGAGGCTAATGGCGCCGGCTGGCTTTCGGCGATCAATGTTAAAGCTTCTATCAGCAGCATCACCTTACGGCTGCCATCGGTATAAAGCATTTTCTCCAGCAGTTCGCCAACCGCTTGTTTATAATCGCCCTGCAGGGATACCCCTCTTTTGGCTTTCTCCAGTACCGAGCGGATACCCTTGTTTTCTGGCAGGTTTAAAAAGTGGGTTCCCCAAAAATCTTCACAAAAATGGGCTACTCTTATGTCGGCGCAGCTTTGCGGGTCATCCTTAAAATAGATATTGTCAAAACGCCAGTAGTGCGGCAGATTTGAGCCCACCAGGATCACATCACCATCCTTGAAGTTTTGAATATGATCACCAATGAACTGTGTGCCGTTGCCTTTTTTAAAGTGGATCAGTTCGGCCTCGATATGGTAATGCCATTTGTTATTGATATAAGGCACCTTATCCTGCCTCACGCTAAAGGAGGACAAAGGCTGCTGGGGCACTTTTAGTAGCTGCGGCTTCATCGTGGCTTTATACTGTAATTATTAGCGAAATACATCAAATTAACCTCAAGGGTAATAATAATGCCAAAATAGCTTAATATTTTGGTAATAAAAGAAAAGTTTATATCCGGTATATTTATTCCTTTGTACTAACCAATTATCTATTATTAAACCTTGTAATGTCAGTTGATCCGATTGCCTTGGCGCTACAATTTATTTAACCTGCTTATGTCAAAAAAAACCGGTACTTACGCCGTGGTGCTCATTACATCCTTGTTCTTTTTATGGGGATTTGCCCTCAACCTTAATTCGACCATTTTAGTGCCGCATCTGAAAAAGGCTTGTCAGTTGTCCTATAGAGAATCCGGATTTGTTGATTCGGCGTTTTATATTGCGTATTTTATTTTTGCTGCCCCTGCCGGGCTGTTTATGCACAAGTACGGATACAAAAGCGGCATTATCTTTGGTTTACTGTTATTTGCTACAGGAGCGTTTCTTTTTTACCCTGCCGCTGGCATGCGTATCTATCCGTTCTTTCTGTTCGCTTTATTTGTCATAGCCAGTGGCTGTGCCTTTTTGGAAACGGCAGCCAATCCGTATATCAATAACCTGGGGGATGCTAATGGCGCAACCAGGCGTATTAATTTCGCTCAGTCATTTAATGGATTGGCCGCAACGCTGGCGCCGTATCTGGGCGGAATATTTATTCTATCAGGCAAAGACTTAACAGATGTACAGAAATCAGCAATATCACCACAGCAGTTGAATACGTATTTGCAAAGTGAATCCGATTCTGTTAAGATACCTTACCTGATTATCGGAACAGTTGTACTTATTGTTGCCATACTGATCTGGAGGACCTCACTGCCGGATATTAAGGAACATAATATAAGTGATGATATCCAGACAAGCAAGCGTTCTATTTTCAAAGAAAAAAACCTGTGGCTTGGCGTGTTGGGTATATTTTTTTATGTCGGTGCCCAGGCCGGTGTGCAAAGCTATTTTATTACCTATTCAAAATTCATTGGCGGTATTGGAGAAAAACACGCCTCAGTGCTGCTTTCTATAGCTTTTGCCGGCTTTATGATAGGTCGCTTTTTGGGGGCTATTTTGATGAAATACATTGCGCCGGTCAAAATATTGATTATTTACAGCATTGTTAATTGTGCCCTGCTGGTTTTTGCATTCCTGTTAAAAGGAAGTATTTCAGTATATGTGCTTATGGGAGTTCCGTTTTTCATGTCCATTATGTTTCCTACCATTTTCTCTTTAAGTATCCGCGGCTTGGGCGAAAACACAAAAAAAGGATCTTCGTTGCTAATTATGGGCATAGTTGGAGGCGCCATCATACCGCCAACATTAGGGATGGTTACTGATCTTGTGAATATCCGGGTGACTTATTTGATTCCTGTAATTTGCTTCGCCTACATCTTGTTTTTCGCCTATAAAAATATCAGCGTTAAAAATGTTCAACCGGTATTAAGCCATTAATCATAAAGTTATGTCAAGAAAAATATTATTCACCGTACTCATTGCATCGCTCACAACCTTATCAGTTTTCGCTCAAAAAAAGATCGGCAATGAAACAACGGCGCAGAAAGAACAACGCATGAAGTGGTGGACCGATGCCCGCTTCGGGATGTTCATTCACTGGGGGCTGTACGCACAGGCCGCAAGGCATGAGTGGGTAAAGCACAATGAGCATTTAACCAACGAGCAGTACCAGAAATATTTCGACCAGTTTAACCCTGATCATTTCGACCCGGAAAAATGGGCCAGGGAAGCCAAAGCTGCGGGCATGAAATATGCCGTGCTGACCAGCAAGCATCATGAAGGCTTTTGCCTGTTCGACTCAAAATATACCGATTATAAAGCACCCAATACCCAGGCCAAACGCGACCTGGTAAGAGCATATGTAGATGCCTTCAGAGCACAGGGGATGAAGGTCGGGTTTTATTATTCATTGCTCGACTGGCATCACCCTGATTATACGATGGACAATGCTCACCCGCTTGTGCAGGTTGATACCGACAAGGCGACCTACGCGCGTTTAAACAAAGGGCGCGATATGGCCAAATACAGGCAATATATGCGTAACCAGATCACTGAATTACTGACCAATTATGGAAAGATCGATGTATTGTGGCTGGATTGGTCCTGGTCCAAGGGAGAAAAGCACGGAAAAGGCGAGGATGATTGGGGTTCGGTAGAATTGCTGAAATTAGTCAGAAAACTACAGCCCGGCATTATCGTAAATAACAGGTTAGGGCTTGATGAATATGCTGATGGCGCCGACTTTGTAACCCCCGAGCAGGTAAGCAGCAAAGAACTGGCCCAATATAAAGGCAAAACCTGGGAGACCTGCCAGACCTTTTCAGGCTCATGGGGGTATTACAGGGATGAGAACACCTGGAAAACACACCGCCAGTTGCTTGATCTGCTGATCACTTCTGTAAGTAACGGTGGAAACCTGATCCTCAATGTCGGTCCAACAGCACGCGGCGAGTTTGATTACCGCGCAACAAATGCGCTCGATACGATGTCATACTGGATGCACGCCAATAGTAAAGCTATTTATAACTGCACCTATGCGCCGCCGGAATTTAAAACTCCCGATAACACTAAGCTGACCTATAATCCGCAAACCAAACGGTTATATGTGCATGTTTATCATTATCCGGCGGATGGTAAACTGATATTGCCGGGTTACAGGGATAAGGTCAGATATGCGCAGTTTTTAAATGATTATTCGGAACTCAAATACGCCGCCAGCGGCAACGACCTGGAGCTGACTTTACCGCAGAACAAACCACATTATGAGATACCTGTTGTTGAATTAACACTTCAGTAAATTATGAAACGATATTGTTTGACACTTGATCTGAAAGATGATGTCCAGCTGATTGCTGAGTATGAGGCATACCATCGTCAGCTTTGGCCGGAGATCAAAAAGAGTATTCTTGATTCAGGTATCACCAATATGGAAATATACCGTTTTGAGGGCCGTTTACTGATGATAATGGAGACAGACAACAGCTTCACATTTGAGCGCAAAGCAGCGATGGATGCTAATAATGCAAAGGTACAGGAATGGGAAACCCTGATGTGGAAGTTTCAGCAGGCGCCCAAAAATGCAAAGCCGGGAGACAAGTGGGTATTGATGGACAAGATATTTGGTTTAAGTGACTAAAGGATTCCGACAAAAAGAAAAGAAAATACAAAAATGACAAAAGAACATCGCTTTATACGCATACACCCCCGCGATAACGTCCTGGTCGCCCTGGGCGACCTTGGACAGGGAACGCTTATTGAATTTGAAGGGCAAAGTTTTAATCTGACCGGCCCTGTGGCAGCCAAACATAAGTTTGCCATTAACGCCCTGCACCCGGATGACTCCATATTTATGTACGGCGTACTGGTGGGCAAGGCAACAAAGAATATTCCGCGGGGCGGTTTGATCTCAACAGAAAATATACATCATGCTTCCAGTGAATTTCACTTGGGTAAACGCAAATTGGATTGGCAGCAGCCCGACACTTCAAAATTCGCCGGGCGGACATTTATGGGTTATCACCGGGCAGACGGCTCTGTAGGTACAGCCAATTATTGGATAGTTATCCCACTCGTATTTTGCCAGAACCGTAATATACAGGTGATGAAGGAAGCATTGGTGGATAAACTCGGCTACAAAAAAGCTAAGAACTACGAAAGTGAAGTGGAGCAGCTGATCGGGCTTTACCAGGCTGGTAAATCAACCCAGGAAATATTGAGTGCCGACATGCAGGCAAGCGCTGAAGAATCCGGCGCAAAACGGTTCTTTAAAAATATTGACGGCATCAAATTTTTAACGCATGATATGGGTTGCGGAGGCACACAGCAGGATTCGCGGGCTTTATGCGGACTGCTGGCCGGGTACGTCACGCATCCAAACGTGGCGGGCGCAACGGTCTTGAGTCTTGGCTGCCAGCATGCACAGGCCCATATTTTGCAGGAGGAGATCGCCAAACGTGACCCTTCATGCAGCAAACCGATTGTAATATTGGAACAGCAAAAGGTAGGCACAGAAAGAAAGTTACTGCAGGAAGCGCTAAAGCAAACTTTCGCAGGTCTGGCAGCGGCCAACCGGAATGAACGCAAACCTGCTTCTTTATCAAAGCTTTGCATCGGCTTGGAATGTGGCGGTTCGGATGGTTTTTCAGGCATATCTGCGAACCCGGCTTTGGGTTATGTGTCTGATATTTTAGTTTCTCTGGGCGGTTCGGTTATCCTTTCCGAATTCCCTGAACTTTGCGGTGTGGAGCAGGAACTGAGCGACCGTTGTGTTGACGAAGATACTGCCAGACGTTTTATGGACCTGATGATCACCTACAATGCCAGAGCCGAGCGCGATGGTTCAGGATTTTACGCAAACCCGTCCTTTGGTAATATAAAGGATGGCCTGATTACCGACGCAATCAAATCGGCGGGCGCGGCAAAAAAAGGGGGTACATCGCCGGTCATTGCAGTGCTCGACTATCCCGAGAAGGTAACCAAAAGCGGCTTGAATTTACTTTGCACACCGGGAAGCGATGTGGAAAGCACCACGGCAGAGGTTGGCTCCGGCGCCAATGTCGTATTATTTACCACCGGACTGGGTACCCCAACCGGAAATCCCGTTGCCCCGGTGATTAAATTATCTACCAATACCCTCACCTTTAACAAAATGCCGGATATTATTGATATCAATTGCGGAACTATCATTGAGGGCTCCGAGACGATCAAACAGGCCGGCGAACGTATCCTGGAATATGTGATAAAAGTAGCCAGCGGCCAAGAGCAGCCAAAATCGGTACAGTTAGAGCAGGATGATTTTATACCCTGGAAAAGGGGAGTTTCGTTGTAATTTCGGATTCCGGATTTTCAATTCCGGAATTTACAATCCGCGAACAGCAAGAGTTTCAATAATAAATTCGAATTTCGAAATAAAAAAATGTTTAGTTTAAAAAATAAATCAGCAATCATTACAGGAGGCGGCAGCGGCATCGGCAAAGCCATAGCTATGCTTTTCGCCCGGCAGGGTGCCGCTGTGCATATCATCGAAATGGATTCTGAGGCTGCATCAGCTACTGCAGCCGAAATAAAATCTGCCCATGGAACTGCTTTTAGTTATTCCTGCGACGTAAGCAAACAGCAACAGGTGGTTGACACCTTTAATTTGATAGCTCAAGCCGATATTCTGGTGAACAATGCCGGAATAGCCCACATAGGTAGTGCCGATACGACGCAGGAGGCCGATTTTGACCGGGTAATGAACGTAAATGTAAAAGGCGCCTACAACTGCTTGTTCGCCGCAATCCCCTTAATGAAGGCTAAAGGCGGTGGGGTGATCTTAAATACGGCATCTATAGCCGCAAGTGTCGGTTTGGTGGACCGGTTTGCCTACTCCACCAGTAAAGGCGCTATTTTCGCCATGACGCTATCTGTGGCACGCGACTATCTGCATGACCATATCCGCTGCAACAGTATTTCCCCGGCGCGTATCCACACCCCCTTTGTGGATGGCTTCATCGCCAAAAATTACCCGGATAACCAGCAAGAAATTTTCGATAAATTATCAAAAAGCCAGCCTATAGGCCGCATGGGAAAGCCCGAGGAAGTAGCTGCATTGGCACTGTATTTATGTTCAGACGAGGCCGGCTTTATCACGGGATGTGATTACCCTATTGATGGCGGATTTATAAAAATTAATACGTAATGCTTATGAAAAGGAAACTGCTGCTCATTGGTTTATGCTGCATAAGTTCAGTTATTGTAAAAGCCCAGGGCAACCCCTCAGGGTTATTGCAGTCCTATACGCCTACCGCCGAAAACCTTGCCTCGCGCAGGGAATTTCAGGATATGAAGTTTGGCATGTTTATCCATTGGGGCATTTACAGCGAGTTGGGTGCAGGTGAGTGGGTGATGCATGAGCGCAAGATACCGTATGATAATTACAAACGCCTGGCTGCCTTTTTCCGTCCCGAAGATTTTGACGCCCGGCAGTGGGTTGCTCTGGCAAAAGCGGCAGGGATGAAATATATTACCATCACCTCACGGCATCATGACGGTTTCAGCATGTTCAAAACAAAAGCCAGTTCTTATAATATTGTCGATGCTACGCCCTATCACAAAGATCCCCTGATGGAACTGGCCCGGGAGTGTAAAAAAGAAGGCATCGAACTGCATTTTTATTATTCGCTGCTGGATTGGGGCAGGCCGGACTATGCCTTCGGTCAGCCGATAGTGAACGGCAAACCCGAAAACGCTGATTGGAACAGCTATATCAATTTTATGAAGACGCAGTTAACCGAGCTGATCACCAATTACCCTGGCGTAAAAGGCATTTGGTTTGACGGACAGTGGGAAAGGCGCAGCGTTAACTGGCATTTTGATGAGCTATATCCTTTGATACACCAACTCAACTCATCCATCCTGGTCGGCAATAATCATCACTTAGCGCCATTTTTAGGCGAGGATTTCCAGATGTTTGAAAAAGATCTGCCGGGCGGTAATACCACCGGTTTTAGCGGCGAATCAAAGATTAGCACTTTGCCTTTGGAAACTTGCCAAACCATTAACGATAGCTGGGGCTTCAATATCAACGACCAGAATTACAAATCGGTAAAACAGATCGTCAGCTACCTGGTAAATGCAGCCGGGCGCAATGCCAATTTCCTGTTGAACATTGGCCCTATGCCAAACGGAAAGATCCAGCCCGAATTTGTGGATACCCTGGCTAAAGTTGGCGCCTGGATGAAAAAGAACGGTGAAAGCATTTATGGTACCCGCGGCAATGCCGCAGCGCCACAGCAATGGGGTGTGGTTACTGCAAAGGAAAATACCCTGTATGCACACCTGCTTTCAGCACCATCAGAAGATTATATTCTTATCCCGTCACTAAAACAAAAAATTATAAAAGTTAGTGCAATGACTAACGGAAATTCGCTTAAATTTAGACAGCAGCCGGAAGGTGTGTTTGTTTATATAAAAGGCATTCAAACAGATCCTTACGACACGATTATAAAACTAACAACAAAGTAAAATAAAACCCGATATCATTTCGGCGGGCAGCCAGGATAAATCTTATACAAAATGCACAGTTCGTTTTGTAAGTTCTATGAGATTTCTCACTGTCATCCGAAATGACAGTCTTTTATCATTTATACACTATGAAACTAATCCGATTCGGCCACGCCGGCAAAGAAAAAACAGGAATTATTATTAACGATAAACGATATGACAGCTCAGCCTTTGGCCAGGATTACGACGAACGATTCTTTGAAACGGACGGACCCAGACGCCTGGCTGACTTTATAAAAAATAATGATCTGCCCCGGGTAAAAGATGACATACGTCTTGGCTGCCCCGTTGGCCGCCCGTCGAAAATTGTATGCATTGGATTGAATTATGTCGATCATGCCAGGGAGACCAATGCCACTGCGCCGCCCGAGCCGGTTATTTTCTTCAAATCAACAACAGCCATTACCGGTCCCAATGATGATATCATCATCCCTAAAAATTCGGTAAAAACAGATTGGGAAGTAGAATTGGCGGTGGTCATCGGCAAAAAGGCAAGCTATGTGGACCAGGCGGATGCAATGGATTATGTGGCCGGCTATGTATTGCACAATGATGTATCGGAGCGCGAGTTCCAGCTCGAACGGAGCGGCACCTGGGATAAAGGAAAAGGCTGCGATACTTTTGCGCCCATCGGGCCATTTATGGCGACCCCGGATGAGATAAGCGATCCGCACAGTCTGCGCCTGTGGCTCAAACTAAATGGTAAAACCATGCAGGAGGGTACTACGGCAAACTTTATCTTTAATATCCCTTTTGTTATCGCTTATACCAGTCAGTTTATGACCCTTTTGCCCGGTGATATCATTTCAACCGGTACACCTGCCGGGGTAGGACTTGGGATGAAACCGAATTTATACTTAAAACCCGGCGATGTGATAGAATTGGGAATTGACGGGTTGGGGAGCGCAAAGCAAAACGTGGTAGCCTATGCTAAAAATTGATGCACATCAGCATTGCTGGCAGTTTGATCCGGTAAGGGACAGTTGGATAACGGACGAAATGTCCGTTATCGGGCGCGATTTTATGCCCGCTGATCTGCTTGCTGTATTGCAGCACAACGGGATCGAGGGGACTGTATTGATACAAACCTGTCACTCAGAGGATGACAACCGCTTTATGCTGCATCTGGCAGAGGAAAATGACTTTATAAAAGGAGTGGTCGGTTGGGTCAACCTGCAGTCGTCAAATGTAGAGGACAGGCTGAAGCATTATGCGCAATATTCGAAGATGAAAGGCTTTCGCCATGTTTTACAGTCTGATCCTGATGAGCAATTTATGCTTCGGGATGGCTTTAAGCAAGGCATTTCGTTGCTGCATAAATATAATTTCACCTACGATATCCTCATCTACCCTAATCATCTCAAATATGCGTCAATTTTGGCGGCTGAGTTCCCTGACCAAAAATTTGTGGTTGATCATTTAGCTAAACCCAATATCAAAAGCAAAGAGATCGACGGGTGGAAAAAGGGTATCCAGGCCTTGGCAAAGCATCAGAATGTATACTGCAAGGTATCCGGTATGCTTACCGAAGCCGATTGGTACTGCTGGCATACTGATGATTTTACCCCATACCTGGATACAGTTTTCAATGCTTTTGGTATCAGCCGCCTGATGTATGGCTCGGACTGGCCGGTTTGCCTGCTTGCAGGAGGATATAACCGGGCTTTGGAAGTATTGCAATTATATACTTCGAAGTTATCACGGCAGGAGCAGGAGCAGTTTTTTGGAGAAAACGCTATTGAATTTTATAACCTGAAGGGTTAAATGAGTTAAAAAATGAACGATTCTCCTCCTGAGAGGGGCAGGGCGTGTTAATACAGATAAAAAGAACTATGGATCTGCAACTAAAAGGCAAAGTTATTATAGTAAGCGGCGGGGCTAAAGGCATTGGTGAGGGCATTGTAAAAGTGCTGGCCGCCGAAGGCGCTGTTGCGGTGATCATTGGCCACAATGAAGCCGATAATTTAAGGGTTGTTAATGCGCTGAACGGCGGGGCGTCGCAGGTAGTAGCTGAACTGACCGATCCTGCAGCATGTGAAAAGGCGGTTAAAGCGGTCATTGAAAAATACGGAAGAATAGACGGCCTGGTAAACAACGCCGGCGTTAATGATGGCGTGGGTTTGGAAAACGGCAATTATGAGCAATTTATGGCCTCACTGCACAAAAATCTGGTGCATTATTACCTCCTTGCCCATCATGCCCTGCCCGAGTTGAAAAAAAGCAAAGGCGTTATCGTCAATATCGGCTCAAAAACTGCCGAAACAGGGCAGGGGAATACATCGGCCTATGCGGCATCAAACGGTGGGCGCAATGCACTGACAAGGGAATGGGCGGTGGAGTTGCTGCCTTACGGCATCAGAGTAAATGCCATCATTGTAGCCGAATGCTGGACGCCGTTATATGAGAACTGGATAAAAGCCTCGCCTGATCCCGAAGAAAAGCTCAAATCCATCGTCTGCAAAATACCATTAGGGCAACGTATGACCACCGCCGAAGAAATAGCCAATATGACCGCATTTTTATTGTC
This sequence comes from Mucilaginibacter sp., assembly GCA_028287895.1. Classification (GTDB taxonomy): domain Bacteria; phylum Bacteroidota; class Bacteroidia; order Sphingobacteriales; family Sphingobacteriaceae; genus Mucilaginibacter. Next base: position 79,639 of record JAQBOV010000029.1, on the reverse strand, counting down.
CGGACGGTCGAGCCATACCACCGGGCAGTTAATTCATGTGGATGGGGGCTATACGCATTTGGATAGGGCGATAAGTTAAAGTTTTTGCAATTTCATAGTGATGAATTTCAAACCCACCGCTATAAAGGTAACCTATGATGAAAGACAAAAAACTCCGCAGCAGCGAATGGTTTGGCAGAACGGGTAAGGATGGTTTTATCTATCGCTCGTGGATGAAGAACCAGGGTATTCCGGCACATGAGTTTAAGGGCAAGCCGGTGATCGGTATTTGCAATACCTGGTCTGAACTAACGCCCTGCAATGCGCATTTCCGTGAACTGGCCGAGTCAGTCAAACATGGCATTTATGAAGCCGGCGGTTTTCCGGTAGAGTTCCCGGTCATGTCATTGGGCGAAACGCTGATCAAGCCGACCGCTATGCTGTACCGCAACCTGGTGAGCATGGATGTGGAGGAATCCATACGCGCCAACCCGCTGGATGGGGTAGTACTGCTTTGCGGCTGCGATAAAACCACCCCTGCTTTGATCATGGGGGCGTGCAGTGTGAATATTCCTACTATCGTCGTCTCGGGCGGTGCTATGCTTACCGGTAAATTCCAGGGGCATGATATTGCCACTTCCGATGTATGGCGTTTTTCCCAGGCACAGCGTGCGGGCCGGATGTCGGAAGAAGAAATGAATATCGCCGAAGCCTGTATGTCGCGCAGCAGGGGGCATTGTGCCGTAATGGGTACGGCCTCTACCATGGCTGTAATGGCTGAAGCTTTGGGCTTGACGCTGCCGGAAAACGCGGCCATACCTGCGGCTGATTCAAGGAGAAAAGTTTTGGCACATCTGTCCGGTATGCGGATTGTGGATATGGTAAGGGAAGATCTTAAACTGTCAGACGTGCTTAGCCCGCAGGCTTTTGAAAATGCTATTATCACCAATGCGGCAATAGGCGGTTCTACGAATTTTATTATTCATTTACTGGCGATTGCCGGACGCATCGGGATTAATTTAAACATTGATGATTTTGATACCGGTACCAAAGCAGTCCCGCTGCTCGCCAATCTGCAGCCTTCGGGTAAATATTTTATGGAGGATCTGTATTACGCAGGCGGTATCCCGGCAGTGATGAAGGAACTGGACGGGGTCTTAAATAAAGATGCTTTGACCGTCACAGGCAAGCCCATATCCGGCCATTACCAAAACAGCACCTGTTACAACCGTGATGTGATTGCTGCCATTGATGCCCCCTTCAATCCAATTGCTGGTATCAGCGTGCTCAAAGGTAATTTGTGCGAACATGGGGCAGTGATGAAACCTTCGGCGGCAACTGCCGCATTGATGCAGCATACCGGGAAAGCAGTGGTTTTTGAAAATATTGATGACTACAAAGCGCGTATTGATGACCCGAATCTGGATGTGGACGAAACCAGCGTGATGGTACTCAAGAATGTCGGTCCAAAAGGCTATCCCGGCATGCCTGAAGTGGGCAATATGTCTATCCCCAAAAAACTGCTGGAAAAGGGTGTAACTGATATGGTACGCATCTCTGACGGCAGGATGAGCGGCACCGGCTTTGGAACGGTCGTATTGCACGTGTCGCCCGAGGCTTCAGTCGGCGGTACAATAGCGGTGATACAGGATGGTGACCTCATTGAACTCGACTTTAAAAACAGGTCATTGAACGTGCAGCTTTCAGATAAACAGATCGCAGAAAGAAAACAACAATTAGTGCTTAATGCAGATATGGCTTCACGCGGATATGTTTACCTTTACCAGCAGCACGTCGAGCAGGCCCATTTGGGTGCCGATCTGGACTTTTTAAAAGGCGGCAGCGGCAGCCAGATACATAAGGATTCACATTAGGTTTGAATCATACAGTGTTAAGAGAACAGGCGGGGATCTTATATAACATGCTTAAATGCACATAGCGGATTTCTCGCTGCCGCCTGCCTGCCGCGGGTAGGTTCGAATGACCTTATTAAATGAGTAATTAAAGTTATGGAAGATAGCAGATTCACCAACCAGGTAGCCATCATCACCGGAGCAGGGCAGGGTATAGGCTTCGAGATCGCCCGGCAACTGGCCTTAGCAGGGGCATCGGTTTTATTGAACGATATTGATGAGCAACTGGCAAGCAGGGCCGCCGCTGTTATCAATAGGTTAGGCGGCAGATGCCATCCTCTGCCGGGCGACGCGGCTGATATCACTTTCATTAAAAAAATGGTGGACGAGGCCGTTGACAAATTCGGCTTTTTAACCATCGCTATAGCCAATGCCGGCATCACTTCTTATGGTGAATTCTTAGATTATCAGCCCGAAGCCCTGCAAAGCGTTATTGGCCTGAATTTGTCCGGCAGTTTCTTTTTAGCGCAGAAAGCAGCTATCCAGATGAAAAAGCAGGGCCAGGGGGGCGGAAGTATTTTACTCATGTCATCAGTAACGGGACACCAGGCCCATAAAAACCTGGCTGCCTACGGCATGACCAAGGCCGGCCTGGAAATGCTGGCAAAAGGCCTGGTTATTGAGCTGTCTCCATTAAACATTTCCATCAACACGGTCGCCCCAGGCGCAACCCTTACGGAGCGTACCCTGCAGGATGACAATTACGAAAAAACCTGGTCGCGCCTAACCCCGATGGGCAAGGCTGCCACCGTGGAGGATATTGCCGGTGCCGTACTCTTTTTAGTGTCGCCCCATTCAAGGCACGTCACCGGGCAAAGCCTGGTAGTTGATGGCGGATGGACCGTTACCAGTCCCTCGCCTTATTAAAGACACGATTTCGGGATTAAAGAGATTGTTTTGATCGCTTGGATTCAATTTTCAAGCAATCCGGTAAAGCTAAAAATCCTAAAATCGTCTGCAGGCAACCATCGGGGTTTCCCACCCGTAATCTTATTATAAAGGTTGTTTTCCGGCCGTCACTCTAATTTAATTAGTTTTGTGCGATTTTTATCAGGTATTTTAAATATACTGGACCAAAAAGAGCGGGTAAGATTATTTCTGCTCATCTTTTTGGACATAGTCATCAGTGCGCTCGATATCGCTTTTCTGGGCCTGACCATTCTGGTAATCAACTTTTATATCAAAAATTCCGACCTGCCATATCTGTCATGGCTGCCTCACTGGCTCACTAATAAGGATTCCATATTGCTTATCAGCGTGTTTTTTGTACTATTCGGCATAAAAAATTGGATCGCCTATTTAATAGCTGCCTCAAGGTTCCGTTTTATTTACAGCGTGGCTTCCCGTTTGTCCGAACGTAACATACGGCAATATCTTAAAGAAGATTATATCCGGTTTGTTAATATAGACTCCTCAGTTTATATCCGTAAGATCAGTCATCAGCCCATCGAGTTTAGTAATTATATTCTGGCTGGTTTCCAGCAGATCATTTCGCAATGCGTACTGGTGCTATTCAGTATTTGCGCTATTGTGTTGTATCATGCCAGCTTGTTTTTCCTTTTGTTTATTTTGTTAATGCCTACCGTGATCCTTTTAGGATGGTTGCTGAAAAGGAAATTAAAATACGTCCGCCGGCATATTAAAAAAACAAACAGTGACACGCTGAAAAATTTGAAAGAAGCATTGGCTGGCTACATCGAAAGTAATATTTATGGCAAGGACGATTTTTTTGCCGGCCGGTATTACCGGCAGCAGCAGCAGCTAAACGGGTATATTTGTACGCAGCAGATCCTGCAGTCCCTGCCCGGGCGACTGATAGAGGTTTTTGCCATCCTGGGATTTTTTATATTGATCGTGATCAATAAATGGTCGGCCCGTACACCCGCCGTCGACCTGCTCACGATTGGCATATTTATAGCTGCAGCCTATAAAATTATTCCGGGGATGGTTAAAATTCTGAACAGTGCCGGCCAAATGAAAACCTACGAATTTACCCTGGATGACCTCCTTAGCGATGACAATAAAACAAGCCCCACAATAAAACCAATTGAAACAATTCACTCGATCGGATTTGAGAAGATCAATTTTAAGTACAATGGTCATCCGGTTTTAAACGGCTTGAGTTTTGAAATTGCCCCTGGCGATTTTGTTGGCATTTCAGCCAATTCAGGTCGTGGAAAAACAACGTTGATGCACATCCTGTTAGGCTTTATTGAGCAGGAGGATGGCCTGGTCAGCATTAATCATCGAATAAGAACATCCCGGGAGCGGCAGGATTACCGGAGCCGGATATCCTACATCAAACAGCAGCCCTTTTTTATAAATGATACCGTACGGAATAATATCACCTTGCACGAGGGCCGCCATGATGAGATCAAATTAAAGGAAGTGATTGATTTTTGCGGACTTGATACGCTGCTTGGGCAGTATGGGCAAGGCGGAAATCTTGTCATCGCCGAGAATGGTAAAAACCTGAGCGGCGGACAACGGCAAAGAATCATGCTGGCAAGAGCCATGTACCATGACTTTGATCTGCTGATCCTGGATGAGCCTTTTGGCGAAATGGATCAGCTATCAGAAAATGCTATTTTAAGCAGGTTGCAATCGCTTGCTGAACAAGATAAAATGATCATTTTCATTACGCATAATAAAGCGGGCTTATCGTTTTGTAATAAAGTAATCTCATTAGATGACTGAGCTGGCCAAAACACTGGTAATTTTAAGTCCGGGCTTTCCCGAAAACGAGCAGGACAGCACCTGTGTGCCGGCCCAGCAGGTGTTTGTGAAAAATCTAAAACAGAATTTCCCTGAGCTTAATGTGATCGTATTAGCCTTTGAATACCCCTTCGTTTTTGCCCAATATCAATGGAATGATGTTACCGTGATATCCTTTGGCGGACGAAATAAAGGTAAGCTTTGCCGTTTGGTTAACTGGAGTCGCGTTTCGATAACACTGCGCCGGTTGAATAAGCAATACCAGTTGATAGGACTGTTGAGTTTCTGGATGGGCGACTGTGCTTATATAGCAAGCGCTTTCGCAAAACGGAATAGCCTGAAACACTTTTGCTGGATACTGGGGCAGGATGCCAGATCTGGCAATAAATATTTTAAACGGATAAAACCGCAGGCCGAGTCCTTAGTTGCCTTATCGGATTTTATCGCTAAGGAGTTTTATAAGAACTATTCGATAAAACCTGCCCGTGTTATTCCGGTGGGTATTGACCCAGACTTATTCGGCAGGGCACCTGCCGAACGGGACATCGATATTTTAGGCGCAGGTTCCCTGATTCCGTTAAAACAGTTTTCCACGTTGGTGAACACGGTAAGCACCTTGCGCAATTCTTTTCCTGAGATTAAAGCAGTTATTTGTGGCGGCGGCCCTGAACACCAATTATTGAGTGTGATGATAAAAAACCTTTGCCTGGAAAATAATATAGTATTGACCGGTGAGTTGCCGCATGCCTCCGTGCTGGCCTTAATGCAAAGGACTAAGGTATTTGTACACCCTTCGGCTTATGAAGGCTTTGGTGTGGTTTGTCCGGAAGCTTTGTATGCAGGTGCCCGGGTGGTAAGCTTTGTTCGCCCGATGGATGCTGAGATCAAAAACTGGCATTTTGCAAAATCAAAAGGTGATATGGTAAATACAGTGCATGCGCTTTTGGAAGATTCTGCGCCTGATTGCAATTCGGTATCTCCTTATATGATCATTGATACCTGTAAAGCGATGATGAAACTGTTTGATTACAATGCCGCAATCTGCTGAATTCTGCCTGCAATGGCCTCAAAAGAAAGGGTGCTCCTGAAATACTCCAGTGATAATTTTTGTTTTTCCCGGATATCCATTTGCTGCGTTTGGCGCAATACGGCTAACAGCCCCGCTTCGTCCCCGGCCTGGTATAACAGTCCGCATCTGCCGTTATCGGTGATCATTCTGAAAGAGAAAATATCGGTGACCACCGGCATGCAGCCGCAGGACATCGCTTCGCACACGGCCGTACCGCTTCCTTCGTAATGAGAGCCCGAAAGGATAATATCTGCGCTATTATACCAATACTGCAGCTCCATATGCGGAACCTTACCAATCAGTAACACCGCATTTTTATGCGTCGATTTATCCAATAGCTGTTGCAGTTCTGCCAGCAGTTCTTCTGTGTGATAGATCATGTACAAGCGTGCTGAGGGCTGCAATACGGCAAATTGCAAAAATGCTTTTACCACCGTCAGGGGGGCTTTGTTCTCGTTCAGCCGGCCCACCCATAAAAAAATAAGGCCATCTGCAACTCCTGTTCGTTGTTTTGCAACAGCCCTGTCCATAGGTGAAAATACCGACGATACTTCCATTACTTCATGTATTTTTCGGATGGATGCCAGGGTGCCCGTTTCTACCCATTCAGCCCCCATATCGTGCGATGCAAATAGATAAGCATCTGTACATAAGTCGGCTATTTTTTGCAGGTATTTTTTTATGCCTCGGAACGGCTTTTCTGCATGGTTATGTACGATGATTTTTGTTTTTCTTCCTAATTGTAGCCGTAACTGGATAACCTGCAGCGGATAATGCAGGCTTTGGATAACCACAACATCCGGCTTTTGACGTTTAATAAAGCCATGCAAATCCCACGGGAATAAGGAGTTTGGCCGGTTAAAACGCTTAAAATAATACTGAACGCCGTCCTTTACATATTCCCCTTGGTAATCTATCTGTTCAATGCTTATGACCTCATTGTTTCTTGCCAACGCTTCCAGTATGCCGGTATAGGCTTTAATGCGGTCTATCCAGGTTTCCGGACTGCTATATTCTTTGATAAAAAGGTAACTGGTGAAAAGGAATTTCATACAGGGCAGGATTAATCGCAGCTGAACTCAGAAAGTATCCACATCAGCATAGGTGAATTTGATTTTATCCAGGGGGATATTAGAGCCAAGATCCTTAAAGAGTACATAAAACGAAGGGTCAGCATCATATCTTGATGAAAATAAAGCGGATAACCTGGTTTGATGGCTGGTATGAAACTGAATTTGTTTTAAACCTAACTTAAGAGCGATTTTTTTTACTTCAGCCATTATACTGTCAAAATCTTCATCCCGGCAATTAATATCCCCGATAATAAATCCGTTTTTGATCTTTATCCATAATAAGGCATCGCCGATCTTGATCACCTGGGTATCGTGATAGGTTTTATAGTTAAGGTAGTGCGCATTCCTGTTTACACCGGCAAATCCATCCTTAAACGCCGAATTTTCAATGCCCTTTGTTGGTATTAAATAGTCTTTCAAAATATATTGCTGGTATTGTTCGTACGCTTTTTTAAGAAAAGGTACTTTTTTGGACATACCCTCAAAGGAAACCATACCAGTCGGTATATTGTAATAATCCAGTGTTTCCGTCATTTGCCATTTTAGTCTTACCAAAAAACCGTGCAAGGAGTTTTGATTCGGGAAACCAAAAATCAGGCTGATACCTTCTTCTCTGCAAAGATCAAAAGTAAGATTGGCCAGTTGCACGAACAAACCCTTAAACTGGTATTTGGGATGGGTCATCGTATCTGCTGACTGGGCGGCCAGGTATAACTGGTCGCCATACCTGATGAAGCAGGGAATAACGCCATAAAAGGCGATTGGATTTTTTTGTTCATCAAAGGCAACGTAACCGGTACATTCAACACCGGTATAAGCGGTATCATATTTTTTCTCAAAATGATCAACTGAATTTACCCTGCCATAAACAACGTGATATAATTTATACAGGGCATTAAGATTTAACTTACTTAGCCGTTCAATATGATAGCCCTTTTTTTGAATATTATCGCTCATAACTTCCCGTTATCGTTGCGTGCATCTGGTTAAGCGTATTTATCAATGGGTTTACGGTAAACCGTTCTTTCATTGCGGGGTCTGAATAATTTTCAGCAAAATGAAAATCCATACACAGCAATTGCTTATAACCCGCATTTTTGGCGGCTTTAACCACATCGGGGGTATAAGTGCCATAAGGGAAAGCCAGGCTATTGACCGGCTGTCTGGTTATATTTTCGAGATAGTGCCTGGAGCGCACCAACTCCTGGGCAGCATCATCGATACCGATGCGCGCCAGATCGTTATGATAATAGCCATGTGAGCCAATGCTTGCAAAGGGCGAGGATGACAAATCCCTGATTTGCCCGGGGGTCATCTGCAGCCAATAATCAGCATCGTTAGGTTTGTTCTCCCTGTAGGGGGCCAGTGGATACAATATTTTCATCATTTCTGCTTTAATATCAAAACCGCCCGAGCGAAGCATTTCAACCATGCCCTCACCGCTGCTTTCTGATATGTATTTATTAAAAGGCCCCTTGTAAAATTGTTCATTTTTGTACAGAAGCTTTGCAGGCCCATATTTACTCACAATACCCAAAAAATCGTTCCATAAAATGTCAAAGCCCGTTGCTCTTATTGCAGTAACAAAAAAAGTAGCAGGAAGTTGATATTTGTGTAATAAAGATAATACATACTTGTGATTATTTGCATATCCATCATCAAAGGTGATCGAAATATTGAATTTATCAGGGTTAAAGCGCTGCTGGTAAAAATCCTCAAGCGAAACAACATTAAAATACTTTTGATAAAATTGCAGGTGCCGTTCAAATGTTTTCAACCTGAGAAAAATAGGATTGAAGCGGGTATGGTCTTTCAGGCAGATGCCGTGATAGATCATGATGCGGCTTCCTCTTGCATTGCTGTAAAATTTTTCATCAAAGCCCAATAAATGCCCGATGTCCCTGCGGAGGTATTTGGTTTCCCTGGACAGTTTCGAGTGGATTCGCTGGGGTAGGGTCATTGTAATTCTAAACTTAAATTCTCAGCTCTGAATTCTAATCCGGCTTAACAAATTCGAAATTCCGGTTTGAACATAAATTCAGGATTTGAACGTCAATAAATATTGATTTTTCTGTTATATAACCGGAAAATTCACTTCGGGATAGTATTGCGCTATTTTTTGCATCAGTTGCGGCAATTTGCCTTTCACAAATTTACAGGTGCTGCCGATATAAACCTTGCTATAATGTTCAAGATTTATCGCTTTGAGCTGTGTGTACAATTCTTCATCAAACAAGCTGATATCTCCTTTATGTATCACCATTAATATATCCTTCGGGTCAAGAGCAAAAAATGCATCCGAACCGGGCATATCAGGCCTTGCTTTAGCGATAACCAAATCGGCATCTTTGCCTTTTGCGATTTCGCCGCTGTTCAGTTTCCAGGTATTTGCTGCATTGATGGTTAAAGTGTCATAAAGTTCCTCGTCAGCCATAAATTTGGTTTTTCTTGCCAGGCGGATATGTTCCCAAATATTCCAGCTTCCGGTCAAGGTCGAATCGGTCCCGAAAAGGATAGGAATATGCTTTTTTAAGCTGCTTACCGCTGCTGTTTTACCCAGCAGAAAATAATTGGATTCAGGGCACCAAACCAGTGCTTTAAAGGTATTTACCTGGCTTTCGGTCATGGCGACACCATGTACGGCAATAAGGGCCCTTTTCTGCAGGTTCCAACGGGTTAGCCGGTCAATTTCTTTAACCGACGATGGATCGGTACCCTCGCCACTATGAATAACGACCGGGAGATTTTTTTTGAACGGATTATTAAGGGCAAACCTCCATTTTTTTTCAAATTGCACCGAGTGTATGCACTGGCAGTCTTGATAAACGCTTAGCAGTTTGGTTTTACTTTTTATCTTTTTGCCATGGTTTATAACGGTGGTAACGCCGCAAAGCAGGTTTTTATAGATACCCCACTGCTCGCGCAACACTTCAGGCACCTTTAGCACCCTGCCAATCTCATCCTTGTAGTTTTTATGAAGATATCCTCCCCATTCTGTATAGTTTTTATAGGTGTTGTTGCCTAAAGCCGGGAACAGGTTAAAATCCAAATGATCGTGGGAGTTGATCAGGCCGGGGAAAATGATCCCACCGTCGAAGTCGAGATCAAACTGCTCCGTTTTATCATGAAAATGTCCCGGCAAAATTTGAACTATTTTACCATCCTTTATTCTGATATTGATCTGTTCGCCTGTTAACGCTATCCTAATATTATTCAGGGTCATTACCTCGCCTTAAATGAATGCCATAGATTACCGGGAAGCCTTTAAACTGCTCATATACTTTTAATGCATTTTGCTCTGTATAATAATGCTTCACAGATTCATCTATCCTGATTTCTTCTTCTGTAACCAATCTGAACCCATTTTCTTGTAACGCATCTTTAATGCTGCTGACGGAATGAACAAAATTCTTTACCGATAACTGGCTGTTATTATGCCTGAAGGTTCTTTTTCCGCCAAATGCTAACAATTTCGGGTGAAAATCAGTGATGACAATATCTGCATTGGCTTTAAGTGTTCTGCACCATGCCCGCAAAGCGTGTTCAATGTTCTCGATATGTGCGACCGTCAGCGTTGACAGGATGGTATCAAAAGTGGCATCGCCCGGATTCGAAAGAAGATCATCTGTTATTTTATGTGTATGGGCATCCGGGAATTTTTCCTTCAGCTTATTAAGCATTCCCTGCGAGACATCAAAGCCTGTTAAGCTTAAAGGACGCATCTGTAAAATTTTGGCCCAGTGCCGCCCCGTACCGCATCCTATGTCGGCAACAGCTTTGTTTTGTACGGCAGCATTATCCACTAGCTTTGGAAACAACAGTTCGTCCAGGTCAAGCATCAGGTTGCCTGGCTGCAGGTCATAGTCTTCTGACCACAGGTCATAGGCGTCGGCCGAATTTTTCTCGGTTTCCGCTTGCCTGAAAAGGCGCTGTTTGATGTAATTTTTTACGGTCGGTATCAAATGTTAAGTGCTTTTAAATTCAATACGAGGTAGTTTAAATAATGGTTGCCATCCTTAATTTTATTTCATACCCCGGGCAACCGCGCCTTACTCCGTTTCGTATTTGTGTTAGAGTAACTAATAAAATAAATAGTTGAGTTGATACAATAGCGGTGGGTCATTGACTCATCGCTATTTATCCGGCTAAAAAATACGAACAAATTTCAGGGGCTAAATCTGATACCTTATAATATGTGTAAAATACTATTATTCAATCCTAAAAGCGCGAATGCAAAATATCGCATCCCAAATTCAATATTAAATATTGCTGCTGCAGTTGAGGGAAAATACGACTGGGTTATTGTTGATGGTAATTGTGAGACGGATCCGTTAAAAAAGATAGAAAGCTACCTTGATACCGGCGATTTTAAATACTTCGGTTTTACCGTCATGCCTGGTCCGCAATTAAGGCAGGCTATTCCCGTTTCAAAAGCCATCAAAGAAAAATATCCGCACACGATCATGATTTGGGGCGGGTATTTCCCTTCTACCCAGCCAAAAGTCGTGCTGGAGTCGGGTTATGTGGACTTTATTATTAACGGCCCCGGCGATCATGCCTTTCCGCTGCTTATTGATGCGCTGGAAAATAACACGCCATACGAGTTCATCAAAAATATAATTTACAGGGCCAAAGGCGATGTGATCAAAAACGCAAAGGAAGACCTGATCGACCAGGAGACCCTGCCGCCCTTGCCCTATAATAAACTGGGAAAGTTTTATTCCATAGAGAAATATTTAGGCCGTACTTATTTAGGCGAAAAAACGCTGGCCTATCATTCCAGCATAGGTTGCCCTTTTACCTGTTCATTTTGTGCGGTGGTACCCATATATGAAGCGCGCTGGAAAGCCAAATCGGCCCAGACGCTTTATAAGGATATCAAATATATAAAGGACAGGTGGGGAGCCGATGCCATCGAGTTTCATGATAATAATTTCTTTGTGTCCGAAAAGCGTGCGGTAGCGTTTGCAAAGTTGATCAAACCCGAAAAGATGTCATGGTGGGGGATGGCCCGTATCGACACGATGGATAAATTCAGCGACGCATCATTGGCTGCCATCAGGGAAGGCGGCTGTAAGATCATCTTCTTTGGCGCCGAGAGCGGCAATAACCTGATACTGGAACAATTGGACAAAGGCGGCACGCAAACCGGCGCGCAGATTATCCGTTTCGCTGAACGTTTGAAAAAATTTGATATTATCCCTGAGTATTCTTTCGTTCTGGGCACACCTGCACCAACAGCAAAGCAGGTACAGGCCCAGATCGATTTTGAGATCGACTTTATAAGGCAGGTAAAACAAGTAAATCCACGTACTGAAATCGTATTATACACTTACAGTCCCGTGCCTACTGAAGGCTCAACGCTGTATAAACAAGTGCTGGATTCGGGTTTTAAATATCCTAAAACGCTGGAGGATTGGATAAGCCCCGCATGGGAAAATTTCGATCTGCGCAAAAACCCCCTGACACCATGGCTCACCCCGGAAATGATCGATAAGATAAGAAATTTTGAAACTGTTTTGAATGGCGTATACCCAACGGTTACCGATATACGGTTAAGCCAGGTCAAACGCAGGGCAATAAAGCTGGTCGCCGGGCTGCGCTATAAAATTAATCTGTATAGCTACCCGTACGAAATAAAACTGCTGCAAAGAATGTGGAAATACCGTCAGCCCGAGATACAAGGATTTTAAACCTCATTTAATTGAACCTGACTGTGAAAGATATAGCAAAAAAGCCCGTTCAAACTCCTAAGCCGGATTTTGAGGACCTTTATATTGCCGTCAGGCAGCAGGAGAAAAGGGTATATACCGATGAACAATTACAGCTTTTACCGGATATCGATCATCTGTATTATGACGAATGGAAGATCAGGAAGCGGTCAAGCGGGCGGTTGACCGCTTATCTTGAAAAGAAACGCAAGCATTTAAAGATTTTGGAGGTGGGCTGTGGTAACGGCTGGCTTTCGGCCAAATTATCAAACATACCCAATACCAGGGTAACGGGCCTGGATATCAATGAAATCGAAATAGAACAGGCTAAGCGGGTCTTTAAAAAGGATAACCTGGAATTTATCTATGATAGTTTTACGGACAGTACGTTTGATAATGAAAAGTTTGATGTGATCGTTTTTGCCGCCTCGCTGCAATATTTCCCATCGGTGATCAATGTTTTGAAGCAGGCGCTGGCTATTTTAAGATATGGCGGCGAAGTGCACATTGTTGATACCCCTTTTTATACACCTGTTGAGGCCGAAAAAGCTAACGCGCGAAGCTGCGGGTACTACGCTGCTTTGGGCTTTCCCGAAATGGCTGCGCATTACTTTCATCATTCTACAAGCGAGTTTTGGGGCTTTAAATACGAGTTATTGTTCAACCCCTCAAACCCGTTTAACCGTCTGTTTAAAAAAGATCCTTTTTACTGGGTCATGATAAGGAAATAACTATGATGCCATTACAATCTTTAAATCATACTTATCAGCGATACCGGACTTTGAAAACACACCGGATTTCGGCACTTCCGATTGTTATATTGATGCCCCATAGCGCCTGTAACTGCCGTTGTGTGATGTGCGATATCTGGAAGGATAATAAAAACCTGAAACAATTGACCGAGCAGGATGTCAGCGGTCTGCTTACCTCGCTGAAACAATTCGGCACCAAACAGGTGGTCATGTCAGGAGGGGAGGCACTGCTGAATCAGAACTTTTTCAGGCTGTGTGAAATGTTAAAAAAAGCAGGCATAAAAGTATCCTTGCTTACTACCGGCCTTTCCATTAAAGCTCATGCCGAACAGTTGCTGAAATGGGTGAACGATATTATTGTATCGATTGACGGCGACCAGCTGTTACATGATTCCATTCGTAATATACCGGGTGCGTTTCATAAATTAAAGGATGGAGTTCAGTATATCCATTCATTAAATCCAAAATACCGCATTACGGCAAGAACGGTAATTCACCGGCTGAATTTCTGGAACTGGGCTTCTATCATTGGCCAGGCAAAGTTGATGGGTGTCAATCAGATCAGCTTTTTACCTGCCGATGTAAGCAGCCATGCCTTTAACCGGCAAATGGCCTGGGAGGAGCCGCGGCAGAGTGAGATTTTATTGTCCGAAAGGGAACTGCCGGAATTGGAAGGGATCCTGGGCCGGATAATTGACGAATACCGGGATGATTTCAAGAGCGGCTTCGTAGCCGAATCGCCGGGAAAAATATGGGATATTTATCATTACTACGCTGCGTTTTATGGGCTGAACCCTTTTCCTTTTAAAAAGTGTAACGCACCCTGGGTATCGGCCGTAATTGAAGCGGACGGCAATGTGCGCCCCTGCTTTTTCCATGATGTGCTTGGTAATATCCGGGATGCGTCCCTGGCCGATATATTAAATAGCGACAAAGCCATTAATTTCAGAGAAACATTGGACATGAGCACCAACTGGACCTGCGTTAAATGTGTGTGCGCATTGAATTTGCCGCCGCGAATGAAACCCTAGGTGATCTATAAACCCATCATGATGATATGACCCCAAAGGAAACGATCAGACGCGGCCGTTGGGAACCTGGCCCCCTGCACCTTATCGCTTTATTGACGATACTGCAGGTACTTGTAAGCCTGCTTACCGATGGTTTTGCCCTATCGTTTGATGAGGCCATCTGGCATTATATAGGCCGCAACTGGTTCAGGCATGGTCTTATTCCATATGCCGGCGGGGTAGACAATAAAGCTCCTTTGATCTTTGCCATTTTCGGTTTGTCCGATAAGCTTTTTGGGGTAAATTATTGGTTCCCGAGATTGTTAGGTACCCTATGTCAATCCGTCGGGATATACTATATCTACAAAATAGCAAAAAACATCGCGGGCGAACAGGCTGGCATGCTCGCTGTTTCATTTTATGGCTTATCCCTGCTTTGGCATGGCACCGGCGGCAGGTATGTTTCCTTTACGGAAACCTATGGTATGCTGTTCATCATCATCGCTGTTTACAGGTACCTCACTGCAGAAGATAAAAATGACTTTTTCATCAGTGGTTTGCTGGCCGGAATTGGGTTTGGTTTCCGTATATCTGTTATCTGGGGCATCCTGGCCATAGGGATTAGCTTGTTACCAAAAAGCAGGATTAATGCCCTGCTGTTTTGTGCAGGCATAGCATCAGGCATTCTTGTGCTGGCAGCAATTGCATTTTTTGCCGGGATCGATCTTCATCATGTGTTCACTTATGGGCTGGCAGACAATTTTGGTTCCGGCAGCGCTACTGATCGCTCCATGATATGGAAAATGGTAAACTTTTCCGACAAGTTCTTTTATTCCGAAATAATATTGTTTTATCCCTTTGTGCTGGGTTATTTCTTTATAAAAAAGAGGATCGATCTGTTCGGCCTATGGCTCATTCTGGTGTTTATCGGGATCAGTATGGTAGGCATTTTTGGCACGCTGCATATCCGGGAACTGCTGCCGGCAATGTCCCTGATGAGTGCCTTCTGCGCGGCCCATTTGATAGCTAAATATAAGCTGCCGGCGAAACAATTGATGATCATTATCTGGCTCGTATTCTTCCCCAAACTGCTGGAGCCTTTGGTTGTATTTAAGGAATTACTCTTGCCGCAGGCGGATAACAGCCCATCCGGATGCCGTCAACCCTATCCCAAGCCGGATGAAGGCTCCCGTAAAAGATTGGGATGGTGGATAAGAGATCATACCTGCGAACAAGACAAAGTATTTGTGGCAGGTTTTGGTGCCCAGGTGCAGGCCTATTCAGAGCGGATATCGCCGACAATCTATTTCAATGTGACCCAAACCAGGATCGCTAAAGCAAAATTCTACAGCGACATGCATCTTAACAAACCGGCAATGATACTAATCCCCTTGTTTGCTGAGTACAAGGATTTGGTAGCCCAGGATATGCGGCAGTTTACTGATGAATTGATTGCCAAGGATTATTATTTGGACAGATGTATGTATAACTACAATATTTATAGGATCAGGTAGAGTGGTAACGCGTCGCCTCTGCGCTTAGCCGGGTGCATGATTTTATAACCTTCTGGCAACCCATTAACTTTTACAAACGTAGTTGATATAAGATGGAGAAAAATAACATCCTGTTTACCCATTCCTATTTTTTAAGGTTTGATCCCAAGCAATGGGCTTTAGGTCAGCCTTACCCGCCATTGGGCACCTTGTATGCTGCCTCGCTGATGCGTGAAAATGGGTATAGGGCATCTTTATTTGATACCATGTTTGCCGCCGGTCCCCACCAGGCCGGAGCAGAACTGGAAAAGCGCCGGCCCGATTTTTTTGTGATCTATGACGACGGCTTTAATTACCTCACCAAAATGTGCCTCACCAATATGCGGGAGGCCGCTTTTAGCATGTGTAAGCAGGCTAAGGCAAAAGGCTGCAAGGTTATCGTTTGCAGCTCAGACTCAACCGACCGTTATGAGGAATATCTGAAAGAAGGAGCCGATTTTGTGATCATCGGCGAGGGCGAGCAAACTTTGCTGGAATTGGTAAATGCGCTCAAAAACGGCGTTGCCGGGCATCCCGATATACAGGGACTTGCATACATCAAAGATGGCAGGGCCGTTAAGACTTTAGGAAGGCCGGTGCTAAAGGATCTGGACAGTTTACCTTTACCGGCATGGGATCTGGTCAATATACAGCAGTATAAGGATAGCTGGTTGAAACATGCAGGCTACTTCTCCTTAAATATGAGCACCACCCGCGGATGTCCGTTTAAATGCAACTGGTGTGCAAAGCCGATTTACGGTAACCGCTATAATTCACGAAGCCCGCAAAACGTGGTGCAGGAAATAAAGCTGCTCAGGGAGTGGCTGGGGATCGATCACCTTTGGTTTTGTGATGATATTTTTGGCCTGAAACCTGGCTGGGTGGAAGAGTTTTCCCGCCTGATGCAAGAGGAAAAATTAAAGATAAGGTTCAAAATACAATCAAGGGCCGATCTGCTTGTTGAAGAAGAACTGGTAAAAGCTTTAGCGAAATCCGGCTGCGAAATTGCCTGGATAGGTGCCGAAAGCGGTTCTCAGAAAATATTGGATGCCATGGACAAGGGGACGACGGTTGAGCAGATACACCGTTCAACGACGCTCATGAAAAATCATGGTATTCAGCCGGCCTTTTTTATCCAGTTTGGCTATTTGGGAGAGTTGAAGGAAGATATTGAGCTGACCATCAAAATGATCAATGCATTGTTACCTTTCCAGATCGGCATCTCTGTGTCCTACCCGCTACCGGGAACGGTTTTTTACGATAAAGTAAAGGCCGATTTGAGCAACAAAACCAACTGGACGGACTCTGATGAAATGGCGCTGATGTTCGCCAATACCTTTCCACCATCTTACTATAAGCAGTTGCACCGCTATGTTCATCAGAATTATCATCAGCACCTGGCAAAAAATAGCCTCGTTGAGTTAATTAGAAAACCCCTTAATACCAATGCCCACCGGTTGAAAAAAGCCCTGTCCGTTTTTTATTACGCCCCGGCCACATGGGTTGAAAAATTGAAGTTGAAACGATTAGAAAAGGCAATGTAATGGAAGTAATTGCTGATCATAGGAATGAATTAAATGCCGCCGGTGCCTTTACCGGGCAGTCGGGGATATTTGACGATCTGTACAGCGCCAATACCATCATTGGCTATAAACGCCAACGGGTGCGCACGCATGTATTAAAATATCTAAGCGCCGGCAGTACCATATTGGAACTAAACAGCGGCACAGGCGTTGATGCTGTCTTTTTTGCCGGCCAAGGGCATAAGGTACATGCTACAGATATATCGCCGGGCATGCAAGAGCAATTAATGCGGAAAGTTCGAAAGCACCAATTAGGTGAAATAGTAAGTAATGAACTATGCTCCTACACCAATTTAGATCATTTGAAAAATAAAGGGCCTTATGATCTGATCTTCTCCAACTTTGCCGGACTGAATTGTACCAACGAATTGGACAAAGTTTTAGCCTCGCTGCCTGCTTTACTCAACCCTAATGGAATAGTAACACTGGTCATTCTGCCAAAATTTTGTTTATGGGAAACGCTGTTGTTATTTAAGGGCAGGTTCCAGACTGCCTTCAGGCGGTTTTTTAGTTCCAAGGGCAGAACCGCACACATTGAAGGACATTACTTTAAATGCTGGTACTATAACCCTTCCTATATCACCAGAAGACTAAAAGGTTCATTTGATGTATTAAGTATTGAAGGCCTGTGTACGCTCGTGCCGCCATCCTACATCGAGGGCTTTGCCGAAAAACGTCCCTCGGCTTATAATTTTCTAAAACAGGCCGAAGATCAACTCAAAACCCGCTGGCCCTGGAGGGTTATGGGGGATTATTATATGATATCGTTGAGGAAGAAATAAGCTGATATGGTGATCATTTAATATTTTAGAACGCCCGGTGTGTTAATGCCACATTAATATAAGATATCAACAGATTCCCCAGCTGCAACTGCCACTTCTCACCGCTTTAAAAGCTCAATGCGCCACACTGCTCTCCCCGCGCTCCAAAAGCTGTGATACTCTGTTTTGATATTTCACAATCAGTTTATCCTGGAAGTTCCTGGGGTCCGGTTTTGCGTAGTGTTTACCGGTATCCAGGCACATGACGATGCCGCGGGCGTTCTGCTTTTTCATCTGTAACTTTCTCAGCCAGCGCTGGGCAGTGATTTTCATCAGCATAGTGTCAACGCTTTCGCCAAGCCGGTTATTGAAAAGTGCTTCGGAAAACCGCTTTAAGAATGATTTTTTTAATGATTTGGCCGTACTTAGCCGCAGGCATTTATTGGGCAGATATTCCCGGCTCCAGGCATTTGCCAAATAAAATTGTTCAAAAACGGTATCGCCATGCAATGGTATTAAAGTAGCTACCTCGATGGCCGTGTACATATTTTTTTCGCGTATCTGCAGTTCCTGTTCATCGATGTAATAGTTCATGCAAAAATAATGCTGCCTGTTGACCAGGAAGGTCAGCTTTTTAAAGCAATGCATGATGGTGCGTGCTATCCAAAGCTTGTTTTTGGCAGTAATGATAAACAGGTCGATATCAGAATTTTCATCGGCGAAGTTTTTTGAAAGTGACCCCGAAATAGCGATGCCCCTTACATAAGGAAAGCGGATAAGCAGCTCGCTCACCTTCCTTGCCGTGATGATCATGCCGGCAGCTTTGGTGTTTCCCTTAACTCGGCGCTCTATTAGAAAGTAATCATTTTTTAGGGTATAGAACTTATCGAAATGGTAGATCAATCTCTCAGTGACCAGGCTCCTCAAAGCATACTCAAAATCGCCCGTTTCGCATTTAACCGGAAAATATAATAATATCTCGTCCAGGGTCAACGGATAATTGAACAGATCGAAATATGCAAGGGTGGACAATATATTTTTTTTGATTTCTGACAATGGACTACCAATTAATTCAACGCTATCTTTCTTTATAATGATGACGGCGCAACCGCCCGTTTGGTTGCCACCTTTCTTAAATATTTATGGCCTTTTATAGGGATATTGATAGGCTCTTTCTGCTCTGCTGCAAAAACAAAAAAGCTGAAGAAAAAACTGTAAAAGATCACCCCTTTATCCACATCCAATATATTTTCAGACAGTGAAACAATAGCGACGAGGGCTATAAAGCTAAAAAAGACGACATCTCTTTTACGGATTGCTTTTTTAAAACCATAAACTAAAGTAGCCAGGTAAACAGCCAGTCCCCATATTCCCGATTTGATCAGGAAACTCAGATACTCGTTATGTGAGTTTAAGTGGTGCAGGAAGGAGCTGTAGAATTTTTTGGCGAAGTATTGCTCCCGCAAAAGCTGTATCTCTGATCCCGCACCATAGCCTATAATCGGCGAGTTGCGGATCAGCTTAGCCGCAATTTTCCATCTTTCTAAACGTGGTTCCACCGTTTGCCCGGGGAATGACGGGGAAAGATCCTCTTTGAGCTCAGACAAATAACGGTCATTAAGAGCATGCGTATTAAAAATCCCAATGGCGGCCATGCAAGATACGAAGATGGAGATCATGATGAATTGCCTGCGGCGGGAACCTTCCAGAAGAAAGTAAGGGAAGGCGACATTAATGATCAGGAGCAGCGCCGCAAAAATGGATTTCGAACTTAATTGAATGATACCTGCCGAGAGCACGACGCAGCAAATGGTATAAAATAATTGGTTTGCGGGCGTTAAACGTTCACCTATCAAACGGGATAATAAATAGATAAGCGCCAGTGCTATTTGCAGCGAAAAAAAGGTAGCATGCATATCTATCGGTTCTGAAAAATTATGATTGGTAAATGCAGGCGACAGAATGGAAGATAAAGGCATCTGATAATGTCTAATGGTGACAAAGGCATCGGCATAAAGGTAAAGGATGGTTGCCGTGCAGCCCAAAGCAAATGCCATTAATAACTGTCTGCTGTATCTTTTCAGGTCCAGCTGATTAAAACATAATAGCAGGGGTAACAATAAAATGGGTGTGTCCAATTCCCACTCGGTAAATGCATGTGACGGATTGATGGTATAAATGGTACTTGCCAGCGTTACAAAAAATACAGATGTCAACACACTCGTGCGTAAGTTAAATACCGGTTTTACCGCACTTTTTTTGAACTGGATAACGGTATGTACAGCATAGCTTGCCAGGATCAGATGATTGTAAAAAAGGTCGAATGGCAGGCTGAGCAGGAACAGCATTAAATGATAATAACTGATCTTGTTAGCCAGGTTATCCTTAATAAGCAATAATTCTCTCATGATTTAAACCCTCATAACACTCCATAATGAATGCCTCATACTCATCAATTATCTTCTCCCAGTTAAACTGGAATTCAATTTTATGCAGGTTGTTTTGCACCATGATCTGCTCATTTTCCTTTCGCTGCACGGTTTCAACCAAATACCGCACTTCTTCGGAATCGGAAAAATAAAAGGCGTCTGAATGCAGCACCGATTTATTAAAAGGATTATTGTGTGCAGCTATCAGCGCCTCGCTGGCCATTGCTTCTAATAGCGAAGGGTTGGTGCCGCCAACACTATGCCCATGAAAATACAGGTACGAGTTGTTTTGCAGCGCACGCACTTTGGCGGTATCAAAAATTGATCCTTTGAACTCGATGCGTTCATCATTTTTAAAGCGATGCCTGATGAATTTTCCGAAGCGGTTTCCTGTATCGCCCAAGACTTTAAAGCTTCTGTTCGAATTGCTGTTATTAAATCCTTCCAGTATGGTTTCGATATTGTTTTCCGGCTCCATACGGGCCATCAATAAAAAATAATCTTCTTTCAGCGCTGTGCTGGTATCAATCTGTTCTCTTTCCAGTTCGGTGATCACATCGGCGCCATATGGGATATACTGGCTGTGGATTCGGTATTTGTCTTTCAGGTAGTCTTTAATCACCCTGGAGTCAGAAATATAATACTGACTGTATTTTACAGCAAGCTTTTCGGCATATTTTAGAAACTGCTGAACTCTCTTTGAATATTTCGACCTTTTCCATTCCAGCCCGTCCATGTTGGTGATGATGGTACTGTTTTTAGGATATAGCCTGCCCCATATCGAACAGCTGGTATAACCCATCAGCAAAACCACATCAAATTTTTGCCTGCGTGCATCCATAAGGCAGTTAAAATCATAAATAAATTGCCCCGTTGTACCTACCAGGTATTCCGGGTCATAACAATGCTGTATTTTAACCCCGTTCCAGGTATCGGCAGTGTATGGGTGGTTGTGCGAGTTGTACACTGTTACAGAATGTCCCTTTTTGACCAGTCCCGCCGAAACATATTCTGATATATGTTCAAACCCGCCATAATGGTTGGGGATACCTCTTGTGCCTAATATGGCTATCCTTAAATTCTTCATATAGTTTGTTGATATGCTTTTAATGTTTCAGTTGCTGCCTGTTTCCAGGTAAATCTTTTCAGTATCATTTCGTGTAAACTCTCATTGTACTTGCTGCTGCTGGCTTTTTCCACGGCAGCCAGTATGCTTTCGGGTTTTCCGGGGTCGCAATAAAAAGCCGTGTTGCCGAAATATTCCCTGGTATCTCCTTTATCGGTGATTACGATATTACAGCCCATTACGGCTGCTTCCAGCGAGCTTAACCCGGTAGTTTCAAACCAGCTTGGCAGTATGTGAACCTTGGCTTTTTCATAATATTTTAAAAGCTCTTCCTGCCGCATATGGTCAATGAAGGTGATATTGCCAGCCGCTATGCTGCGGCACTCATCGTAATAGGCTTTTTGATTTGGCGCATGCGAGCCGATTATCAATAAATTGAACTGGGTATTATTCAGCGCCCTGATCAGGTTAAGCTGGTTTTTGATACCTTCAATTCTGGCTACGTTTAATACCAGGTTGGCATCTTTTTCAACGGCACAATTACGCCTGAATAAATAAGGATCAACCCCATTTGGAACGACCATGTGTTTTAAGCTGCAGGTATAAGCCCCGATAATGCGCCGGTATTCCGATTCGGAATTCGGTAACACCATCGCCGAACTTTTTAATACTTCTATGATGCTGCGGCGCTGACCTTTCCACAGATATTCTTTGCTGGCCAGGTGATCCTTGCCGAGCACCCACCGGGCAATGGTTTTCAGGTATTCGATGCTGTTCGGCGGCAAAAAGCCGAACAGGATGCCCACACCCCTGCGGTGATGCTGATCATACTCCGTGTAATTGCACAGTATGGTGGATATTACAAAGGGCTTTTTTGCTTTCTTGCTGTGGTATAAAATATCTGCCGGGCGTGTCAGGTTAAAAAAGTGCAAAAGGTCGTACTGCGGATAATCTATTTCATCTTTTGAAAGTTTGATATCCGTCCTGATACCCAAAGACTCCAAATGCCGGGCCGTTTGCACCACCTGCACCGTATCGCCGCCCGGTACGGTAAATAATGTGGATCGTGTTATAAAAGCTACTTTCATATTACTTATAAGGGTCAACAAACAACAAGCAAGAGCCAAAAAATGACTTCATCGAAAAATCAATAGTCAAACAGCTTGTATTATTCACTCCGGGATAAGACAGGATTACCCATTCACGGTTTTGCTGACTCCTGATCCCTGGTTGTTGATTGTTGACTTTGATTGTTGACGCTTGATTCATATGGGTTTGTGCTTGTTTACAATCGGTTAGGGCTTTTTTTATGTAGCCAGGCAATAAACGGCCCGGGCAGATAGCTTACGGCATACAACAGGTAATTATCCAGCCTGAAGGGCCGTACGCTGATCGCCTTGCGCACATGGCCCCGTGCCTTTGCGGGCTGATAATTGTCGGCCAGGAACTTCTTTCCGCACAGCGCATGATAGGCTCCTTCTTTCATTTTGCCGATATCCTGGCGTTTAATAATAGCCAGTAATTCATCGCCTTCTTCCCTGGTGATATCGCCGCGCGTAGTAGCCTGCCTTTTTAACTGGCGGAAACGTTCGCCGCGCCACCTTTCATCAATCGTAACTGATGCCGGGTTGAACCGTACCTTTATTAAGGGCTCCCGAAGGTTTTGCATTTTGCCTGTTTTGGCCAGGCTGGTCCACAACAGGTAATCCTCAAAATGATGTGCGTGCACATTATATCCACCTGCTTTTATTACCTCATCGCGTTTATACATTACCGACGAATGAATAAAAGGACAATACACATACATATTCTGCCGCACTTCATCGTTTGAATGGGCAATGCATTTGAAACTGAACAGAAAATCGCCGTTCTCCAGTATGTATTCGGCATCGCTGCCCACCAGTACATACTCGGGATGGTCTTTTAGAAAATTGAATTGCTTTTCCAGACGATCAGGCATACAAATATCATCCGCATCAAACCGGGCAATGTAATACGTATCCGAAAGCCTTAACCCCGTATTTAAGGCTGCAGCTATGCCCTGGTGATCCTTATTGATCAGCACTATCCTTGGATCATCGATAGACAGCACTATTTGTACCGTATCATCCGTAGAGCCGTCATTAACGATGAGCAGTTCAAAATCCCGATAGGATTGCGTCAGCATGGACATGATCGCCTCGCGGATGTACTTGCCCGCGTTATAGGCAGGCATCAGCACGGTTATTTTTTGGCGATCAGTAAGCATATTTCACTATTGTTTTGGATGAGGTTTCTTTAATATTGAGCAGCAGCAACATTTCGAAAAATATGAGTATGGATAATTGCTCAAACCAATATTCTACAAAAAACACCGACAATACCACCAACAGGATGGGCAACCCGTAGGTTAACCGTTTAGCGTGTTTGACGAAAAATCCCAGGTAATAAATTAAAAATGCTGCCAGTCCTAGTATTCCGTATTCGGCAAGTAACTGATCATACACCGAATCAGGATTATTGGCTAATGAATGCACATCCGTTTTTTTGCTGAAAAAATTAAGGTAAACGTCCAGGTGATTCGACAGGAAGTCAGGATCGAGATAAATGAATTTCTGCGGATATCGTCCTGCAAATCCAAATCCGCTGGCCCTGAAAGCCAGTTTGGATGAGAAGTTGCCCATGCCATCGCCTGTAAATACTTTTGATGGATGTTGCTGCAGAAAATGGAAGGTCTGCAACCATGCTAGCGCTTTACCCGGCAGGCCTAGCTTAAAATTATCCTGTCCTGATAGCGGCAAACTGCTTTTATGTGTACCAATAAATGCTAATAACTGCCTTTGATAGGCCGAGGTGTCGATCACATGCTGGTAGGGCATGGTGTGGATATTGGGTTTTGGAATAAATATTCTGCCGCTTTCTGTCTTAAGGGCCGTTTGGGCCGGCTGCTGCAATGTTTTTTTAGCCGGCCGGCCCGGCGCCTGCGGATGGTTTACCACATACATGCTGTCGGTATAGCGCTGTGCAACTTTCCACTTTTTTTGATCAGCGGTGAGTAAACTATCCGGCATTAAAGTGATGGGCATGCCCAGTTTGGGCCGTACCTGCATTGGCTCACCTGCTGCATTCAGATGGAATGTCCTTTTTAAATTTTCGACCGCGTAGGTGTTATTTTGCGGCGATATTTTTACCATAAAAACCACCAGGGCGGCCAGGCAAACTACAATCAGGCTTTTTTGATCACGACTGCTTTTGAAAACGAACATTAGTGCCAACGCAGCGAGCAACACCACGTTGGTGAAATTGCTGCCGGTAAAAAGCATTACGGTCATGCAAACAAGCAGCATAACCGCATTTTTTTTGCTCAGAAAATAAATTATTCCCAATGCATTTAAAACCGCATTGGTTGTAGAAGTATCAAAGGTGATGCCCCTTATATAGTCGCCGGTACCGATAAAGTACTTTTGGTACTGGCCCTGATAGGTGTAGGGATTAACAGCGCCTGTTTCAACGATGATCAGTGCCAGGTTGTAGAGTGAAAGCACTGCGTTGATTATAAAAAAGATAACGATGGTACGGTGAATGGTTTGTGTATCATCATTTTCTATAAACAGCTTCACCTGGTGGATGGCCAAAATGCATAATATCCAAAAGCCGGTGCCCGTCAGTAAAACGATATTGTAATTGATGTTCGAATAATTCCTGCTGATTACCCAGTTGAGCACCGCTATGGCTATAGCGAGCAGGTAAAAAAGCGGCAATCGGGAATTTTTAAGGCTAAATCCGAATTTGAAGTTGAACTGCAGCAGATAGATCAATGCAATAGCCGGTATTTTTACAGCCAGTTTTACATTGAGAAACAGGACCAGGAAAAGCAATAGCTTCCAATCGGCCAGGCTCTTTAGTTTCTTAAAGCTAAAAGAAGTAGTGCTGACAACCATCAGGTTTTCCCAATTTGTTTAAAGGGAATACGCCCTGGATTTTGAATTGGTTGCCTGTGGGGGAGGGAGAAATGGGGATTATTTATCGTGGTGTTCAACTGCCCGTTTTTGCCGGGCACCAAGCAAGCCCAAACTGCGCATGACCGCTCTGCAGGCGGAAATTGCTTGGTGCACGGCAAGATGCGGCCCACAGCAGTTTTACTGTCGCCTGATCAGCACCTACTCTAGCCCTTCCGGTGACGGAAAAACCTCGTCATATATTTTGCAGATCTTTTTTGCCAATTGTGTATCAATATTAGATGGAAGCGTTAACCCGATTTCAGGAATTTTATAAATTCTGATATCTAATTTTGGTAAACCTAATTCTGCCTCAAGCTGAGTTATTTTATTAAAAAACTCTTCTTCTTTAGGATCCATATACTTTCTTTTTTTTAATTATCCATATACTTCTTCGATACCATAAAAACACATAAATTGTTTGAAAAAAATGGACATTCGCGTGCTAAAGCAAGCAATCACTTAGGGTAATATTCACCACTGCAGTATCCCGCTAAAATTCATCTCGTCTCCCGGTCTAATCTGGGCAGTAACAAATAGGCCCGCAACATAAAACAAAACCGCAGCCCCAACCTCCACCCAAATATTCGCAAACAAGAGCTTTGCCCCAAAAACACTTAAACAAGCGCAGGCTGTACATATCAATAAAGGGAACAAAACCTTGTTTAGCTCTTTCACGTCATTCTTTATCAAAAAGTAGACGGTCTGCGCCAGGTATCCTGCTAGGTAACCAATGGCTGCGCCTTCATTTTTATAAACAGGGATCAGTATAATATCGCCGATGACATTCACTGCAAGGGTGATCGCAAAAGCGGCGAATATCATTTTCAGCCGTCCTTTGGCAAAGCTGACGGTCCATAAAAAATTGGTAAGGTACAGAAGGGGGATACACAGCGACAGAATAAATATCGTACGTTCATTTACAGCGCCGTATTTGCCGGCAGTAAGCCCATCCATCACAGGGGACCAGCAGCTATTGATGAGCACAATAGTAAATGCAGCGATGATCATTTCCATTCTTGCCAGTAATTTGAGGTTCGTTATGTTGGGTTTGCCGTCCTTAAATATTCCGGTAAACCAGGGAATCAGCAAGGGGGCAATAGCCAGCAGGGGCAGGGTAGATAGTTCAAAAACCTTGTAAGCAAAACTATATTCGGCCAATTTAAGGGCAGATAACACCATGCCGATAAATATCCAGTCGAACCGCGCCAGTGCCGAGGTAATGACCGCCACCCCCAGCTGTGGCAGCGACTCTTTAAGCAGGGCGGTGTAGTCGCTTTTATTCCATTTGATGGTCAAAGGGAGCCGGGTAGCACGCTTAAAAAGAAGGATACCGATGACTAATTCGAGCAGATCGCCGCTGACAAATACGATGATCACATTTTGCAGGCCAATGCGGTGTAATAAGGCCAGAACGATAAGGCCGCAGGCCCGGGCAATATTGGAGATCACCGACAGGCAAGCCAGCAATTTAAAGCGCTCCATCCCGATGGATGATTGCTTAAAGGGAGTGGAAAAATAGATCATCAGCTTTCCGGCACCTATCAATAAGATGCTGTGATAAGCGTTGATAAATGGAAACAGGAACCTGCCGGCAAATAAAAGCCCGTAAAATACCAATCCGGTAATTAATACGTGACTGATGTAAAGCGACAAGACCGTTTGCGGCTTTTCGCCGGAGGCCAGCTTCCTTACGGCGATCTGATCGATACCAAATGACAGGATATTAAATATGGCCAGCATCAGCGCCAAGGCCAGGCTGACCTGCCCGAAGCTGTTTTTATCAAGCCCGGTGGAAAGGATGTAAAAGATGACGAGCCCGGCTAACTGGTTTATGATAAGCTGTAAAGTGTTGGCCGAAAGATTATTTACAAGCTTTCTTTTCATTTGCTTTTTTTAGTCGTAAGCCGCAAGTCATAGTCAGATCCTGTTTTGACTCGGGAGGCAACACTCCAGAGTTCGAGCTCACGACTCCATACTGTACTCCACCGCCAAATTATCCTTCACGGGTGGTGCTTTCCGGCAAATAGCTTCAGGCTGATACTTCAGCAACCGGTATTTGAGCCAGGTATGCCTAGATATCATTTTGGCAATATTGAATCCTTCACGCCCATCCAGGAATCCTAAAAATACAATATAATTTTTAACGAAATGGAACACCGGCGCTATATATAGTTTAAGAAAGGTAGGTTTTTTATTGCTCATCAGATATTTTCCGGCGCTTAGCCGGGCATAATGATCGGCTTTGCTGATAAATTCATTACTGTCCTTTACCGAATAATGATGCAAATGCCCGCTCAGTTTTTTTATAAGAACCGTCTGCGGCAATAGCAGGGTTTCATGTACAGGCGATTCTGACCATCTTACCAGTTTGCGGTTAAACAGGCGGATATGATGATCACGTCCCCAACTGCCAAAACGTATTTGCTTATCTCCATAATAAGATATGAACGCGATATCATAGACTACTCCCGGATCATCCAATTTTATGCCATGCAACGCATTTATTAGTTCCTGGTCTGCTATTTCATCCGCATCAATACTTAGAATCCAGTTATATTTTGCATAGGCCGTGCCTTTATTTTTATTGGCGCCATAACCGTCCCAGTTTTCATGATAAACGCGGCATCCGTGTTTTCGGGCGATCTCGGGTGTCCCGTCGGTGCTGTTATTATCTGCCACGATAATATCGTCGGTAATTAATTTAGCAGCATTTATGCACGAGGCGATCACTTTAGCCTCGTTTTTGGTAATGATAACAACAGAAACAGCAATCATAGTATGTTTTGTTTGGTATGAAAGTATCACGGCAGCATGGGACGAAAGGTTGCTTCCGGCAATAAATAATTATCGATAACCTATTTTGGTTGCAAAATTCATGGCTCCGCGGTTTTAGGGCGGTATCGAGGATCATTTTTGATTCCCGGCTTTAGCCCGAGTGCCATGTGAGATCTTATTTCTTAAAGTTAAATCCGTATATTATTCAGATTTCTTATGCCTGCGCCGATAAAATAACAGAAAAATTAAATATTTGATTTTCAAATGTTTATATTGTATTTATTATTTTTTATTTTGTACAGGCAACCTTTATTTGTCGGTTAACGTGATGTAGGCAGGTAAGGTTAAATTTTATTACGCTAACAGAGTTACCGGATGGGAGAAGAAGAGCTACATCAACTGATCGGGGGCTGTATTAAGCAGGAAAGGGGTAGTCAAAAAATGCTATATAAAGCATTCTATGGCTTTTCTATGGGTATATGCCTGCGGTATGCTAATAACCGTGAAGAGGCTGCCGAGGTAATGAACCAGGGTTTTTTTAAGGTTTTTACGCGTATTGAAACGTATGATATCTCCCGTCCGTTTAAGGCCTGGCTCGGAAAGATTATGATGAATGTTTCCATCGATTATTATCGTGCCAACCTTAAGATGGCTTATACCGAGGATCTGGATAAAGCCGAATATGTAACCGATGGCGAATTGGCCGACAGGAAGCTCAACTACGATGATCTTTTGGCGATGATACAAAAACTGCCAAATGCTTACCGCACCGTGTTTAACCTTTTTGCTATTGAAGGTTATTCGCACGAGGAGATAGGAGAGATGCTGAATATATCATCCGGCACTTCAAAATCAAATTTGCATAAGGCAAGGCAAAAACTAAAGCAAATGATATCAGAGGCCGATAAATTGGGCAATAATAATAACAATTACAATCAAGGCATGGACTCTTCACAAATTGTTGCTATCAAAAAGGCAGATATACAAAATGTGTTTTTTAATAATAATATTTGAGAATGAATAAGGAGAAGGACGAAGATTTAGATAACTTATTTAAAAAGAGGCTGGAAGACCCGGTCAGTGAGTCCACATTCAGAGATCAGGACTGGGATGCTATGGAGCAGATGCTCGATAAAGGTAAGAAACGTCCTGTTATCATCTATTGGTTGCCTGTGATCGGTAGCGCAGCGGCATTGTTACTTATATTTTTAGGTTATTTATTTTTGAAACCCGAAGTCGTTAAGCCCAAAAAACAAGGGCAAACGGCGGCTGCTCATCGCCATAACGCTGATCGTGATTCTAATAAGGAGAAAGTTGCTCCCAAAGATTATGCGGCTACCAATCGTTCCAATCCCAGCGATCAGAAAAAAGACAATACCGGTACAAGC
This sequence comes from Mucilaginibacter sp., assembly GCA_028287895.1. Taxonomy (GTDB): domain Bacteria; phylum Bacteroidota; class Bacteroidia; order Sphingobacteriales; family Sphingobacteriaceae; genus Mucilaginibacter. Next base: position 49,903 of record JAQBOV010000029.1, on the reverse strand, counting down.
GGCGAACCTGCCCGGCAAGCGGCAGATCACAACAAACAAAAAACATTAACTTCTGCCAAATATGCTGGTAACCCGGCCCGTTTAAGGCATGGTCAAAAAAGCAAATCGTTCTTTACCTTACCTTCCCCGGCGGGTCGCCGCGACACTACCGGGTACCTGGCCAGGAATAGAACTGCCGGAGCAGGCACTGAGACCATAGCGATAGAGGGCAGGGGTAAAAATTTACTGCCTGATACTACCGGCAGGCAGGCAGTTATTGCTGATAATATGGTTTCAGATAAGAAAAAATCAGGCATTGCAAGCGATAGAACTGAATTAGGCACTGCTGATAATAAACAACAAAAAGATAAGTCCGGGCCTAATGCTCTGGTAAAAGTAAAGGGTAAAGGTCCGCAAAAATCAGGTAATCGCCCTCAATTTGCATTGGGTGTATTCGCTTCTTCTGATCTGAACGGGGTGAATTCCTCTTTCCAGCAAAGCAAGATTGGCGGCAATTTCGGGGCCGTGTTGTCGGTTACTTTTGCCCGGAAGTGGACCATCAGCGGCGGGGCCATGTATGACATTAAACCATACCTGACTTCGTTTGATAATTATCATACCGCTTATCAGTTTAAAACTCAGCCTTCAAGTGTTAATGCTAACTGCCGCATGCTGGATATACCTCTGAATATAAATTACCAGGTTTATAGTCAGCAGGGAAATAAAATCACACTGGGAACCGGATTGTCGTCCTATTTTATGCTGCGCGAGGACTATAAATTTAATTATCCCGATTCCTACTATGCAAGCGGCCCGGCAGCGTTTACGGTGATTAACAAGAACCGTAATATTTTAAGCGTATTGAACCTGGATGCCACCTATACGCACCAAATAAATTCAAAAGTGGGTTTAACTGTTCAACCATATTTAAAAGTTCCATTATCAGATGTAGGAGCCAGCCAGGTAAGGCTGCAAAGCACCGGCGTGGCTTTGGGCCTTAGCTGGAGCTTAAACGCATCATCAAAACCAAAATAAAAATGAAATACATCGCTCTTATTTTACTTGCCTGGCTAACGACCAACCAGGCGGGACAGGATATCTATACCTGTAAAAATGCAAAGATCAATCTATATTCAAGTGCGCCAATAGAGGATATTGCAGCCACGGCAACCAGCGGAGCGTCAGTTTATAATGCTGCCACCGGCGAGCTGGCTTTTAGTGTGCCTGTTCGTGATTTTCATTTTCCAAAATCATTAATGGAGGAGCATTTTAATGAAAATTATATGGAGAGCGATAAGTACCCCAAAGCTACCTTTAAAGGCAAAATACAGGAGCACCCCGATCTTTCAAAAGATGGCAGTTATCCGGTAACTGCAGTGGGCGATTTGCAAGTGCATGGAGTTACTCAAACACGTACCATCGCAGGCAACCTTAAAGTTAGTAATGGCGTACTGACTATGACATCAGAATTTATGGTTAAATGTGCAGATCATCACATAGACATACCGGCTATCGTATTTCATCACATAGCTGAAAGTATACGTATCCGTATAGCGGCTACATACACAGCGTATAAAAAACAATAATCACTCAAAATAAATACTTCCTGTCATGAAAAGAATAATTACCGTTTTTATCTTCCTGGCCCTTGCTGCCGGCCTAAAGGCGCAGCAAACGGATACCGTAAAAAAAGGCGCCAAAAAAGAAACATCAGCCGACTCACTATTGAATGCCATGAGCCCTGAGGATAAGCCCCAGGATGTGATCGCTGCATTTAAAGCCAGCCGGTTAATTTTATCCCCTACAACAGTAACGGTAAAGAAGAACAACCTGAATTTCCTGGTCATACATCGTTTTGGCGATATTGGTACTTCTACAGGCGGAGCCAGAACCTTATTTGGCCTTGATGCGATTAATGATGTTTATATCGGCTTTGAGTATGGGCTTTCCGATAATCTGAATATTGATTTCGGACGAAGCACGATTGGAGGATTGATTGAACTGGGACTAAAATATGCGGTATTGCATCAAAAAACTGATAATAGTTCGCCCGTGGCTGTCACGCTGCTCGGCCAAACAGGTGTAAGGCCATACGGGCAATTCACTACTTTTGAAAACCGGCTTTCCTATCTTGGGCAGGTAATTATTTCACGTAAATTCACATCTGCATTGTCCCTGCAGGTATCGCCCGTATTCGTACGGGATAATACGCCTATACCGGATCTGCCCGGTAATGAGCAGCAATTTTTCTCATTGACGGCAGCAGGGCGTTATAAGGTCACCAAGGGTATGAGTATTCTAGTTGATTATGAACATCCCTTCTCCAGTTTCAGAAGCGGTGCAAACGGATTTTCTGACCCATTGGGTTTTGGTATCGAAGAGCAAACAGGGGGGCACGTATTTACAATAAATATTACCAATGCAAGGGGCATTTCCGAAATTAACTCTTTAAGCGGATCGCAGGCCAGCTATGGAAGGGGGCAATTTCGCCTGGGCTTCACTATTTCGCGGATGTTCGATTTTAATCATAAAGGAAGTGGCTATAAATAATGGAAAGGCACGAATTTTTATCAAAATTGGGAATTGGACTTGTTGCGGTATGCGTAGGTTGCGGCCTGGTATCCTGCGGTTCAAAGGGAAGCAACCCTACACCTTCGGGCAATGCACCAGCGCCTCCCCCGGCAGGCAGCGGCAACTTATTTGCGATTGATCTGAGCAGCCAGCTGGCAAATATTGGAGATTCGACAATGCAGCATGGCGTCATCCTGGTGAGGATAGCGGCGGGTAACACGGGGAGCGCTTTTACAGCCGTGCAGGCAACATGTACCCACCAGGGCAATACCATTGGGTATAATGCCGGCCAGGGTATATTCATTTGCCCGGCACATGGCAGCGAATTCAGTAAAAGCGGGGCAGTCGTTTTGGGTCCTGCGGCCTCGCCTCTGCAAAAATACAATGTGGTAATTAACGGTAATACCTTAACCGTTTCAGCATAAATATTTGTTTGGGTTGATTGTTTTGCCGGGTGATTGATAAGCGCCCGGCATTTTTTTTAAACGATCAGTTTACAATCGTCATAGATCAGCTCATCACTGGTATCGTATGCTGCATTCTCCCTGGTAACCACCTCGAGCGGCAAATATTTGAGTGCCGGTACTTTTTTAAATACCAGGTGGTTTACCAATTGATGTATGCCCCAGTAACCCTGCCCTTTTTGGATTTTGATTGATCAGGAAACTGATGGCGTAGCTTCCACAACACCCATTGAATAAATTGTGAAACATCGTATCTTAGGCTAACCATTATCCCTAACCAATGACCAAGCCTTCCAAAGACAATCAGCCCTATTTGTTCAGTAATTTCCTTTTGACACAAGACCCTCAATTCCGGCCTTGTTTAACAGAGCTTCATGCGCTGATCAGGTCCATAATACCCTTTGCGGAAGAAACATTCAGTTATCAGGTACACTGTTTTAAATATATTTATATGCTGGTGGGTATTGGTACCAATACAAAATATTGCAGCTTATATACCATGAGCTCAAAGCTGGTTAAGCAAATAAAAAATGAATTATCCGGCTGCAAATTATCCGGCATGACCCTGCATTTTAACCCGGAGGAACCATTGCCGGCCGGAATAATTACCCGAATTGTTTTGGCCCGTATCGAGGAAAATGAGGTGTTGGCGATGAAAAGGAAGAAGGCGAAGTGATTTAAAGTCTAAACAAATAGTCCCGGCAGGCCTAAGATGCCTGCCGGGACCTATTTGCAGATATCTATTATTGCTTTTTGATCTCTACCCGGCGGTTCAATACCCTTCCGGCTTCGGTGCTGTTGTCAGCTACCGGGTTGCTTTCGCCATAACCTTTCGCAGTTATACTAGCAGCACTTACCCCGGTATTCACCAGGTACACTTTTACCGAGTTGGCCCGGTCTGCGGATAGCTCCATATTATGAGCATCGGTACCTTCAGCAGAGGCATATCCCTTCAAAATAAATGTGGCCGTAGGGTCTTTTTTCATTTCTGCGGCGGCTTTATCCAATATAGGGTACGATTCTGTTTTTAATATGCCCGAGTCAAATTCAAATTGAATATTGCTGAAATTATAGTCGGGCGCCGGAGCAGGTGCCGGAGCTGGCTGAGCTGCCGGCGGCGGCGGCGGAGCTTGCTGAACGGGCGGTGCCGGGGTTTCAACAGATTGTGGCGGTGCTTCCTGCACCACTTTCTTTTTTGCCTTACAGGCTTGTAACGAAATGGTTGCGACTAAAATTAGAATGACGGGAAAATTGGATTTTAAAAATTTCATGTTAAAGATGTTGGTTAAAAAAAAATAAACGGTGCTTGTTACAGCTTATTGCTGCAATTAAGCAAATCCATTCTTATCTGGCAACGTTTTTTTTAATTATAGTTTTTGCAGGCACCAGGTGGTCATAGATCGTAGGTTTTGAACGTTGGTGGTTTTAATAGGTTCGTGCAGTTTCGCCTTGAGTGATGAGGTATAGTTCAGCAGCATTTGCTCATTTACCAAAAAGCGTTCCGAGCCATCGGGCAGCAGATACCGCCCTTTGCCTATTGGCAGCACCAGGCTTTCTATGCCGATATCAGAAGCAAGCCGGGCAAACAGGTAGCCGCCGGGTTTAAGTACCCGCCATAGGGCCTGCAGCATACGATCAAAATGCGCCTCACTATCTGCAAAATGCAATACAGCGCTGCTGATCACCAGGTCGAAGTATTGATCGGCAAAAGACAAATTCTCGGCATTGGTAACCATGAAATTAGTCTGGGGAATAGCCGGGGCAATACTTTTGGCCAACAGCTTAACTACCTCTACCGCCCCGGCGTTTGGGTCGATGGCATAAACCTCGTATCCGTTCCGTAGAAAATAAACCAGGTTGCGCCCGCTTCCACAGCCTGCATCCAGCACCTTCCGGCAATCATCATATGTACCTTTCAGTAACTGATCAAACAGGTAGATATCAATATAGCCGAAATTTTCTAAAAGGGCGGATTTCATATGGTTGATGATTGGCTAAAGTTTCATTCCTGCGCCAGGTATGGTAAGATAATAACTTCCGGACAAATTTATCGCGTGAAATTATATTATAAAAATAAAAATCACTAAACTTTTGAATATCAAAAAGTTACAGTACATTTATTTAAGTAAACCCAATTTTCACCACTTAAACCCAATTGCAATGAAAAAGATTCTGTATTTATTAGCACCGGTAGCTATCGGGATTGCCTTATTGGCATCCTGTAAAAACGGAGCTAAAACTGCTGACGCTAAAACCGATTCAGTAGCAATGCCTTACAAGGCTTCTTATTCTTCTTCTTTTACTATATCGGATAATCAAAAAAATGAACAGGCGGTCTTACAATCTTACAAAGATTGGCAAGACAATAAACTGAGCAATGCACCAGCTTATTATGCTGATACCGTTTCCTGGGATTCCCCAACCGGTATAAAAGTAGTGAAGGCCCGCCGCGACAGCCTGATGCATTTTTTTCAAAAATTCAGGGACAGCTTAAGCGGTGTTAAGATAGATCTTGTTGCGGTAACCAATTTACATAGTACCGACAAGAATACCGATTGGGTTGGCGTATGGTATAAAGAAACAGATACTTACAAAACGGGCAAAGTAGACTCCGCATATTACCAGGACGATAATAATGTGGTGAACGGAAAAATTGTTTACACCAGTTCAAAACGCCAGTTATTAAAGAAAGCTAAATAAATTCTCATCAAGGGGCCCGTGCTATTGAGCGGGCTCTTTTTGTCTGTTATTTTTTTATAAAGATTTTAATGTCAGTGCTTTGATATTAATTATGTAAATTCGGTTAACTTAGTATTGTCATAAACCTTAGCTATTGTAATGAGAAAACAATTAAGATGGATTATCTTATTGTCAGGTCTGTTAAATTCATTTTTAGCAGATGCCCAAACTATACCCCCCCGTTTAGATTCTGTAGGGCAGAAACTAACAAATTCGTTGTCTGGCTACAATAAAAGATACCCGCAGGAAAAGATATTTATCCATACAGATCAAAATATTTACCTGGGAGGACAAGCCCTTTGGTACAAGACTTATCTTCTGGCTTATGGCAAACCATCGCTCCTGAGTAAAATTGTATATGTGCGCTTATCAGATGCACAGGGCAAACTCATAAAGCAGGATAAACTGCCACTAAAAAACAGCACAGCCTACGGTAATATAAGCCTGTCCGATACCCTGCATACCGGCTGGTATCAACTGCAGGCATTTACAACCTGGATGCTGAATTTTGATGAAGGGGATTTTTATCATCAAAACATATATATACAAAATATCCATGACAGGGCTAACCAAACATTTCGTGTAAGTGAGGCTAAAACTTATCATATCAATTTTTATCCTGAAGGCGGCGACCTGGTTGACGGCAATATCTGTAATGTGGCCTTTAAGGCAACGGATGAAAATGGGCTGCCCGCCAGGGTGTATGGCGATGTGTTGAGCAAAAACAAAAGATCCATCGCTAAATTGACAACTGTACATGATGGAATGGGTAGTTTTGAACTGGAAGCGTCTGCAAATGTGAACTACACTGCGCAGGTTCATTTGCCGGATAGTACTGTGCAGTATATCGCTTTGCCAAAAGTAAAAAAAACCGGTATCAGTATGCGGGTTAATGCCTCTGTTAATGAATTGGAAGTAAGAATGACCTATTCAGACAGGCGGCTGGAACATCAGGATATCATTTTAGAGGCAGTACAAAATAACGGCCTGAGCGTTACTTATCCGCTAAAATTAATTCGTGGCATCAACGTATTCAGCCTAAAAAAGGATGACTTTTCAACCGGTATACTGCGCTTAACAATTTTTGACGAAAACGGCGTGCCCGGTGCCGAAAGAATAGTTTTTATTAATAAATACGATCTGTTTAAGCTTTCGCTGGTAAAAGACACCTTGTCTTACAACGCCAAAGGCAAAAATGTTTTTACACTGAATTTAAAGGATAATAAAGATCAGCCGGCAAAGGCAAATTTATCCATAGCGGTAACCGATGCCGCTATAGGCAGTGAGCCGGAAGACCATATTTGCTCTTACTTTTTAATGAGTTCCGAGTTAAGCGGCCGGATATATCAGCCCGGGTATTACTTAAAAAACAACAGTGATACCTTGCAAAAACAGCTTGACCTGGTGATGCTCACTAATGGCTGGCGGCATTTTAAGTGGGATACCGTATTTAAAGCTCAGCCGCGGGTATTGAAATATTTTGTGGAAAGCACACAAGTGATCGCCGGTCAAATTGAAAATTATCACGATAAGGACAACCTGAGAATAAAGCTGATGATCACAAATGCCGATTCAAGCAAAAAGATAGTCTTTATTGCGCCCGATAGCACCGGCTGCTTTGTATTGAAAGATTATGATCGCCAGGGCACGGCGAACATGTACTTTGAGGTGGTCAATGCAAAAAATAAAAAGCAGTCTGCAAAAATTGCATTTTTCAAGCAGGATGTAGATACCATACATTTTGGCCCGGATACTTTAAGCACCTTTGCCAAAATAAAACCTGTTGTTAAAAATGCATTTTTAGATCATATCATAACTGGACAAAATGCCCGGTTTGTTACCCAGGGGATCGCTTTAAAAACGGTAAATATCAAAGAACGCAAATTAACTCCGACCGAGTTAGTGATAAAGAACCACGTGAAGAATTTTGATTTAGATGATTCATCTACCCTTGACCTGGTGAATACCCCTTCTTTACCTGGCGTGAGTATTATAAACTACATACAGGGAAAATTTCCTGGCTTACAAATATATATTAGCCCGGATGGCTCGACCTATGTTTTTAAATATCGCGGAAGCTCTAACCTAAGTGACGCGAATAGTCTGCCTTTTTTTTACCTGGATGAAGCGCAGGTTTCGTTAGGTGATATAGAAAATATTTCCTTACAGGATATAGCATTGATACGGTTTGCACCACCACCGGTTTGGTTCGCACCCACAGGAGGCGGTTTTATAGGTGCAATACTGGTTTATACCAAAACATACGGCGATGATAAAGGCACAAGCAGCAGCGGAACTTTTGACAGGTATACTTTTAACGGCTATAGTCTAACCCGCGAATTTTCATTGCCGGATTATAGCATTGACAAACAAGCCCGGCAGCCCGACTACCGTACCACCCTATACTGGAACCATGATTTGACTACAGACAGCCTGGGAAATTTCAAAATACAATTTTATAATTCAGACCAAACAAAAAAATACAGGGTGGTTGTACAAGGCATGGATGCAAATGGAAGGATGGGGTATTTGAGCGCGGAGTTTTAAGCACGTGAAAGGTTGTAAAGCTAAATAGGTCAAGCTTAGGGTTTTCATTTGAAAAAATTACTTGTTTTCTTCTTTACGATGGGAAGATCAACAGCGGAATATGAATACTATCAGGTATAATATAAGGCACCTCGTGGCCAAGCAGTTCGTTAAAGTGAAATTTATTGTTCACCAGCACCAGCAGGTCATTGTTCATGGCGTTCACCAGCACATCCAGGGCCCTTTGGATGTCCCTTTCCTTTATATTGCTAAAAAAAATATGCTCCTGGTTGCCGCGGTTTAGTATGGTATCGGCAAAAACGGTGCGGGCATAGTTATCCTCCATGCAGGGGAGCCCCTTTGCTGATATGTTGGCTATGAGCACGCTGGCATTGAGTGAGGTAGCCAGCTGAGTTAAAAACACTACGATCTCGTGCCTGCAAAACCGCAGGTCGGTAGCATAAACAATTTTTTCAAGTGCTTTATATTCAAACTTTTCAGGGACAAGTAATATAGGGCAGCCGGATTTGGTAGAGCAACTGAGTGCTTCGGCCTCAACGCACAGCATATCGTCCTTGTCATTGGTTATTCCCCTGACCAATAGTCCGATATCATATTTTTTTACTACCGACAATATATAATTGGTGCCGTAGTCAATACCTTCAATAAATTTCACCGGCGGTACTAAGCCGCTTTGCCAATTCAGTTTCGACTCTAATTTCAATATCCAGCTGGTATTATCAGCCGTTATTTCTGTTTCCTCTTCATTGCCGTGTGCAACAGCGAGTTCCCTGGCTACAGGGTTTTCGTACTTGTCAAAAATATTCCACACATAGAGGTTGGTATTTGTTTTTCCGGATAAAAGCAAGGCGAGTTCGGTGGCGCGCTCGGCTTCGGGGGAAAAATCGTTGAATATCAAAATGTTTTTCATAAGCGTTTTGATTACAAGAAATTACCTGGGAAATTTAAACTACACAAAGCTAAATAAAAGCAATTATCAAATACATGATCTTGGTCATTATTTTATTAATATTTTGTTAATGGATTGGGCCAGGATATTTTTTGGTTTTTTTATTTGCGGCATATTTTGTATCATTGCCTCAATGAAAGCAAGATCAATACAGCAACATTTCCAGCAGAGTTTTTGCTCAAGGGGATAACGGCGTATTGAATTTAAAATACCTGATGTCCTCTTAGAGCAACTAAGGGGATTTTTTGTTCAAGGGTCTTATATTTTCCTGTGGTGTAACGGTTAGCACTTCTGACTCTGACTCAGACGATCGTGGTTCGAATCCATGCAGGAAAACAAAATTCAAAGCCGCTTTCTGATGCAGGGAAGCGGTTTACTGCTTTTAACTAAAATTAAAAACCCCGTTTCGGTGCAACCAAAACACTATTTTGGTTGGAGTACCATTTGGATGAGCCAAGGGACAACAAACACGATAAATTAAGCCTTCGAAATGATTTCCTGAATGTCGTCATCCAGTTTAGGAAGTTTAGAGATCATAATGTACCGGATGATATCATAGTCCAGGCCAAAATAATCATGTATCAGACGTTTACGGGTGTCAGCCGTCTTAGGCCATTCTACATCAGGATAAGATCACTTAAAAAAGATCGGGCTCCTTATAATGGCCCTTGATAAAATCGCTTTGTTTGAGCTAATATTTGTGATCAAAATGAAAGCCGTTCCGAAAGTATAAACAGCTCAGATCAGCCCTTTTTGTTTCAGGGCTGCAACGATTTCGCGGCTGCTGCTACCATCACTTTTGAATATTTTTTGGTTAAACAAATTGCATTCGTATATTGCAGGCTTTAACTTAAATCTTATCAAAACCTTGAAAACACAAAGTACCCTGTTAGCACTGCTATGCCTTTTTCTTCTTAGCAGCTGTGCATCTAATTATCACTTAATCAATCCCGGCACCTTAAATTACCAGTCGGGCAGCAGCGATAAGTCCGTCAGTATGGATTATAAATATAATTTACTAACGGGAAGGTATGCTAAAAGAGAAACCAAAAGTAACATCAGGCTAATAGCCGTAAAGATCACCAATAATAGCGGCCGTGACCTGCATTTTGGCAAAGACATTAAACTTACTTATGGCAACGGAAGTGATGTGGTCCTGGTTGATAACGCGCAGGTTTTTGATGCCACAAAACAGCATCCTGCAATTTATTTGCTGTACATGTTATTGACCCCGGCCAACTTTACCACAACATCCAACGGCATGCAAACAAGTTCGGTTCCCGTTGGCTATGCGCTGGGGCCGGGTATCACTGCCGGAAATATGATTGTGGCAAGTTCGGCAAATGGCAAGTATAAGGAGGAACTGTTAAAATACGATATGGCGGGTACTGTTATTAAAAATGGCGCCACCGTATACGGGTTGGCAGGGATCAACGCCAGCGGCTTTGAAGGTATCAAGGTTAAGGTGATGGAATAATCGCAGGGACAGGTGTAAATGGATACAAACACATTATGTTTGTATCCATTTATAAGCCTGAAAATGCAAGCGTTCATGTTACTTATTGCAAGGAAAGCGCCCGCAAAACCGCCTTTTCGGCCGGGCTGCACGAGCAGTTTTTAAAGGCGCGTGAGGTTTATATTGAAAACTGAAGAAAAACAATAACCTCATCGCCGCGCAGCCGTTGATAAGGGAAGGTAAATAATATCGGGCAGTCCCGGCGACTGGAATGAGGGCCCTTATAGCCAAGCCAAGGACGCTATTATCAGGTCCTGACAAATGATGATGATGCCATTGCTATTGCCCAAAGTAACCCCGGGTTTTTTTATACCAACACGGCAAGGATAGAACTGCGCGCTGTAAAAATGAAGGAAGAATCAACTTCCTGCATTTATCCGAAGGGTAATTAAAGTAAACCAGGTCTTTGTTAGTGCTGCCGATATGTGCCCCAAAGGCCCTTTTCAGTAATTTGAAAGGGTCTTTTCTTTTTCTTAAAGCCCTGTGCTTTAAGAAATGCTGTCTTTTGCTATTACACTCCAGTCATCATTCCCGTGTCCTTTTTCTATCCAGCGATCCATTTCAGTTGCTATTGCCGGAATAACCGACAATCTAGCACCTCCATGTTTGGCAGCTTCTATCATCAGTCCGGCATCTTTTCGTGCCATACTTAGCTCCCATGACGGTTGTTGGAAATTCCCTTCAGTTATCCTTTTAAGCCTTGCGGGCATCATTGCCCCGGGGTTCCAGGAATCAAATAATGCTGACACATCCGCTTTGGAAATACCCAACGCTTTAGCTAAGGAAAGCGTATCTGAAATGCCCGCTGTAAGGGTCAGAAGGAAAAGGTTGCCAATCAGTTTCATTCCGGCAGCTTTGCCCTCCTCAGGGCCGAAATTGATCAGCTTTCCCGTCATTTTTGATAATTCAGGCTCCAGTTTTCTGATAACATCCTGGTCGCCCGATACCAGCATATTGCCCGTGCTCTCCAGTGCATTTTGCGGGCCCATAAATACCGGGGCGTGGAGGTAGGTGTATCCCCTGGCTTTCCATGCTGCTGTTCTTTCAGCGGCTCCTTTTGCTGAGGTTGTGGTATGGTCGATGAGGATCACACCGGGCCGAAATCCGGCACTGGCCATAGTAAGTACTTCATTGACGGTATCATCATCCTTAAGGGTAAGGTGAATGGTATCGGCCCCCTTTACGGCTTCTGCTGCATCATCGAATGCTTTTGCACCATAAGCTTCCAGCGCTTTGGCTTTAGCTGCCGTCCGGTTCCAAACTTGTACCTGCGCACCTTTTTCAATCATTGCCCTTACAAAATTTGAGCCTAAAAGACCCATTCCCAGAAATGCTTTCATAATATTTTTGTTTAGATATCGGGTAAAGGTAAGTACTTAAATTATTGTTGAAATCATAATTTGAACGGGAAATAATAGTACCGATCAAACCTGCCTGCCGGGGCCCGAAATCAGCGTATGCATAATTAAAATACTTTCGAGGCAACCGTTAGCCTATAATAAAACGTCTATATTAAAATATACGGATATTTATGGATCAGAAAAGGCTCCTTAACCAAAAAGGAATTGTTGTTTGGTTGTTCGGATTATCCGGGGCCGGTAAAACTACCCTATCAAACCTGCTCAAAGAGAAACTGGAAAACGATGGTTTTACTGCTGTTGCTTTAGATGGTGATGAATTACGAAAGGGCATTAATAAAGACCTTTCATACAGCCAGGCGGACAGGCAGGAGAATCTGAGGCGTGCGGCTGAAATAGCAAAGATCATGTTAAACAACAATATGATAACCATTTGCTCTTTTATAACGCCGCTGCAAAAACACAGAAACGTGGTATCGGGTATCATCGGTAATGATTATTTCGAAGTTTTTGTTGATTGCCCTTTAGATGTTTGTTTTAAACGGGACGTTAAAGGCTTATATAAAAAAGCGAAAGCAAATCAAATATCAGATTTCACAGGTATCGGCTCGGTTTTTGAAAAGCCGGAAAATCCAAACCTGGTTATTTCTACAGCCTGTGAATCCCCTTATCAAAGCACGGAGAAAGTTTACAGCAAAGTAATGCCACTGGTAAGCCTGTCTCTGCCGGAATTAAACGATACGCTTCCTTTATAAAACCGCATTGACAATAAATATAAGCTAACTTGGAGTGATGCGGTTTTATTTTGTAATTTGTTTATTTTAACCGCTGTTAATTTGGGTTGTAATATCATAAACCATAAATAAAATGTACAAAACACTTTTAATTATTTTATGCGGAATCATCTTTTTGTCTTTGGCATCCTGGTCGGACATTAAAACGGATACGCTGTCCGAAGGGCAACAACCACAGATCTGTACAGATAGTAAAGGTACTGTTAGGGTAGTGTTTGGACAGAAGGACAAAATATTTTGTGCTACATCCGATGATAAAGGAGTTACGTTTTTACAGCCCGTACTGGTTGCGACATTGCCTAAAATGCATTTGGGTATGTCGCGGGGGCCCCAATTAGCGAGTTCTGCCAATTATTCAGTTATTACTGCCCAGGACGAGTTGGGTAATATTCATTGGTATCAGCTTAGCCATTCATCCAATAAATGGAAAACCATGGGCGTAGTAAATGACCTTAAAGGATCGGCGCCCGAAGGATTAATGGGCATTGCAGCTGATAAAAAGGATGATTTTTATGCGGTTTGGCTGGATACCAGGGCAGGTGGCGGCAATAATATTTATTTCTCTTGCCTGCGGGATAAAGCCGTTAATTGGTCAAAAAACCGGCTGGTTTACCGCTCTGCTGATAATTTGGTGTGCGGATGTTGCAAACCCAATATTGCTGTTCAGGGTTCAGAAGTTGCCATCATGTTCAGGAACTGGTTAAATGGTTCAAGGGATCTTTATCTGACAAAATCCTTGGATGGGGGTAAATCATTTAGTTCTGCCCAGAAATTAGGGGCCGATACCTGGAAACTTAGCGGGTGCCCGATGGATGGCGGCGGAATTACTATTGATGCTTCAAGGACGGTCAGTACCGCCTGGCAGCGAAAAGGAATGATCTATTTTTGTCAGCCCGGTCAGCCTGAACGGTATATTGGAAAAGGAAGAAATTGCAGCATTTCAGGAGCCGGTGATAATCCAATACTGACGTTTCAGAATAATGATACGGTTAAAATGGTGAAGCTCAAAAATAAAAATGAGATCGTCATAGGTAATGGCGGCTTTTTAAAATCTATATTATTATCAGATAATAAAGTGCTTTGTGTGTGGGAGCAAGACAACAAAATTAAATTTAAAAGGCTCTGAATTTGGCTTCGCTCAGCAGATCAGCATGAAATGGATCACGCGGGAACACCCCAAAATTGACCGGATCGCCTGTCCCTGGCTGATCAAACGGTTTATTGATAATGAAGCTGAAATTATCTATGTTCCCTTTGACCGGGTAATAGCAACGGCGGAAGAATTGAATGCAGTCCCGTTTGATCTTCCGGGAGTGGAATATACCCATTATGAAGATCATTGCACTTTTGACTATTTTTTGAAAAAACACCATCTTAAAGATGCGGCATTGGACAGGATGGCTGCTATTATTCGCGGAGCAGATACTGACCGGCATGATTTTGCGCCCCAGGCTTCAGGTTTGTCTGCCATATTTTTGGGCCTGTCCCAAAACATCAAAGATGACCACGAATTATTGGAATTAGGAATGAAAGTATATGATGGCCTGTATACCTGGGCGAAATACATGCATCACCAGAAACACACGCAGGCGCCAGTTGAACAGCTTTTACTGGAAGTATATCATAAATATCTGAAACAGGGCAGTTCGAGGAAAGCTCCCGAATGGACCAGGGAACTTAAAGAAATGATCCAGGACCAGTTGGATACCAATATGAGCCTGAGCCTGCAGCAGGCATCAGAAGAACTGGAGATTAACCCGGCTTACTTATCACGCGAATTTTCCAAATACTTTGAGAATTTATCTTTTGGTGATTACATCCGCAAAATGAGGATCGAGAAAGCTATTCACCTTATGGGGACCACCAATTATCCCTTAACGGAGATTGCCTACCTGACGGGGTTTTCCGATCAGAGCCATTTTAACCGTATTTTTAAAAAGCAAATGGGTATGAAGGCTTCTGAATACAGAAAGAAGCATTCCCAAAAGTAAAATCTGTTCTACTTAGTAAAATCTGTTCTATTTTACGGCTGAAAACTTTTATAGCATTGTGCTTAATTAATACACTGCGCATCCAGCTATGAAACATTCTATTTTACCCGCCTTCAGGAACATCATCCTGCTGGCAGTGATATTCCTGTTTTTTTTACTTCCCAAACAAGCCATTTCGCAACAAAGTAAGTGCTATCTTGACGCTCTGCTCAAAACCGCAGAATTGAACTACCCGCTGATCAAAACCAAAAAACGGCAAACTCAGGCATTGCAATACGCGGTGAAATATAAACAGAACGGATTAATCCCTTCGCTCAATGCTTCCTACCAGGCGGGCTATGCCACTGCTAACAATATCACCGGCATGATCTATCCGCAGTACATTATACCGATCAGCGGCCCGCCCAGCAAAAGCAACGATTATAGCGGCGTTCCCGGCAGCGCTGCTGCCCTCAGCCTGCAATGGGAGCCGGTGACTTTCGGACAGCGTAATTCAGAGATTGAGTTAGCCAAAGGCAGGTTACAGTATGGAAACGCAGACGAGGAATTAACCTTATTTCAGCAACAGGTATCCGTGATCAATGCCTGGTTAAATTATGCGCTTATTGATGACCTGATCAAAGTTTACCGGTCCGACGTCGACCGGTCGGCGTTTAACCTTAAACAGGCACAAAGTCTGGTGGCCAGCGGATTAAGGCCGGGAACGGACTCTTCATCCTTTAGCTCGGAATATACCAGGGCGCAAATACAGATGATCGGCTTCGAAAGGCAAAGAGATTCGACCCTTATTGTACTCAAAGAACTCGTTGGCGGTCATCTTCCGGCAAGTTTGCTGGCAGATTCCTCGCTTTTTAAAAATCTTCCCATATTAACTATAGCGGACACCTCCCTGAAGGATCACCCCGAGGTACAATTGGGCAAAGCTAATGTGACAGCAAATGAACTGGCGTTAAAATCCCTTAAGAAAAGCATAATGCCACGGCTAACGTTTTGGAGCACCGGTTACGGCAGGGGTTCGGGTATCGGTGCAGATGGCTCTGTTAGCTCAAGTGACGGGTGGCACTTTGAGCGGTATAACTACGGCGTTGGAGCCCAGGTATCTTTTCCTATCCTTGAAGTGTTCCGGCAAAAGCCTTTATGGAAACAGCAGGAACTGGTCACTGCGGCAAGCCGGGAAGAGCTATCACAGACTGAATTACATTTGAGTGCCCAAAAGGAGATTGCGGAATCAGCTTTTCAAAAGGCTTTACAGGCCGCACGGCTTGCACCGCAACAGTTTAAGTCAGCTTTATATTCCTACAACGCCATTGAATCCCGTTATAAGTCCGGCCTGATCAATTATTATGACGTGATCCAGTCGCAGCAGTTGGTGTTCCGGTCAGAAGCCGATGCCAGGGCCGCTTATTACAACGCCTGGAGATCATTGTTAAATAAAGCCGCTTATTACGGAAACCTGGACCTGTTTTTAAATCAATACGGCAAATGAACATTATTCAATTTATATACGCCTCTTTAAGAAAGCCCATCACCATTATTGTTGCAGTAATCGCCATCATTTTCTTTGCCATCGTATCGATACGTACCATGCCGGTGGACATTTTTCCAAAGCTGGGTACACCTACCATTTATGTGGCGCAAACATACGGCGGCTTATCTGCCGAACAGATCGAGGGCTTTGTTACTTCTTATTATGAGTATCACTTCCTGTATGTTACAGGTATCAAATCTGTAGAAAGTAAAACCATACAAGGGGTCACTTTATTGAAACTGAACTTTTACGAAGGTACGGATATGGGCCAGGCCACCGCTGAGGTGGTTTCAATGGTGAACAGGGCCCGGGCTTTTATGCCGCCAGGAACAGTTTCGCCATTTGTTACGCGTTTTGATGGAGGAAGTGTCGCCGTCGGTCAGCTGGTTTTCAGCAGCCCCACTCGATCCCTGGCCGAAGTGTCAGACCTGGCGCTATTTAAGGTAAGGCCTATGTTCTCTACGCTTCCGGGTGTTTCAGCACCACCGCCTTTCGGCGGCAACCAACGGTCCGTTCTGATCAAAGCGGATCCTAATAAAATGCGGAGTTACGGAATTAGTCCAGATGAACTGGTAACAGCGATTGCCAAAGGAAACACGATCATACCTGCTGGTAACCTCCGTGTAGGCGATCAAATGCTGATCGTTCCTCAAAATGCAGTAGTTGATAATATCCAGGACCTGGGGAGCATTCAGTTAAAAACAGGCAGCGGACCTGCAGTTTATGTACACGACCTGGCGCAAATTGACAATGGAGGGGATGTAACCGCCGGCTATGCATTAATCAATGGCAAACGGTCAGTCTATATTCCGGTAACTAAAAGGGCCGATGCTTCTACCTGGGATGTGGTGCAAAGGGTGAAAGCCGCCTTACCGGATATGCAGGCCGCTATCCCGGCTGATATTAGAGTCAGCTATGAATTTGACCAGTCTGGTTATGTGATCAATTCGCTGAAAAGCCTAATGACGGAGGGTATTTTAGGCGCTTTGCTGACCGGCTTGATGGTATTGATTTTCCTGCGTGACTGGCGCGGCTCCCTCATCGTTGTTTTGACCATCCCTCTGGCTTTGCTTTCAGCAGCGATCTGCCTGAAATTGTTCGGTCAAACGATCAATATCATGACCTTGGGCGGACTGGCCCTTGCCATCGGTATCCTGGTTGACGAGGCTACGGTGACGATAGAAAATATTCATCACCACCAAGAAAAAGGAGAGCAGAAAGGCCGGGCGATCCTGGAGGCCTGTAAAGAAATTGCCTTGCCAAAGCTATTGATCCTGCTTTGCATCCTCGCCGTTTTTTTTCCCGCTTTCTTTATGTCGGGAATCCCTAAAGCCATGTTTTTGCCGCTTTCCTTATCGGTCGGTTTTGCCATGATCGCTTCCTTTTTGTTGTCGCAGTCTTTTGTACCGGTAATCGCCAACTGGCTTTTTAAGGATCACCTGGCAGCAAGGGCAAAAGAAGGCAAGCGGATGGCCCGTTTTAAACAAAGGCACGAGAGGCTGATCCACCGTCTTTCGCCTATCAGGAATGTTTTCATTCCAGTTTATCTCGTTCTATCTATCGTTTTGGCGGGGCTCTTGTTTTTTACCATTGGTAAAGAGCTATTTCCAAAAGTGGATGCCGGGCAGTTCCAGGTTAGGTTAAGGCTGCCGGAAGGAAGCCGAATCGAGCGCACTGAAGCAAAAACCAAACAGCTCTTGCACCTCATTGACAGCCTTTCGGCGGGTAATAAAATTGCTATATCTTCTGCATATGTCGGCTTGTTGCCGTCCAGCTACCCCGTTAACGCCATCCATTTGTGGACAAGCGGACCTGAAGAATCGGTAATGAAAGTTAAATTTATCAAAGGCGCAGGCATACACCTGGATGATTTTAAGGAGGCGATCCGCAAGACCGCCCTTAAAGAAATGCCAAATGTGCACCTTTCTTTTGAACCGGCAGATCTTGTGGACCAGGTGATGAGCCAGGGTACTGGCACACCAATACAGATACAGGTGCTAGGTAAAAGCTTGCAGCAGGACAGGTCGTTCGGCAAAAAGATCGTTGAACGCCTCAAAACCCTTCCTTATCTCCGTGATGTAACTTACGGCGCCCCGCAAGGTTATCCTGCAATGAGGATCGAGTTTGACCGGGTGAAGCTTGGCCAGCTGGGATTAACCGTAGAGGAGGCCGGTAAATCCTTGGCTGCCGCTACTTCGTCCAGCCGCTTTACACAGCCGAATTACTGGGTGGATAAATCTGCGGGAACGGCATACCAGGTACAGGTGCAGGTACCGGAATTCATCATGAATGATCCAGGACAGGTCGATAATATTTTGTTGAGTTCCAATAATGGCAGACAAGTTTATATGCGCGACGTAGCGACCTGGAAAATGGGAAATGTAGAAGGCGAATATGATCGCTTAAACCAAAAACGGTTTATCACCATTACGGCTAACTTACAGAACAAAGCGTTTGGTACGGCAATAAATGATATTGATAAAATCATCGCCGGGATGGGCAAACTGCCTGAAGGTCTGAAGATACAGCAACAAGGACAAGCTGAGGTGTTTGGTCAAACTTTTCAGGAATTACAGCAGGGCATCTTACTGGCCATTGTCGTCATCTTTTTGATGCTTGCGGTAAACTTTCAATCTTTCAGGCTGTCATTGGTCGTTGTATCGATTATCCCCGGAATTGTAGCGGGCAGTTTCCTACTGCTTTGGATTTGGGGAAAAACGCTCAACATACAGTCATATATGGGTTGCATCATGGCCATTGGCGTAGCAGTGGCAAATGCCATCCTGTTTGTTACCCAAGCGGAGAAATACCGAAAGGAAAAAATCAAGGAACCTTATTTAAGAGGGATTAAGGACAGGATAAGGCCGATCATGATGACCAGTTTTGCCATGATGGCAGGCATGATGCCGATGGCTTTAGGTGTGGGTGAAGGCGGTGACCAGACTTCTCCGTTAGGTACAGCTGTAATCGGCGGATTGTTATTCTCGATGTTTTCCAGTCTGGTCTTATTACCATTAATCTATCAGTCGGCTATCGGAAACCGTCCAGTGCCCGTAATTTCCTTAGACCCGGATGATCCGCAGAGCAAATATCATAATCTAACCGAAAGTCAATCATGAAATCTATAAACACTTATTTATCCATCGTTACGGTTCTGCTGCTGTCAGGCTGCGGCGGAAACCAGCAGGACAAGGCAGCCCTCCAGGGTGTGCCGGAAAACCCTGCGGTCAAACTGCTCACGTTGAAACTGGAACCCGTTTCAAATAAACTCAGCCTGACAGGAGAAATTATCCCTTTTGACCGGGCTAATATTTTTGCACGTACACCCGGATATATCCGGGAGGTGAACGTTGATATCGGTTCAAAAGTTAAAAAAGGACAAATTTTGTGCATCCTTGATGCCCCTGAATTAAATGCCACACAGGCGCAGAGCCAAAGCAGCAGCCAGGGAGCAAAGGCCAAGTATGAAACCAGCCGGACAACCTATTTGCGACTATTAAAAGCGGCCGGGACGCCGGGGGCGGTAGCGGATAATGAACTGGATATTGCCCGCAACCAAATGAAAACCGACAGCGCAGCTTACCAGGCTTCGCGTTCAGCAACGCAAGCAGCGAAAGCCATTGAAGACTACCTGGTTATCCATGCACCGTTTAACGGCGTGGTAACGGCAAGAAATGTGTTTAAGGGTGATTTTGTAGATAATAGCGGAAAAACCATGTTATTCAGTATTGAGGATAACTCATCCCTAAGAGTTGATGTAGCTGTACCGGAGGCTTTTAACGCCGCCAAACTAAAAGATAACGAGGCGTCTTTTACGGTTTCTGCAAATCCAGGACAAGTTTTCAAAGCTAAGCTGGCCCGGAAATCGGATGCTATTGATCCGCAAACCCGCAGTGAAACATGGGAGTTTCGGTTCCCAAATGCAAATGGTTTGCTCAAGCCGGGCATGTTTGCCCAGATCGTACTGCCTGTAAGTCGTTCCAAAGACGGCTTCATGGTTCCTTTCAAAGCCGTAGTAACCACACAGGAATGCAAGTTTGTGATCAGGGTGGAGAACGGAAAAACCAAATGGGTAGATGTGAAGACCGGGTTCACCAATAAAGATAAAACGGAGATCGCAGGAGACTTAAAAGCCGGGGACAAGGTAGTAGCACAGGCCAACGAAGAATTAAAGGAAGGAATAGCTGTAAAAGTAAAGCCGTGAATTTAATTTATGAGAATAAAACACACGCAAAAATTATCTTGTTTAATTCATAACGATCTTATTATCTTAAATATAAATTTGATAGCCAATTATAAAGTATATTAATCTTCAAGTATGAAAACACCAAATTTTAGTCGCCGGCAGCTCTTAAAAGCGGGTGCTTTGTTAAGCACTGCGCTCGTATTAGACATTGATCCGGTAAAATCTGCGCCGTTAGCTGCAAAAACTCCTGCGCTTACGCCTGCTGAAATTGCTGCTATTGAAGCTGCAATTGGCAAAAAAGGAATGTATAAGGAAGCAGAGGCTACACACACCACGCCTTTGCCCCGGAATGACCTGAAAGTTACGATCAGGGATCAGGCGCTACCAACCCCTTTTGGTTTCGGGGGATGGGTATCGATCAAAAAAAGTTTAGACGGCAAATCGGCTGTTTTAATGAGCGATAATGTACTGTTACAGGAAGAAGTAAATCCGTTAATAACCGCAGTGCAGGCAAACGGATTGGAAGTCGGCGCGATTCATAATCACTTTTTTTATGAGCAGCCGCGTATATTTTATATGCATGTACATGGCATGGGATCGCCGCAGGAATTAGCTAACAGGTATGCTAAGGCAATTGCTGAAACAAAGATATCTCCTAAAAATCAGCCGCCGGCAGGAGCTCCGCTGGCTAAAACCGGGAAAGATATTTTTGATGTGGCACAATTGAACGGTATTATTAAAAATGAAGCGGTCATTAATGGGCCAACGATTAAATATACCATTGGCAGAAAAGACCTCACCGTTTTGGCTATGGGGGCCGAAATGACCTCATCAATTGGTTTAAATACCTGGGCTGCTTTTACGGGATCTATGGAAGAAGCCTATATAGCAGGCGATGTAGCGATGCTGGATCATGAAGTAAATGCCGTGATCAAAACTTTAAGGGCACATGATCTTGAGGTAGTTGCTGTGCACAACCACATGCTTGGCGATAAACCGCATATCATATTCCTGCATTATTTTGGTAAAGGTCCGGCATTGCAGCTCGCTAAAGGATTCAGAGAAGCATTAGATCAATTAGGCAAGAAGAACTCAACTGGTGGAATGAAGATGTAGTGAAATCGGGTAGGATTTTTATTTTGCCGGTAATAATCGTTAGCTGGGTATAATAGGTACAGGAGGAAAAACATACATGGAAGAGCGAGCAAGCAGTCCCAAACCGGTTTATTCATTACCGGACCTGGTCAAATACTATTTAAAACTGGGTACCTGGGGTTTCGGTGGCCCGGTAGCTTTGGTAGGTTATATGCACCGCGACTTGGTGGAAAACAAAGGCTGGCTGACCGAAGAAGAATATAAGGAGGGGCTTGCCTTAGCTCAACTGGCGCCGGGGCCGCTTGCGGCGCAGCTCGGCATTTATATCGGATTTGTGCATTATGGACTGATCGGAGCTACCCTAACGGGGCTGGCTTTTGTTATTCCATCCTTTATCATGGTGGTACTGCTTGGAATGGCCTACCAGCTTTATGGCGGACTGCCCGGGATGCAAGCGGTATTTTATGGTGTTGGTGCAGCGGTGATCGGTATCATTGCTATGAGTTCTTATAAACTAACCGTTAAATCCATCAGTAAGTTTGAGCTCAGCGCCATAAGATCAAAATGGCTTTTATGGCTTTTTTATATCGCTGCTATTGTCATTACGGTGATAACAGAGCGGGAGGAGGTCTTTTTGTTCTCAGCCTGCGGGATACTTTATATGCTCATCAAAGCGCCTCCCCAATGGCTCAAAAAACTGGTTGTTGCGCCTGCAGGTATTTTATTAAGTGCCGGTTTCTGGCATTATGATGGAAAAACGTTGCAGGAAATCGCCTGGTTCTTTCTTAAAGCAGGCGCATTTGTATTCGGCAGTGGATTGGCTATTGTGCCTTTTCTGCATGGTGGTGTAGTGAAGGAGTTCGGCTGGCTGAACGAGCACCAGTTTGTGGATGCTGTTGCCGTAGCCATGATCACGCCCGGACCCGTGGTAATTACGGTCGGATTTATCGGTTATTTAGTAGCCGGATTTTCCGGCGCTTGTGTGGCGGCTTTGGCTACCTTTTTACCCTGCTATTTGTTCACGGTGGCATTAGCGCCTTCATTTAAAAAGGTTGCAAAAAATTCCAGTATCAAAGCGTTTGTGGAAGGTATTACCGCCGCGGTGGTTGGCGCTTTGGTCGGATCGGTGATTGTTATAGGATTTCGTTCAATCATCGATATTCCCAGTTCATTAATCGCTGTAGCTTCTGTATTGGCTTTGTTGTTTATCAAAAAAATTCAGGAACCTTACCTTATTGGTTTAGCGGCTATTATCGGGCTACTCATTAAGGCAATTTAATCACCGGGACAACCTTTTTTTTGCCGTTTTCATTCTTACCATTAAAAACGGCGCAGATAATAATGCGGAAAATCTTATCTTGGTATCTATTAAATAATAACAGTCTATGCATGAAAGTCTGTTGCTTTGCTTAGGTCTGATCTTGAGTGTTTCGTTTCTGGTCCTTCTTGCCAGGAGGCTGTCGATCGCTTATCCTATATTTCTTGTAATTGCCGGACTGGCCTTTAGCCTTATTCCGGGGATACCTACTATACATATAGATCCCAACCTGGTATTTCTTATCATTCTCCCGCCTGTTTTATTCGATGCAGCGCAAAACACATCCTGGAAAGCTTTATGGAAATGGCGGCGTATCATCAGCGTGATGGCTTTGGGTTATGTGTTGCTTACCTCAACTGTGGTCGCCTTTGCTGCCTGCTGGCTTATACCCGGCTTCACACTCTCAGAGGGCTTTTTGCTGGGCGCCATTATCTCGCCACCTGATGCTGCTGCTGCTATGGCTGTACTGCAATACGTCAGGCTACCCAAAGGCCTCGTATCCATCCTTGAAGGAGAAAGTCTCCTTAACGATGCAACAAGCCTGACAGTTTTCCGGTTCGCACTTGCAGCAATTATTACCAATAATTTTGTCTGGTATACCGCTGTAAGTAATTTTATCCTTGTTTCCCTTTCCGGGATTGCCATTGGACTGTTCTTTGGCCTGGTTTTTTATGCCTTTTACAAATGGCTGCCAACGACGGCCAACCTGGATATAGCCCTTTCGTTTGTACTGCCTTATCTGATCTACTTAACTGCTGAAGCGGTTCATTCCTCCGGTGTGCTGGCGGTCGTTAGCGGGGGCTTATTTATTTCCTATCAAAACCATTTTATTTTTTCCCACAGCAGCCGGCTTAAATCGAATGCGGTCTGGCCCGCCATTATTTTTATACTTAACGCGGTCATATTCTTTTTGATCGGACTACAGCTTCCTGAAATTACGGAAGGCATAAAAAATATGACCTTTTCCTATGCCCTGGAAATTGCTTTAATTATCTCTTTTCTCATTATCGTGGTAAGATTATTGGCAGGCTTTTTTTCATCCATCTTTACGTCCTTCATCAGCCGTTATATTACTGTGGCTGTAAGCCATCCTGGCTGGAGAAACCCAATGATCGTCAGTTGGGCAGGCATGCGTGGGGTTGTATCCCTTGCATCGGCGCTTGCAATCCCTCTTATACTTCCGGGCGGACAGCCTTTTCCTTACCGGAATCTTATCTTATTTATAACGTTTATAGTTATCATCGTAACCCTCGTTGGACAAGGCCTTGCCCTGCCGTGGATCGTCAGGATTTTAAAACCTGAAAAACTTGTGGAAGAAAAGCAGGATGACCAGCAGGTAATGGAGATAGACCGGTACTTATTATCGGCGGCAATTGACGAGCTCAATTCAAGGTATTCAAACGAATTGCAGGAAAATGGTTTGCTCAAAAACAAAATGGAACTGCTGACCTATAAGGTTGGCCTTTACAAGAGCCTTGATAATGACCAAAAAAAAATGGCTGAATCTTTGGCTATGATGAATCGTTTCAAAAAGATTATGATGAAGGTTACTGAGCATGAAAGAAAGCAGCTTCATATTTTTCGTCATAAAGAAGAATTCGATGACAGTATTATCCGCCTTATTGAAAAGCGGCTGGACCTGGAAGAGGAAAGGCTGGAGGATGACCTTGAATAACCTGCGCGGTATTATTTTTGGTACAACCTTTGAGGTCATTGCAAAGGATAAAAATGCTAATTCAAAAATAGGGATCACATTACCCTAAGGTTTATCGGGTATTTGGCTTGTATACAGTCTTCTGTGTACAATTAAATTGGATTGGGCAGCCATCAATTTAATAAAAATGTGTTTAATAATCTTTAAAGGCAATTTTATTTAATAATTTTAGCTCTTCATCGTGATTTGATAATTTATGGGTAGATCAGCAGAAACTTTTGGTAAAAAGGAATTAGAAAAAAAGAGGTTAAAAAAGCAAAAGGATAAAAAGGAGAAGGCGGAAGACCGCAAATCCAATTCCGGTAAGGGAAAAAGCCTGGAAGATATGATGGCTTATATTGATGAGTACGGCAATATAACCTCAACTCCTCCTGATCCTAATAAAAAGATCAAGATACTTTCTGAAGATATCCAGATCGGTACGCCTAAGCAGGAGAATATGGTCGCATCTGATATGACCAGGACCGGAACTGTGGCATTTTTTAACGAGTCAAAGGGGTATGGTTTTATAAAGGATACCCAAACACAGGAGAGCATCTTTGTTCATATCAATGGCCTGATCGATCCGGTTAAGGATAACGACAAGGTGACTTTCGAAACCGAGCAAGGCCAAAAAGGTTTGAATGCGATAAAGGTGAAGAAACTTGTTAAGTGAATGATTGCCTTTCATTCAAAACTTCCTGCGCGGATAATACTTGCGGCTATCGCGCAGGTAATTGTTATCTTTGATCAAATCACTATTTAAATGGCAGTCAAAAATCTGGTTCCGGCCACTTCAGCTCAAAAAAATAATTTTATTGCCCAATTTGCCCACATTGTTCGATTCAATGAGCAATTGCGGGACAATTACAGAATTCAGTTTTTCGATTCAACTACAAAAAGCAATTATTTATTTAATGGACTTGACGGAAAATCGATCAATGTATTACAGTTTTTGACACTTGAAGAAACAGAGGAATACAGAAAGCTGAAAAATCATTGGCTCGATAAGATAGTCGATAAATAAAAAAATGACCAGGCTCAAATAAAGTATAAAAATATTTGAAGCAAAAAATAACTGCTGCCTACCAGCCGGTAATTGTGGTATTCTTTTTAATGCACTCCAAAACTATACGCTTAGTCCTTGTTTTTATACAATTTCCATTAAATAACTGCTAAAAGTTAAGAAAAAAAGATAATGAATTCATTCTGGTATTTAATTTGCATTTGATCTTGTATCATCTACAAACCATAAAAAACATAATATCATGAGATCATTATTGTATATCATAGCAGTTATCCTGGTAATAGGATGGGCGATTGGCACGTTTGCTTACTCAGCCGGAGGTTTAATTCACATTTTGTTAGTGATCGCAGTTATCTCTTTAATTTTGGGATTCCTGCGCGGGGATACAGCGGTATAGCCTGAAAAATTATTTAATGGTTTTCATCACTGAGGGGAATGGAGCCCGGTTTGTATAAGCAGGCCGGGTTTACTTTTAAATGTAGCCGGGATTAATATGGAATCACCAGGAAATTAACGTACTTTGCAGCTTATTCAATTCAATATCATGGCAACAGGAACAGTAAAATTTTTTAATGAGGCTAAAGGGTTCGGATTTATTACGCCCAGCAGTGGTGGTAAAGAGGTCTTTGTACATTCGACAGGGTTAATCGACCAGATCCGCGAAGGCGATACGGTGAGTTACGAAGTAGAAGAGGGCCGTAAAGGTCCGAGCGCGGTTAAGGTAAAAGTAGATTAATTTAACCCTTACCGATCATGGGCATTCTTCTGTAGAAGGATGCTTTTTTTATTTTATGGCCAGTCTCTGGTCAGGCACCCATTGCATGGATTTAACGATCCGGAGCTGCAACTTATGGTGATCAAACCCAATAATTGAACACGCATTAAGCTGATTAAACTAAGCAGATCTGTCCGCCGGTTTAGGGATGTGTTTGCGCAGTATCCGGTAAAGCAAGTCAAGATCGAAAGGCTTTGCGATATAGCCGTCAAATCCAAGCTGGCTGTACTCCTGGTGGATATTGCTGTTGCAACTGGTGGCAATAACCGGTAAATGGGGGTATTTTGTCTTGATGTTTTTGAGCACCTCCAGACAGCGGTAGCCGGTCAAACGGTAATCCAGCACAACCACATGTGGCCTGACCTGTTCGATCAGGCCCAAAAAATCCTCATCGAAATCTTTGATGGGATGGACTTTGAAATTTTCCATTTCCAATGCGATGGTTATCACCTCTAACACCGTCTTGTCAGTATCCTGTACAATGATAGTTTCCATATTTTCCGGTTGATTGAAATCCAAAAAAGGAAGAAACTTAAAGTACCAAGCTAGTTGCTGTTCCTGGGATTCAACGGTAAGAGTAAAAATAATAATTAAGGGCCGGTTATCATGATTTTTCTCAATTTAAAGCTAAAATTCCAAGAACCGTTCCTGACCTCAAATAACAGCTCTGTATCTCTTTCTGGAAAATGTTGCTGTACACATTTAGTGATTTCCTTTTTGACCTGTTGGCAGATGGCACGGTAATCTTCTTCGGTATCCGGCAGGTTAATAATGATATGACCCCTGTATTCCTCCAGTTCCCAACGCGGTGAACATTGCTCACCAATAAGCTTCAATATGTTTTCCTGAAGTGTTCCCATCTTAGCGTATCAATTGAAAGCAACTATAAATAGGCAGGTTGCTTGTCTTAAGCGAATGAAGCTCTGAATCCCTTCCGTACAAAAATAAGGTACAACTGTTAGCAAAGCTAAAGATATAGAATATGTTTTGGATAGCTGAAAAAGGTAAACGATTTGCGCGGATAATTTAGGATTTTGCAGAAGAAATTTAAACCATGCATAGGAATTCATTGTTATGTTAAATATTAAAATCATGACAATGGCAACAAAAGGAGCAAAGGTGGAAACAAGGGAGATCAATTCTTCCCAATGATATGAGGCGAAGTATGAAGCAGAAAAATTAGGAGTCAGTGTTCAGGCTATTACTGGTGCCAAAGGGGCTACTGGCTCGAATGATCGCCAAGTGATTGAACAGTATCTGAAGAATAAAAAGAAGTAAAGCACTAACATTTACGATTATGCCCTGGTATAACGGAGATTACCCGCCATCTTACAAGAACCAGCCGAAGAAGCTTCGGGAAAAGGCGGTTGAAATTGCCAATGAGGTGTTAAAAGACGGCGCGGATGAAGGGATTGCAATTGCGACCGGTTTAAAACGTGCACGGCAGTATTTTGTGGACAAAAAAAGCAAAAAGTAACTAAATTCAGCTATGCCTTCAGCTGTGATCGCCGGTTATGATTATGATGCCGCAACGGAAACGTTGACGGTACGCTATCGTTCCGGTAAAGTGTATAATTACCTTGAGGTGCCTGAAAAGGTCTATCGTGAAATGCGCTCCACGATGGCTAAAGGCATTTTTCTTAACCGGAATATCAAGGGCAAATATGCTTTCCGCGAAGTGATGGCCAAAAACAACGGTTAAACAATTTCAAGATTTAGGGCTTGATCACTTCACAGAGGTAATAGGTTTTTCAATAAAAGAGGCCGCTATGGTCAGCAGTTCCTTTTTATTTGAAGACGAACTTCCTTTTAAGATTAAGTTTGGTAGCCGCCTCATAAGGGCACCGCGCAAGCGGGCGTTGTTGGACCCCTGCGGAGGCCGGAAAGCGCTATTTTACAAATAGTACGTCTGTAGTTCGGGCACCCGGATGGTAATATAAACAGGTCTATATTTCGCTGTACAATTTGAACTTATATAGCCATATTTAAATTATTTCGGAATTCTGTAGGGGTCATTTTTTTTAGTTCCTGAAAATTCCGGTTAAAATGAGTAAAGTTATTAAACCCACATTCATAGCAGATTTCAGAAATGCTAAGATTTTCATTAAATAACAACTTACATGCATATCCAACCCTCACCTCGTTCACAAAATAGGTGAATGTTTTCTGAGTCCTCGCTTTAAAATATTTACAGAATGCAGTAGGAGTCATATGGGCAATATTGGCGACATGTTCCAACTTTATTTTTTTTCTGTAGTTGTTCATAACATATTGATAAACATTGTCAATACGCTTTACATCTTTTTCTTTATAAGAATTTATATATCCGGCAGAAGCCAGACATTCATACTCTTCCGACTTTGACAATAAATCGAGAATGATCAACATCAAAATTATCCTTTTAAGTCCTTGCGAGCTGGTCAGCTTAATGATGTGCTTTAAGACTTTTGCTTTTGTTAAACCTAGGATTTTTATTCCCCTGTTGGAATTTTTAAACAACAAACCCAGTTTAGTATGATCAGACGATTTTAAAATATCATCAGTCAGCCAGTCAGGATGGAAATAAATAACAATTGCCCTAACTCTGGAAGTGCTATTTTCTAAATAATATTCCTTTTCATTGTACCACACATGAGGCAGGTCAGGCCCCATTAGAACGAGGTCGCCATCCGTAAAGTTTTCAATATTATCACCTACGATCCTTCTGCCATTGCTTTTTAATATAAAAACCATTTCATAGGCATTATGAAAATGAAAAGGCGCATCTAAATATGGCATATCTACCACCTTTATTTCTATTGAATCTCTTAATGAAGATTTTTTATCTATAAGAAGGGGCTGCATAATTGTTAAAAGTTTTTATAAAATTAGTCAAAACCTGATAAAATTAAATAAAAATGGATAAAATAGTTTAAGTATCGGATAAACCAGACGGTATGTTGTGCCCGCTAATCACCTACTTTTATCGAATCCAATTATACATTCAAACCAATTATAACTTAATCATGAAAAAATTTTACATCCGCTACCTAAAGCTATTGTTGTTACTTTTATTCCTTAGTAATCATGCATTTGCTCAA
Source organism: Mucilaginibacter sp. (assembly GCA_028287895.1). Classification (GTDB taxonomy): domain Bacteria; phylum Bacteroidota; class Bacteroidia; order Sphingobacteriales; family Sphingobacteriaceae; genus Mucilaginibacter. Next base: position 20,293 of record JAQBOV010000029.1, on the reverse strand, counting down.
AATGTGCAAGTAAAAGGTAGAGTTCTGGATTCTACTGACCGGTCACCTTTGATCGGGGTAACTATTAATGCAAAAGGGAAATCAATCAGTACTATTACTGATAAGAATGGTGATTTTTCCATAACTGCACCTGCCGCATCCATATTAGCTTTCACTTACGTGGGTTATTTGTCAAAAGAGGTTGCCATAGAAAATCAAGCTATTCTAAATGTAGTTTTAAATCCTGCAGCATCTAAGCTTAATGAAGTTGTGGTCGTGGCTTACGGAACCCAGAAGAAGATAAATTTAACCGGAGCTGTTTCTTCTATCAGCGGGGACAAATTAGAGGGAAATCCGGCAACAAGTGTTACAGCTACTTTAGAAGGTCGACTACCCGGGGTAACCATTACACAAACTTCAGGACAGCCAGGGCGTGAGAATACGAGCATTTTAATTCGTGGTATGGGAACTATGAATAATGCACAACCCTTGGTCATTGTCGACGGACTAGAATCCAGTTTAGACGATATTTCGCCAAATGATATTCAAAATGTCAGTGTTTTAAAAGATGCTTCTTCTGCTTCCATCTATGGCAGCCGGGCTGCCAATGGAGTGATTTTAGTTACAACAAAGCGGGGTAAAGCCGGGGCGCCCCAGATAAATTACAATACGTACTATGGATGGCAAAAACCTATCGGGCTTCCACAGCACGTGTCCTCAGGTCAATATGCGACGTTGATCAATGAAGGGGAAGTAAATGCAGGTCTTGCGCCACAATACAGCAGCGATGAAATTAACAAGTATTTTTCAGGAGCCGACCCTTACAACTATCCTAATACCAATTGGGTTAATTTATTACTTAAAGGGTCCGGGGCTACGCTAGATCATAATTTGAGTTTTGCCGGTGGAACCGACATGGCCAGGTACAGATTGTCTTTTGAATATTATAATCAGGACGGCCTCGTCAACAATACCAACCACAAGCGTTACAACGTTCGGATTAATCTTGATAGCAAGGCAAACAAGTGGTTAACCATAGGCTTGAACAGCGGACTCTCTAAAAATGATGTTGACAGCCCCGTATCTCCATATGGAGATATCACGCAATTTTTCAGACAAGTAAATCGTATTCCGCCTACCGTTCCTAATAAATTGGCAAACGGGAGTTGGGCAAGATCCATAGATGGAAACCCAATTGCATGGGCTCAGGAAGGCGGATTAGCTAACTCTCAGATCTCCCATTTATTAGGAAGTACGTTTGCCGAGATTGCGATTATTAAAGGCCTTACTTTAAAAGGAATCGCAGGAATCGATTATTCCTTTAGTGATAACAAAACACATATACAGACGGTCGCATATGGAGACGGTTCAGTCCAAGGCCCCAATTCTGTTGATGATTACCTTTTGCGTAACAGCACGACCTCTTTGCAAAGCATACTGAACTATAACAAAAAAATCGCGAAGCATGATATCAAGGTTTTACTGGGTGCATCTAAAGAGTCAAATGTCATAAATATTGATGAGGGCTACCGTAAAAATCTGCCGACTAACGGGTTAGATCAACTTGCCGCGGGCTCATCTATCGGATGGACAAACAACGGGCAAACAGATGAAGATAAGTTAAGTTCTTTTTTCGGGCGGTTCAATTATGATTTTAATAATAAGTATCTCTTTGAAGCTAACCTGCGCAGAGATGGTTCATCTAAATTTGCCGCTGGCAACAGGTGGGGAACATTTCCTTCTTTTTCAGCAGGCTGGCGCGTGTCTGAAGAGGATTTTATGAAAAGTCTCAAATGGTTGAGCAGCTTAAAGCTGAGAGCCTCGTGGGGAAAGCTAGGTAATGACAGAATAAGCAATTACCAATATTTATCTAAAATAGCATTAGGGCAGAACTATGATTTTGGAGGAGTGCTAACTGATGGCGCAGCAACGGTTGAAGCTTCCAATGATCATATTACCTGGGAGACGACGACAGAATTAGATTTCGGGCTGGATGCCGATTTATTTAATAACAATTTACTATCTGTGTCTATCGACTACTATAACCGGTATACAGATAATATTCTTACCAGTGTTCCTGTTTCCGCCGTTTTTGGATTACCAGCTCCAATAGTGAATGCCGGCGCAATGCGCAACCGCGGACTAGAAATACAACTTCAGCATAACAACAATTTCGGTGACTTCCGCTATAACTTATCATTTAATGCTGCCTATAATAAAAATAGAGTTGAAAAATTTAGTAATCCTTCGAAAGGAAATACAATCCGCATTGAAGGTCAACCATGGGATTCCTTTTATGGCTATCAATGGACCGGCTATTTCCAAACAGATCAGCAGGCTGCATCATCGCCACACCAGCCGGGAGCACCTGTAATGGCCGGGGATTTGAGATTTAAAGACCAAAATAACGATGGTAAGATCGATGGAAATGACCGCGTCGTATTAGGAAATACGATCCCAATAATAACCTACGGATTTAATATAGGTCTACAATATAAAAACTTTGATCTTTCTTCATTTTTCCAGGGAGCCGGAAAAGTTAACAGGACATTAGGCACAGAGGCCGAGTGGCCATTTGTTAACGGAGCAAACGCGCTAACAATGCATCTTGACCGTACAATCGTTCAGGGTGGTAAAATCGTACAGCAAGGATATTTTCCAAGAACATTGATTAACCAAACGCACAACCAGGTTGAAAGTTCATTTACTGTTTTAAATTCCAGCTATCTCCGATTAAAGAATTGCCAGTTAGGATATAATCTACCCATCCAATGGCTAAGTCATATGAAAATAGCAAAGGCGAGGATTTATATGAGCGGACAGAATTTATTGACCTTCACTAAGTTTCCATCGGGATTTGATCCGGAGCTGCCCGAAGGATCAGGAGCTTACACTTACCCGCAAATTAAATTCTATGTATTCGGTTTAGATATAAAATTTTAATTATAAGAAAATGAAACCCATAAAAAATTTATTTATATTTTTCCTTGTGTTACTGAGCGCCTGCAACAAAAACGCCCTCAATGTAATACCTAAAAATTCACTTTCGGATGTCATTTTTTGGAAGACCCAAGAAGATGCCAACCTTGCACTAGCCGGCTGCTATAATTCCTGGGAAACCTACATGAATATCTGTTTTCTGGATGCAGTGAGCGATAATGGCTATGAGCAATTCGATTACGGTTACCAGCAAAAGGGGAATGGTCAAATCACACCGGCTAATTTTCAGCAAAGCAGCTGGCCGGATAAGGGAGCTTGTAATTGGTTCACTTATTCCCGGATTCGCAAATACAATAATTTTCTTACCAAAATAGCAACCGTGCAGATGGATGCAAATAAAAAAGAAGTATATAAGGCGGAAGTGCGTTTTCTGAGGGCATATGATTATTTTAATAAGGTGATGTTTTTTGGCGATATCCCGGTGGTAAAAGAGCTGGTGACGTCAGATGTAAAATTAAAAAGAAATGCAGCTGCGGAAGTTCAGCAATTTATTTTAGATGAGCTAACAGCAATCAGTGCCATTCTTCCGGTGCAAAATAATATCGAATCAGGCGGACATATCACAAAAGGGGCCGCATTGGCATTAAAAGCCAGACTGGAATTATATCTGGGAAAATATACTGAAGCGATGCAGGATTCAAAAGCTGTAATTGATATGCCAGTGTATCAGCTCTATCCGAATTACAGAGATTTGTTTTTACCGGAAAATAAACTAAATAACAGAGAATCAATATTGGAAATTGAATATTTAAAGGACGGTTACCAAAATATGCTTCCTCAACTCAGCCTCCCTGCATTGGATTTAGGTTGGTCCGCCCTTAGTGCTTCAAAAAGTATGGTAGATGCTTATGAATGCAGTAATGGTAAACTCATATCCGATCCTGCTTCGGGCTATAATCCTGACAAGCCATTTGCTAATCGCGATCCAAGGTTAGATATGACAATCATATATCCCGGCCAGTTTTGGAACGGTAGATATTATAATTCATTAGACAAATTATTGCCTAATGGAAACAAGAATCCGGATTACCATGAAGAAGCTGCTGCTTCCAGAGGAGGGCAAAATGTAAAAAAATATGTTAAGCCCATGTCACTGCAGGATATGAATAATAATGACGGAAATATAATGGTTATCCGTTTGGCAGAAATGTATTTAACATTTGCTGAGTGTGCTGTTGCGACCGGGCAAAACACAGGTCTGGGACTCCAGTATATTCAAGATTTGAGAACGCGCGCCGGTCAGACAAATCCTCCCGGAATGCAGCTCACGATGGATTTAGTCCGCCGCGAGCGTCGTGTAGAACTCGCTTTTGAAGGCCTGAGGTTCTTCGATGTTAAAAGATGGGATTTAGGACCCAGTGTTTTGCCAGGCCCGTTATATGGCAGCCGGGAGGGAACAGTTGATCCCGTTTCAGGACAAGTAACCTGGGCAGCCGGATATATCAAGTTAGAAGACAGGCAATTCAATCCGGTCAGGAACTACTTATTACCTATTCCGCAATCAGAAATGGATTCTAATCCCGCGATGACACAGAATCCAGGGTATTAATGGCAACCAGCGCTAGCGGCTTAAATTTTCGCTTATTTAATTAATTCAGGCAACGTATTCATTTTAACATTCGATCAAATTATGCTTCAATCTAAATTTTATACATTTTCATTTATCGCTTTTCTGCTATCCATTTGCCTGGTTCAGGCACAGGATATCAACACATTAAAGGTGCAAGGCGTCAGACACCCAGTCCTATCTCTCAATGGAATCTGGAAATTTAATTTTCAGGAGACCGCGGGCTCTCCAGAAAATAAAGCGAATGCGGCTGACTGGAAGGCTATTCAGATTCCTGGCGAGCCTGCAATGCAGGGTTTTGCGGTTAAATTTGATGAACCCATGCTTTACAAAAGGGTCATTAAAATTCCTTCCGATTTCCGTGGTAAACGAGTAATTATTCGATTTGATGGGGTATACAGTTATGCCCGCTTGTGGATTAATGGCAAATATTTAAGAGATCACCAGGGCGGTTTTACCCGATGGGAAAGCGACATTACTAATGCAGTTACAGCCGGTAAAAATTGTACGGTAACCTTAGAAGTAACTGATAAGAAAGATGATATTTCCTATGAATCCGGCTATGCCAAACATTGTATAGGAGGTATATTGAGGGATGTTTCCTTATATGCACTTCCCGAGGACAGGATTAACAATGTGAGCGTTGAAACTGATTTTGACGCTGACTACACCAATGCCAGTCTGAGTTTCAAGGTTTTCGGAAGCATAAAAGATAAAGCGAACGTTAAATTTTCCTTAACGGATCCGAACGGGAAGCTTGTGGTACTGGATAATAACAATCTTGAATTAACGAAAAATAATCCGCGAAAGGAAACCAGATTTGAAATTGACAAGCCGTTAAAATGGGATTCAGAGCATCCGAATCTTTATACCCTTACAACGGAGGTTTGGGTCGGTGATCGAAAGCAATATGCATACAGCCAGCGAATAGGATTTAGAAAAGTTGTAATCAATGGCAATCGGTTGCTGGTAAATGGCCAGCCGGTAAAACTTCGGGGCGCTTGCCGCCATGACATCAATCCCCTCTTGGGTCGTATGGCAACGGATGAATATGATAAGCTGGATGCAGAGATAGCCAAACAGGCGAATATTAATTTCATACGTACTTCCCATTATCCACCTACACAACGTTTTGTTGAATATTGCAATGAAATGGGGATTTATTTAGAATCGGAATCCGCGGTATGTTTTGTAAATACGAATAGAACATCGGAATATAATGGTGTTACTTCAACAGAAAGCTCAGAAGCCTATACCAAAAATTATATGTCTCAATTGGAAGAGATGGCTTCCACGTTACGTAACGAACCTTCTGTAATTATTTGGTCTATTGGTAATGAAAGTAAATATGGCATCAACTTTCAAAAGTCATATGATTGGCTGAAGCAGAATGACAAGACCCGTCCTGTTATTTTCAGTTATCCCGGAATCGTTCCTGCCGGGCAAAAAGCTTATGATTTATTAAGTATGCATTATCCGGAATATACCGGTAATCTGAAGCAGTATGGTTTAGACATAACGGATTTTAATAATTATACCATGCCTGTTTTATTTGATGAATGGGCGCATGTTCCCTGTTATGTCAATGATATACTTCGCGAGGACCCTAATATTCGTGAGTTTTGGGGCAAGTCACTTGATTTGATGTGGCAGGGAGCCTTTGAAGCAAAAGGCGGCCTCGGTGGCGCTATCTGGGGAATGATTGATGAAACATTTATGCTTCCGGATACCACAGTCGGATATGGTGAATGGGGCATTGTCGATACCTGGAGGCGAAAAAAGCCTGAATTTTGGAGCACCCGTAAGGCTTACTCCCCCGTCCGATTACTTGAAACAAATATTGAGGATTTCACATCCGGCCACCCGTTGCAGGTACCTGTATACAACCGGTTCGATCACACCTTACTTGATGAAGTTAAATTGACTTTTAATTATAAAGGAAAAACGGGGACCTTAACGTGTCCGGCGATTGCACCGCATACCAAAGGTTTGCTTACCCTGCCCGTTCAAAATTGGAGCAACGGCGACATCATTCAGGTAAGCTTTAGCCGAAATAACATTCTAATAGATGAATATGATTTAACCCTGGGTAAAAAAGCAACTCCGGCAGACGCCTTCGTTCCGGAGGGTCAGGTAGATGTTAAGGAAACGGCAGATTCTATAGTAGTGCAGGGAAGAAATTTTCATTACCCATTTAATAAGAAAAATGGTCTTTTGAATGACGCCAAATTTAACGGGGAGATTATCATTCACGCCGGTCCGTATTTGAATTTTGCTGCAACGGAAGCCAATCCTGGGGCTGACTGGAAGCTCGGCCAGATTAATTATACGTCCGAACAGGGTTATGCTACTATTCATATATCGGGACAAAGCAAAGACATTACCGTTGAATTTATAGTTCGAATTAATGGAAACGGGGATATGGCCGTTAACTACCAGGCAGATCATTTACCAGGCAAACTGTTGAAAGAATCGGGCGTAAAATTTACCCTTCCCGGGTCATATGATCGGCTATTATGGAATCGCGAATCGTATTGGAGCTATTATCCAAAAGGCGATTTCGGCGCTCCTGAAGGAAGTGTTGCCCTTTACAAAACCAATTCGACGAAAGATTATCGTAAACATCCAAAAAACGAGTGGCAGTTTGATGATAGGAATTTTTATTATTTTGGTGTTTCGGGGACTAATTCCAGTCAGCCTCTTACCAATGTAGCCAAGTCGATGAAAGAAAATATCAACAGCTATCAGTTGTTTACATCTGCAGGTAGCATGATGGAAGTACTCTCACCGAAAGCAAACACAGCCTGCCGGGTTAACAAAAACATAGCAGGCGAACTCACTTTGTATGTAAATACATCCTGGGATTATCCGGAAATTGGCTGGGGAGATTACAGCAAACATATTCCGGTTCGGCCACAAACGGGAATAATATCATTACGGTTTAAAAAATAGTTGCAATGATCACCGGGGCTATAGCGCCGGAACAGAGCACGCAGTTTAAGGACGATAGCAAAACAATTAAGACGGAAGAAAAATATAACAAATGAGCATTAAAATGAATCATGAAGAGCCATACAATATACAAAAAGACAAGTGGGAGAACGATGACGAGCTTTTTTCTATTATTAAAAATGAACTTTATACCGCTGTAGTTGGGGATGTTATGGATAAAATGGGATACCTTCACCAGTTTCTGCCTCCTCAAATACAGCCTCTTCGCAAATCAATGTTTTTGGTTGGCCGGGCAATGACAGTTCTTGAAGCAGATACATTTGAAGAACTATCACCAGATTCTGCAAATCCAATCATGAGAAAGCCCTTTGGTTTGATGATCGAAGCGTTAGATGATCTGAAAAAAAATGAAATATACATTTGTACAGGATCCTCATTTACGTATGCTTTGTGGGGTGAGCTGATGAGCACACGCGCTATGCAGTTAGGGGCAGGCGGGGCAGTAATAAACGGGTATTCAAGAGATACCACCGGCATACTGGACCTTGATTTCCCAACCTTCTCCTACGGAGGTTATGCACAGGACCAGGGTCCACGGGGAAAGGTTATTGATTTCAGGGTGCCACTGGAAATTAACGGTGTTCGTATTAATCCGGGAGACATCATCATTGGTGATATTGATGGGGTATGTGTAGTTCCAAAAGCAATTGAAGAAGAAGTGTTTATCAGAGCCGTAGAAAAAGCCAGAGGAGAAAAAACGGTACAGAAAGCTATATTTAACGGCATGAGCGTCAAAGAAGCTTTTGAAAAATATGGAATTCTGTAATCTGAAACAGCTCTTCTCACATCAGGACAGGGTAATATTGTATGGCCCGCTCAATACGAATGATAAGCCGCGGGCCATATCTAATGGGTATTGCGCTGTTTACACCTGTAATTGTCTGGAATGGCATGAATTGAAGCAAATAGGTATTTTGGACGAAAACCATGCCGGGAAACGGTAAGTGCCAGGGCAGCTTTTGTTGGAATAATAATCTAAAACATATGAAAATAACTGAAGTTAAAGTTTGGCTTGTTGAAGGAATTAAATACAATTGGACATTAATAAAAATTTATACAGACACCGGTCATACGGGTGTTGGCGAAGCTACCAATTGGCCGGGCAGTCCTATAGTATATCATGCCGCAAAGCATGTTGGAGAAAGGATTATAGGAATGGACCCCAGGCGTATTGATTTTATATGGACCAAGTTATACAGGGATTTAAACTGGGTTGGCCCTTATGGAGCCAGTATGTGCGCCATAAGCGGGATTGATATGGCCCTTCTTGACCTGAAAGGTAAGATGCTGGGAGTCCCCTGTTATGAACTGCTTGGAGGGGCTTTTCGTAAGGAAATCCTTTTATATGCTAACTATTGGTTTACAGGCGGGGGGCATACCGCGGAGGATTATGCTGAGCAAGCGGTAAAGGTAAAGGAGGCCGGATTTACAGGATTAAAATTTGACCCTTTCGCACATGTAAATTATTTATACGGAGAAGATTTATCTTCCAATTTAACCCTTACTGTAGAGCAACAGGATCTGGCATTTGAGGTAAGCAAAGCAGTACGAAATGCAGTCGGACCTGACTTTGATATCATGATCGAAACGCATGCGATGCTTAATTACCGGGTGGCCGTGAAAATGGCGCAGCGTTTATCTGAGCTTGATATAACCTGGTATGAAGAGCCTGCAGGGCCGGAAAGTGCTGATACGTTAAGAGCAATGCGTGAACGGATTCCTTCCAATGTATCTATTTGCGTTGGCGAAAGACATTATACGCGTCACGGTATTCGTGAGCTATTGGAGAAAAATGTTTGTGATATCATTATGCCGGATATTACCCGATGTGGTGGGCCGTCTGAAATGAAAAGAATGGCCACTATGATGGAAGCCTATAATGTTTTGTTAGCCCCTCATAATCCGAATGGGCCACTCTCCACGATAGCCAGTGCGCACGTCTGCGCATCGGTTCCCAACTTTTTCAGGCAGGAGTTCATGTTTACCGATGTACCGTGGCGGGATACTGTTATCAATTATCCCATCTCAGAAATGATTGTAAACGGTATCCTGCATCTTTCAGACAGACCCGGCCTCGGAGTCGATCTCATTGAAGAAGAAATGGAAAAGCATCCGGGATTAACGGTAGAAAGAAAAGGCTTTTATATATAGGTGAAATGGGATTAACTATTGATTTGAAGGGTAAAACCGCACTGGTTACCGGTGTCAGCTCAGGAATAGGGCTTGGAGTAGCGTCAATGCTTGCAAAGGCAGGATGCGATGTTGCAGGATGTGGTAAAGAGCCAAAAGACAGCAGCGCTGCTTTAATTTTTAAACAACAGGTAGAGGGGGCGGGAGGAAGATCATTTTATCAGCAGGTTGATGTAACAAAAGCTGAGGAACTTGAAAGTTTTGTAAAAACCGCCGCCAGTTTTTTTAATGGACTTGACATCGTTGTTTCAAATGCAGGGCAGAATATTTTTGAGGGTGTTGCAGGAAGTACCGAAGAACAATGGCAAAAGAATATAGACCTTAATATTACTTCTCACTGGAGGGTATGCAAGTATTCACAGCTCTTTCTTGAAAAGAGCAAAAACGGCGTTATTATCATTATGACCTCAAATCATGCTTTTTCAACAATTGCCGGGTGTTTTCCCTATAACATTGCGAAAACGGCTTTAACAGGCCTAGTTAGGAGCATGGCCATCGAATGGGGGCCAACAATCCGGGCCGTCGGATTGGCTCCAGGATTCATTCAAACAGCCGGCAATGACACCTGGTTCAACTCTTTTCCTGATCCGGAAGCTGAAAGAAAAAGAACCATCGAACTACACCCGGTTAAGCGATTGGGAACAGTTGAAGACGTAGGGGCCTTTTGTGCCTTTTTGGCGAGTGACTTTGCCGCCTTTATTTCGGGGTCAACTTATCTTATGGATGGCGGACGGGCGGCTTTAATGCAGGATAAATAAATTTTGAGCAACTGATAAATTGAAAAATTTAAAAGCAAAACTAGAAATAGGCATTGAATGCGCATTAGGTGAAGGGCCTCTATGGCATCCCACACAGCAAAAACTATACTGGGTGGATATCGAACAAGGCCAAATTTATTCATACGATCCTATTCAAAAAAATATATCAGTCACCAGGACGTATAAACCTGTTAGTGCATTGGTACCTGTAAATGATAAAATATTGCTGATCGCATTGCGCGGCGAAATGGCCCAATTTAATACAGAAACTAAAAAAATTGAAACGTTAACACAAATGGAAAGCCATCTGCCGGAAAATCGTTGCAATGATGGGAAATGCGATCTGAATGGCAGATTCTGGATTGGCACGATGGGCACTCGGACCCTTTTCCAGCAGGGCTCTCTTTATCGCATTACAGCAGATCTGTCGATATCCAAAGTGCTTGATCAATTAACTATAGCAAATGGTTTAGATTGGTCTCCTGACGGGCGAACGATGTATTTTATTGACTCGTTCGAACGAACAGTTCGTGTATATGATTTTGAAGCAGGCTCAGGAAAATTAAGCAACGGCAGAACGATCCTGAAAATCGGCCCTGAGGAATCACCTGACGGCCTATGTGTAGACAGCGAAGGAATGCTTTGGATTGCATTTTGGGGTGGCGGAAGAATCGGCAGATATCATCCGGTTACCTGCGAACATTTAGCTCATATAGCAATTCCTGCCTTAAATGTTACCTCTTGTACCTTCGGAGGGAAAGATTTAACAACACTTTTTATTACTACCGCAAGAACAGGACTATCCAGTTCGGAATTAATGAAATATCCCAGAAGCGGTAGTCTGTTTTCCTGTAAAACGGGGGTGAAGGGACTACCCGCTAATTTTTTTAATCTTTCAAATAATCACCTCAGTAAATAGAATAAAATGGCTTCCAGTCTTAAATTACCTGATTATCTCGTCTTTGTTTGTTACTTTCTGTTGGTTGCGTTTTATGGTTATTATATATTTAAGAAGAAAAAGAAGAACGAAAAGTCGGCAGACTTTTTCCTGGCGGAAGGGTCCCTTACCTGGTGGGCTATAGGCGCTTCGATTATAGCCTCCAATATTTCCGCAGAACAATTTGTAGGGATGTCCGGAAACGGCTTTCGTTTAGGCTTGGCTATCTCTGTATATGAATGGACCGGGGCCGTTGGATTAATTATAGTTGCTGTTTTCTTTATCCCGATTTTTTTAAAAAATGAAATATATACAATGCCTCAGTTTCTTCAAAAACGATATAATGAGACAGTAGGGATGTTAATGGCTGTTTTTTGGTTATTTCTGTATGTATTTGTTAATCTAACTTCTATACTCTTTTTGGGCACGATAGCACTGAGTAACCTGGTAGGGGACGGATATTTTCATGTAGTTATGGTTTCTCTTGCTGTAGCCGCTTTGATCATTACTATCGGGGGAATGAAGGTAATCGGTTATACCGATGTAATTCAAGTGTTCTTTCTGATCGTCGGCGGTCTGGCAACTACCTATTTAGCCCTGACGCTGGTTTCTCAAAAATTTGGGACCGGGACTAGTGCCATTAATGGATTTAACAGGTTACTGACTGAGGCTCCTGAACATTTTAAAATGATTTTTAAGAAACCGTCTGTAAACTCCGGTACTGCAGAAATCAGCAGATATGTAAGCCTGCCCGGACTTGCCATGCTTGCATGCGGTATGTGGGTTGCCAATTTAAACTATTGGGGATGCAACCAGTACATTACACAGAGGGCCTTAGGGGCAAACCTGCATACTGCCCGCACAGGAATTCTTTTCTCTGCATTTTTAAAATTATTCATGCCTGTAATTGTTGTTTTACCTGGAATTGCCGCTTATGTATTATATCAAAAAGGCGGGTTGCATCAGCAAATGCTTACAAAAGGAGTGTTTAGAGAAGATAATGCATATGCTGCTATTTTAGATTTTTTGCCTGTCGGTTTAAAAGGGCTAAGTCTGGCGGCTCTTACGGCTGCCATTGTTGCTTCGCTGGCCGGGAAAGCTAATAGTATAGCTACGATATTTACATTAGATATTTATAAAAAATATCTCGGCAGGGATGCAAGTGAAAAAAAAATAATTTGGATAGGCCGCTTAACAATAATTCTAGCCATTGCAATTGCCATTTTTGTAAACTGGAATGATTCCATCGGAATAGGACAAAAAGGCGGATTTGAATTTATCCAAAAATATACCGGCTTTGTTTCCCCGGGCATCTTAGCCGTTTTTCTGTTAGGGTTTTTCTGGAAGAGAACAACTTCATTTGCCGCATTATCCGGAGTTCTGGGTTCACTCGCCTTATCTGTTATTTTTGATAAATGGCTTGTTGGATTTTTGGGTACGGAAACTTTCTGGTATACTGCTTATCCCGACCATGCTGGCGTGTTTATTATTCCATTTTTGGTAAGTATGGGTTGGGTCTTCGTTTTTACCATAGTATTCATGGTTACCCTAAGCCTGTTGTTTCCTAATAAGGAGGATAAGAATAACAAAATCGTTGTTACATCGGATATGTTTCGTATTTCTAACTCTTCCCGGATCTTAATAGGAATTATCATGTGTCTTTTAACTGCTCTTTATATTAAATTTTGGTAAAAAAATCCAATATATTTCAATAAAGGGACGGTAATCGCTGATTGACTTCCCTTGATTTAAAAAATAAAAATGGTTATAACACTAATGACTGTTTATCCATCCAGGATAAGAATATTGAATTGATTGCAAATTAAGATTTAAAAGAATTAGGATATTATGGAGGGTAAGATATTATCTTTTGGCGAGTTGTTATTAAGGATATGCCCTGACCTTGAAGAAAACTATTTAAAGGAAAATAAACTGGAGTTTTTTATTGGCGGGGCGGAGCTAAATGTGGCATCGGCACTGGCATTGTGGGGACTTGACTCCTCCTTTATAACGGCACTGCCTGACAACTATTTTTCAAGACAAATAGTTAATTTTCTAAAACGGCAGAAAAATGTAAATACGGACGGAATTATCTTTAATGGGGAACGATTAGGCCTTTATTACCTTCGGCAAGGCCATCAGATAAATCATACAGCAGTAATTTATGATCGGGAAAATTCAGCTTTTAGTGATCTGGCAATAGGAGATGTTAATTGGGACAAAATATTCGATGGCGTTTGCTGGTTTCACTTCAGCGCTATCTGTCCGGCATTAAACCAGAAGATAGCGGATGTTTGTCTGGAGGCGTTGCAGATGGCATCAAAAAAAGGCATCTATATTTCAATAGATCTGAATTACAGGGCCAAGCTTTGGAAATATGGAAAAGGACCTGCCGAGGTGATGCCGGAACTGGTAAAATATTGTGATTTGATTATGGGGAATATTTGGGCGGCAAATGCCATGTTAGCTATTGACCTAAACGAAGCTCTTATTTCCGGAGATAACAAAAATAGTTTATTAACACATGCGAGATTAACCTCTGAGTCAATTTGTCATTTGTTTCCAAAATGTAAAGCGGTAGCGAACACTTTCCGGTTTGACCATTTAGATGGAATAAACTATTATTCAACGCTGTACAGTGCTAGGCAATTTAACTACTCCATGGAATATTTTTCCGACAAAACAATAAATAGGGTAGGAAGCGGTGATTGTTATATGGCCGGATTAATTTATGGATATTATCAGAGGATGCCTTTAAAAGATATCCTTGAATTTGCCACGGCTGCAGCTTTTAGTAAATTATTTATTGAAAGCGATGCAACAAATCGAACTGTTCCTGAAATTAAAAAAATGATGTTTAAAAATGCAAAATAAAAGGAATGTTTTAAAGATTATATTAAAACAGCAATTATTGCCCTTATATTATTTAAATAGCGCTAAAGAAAGCTTAAATATTCTAAGAGCACTTTATAAAGGCGGAGCCCGGATAGTTGAATATACCAATCGCGGGGAGCCAGCCCTGGATAACTTTAAGTACCTATTAAGAGTAAAGGAAACAGAAATGCCTGACCTTCAGCTTGGAATAGGCACTATAAAAACAAAGGAAGATGCAAAGGCCTTTATCGAAAGCGGTGCGAATTTTATTGTTTCTCCGATTGTAAACATTGAAGTTGCCCAATTTGCAAATGAGACCGGCACCTTGTGGATCCCTGGTTGTATGACACCTACAGAAATTGATTTAGCGCAAAGATATGGTGCATTACTTGTCAAGGTTTTTCCGGCAAATGTTTTAACATCTGGCTTCATTTCTTCCATTATCGAATTGTTTCCAGGTCTATTATTTATGGCAACCGGGGGAGTGGAATTAGACGATGAAAGCATGCTTAATTGGTTTAAATCCGGAACATCTGTTTTAGGGGCAGGCAGCAAATTAATCAGTAAAGAAATACTAATAAATAAACAATATGAGCTCTTATCGATAAATACGGCCAAGTTACTGCGTTCTATTCGGTCATTACCGGAATTAATCGCTTCGCATAAAGGTATTAAGAAAGTACAAATTATTTAAAGCCATTTGACTGTTTATTGTTTTGTTGCCAAGTTTACGTGCCTACAAATCGCAAAGCGTGGCCATGAGAGGATACTGATACTAAGTGAGATCTAGTAATAGTGGTTTAGTTGATGAAAGCACCCGCAAGGGTGCTTTTTTTATTTTGTGCGCCGTGCCGGGCGCACAAATAGAAAATGCGCCTTTTGACTTTAAACTTCAAAAGATTTTAGTTCAGGTAAGTCAACTATCTAAAATCCCACAACTGTTTTATAAAAGATCTTATCCTTTAAGGCATGGCTACCTGAAATCATCTTAGAATGCGCGCAGCAAATATTGTGCATGGAAGCACTGACATCCTGTGTAAAGCCCGACTTCGGGTAAGCACAAAACAAACAAAAAGCTTCGGTTTCACAAAACCTGTTCCATAAATCTTCTAAACGGACCGTGGCCCCGTTGTGCCCCTGAGCCCACAAAAGCGCGACCATTTCCCCAAAAGCGCGGAGACGGCGATTTTTTGCTTTGACACGCTTGACTATATCGTTAATGGTTTGATGGAAAAGCACGGCATCGGGCCAATCATTAACCATAAATTTAGACAAAGTTTCTTCTGCCTCGAGTAATATGAGGTGATCCGAGGCGATACAGGACGCAACATCATATCCGTCTTTTTTGACCCGTTCAGTTAAATGCTGGATGTGTGCATTTGTCGCAATGATGACAACCGATTCATTGGATTTAATCCCGCTTATAACAAAGTGTTTTAGCAGGTCCAAAAAAGTATCATCATTTTCATAGATCTGAAGGATATGATCTGTAGGAGCTATCTCGCCCCAAAAAACATGGGGATCGGAAGTTTGCCAGTCGTTATTTTTAGGTTTTTCCACGGTGAATTTCCTTTTAATTTGAGCACAATTTTAATAATGCTCACTTATTGATCATAAACCGTAAGACAAATAGTACTAAAAATGTGTTTATGCTAATATAAGCAATAAAGATTTAACGTTTTTATACATTAAAGGTTTTTCGAGACCTGGCAAATTTTTTTATAACGAGCAGACCGTACTTGCTTATGTAGTAAATAAACAGGAAGCAACGGGATGTCTAATGACAGGTGGCTAGTAAACAGCATAGTTACAATTGAGATGCTTAATTGAAAATGGATTATTATAAGCAGTCACGATGTAAAAAGAAAACGGTCATAAATCGTCACTAATTAAAATTAATTGATCACTCACCATCATAAGCCCGATGCAGGGTTTCGATGTCAACTTTCTTCATTGTCATAAAAACTTGCGTAACGCGCACAATCTGTTCAGGGCTGCCATTCTTGAGCGCATCTAACATGACGGTGGAAGCCACCTGCCAGGATACACCGTATTTGTCCTTCAGCCAGCCGCATTGGCCAGGTTGGCCATCAGCCGAAAGTGCCGACCAGTGGTAGTCGATTTCTTCCTGGGTTTCACATGGGATCAATAGCGACACCGCGTCGTTAAAACCGAACCCATGCGGATACGCGCTATCTATAGCGGCCAGCCAGGTTTTATCGATGTAAAAATCAGCGAACATAAGTGTGCCCGCTTTATCCGGCCCCATATCTTGCGGGCGTTGGGTGGTGCTGCCGCGTTTGCTGTCTTTAAATACCGAGCAATAAAAGCCGATGGCTTCATCGGCTTTACCCGCCACCGGTTCGGTGAACAGTAGCGACGGAACGATCACGGGCCTTTCCTCAGCGGAGTGGTTAGTCAGGATGAGTTGCCAGGATACTCCGTATTTATCGGCTACCCAGCCATAGCGTTCACTAAAAGGATAGCTATCCAGCGGCATCAGTACTTTTCCGTTGCCGATCAGCTTGCTCCAAACCTCGTCGATGTGCTTGGCGGCATCCGGGTCACGCGAGGGGTCGAAGTTGATCATGAAGGAAATGGATGGATTGATCCCAAGCTTGTGCCCGGCGCTGATACCAAGGAACGGCTGGCCGGCAACGGTAAATTCGACTATTTGGCATTCGCCGCCAGGCATTGGAAAATGATTGACATAATTGATAGCCGAGTCAGGCATCAAGGTTGCATAGAATTCAGCTGCTTGTTTTGCTTCCTGGTCGAACCAGAGGTGTGGTTTGATGGGTAACACAGGTAAATGATTTTGTTGTTATATAATTAAAGATCGTAAGCCCTAATTGTTTTGATCAAATTATTTAACTATCTCAAAATTAAATCATTTTTTTTCCTGCGGGTTACCAATAAATATGCAATATAGCTTACCTGCATGAAAAACAAAGAGCTTTTCATGCAGTTTGAATACCTGACAGCGAGTGAAATATTGCCGCAGTATGCCTCTAAAATGGCCTGAATTGGAGAATAGCGTTAATTCTTGAACCATGAAAAAGCGTATGCCTTTTGATTTTCCTGCTGGATTACCAGGCGTGCAACCAAAATTATCCCTGACGATTGTTAAGGATGCCTTGGCAAATGGTCCACGTGGCAGGCTTACCGTTGTTAGTGCGCTAGGTGGGAGGCTTGCCAGACGAACGGACTCTATGAAGATTTGGAGGTTTCAGATGATTTCATTGCTTGAGCGGACTGATCCCTTATTTGCTATTTTATACGTGTAGAACGTGATTTAACGCGAAAAGGCGCACCTTAGTGCGCCTTTCGTGATCCGCTGGCATTCGAACCTAGTCCGAAAATCAGCATTTAAATAGTATCTGGAATGGTTTTGCTTTTCTACTTACCATCTTTTTATGTACGTTTTAGCTACAAATGCTATAATATAATTGAATTTTTTAACGGGCTTTCAAAATATTTAAACTGTTTTTTATATAGGTCGGGACAGCAACCTATCCATATAATGCCCTCCGTAGCTTTATGCCAAAGAAATAGCCAGTTCCTATATGAATTTATGCCATTAGTTGCCTGTGATCGCCATTGCGGGCAACTTTGTTTCCAGCTGGGTAGGTTTATTTATGCTCCTGTTCCGGGAGTATCTTCAGTGGTTGCGTCCGGCAGCTGCTCGATCTCCTCCAGTGAGTTATCAAAAGAGATAAAGTGAATATTGATGTTCAGGATGTTTTTGTAGGCGATGCTAAAGATATCACCGGGAATGGCATAGGGTTCGGTAGTGTTAACCTCGTTAGCGTCTTGACCGGTCTTTCCGGTACCGATAAATTCCCGTTTGAGCGTGTCCTGCAGGTAGACCCTTTCGAGTTCGCCGTTTGTAAAATCAAAATTTGCCAGATAACCCGAATAGATAACCGTGCTTTCATTCGTATCTACCACAAGATCAATAAAAATCAGATCCGGATCTTTTATCCCGTTATAAAAGCCGTTAAACAGGTACCACCACTTATTATAAAGATTAAGCACGGGATATTTGGCATGCCAGCCTGTCCATAACAGGATTTGCCGAAAGCACCGGCCCAGGACGACCATAGCCGCGTTCAGGCAAAGGTTATACAGGGCAAAATCAGACAAGGCGGCCTGGAACTCATTGTCCGGCACTTTTTTCTCCAAATCCTTAAGCTCACCGCCCAACAATTTGATAAGGATATCATAGCGGATCTCACTGCTGATAAAATAATGAGTTGCAAGGGCATGAACAAATAATGAAAAGACCGCAGCCCCCAAAATGCCTTCAAACAATGTGAACTTTGGTATGGCACGCGGGTATTTCCCTAGGTAAAAGGATAAATAAAAAATAATCGGCGGAATGAGCAGAATGGAAATAATTACTGCGCTGAGCGCGATATTCATTTAACCTGGAAGTTCTTATTGGCGAAGCTTCTTGCAGAAACAGATTTTCCGCCGACCTCCACCACGATGCCTTCTTTAGAAAGCAGGCCACTTCCTTTGCTCGCAATTTTCTTTGCCAGCGCCATGGAAGAAGATGCCTTTGCCAGGAATGCTTGTCCTTTGGATGTTAACTTTACGTTGGTCATGTGCCTTTGTTAGTATAAAGGTAGGACATTCCCATTTTGTTTGCAAATTTTTTTTGTCAGCATATCCCGGGCATTGCGTCTACTGCTTTGCTCCGGACCGGCCTTACCGACTCTTTATGTTTTTTGCTGAGATGTTGTTTCACCCTGTGTTGCTGTATCACCTGACAGGATGCGGTGTAAGCCGGGTGTTAACAGTCTTTGCGAATGTCCGGGTGATTCGGTGAGTAGTTTTGGATTTCTCTGAAAAATAAAAAGCCTGCAATCGTCTGATTTGCAGGCTTTTAAACGGATTTGATGCTTTGGTCTGTGATCCCGCTGGGATAATTTGTGATCCTTCAACGAGTTGTTTTATATGCCATTAGGCGCTTTAAACGCACTTTTTATCATTTTTTCATCAAAACAGGGCACCACTTTGGGCACAGTTATATTGACACGATTTGATGCAATTTAAGAACGTTCGGTTATCCCATTTCAAAGATAATCAAACGATTTCGAACTTCAAACGAACGTTAACAAAATAGTTAAAAGATGAACTTTTTTTTAGCAAGTCGGACTGAAGAGGATAACTTCTTTTTATTCAGGATCTTTATTAAAGTCGATGAACAATTGCTCGCTAATGCTGGGAACTCCCCCAAGCTGCGCGTTCAAATATTCCTTGTCTAAGATCGCGTCGCCGCGGATATGTGGCTTGCCGGTGTAGACACTTGACATCGCAGAAATACCATATTTATTTTTTTCTAGCAAAAACATCTGATCCCGCCTTAATTTTTTAAACAATTGGACATTATGCGTGGTGATCACCGCCTGCGCGCCGCGTTGATTATATTTCGGAGAATTGATCATTAAAACAAGCAAATTTACCAGCATAGTGTGCAAACGGGCATCAAGTTCATCGATCCAGATAATTTCCCCATCAACCAGTGCTCTTACGATAGGTCCGAGCAGAGCAACAAACTTCCTAGCACCTGCAGATTCTTCTTCCTCTAGGTCGAAGTATACAAATCCTTTCGCCTCCCACGCCGCATTGAACCGTTCATGCCGGGTTTTAATCTTATATTTTGCTTTCATCTTGATATTGTACCTGCAGTCCCTGATAACTATATGCAATTTGTTAGGCTCGGCGTCCCTGAAAAATATGCAATGCATGCGATCAAGATTACCGATGACCGCCATCCGCAATACCATACTTATACGAGTGAATGGATGGGAAGTAACCCCGAAGGATACGCGCTTTGGTTCTTGGAAGTTATGAAATTCCAGGCTGACCAAATCCGGAATATGCTCTCTGCAGAACTGAAAATGAGCATGGATAAAATCCCAGAATATAAAATCAGAACACCGTTACAGCGCGGCATACAATTAATGA
>JAQBOV010000002.1 GCA_028287895.1 Mucilaginibacter sp. | reverse complement strand
TATTCCATATGGAGCAACCCCTATCTTCGCTTCAAAAGTGCGTATAAGCGGTACCAATACAAATAGTCCCCAAAAACCGTAAATGATGGAAGGAACGGCTGCTATCAGTTCAATCGTATTTTTTAACAAATCAGACAACCACCCCGCCCTGTTGTATTCGCCCAAATAAATGGCCACAGCATAAGAAAAGGGCACGGAAATGATCAGTGCAATAAAGGAGGTAAGTAAAGTGCCCACTAAAAATGGATAAGCACCATAAATATTGCTTACCGGGTCCCATACCTTCCCCCACAGATACCCAATTCCCAATAATTTAATGGAGGGCATGGATTCCTTGATAAGGGTTGCAAGCACGCCTAGTATGATAAGCACCAGAAAAATACTCATGGCGATTAACAGCCGCTTAAATATAATTTCCCATTTCAGCTGCTTGTTGGAAAGGCTTAATCTTGAATTTTTCATGATGGTAACCTGTTTTTTATTGGGGATTAAGCTATCCTGAATAGTAGTACTGATCGTTTCATCGGTATTTGCGATGGATGATTTCATAAATTTTACAGCTTTTATTATAACACAATTACCAGCGTCAAAATATTGACGCTGGTAATCGATAAATCTTATTTGATCTCCTGTGTTTTACAATAACAGCAAAAACAGGTTATTATTACAGGATTGATTTGCCGTCGAAGGTAGCTGATTTTAATATTTTTTCAGCAACTTTTACGGCTGATTTTGAAAGTGGTGCATAATTCAGCGGAGCACATTCAGCCTGCCCCTGGTGAATGTTGTACCAAAGCAGCTTCAATAGTCCGGTAGCACGTTCTTTTGAACGGCCATTATAATTTTGTTCTTTATAGATCAAAGCCCAGGTAAAGCTGGCAATCGGATAACCTTTAGGATTATCCGTATTGGTAATAGATACTTTTGAATCATCAGGTATAGCAACATTGCTTGCTAAAGTGGTAGCTTCAATAGTCGGGGTAATATATTTTCCGCTTTTGTTCTGGATATTGGCATAAGGCATATTGTTTTGTTTTGCATAAGCCAGCTCCACATAAGTGATACCACCAGGAGTTTGTTTAACCAGACCGGAAACGCCTTCGCTGCCTTTTCCGCCTAAACCTGCAGGCCAGTTAACCGCGCTTGCTTTACCCACCTTTTTCGCCCATTCAGGATTTACTTTTGTTAAGAAATCGGTGAAAATGAAGGAGGTACCACTGCCGTCTGAACGATGAACAACAACGATAGGCATATCAGGTATTTTAACGCCAGGGTTGGCATCTTTAACTTCCGGGCTGTTCCAGTTGGTTATCTTTCCTAAAAAGATGTCAGCAAGATCTTTGCCACTCAGGTTCAAAGCAACTTTAACACCGGGTATATTATAAGTTACTACCACAGCACCCGAAGTCATTGGAATGTGCAAAACCGGAGCACTTATTTTAGCGGTCTGATCGGCATTCAAAGGAGCATCTGAATCACCGAAATCAACAGTTTTGTTGGTAAGCTGCAGTATGCCGCCGCCTGAACCGATAGACTGATAATTCACCTTAGAGGCCGTATATTTTGAAAATATTTTTGAAAACAGCGGGTACACGAATGTACTGCCTGCACCCAATAGCGTATTATCCTGTGCCGAAGCTGATAATGTTGCGCAAGATGCAGCTAATGCAACAACTGCTAACTGTAAACTTTTAATTACTCTCATGGTTTGATTTATTTATTGTTTGATTGTTGTTTGTTATTTACCGAATACAAAGTAGAATGTTAACCTGTATACTAAGGTGTGGTCATCAGCTACACGGCCGGTAACACTTGCGTTTCTCTGGTCCTTGTAATCAACCAGCCAAACGTTCGGTGAAAAGTGTACATTTTTGGCAGGTGTGAAATCCACACCAGCGGTGTAGAATCTTTCTTTGTAAACAGGAGTGTAATTAGAAAAAATTCCGGAAGTTGCCGTGTAAGCATCGGCAGTCTTGTAATTATTGTCCGGGTTATAGCCATCATACCGTGCAAAGAAACTTAACTTATCTTTAACGATGGGCCCTTTCACCCAAACCGATAAAGCCTGTGCAGTAGCATTCTCAGGAGCTGCGGTAGTCGTATTACCTACACCATTGGTAAGCTTTTGGGTATATGCTTCAACACCTACCGATAGTTTTGATGAGGTATAAGCTACAAAACCCTTTAACATACTGTGTGATTGACCACCGATTGTCGCAGTAGCAGAACCAGTTCTTACAAAGTCACCATAGATATCAACCAGTAAATGCTTGTCCAGGAATTTACCCCAGATATCACCATAGACTATTTTATAGAAACCTGTACTGGCATTGGCAGCAGATAATAAGCTGGACTGGCTATTGTCGCCAACCATTAGCACATAGCCGAAGTTTTTGGTAGAAGGGTCAAATGTTCCTTCCAATGCTGCACCAACATCGTACGAGTTGGTCTTATGGAAGTCAGCAACCGTTTTTTCAATAAAACGGTTTCCCCATACTGTTTCGGACAATGATGTTGGGCCATTGGTGCCGGGTTCATTCATTGCAAAGCCCGGAGTCGCCATTTCGCCGATAACAAAATCTGTTCCTTTCCAAAGATCCCGGTATCTTAAATTGATATTTTTGATAAAAAAAGCCATTTTGTTATCAACCAGGTTATCACCGTTTGGTATAGCGGTGGTTCCGTTAACACCGGTATTGGCACTTGGCTCAGAAGCGAGTAAAAACTCAGCTTTAAACTTTTTAGTTATTTCATAATCATAGCCCAAATAAATTCGACGGAACTGGAATGCATTCCTGTATTTGGGAACACCATTGTAGTTTGTTTCGGGTCCCCTGTTCGTTGCATCGGCATGTGCGTCATAGTAAAAATCACCGAATGTGTAACCCCATAATCTTCTTTGCGGTTTCCATGTAGTGTCTTCTGCAGGTTTGGCAGCAGCTTTTGTTTCGGTAGTTGCCTGGTCAGATTTCTTATCTGATTTTACATCAGTGCTTGCATAAGTTGCGCCAGCAGTTGTTTGTGCTTCGCTGTTAAAGCCAATTAATAGCAGGGCCAATAATAATATTGATCCGGCAAGTTTGGTAAACATTTTTTCCATGTCTGGGTGAGGTTAATTAAATTTCGGTTCAAAAGTGCAGAGTCAACATTACGTTAATGTTAACAGATGATTAACGTTTAGTAATATTATGCCAACATTAATTTCAACCTGCGGAAACATACGGTGACGAATTAAATCATTTGAATCATGAGTTATATTGAATATAAAGAGCTAACAATCAAGCATTCACTAAGAATATTAGCATTTTCCGATAAAATAACAATTCCTTAACATCCAGCCGTTTCTATTTAATAATGCCTTAACATACCGCGCGTACTTTTAGATTTTTGAATTTGATAGTATGCGCAAGCTGTTTTTTGATTTTTTTTCCCACCGTGCTTTATTTTACGGGCTATTTAACCAGGCAGGTAAAAACATCGTGGAAATGGCGGAATTGCTTTCAGCGGTAGTGAATACCGCATCGGCTCAGGAACGTGAACCCTTATACCGGCAAATCAATACGCTGGAAGAAACAGGCGACGATATTACCCACAAGGTCTATCTTGGGTTGGATAAGGTTTTTTTTACCCCCCTTAACCGTAAGGACATTCACATACTGGTATCGGCCATTGACGATGTGGCAGACAATATACATGAGGCCGCCGGAAGAATGAACCTGTATGACATCGAAATATTCATACCGGCAATAGCTGAAATGGCTGGGCATATTCAGCTGTCGTGTATGGAGATACAAAAATTGCTCAATGCATTGGATAAGATAAGAGATACGGAAGCTATGCTTGCCTCATGCCGGCTGATAAGGGATCATGAACACCAAACCGATCTGATCTATTATCAAGCTTTGGCCGAGTTGTTTGCTGGTGAAAAAGACGCTATTACCCTGATCAAGCACCGGGATATCCTGTATTCGCTCGAAGCATCAGCCAATAAATGTAAAAATGTGACGGATGCGATAGAGATCATTATCCTGACCAGGGTTTAACCTATCACCGCTTCAATACCTGATCGAAAACTTTTTGAGAATAAAGTGCAGCAGCCATACCGGACCGATCAGCAAAAACTTCAGATCATCCAAAAATGATGGCTTTTTGCCTTCTATTTTGTGCCCGATAAACTGGCCCGCCCACGACGTTACAAAAACAATCAGACAAATCAGCCATAATGCCGGGCCACCGGCCTTTTGCCATTCGGCCAGTTCAATCACCCCTAAGCTAAAAATCATCAGCACCAAAAGCATAAAATAGGATAACACCGGCGAGAGCTTGTAATAATAATAGATACTAAAGGCGATTAAAAAGGATGCCCAGTTAAAATAACCGTTATAGGAACCCAAAAACTTAAGGTGTGGGAAAGGTGCCGCCCACAAGAGCCCAAATAAGCTGAATACAATTAACGGGACGCATATCCAGTGTATTAACTTATTGGTGGGATTTTGATGACTTTCACCGTATTTGGCAAAATAAATATCAACCGGCCGCCTTTGGCCAGCTTCGGGAGATTTCCTTTGGTTTGAATTTCGATTTTTTGCCACGAAAAATTAAAAAAGCCCCTCTCCTTCAGAGAGGGGTTTAGGGTAAGGCTTTTATTTAGCAAATGCAACCGAGCGGGTTTCCCTGATCACCGTCACCTTGATCTGGCCCGGGTAGGTCATTTCCGTTTGGATACGGTTTGATATATCGGCAGCTAATATTTCAGACTGTGCGTCGGTAATTTTTTCGCTTTCTACTACCACGCGTAATTCTCGGCCGGCCTGTATGGCGAATGTTTTTTCAACACCGGGATAAGATAAGGCCAGTTCTTCCAGCTCTTTTAAACGCTTAATATAGCTTTCAACCACTTCGCGGCGTGCACCGGGACGGGCGCCTGATATGGCATCACAAGCCTGTATAATAGGCGACAGCATCGATGTCATTTCTATTTCGTCATGGTGAGCGCCTATGGCATTACAAACCTCGGGATGTTCTTTAAACTTTTCGGCAAGCTGCATACCCAAAATAGCGTGAGGCAGTTCGGGATTATCATCAGGCACTTTACCAATGTCATGCAGCAGACCTGCACGTTTGGCAAGTTTAACATTTAAGCCCAGTTCAGCAGCCATGGTAGCGCAAAAGTTGGCTACCTCACGTGAGTGCTGCAGAAGATTTTGCCCGTAAGATGAGCGGTAACGCATACGGCCAACCATACGGATCAATTCGGGATGCAATCCGTGAATGCCCAGATCTATAACCGTACGCTCGCCTATCTCTACAATCTCCTCGTCTATCTGCTTTTTGGTTTTTGCAACCACTTCTTCAATGCGGGCAGGGTGTATACGACCATCTGTCACCAGGCGATGCATCGCCAGGCGAGCAATTTCGCGCCTTACCGGGTCAAAACCTGAAAGGATGATCGCCTCCGGTGTATCATCCACGATAATCTCAATCCCTGTAGCTGCTTCCAGCGCACGGATATTTCTTCCTTCGCGGCCGATGATACGGCCCTTTATTTCGTCATTTTCAATATTGAAAATAGATACCGTGTTCTCAATGGCGCTTTCAGTGGCCGTACGTTGTATCGTTTGGATCACTATCTTCTTGGCCTCTTTCGTTGCAGTAAGCTTGGCTTCATCCACAATATCCTTTATCTGTATCATGGCTTTACTGCGGGCTTCCTCGCGCAGGGTATCAACCAACTGGTTTCGGGCATCATCAGCTGACAGGCCGGCTATGGTTTCCAATTGCTCTACATGCTGCTGCTTGAGATGCTCAACCTCCTCCTGCTTTTTAACAGCAATTTCAGTTTGCCTTTCCAGGTTTTTGCGCACACTATCCAGTTCGGATTCTTTACGGTTCATATTCTCAAGCCGCTGGTTAAAGGACTGCTCTTTTTGTTTGACACCGTTCTCGCGCTGATTGATGGCGTTGTTTTTTGCGTTGATCTCCTGCTCATGCTCGGCCTTCATCTGCAAAAATTTCTCTTTTGCCTCCAGCAATTTGTCTTTTCTAAGGATTTCCGCATTGGTTTCTGCATCCTTTAATATCTTTTTTACTTTGTTTTGGGCTGATACTTCCTGGTCTTTAAAAAGTTTTTTCAGCAGATAACGGCCAACGACTATACCCGTAGGTACCCCGGCCAATATCCCGATAATGATGTATAATACTGAGTTCATTTTAAGTTTATATAAATAAAAAAACCGCAACTAATTTTTAAGTGTCATGTATTGAAAAACCTCAAGTAACATGTTGGGACCTGGATGTCGTTAAATCGATGAAGTAACGTATACCGTTTTTGATCCGCTGATATTGAAGCGTTAAGTTTTTAATAGTGAAACCTAAAATTTAACTGCGGTTAAATCTTAATGTGCTCTGTATGTGTAAAGAACGTTATTACTTCGAAAAAAATTCGGACAGTAAATGATCTAACTGATAAACTTTGTCCGCCACATCGGTATCCTCTACCATGCCCTTCTTTTCTGCCTTTAATGAGGATGTTGCGTAATGCAGCACACACATCGAAAGCAGATCTTGTTTATCCCTGACCGCATAATTTTCCTGATATTCTTTTATCCGGTCGTTGATCAGTTTAGCCGCCCTGCGTATTATTTCTTCTTCTTCCATGTTCACCTTTAAGGGGTAAACTCTGTCAGCAATATTTATTTTTATGGAGATTTCTCCCATTTGAGCTATTCACTATTTGCACTACTTTTTCAGTAACACAATACACTTATCTATTTCCTGCACAAATTCGTTAATTTTTTGCTTTATGTCAAGACTTTTTTCATTAGTTTCTGAAAATGATTTTGCCATCTTCAAAATCCGGAGCTTTTCATCCAATTCTATGGTCTTGTCTTTGCTGACTGTTAAGGCTGAGGAAAGCGACTGGTTCTCCAGCTTTAGCAGGTCATTCTCCTCCTGCAAAGCCGAACAAAGCTCAATTAAGCGCTCGGTCTTTTCTACAACCTTATTTAACTGTTCAGCTACTGAGGCCATTTTTTAATTAGTGATTGCGTGATTTATTGAATGGGTAAATTTTTAATTTAATTAAATTGAGCGATGGAATGATGCATTCACTGATTCGCTCAATCACTAATTCACTCATTACTTTCGTATCTCCGCCCCTGCTTGTTTACCGAAGTTATAAATTAATTTTTGTATGATCGCATCTATCGCCTTATCTGTCAAAGTTTTTTCTTCATCCTGTAAAGTAAAACTTAAAGCATAAGACTTTTTACCTGCCGGCAGCCGGTCTCCCTGGTAAACGTCAAATACATTGGTTTCTTTCAACAGCTTACGCTCTGTTTTTTGCGCGATCTGTTTCAACTGTCCAAATGTTACCTGCTGATCAACCAGCATGGAAAGGTCGCGCCTTACCGCCGGGAACTTTGAAACTTCCTGGTATACGATCTTATTCTTGCGTACGGCAGCCAGTACCATATCAAAATTAAAATCAGCATAAAAAACTTCCTTATCAAGGTCCACCTTTTTCAAAGATGCCACAGATACTGAACCAAACTTAACCAATTGCTTGCCGCCGTGCATATATTGCAGACCGAAGGCCATTTTGCTGCAAGTGGCATCCTCTGCCACCAGGTCCTTGATATTCAATCTTTCCAGCAAGCCGTCAACAACAGCCTTCATCATAAAAAAAGAAACCGGATGCGGTTTTTGGTTCCATTGCTCAGCCCGGTCAGCCCCGGTAAGGAATATAGAAAAACGCGGTACTTCGATATATTGCTCATCCTTTACACTGTAAACCTTGCCAAACTCATACAGTTTCAGATCAGCACTCCTTCGGTTTTGATTATACGCTATAGCCTCCAACCCTGAATATAACAAGCTTTGACGCATCACATCCAAATCGTTACTTAGCGGGTTCAGTATTTTAACTGCGTGATCTAAATCATTTGAATAGGATGATTTGGTTAACGAGTTAGACAATATCTCGTTAAATCCATTGGCGGTCAGCAGATCGGATATGCTGTTTTGAACATCATCCTTTTCGGGCCTGATGGAATTATTTAATGAGGCCCTGATCTGGGCAGGTATCTCGATATTATTGTAGCCATATATGCGCAGTATCTCTTCGATCACGTCTACTTCGCGGGTAACATCCACACGGTAAGGTGGTACCTTTAAGGATAAACCCTGGGCTGATTCGTTAACAAGCTGTATATCGAGGGCCTGGATAATTGATCTGATTTCCTCGTGGCTGATCGCCTTTCCGATCAGCCTGTCTATATTTTTATAGGTGAGATCGACATCAAAAGGCTTAATTGAAGTTGGGTATATGTCAGATATTTCAGAAGATATGGTACCGCCTGCTACTTCTTTGATTAATAAGGCGGCATATTTCAGGGCAAACACCGTAATATCCGGGTCAGTGCCGCGCTCAAAACGGAAAGAGGCGTCCGTCTTTAAGCCATGCCTCTTGGATGTTTTGCGCACCCATACCGGGTTAAAATAAGCGCTCTCCAGGAATACATTTTTTGTCGAGCTTTTTATGCCTGAACCTATGCCGCCAAAAACGCCCGCTATACACATTGGTTCCTGAGCATTACAGATCATCAGGTCATCAGCCGAAAGCTTGCGTTCCAGTTCATCGAGCGTTGTAAACGGCGTCCCCTGCGGGCAGGTTTTTACAATCACTTTATTGCCTTTTATCGCATCGGCATCAAAAGCATGCAGGGGTTGTCCCAACCCGTGTAATACATAATTGGTTATATCTACAATGTTGTTGATGGAGCGCAAGCCAATTACAGCCAGTTTTTCTTTTAACCATTTCGGTGAATCTTTTACCTCGATGCCGGTAATAGTTAAACTGGAGTACCGCGGGCAAGCGATTTCATTTTCAACCACTACCTCGATTTTTCGGTCGGTATTATCTACCTTGAATCCCGAAACATCCGGCTTGTTTATCGTTGTTTTTATAAAAGCGGCAATATCACGGGCTGTACCCAGGTGAGAGGCGGCATCGGCCCGGTTAGGTGTCAAACCGATCTCGTACAGGTAATCATCGTTCAGTTTAAAATAATCTTTAGCCAGGTCACCTATTGGGGCACTGGCATCCAGTATCATAATACCTTCGTGCGATTCGCCCAGGCCGATCTCATCTTCGGCGCAGATCATCCCTTCGGACTCCTCACCGCGTATTTTTGATTTATTGATCCTGAAAGGCTCAGCACCAGTTGGGTAAACGGTTGTTCCCACGGTAGCAACCACCACTTTTTGTCCAAGCCCTACATTTGATGCACCGCAAACTATTTGCAGTTCGGTGCCGGTACCGGCATCTACCCTGGTAATCTTCAACCTGTCAGCGTTGGGATGCTGGCGGCATTCTTTAACATAGCCTATCACCAGCCCCTCCAGTCCACCGGGTATGGCCTGCACTTTTTCAAGACTCTCAACCTCAAGACCAATGCCGGTTAAGATCTGTGAAATTTGTTCGGGTGTTTTATCGGTATCAATAAATTGTTTAAGCCAGTTATAAGATATCTTCATTAGCGCAAAATGATAATCGGCAAAGATACGATTTAAGCGGAAAGCTGAAAGCTGAAAGGCCTTATATCGAATTTCGAAATTTGAATTTCGGATTTCCCTTTAGCATTGAATAAATTTGAAATTGAACATGAGCAACGCCTCCTGAATAGTTGCTATGCCCTGGCTTCGGTTTTGTTCCTGCCCCTGCCAATCTCAAGTGCCGCTATGATGGAAATCGCTTTAGCCTCACCTACCGGAGCGAACATAAGACACGATTATAAGCTCAGCTGTATTGCATTTGAATTATTTTTCAATGAAGATGCTAACCATCCAATAGATCCTTAAATCGTTTTAAAAAAAATAGCGATGAGTTTAAAACCCATCGCTATTTCTGATTAGAAATATATCTAAATTATTTTAAGCCGTTTACAAATTTAGTAAGCTTTGATTTATTGTTCGAAGCTTTGTTTTTGTGAATAACATTCTTTTTAGCTAAACGGTCAAGCATTGAGATCACTTTGGTTAAAAGCACAGCAGCATCCGCTTTGGTAGTAGTGCTTCTTAATTTTTTGATAGCATTCCTGGTAGTTTTAGCCTGGTATCTGTTACGCAGACGCTTCGCAGCATTTGCCCTGATCCTTTTTATTGATGATTTATGATTTGCCATTTTAGCTAATTATTCTTTTTTATTTAAGGACTGCAAATATATGACGAATAATGATATTATCAAATGCCTTTTTTAAAATTGTTGCAATGTTATAAAGTTGAAACGTTTGAAGGTCATTTTTTTGGCTTTCCGGCCGGCAAAATTTACCACCGCATAACATTTCAACTTTTACCCCTATATAAAACAGCATATCTGGGCATCAACCCTGTCATAAGAAGCCTGATTGCTCCGATCAGCATAAGAAAAGAAAAAGGCACTGCGGGTAGCAGCCCTGTACAGCGCAAAATCAGTCATTAAACAGACTTCCCAGCCGGCCGTTTTTTTAGACCAGCAATAACCGGCGGAATAATAGAAACCAGGATGATGACGATCCCCACCAGGGAAAAATGCGCTTTAAAAAACGGCACATTGCCAAGCATGTAACCTGCAAAAAGGAATACGATGATCCATGATGCACCCCCGATAATATTGTACAGGCTATATCTTAAAAACGGCATCCGTCCCACGCCGGCTACAAAGGGGGCTATGGTCCGGATAATAGGCATAAAGCGGCTAAAAATGACCGCTTTGCCCCCATGTTTGTCAAAAAAAGCTTTGGTTTGCAGGTAATAATCCAGTTTTAGTATTTTGTTCTTTTCCTTGAACACTTTAGGGCCCAGATAGCTGCCCGAAAGGTAGTTAATGGTATTTCCGGTAAAGGCTGCTACGATCAAGATCATAGCAAGAAGATAAATATTCAACCCTGTATTGCCTGCTGCAACGAGTGCACCGGCTGCAAAAAGCAGCGAGTCGCCCGGCAAAAATGGGGTGACAACAAAACCGGTTTCAGCAAATATGATCACAAATAAGATCAGGTAGGTCAGCGCATGATACTGGCTTATAATATCGGACAGGTGTCTATCAATATGCAGGATAAAGTCTATCAGGTGTTTTATGAGTTCCAATTGCTTAAAATTTTGCCAAAAATATAAATAAAACCCGGATTACTTATTGGTGATAAAACCGGAGCCAAAAGCAAGGCTATCGGTATGCCCCGCCAGTCCGTAACAATACAGGGTATAAAGACGTCCATCTTGTATAGTGACATTAGGAATATCCCTCAAAATTGTTGAGCTTCCGGTGGGGTATATCTTAAAGTCATAGATACCTGCCGGCAGTTCCCTGAAATCAGTATGATTTATATAGGGCACATTTGAAAAAAGAGACGTATCGTTTGCTGTCACATTAAGGCCTGCCGAACGCGGAGAAGCATTTACAAAACGTATTTTACCGCGTCCAATAGTCGGGGTGGCAGAAGTATCTGTCAGAAAGATGCCATTGAGGCTGTCAGTTACCATCCCCGTTATCATAAAAGTATATCTTGTATTGGGTTTCAGAATATTGTTCAGACTGAAAATATTAAAGCTGGGAGCAATGGTACCGGCGGTTAAGCTGGTGCCGGGCCTGATCTGGAATGGTATATTAAGGGAAGTAAGGTAAAAATAGCCGGAAGCTGTGGGATAAAAATACGAGGACGTATTTACCTTCCTGTAATCGATATAAAGATCCACAGAACCCAAATCGGGGCTTAAATTTACGATCTGGTATTGCACATTGGTTGAGGGGCCGGCAGATCCGCTTTTTCCACAGGATGAAATAAATGGTATCACTATAAATACAGCGACAAACACGAGAAGAAAAACCGGTAAAACGCTATTTTTTCCTTTATGCATTTTTAGTTAGAATTTACTGTGCTGCCTATACTGAATCCGGAAGTACCCGCTTTCCCTTGAGCATAAAATGTATATGACTTTTGTGCTGCCAGCTTTACGCTGTCGGTCACCAGCGGCGTAGTTGACCCGGCAGTAAATATCTTAATCGGTATAGATCCGCTTGCACTGGCACCATCAACGGTACTGATAAGTATAAATTCACCGGCCGATTTAAAAGCAACGTTCATAAATTGAGTGGCACTGCCATAAGCCATATCCAATCCTCCGGAACCCGGCGAAGCATTTACAAACCTGATAAAGCACATGTTTGGTTTTGACGTAGTATCTAACTTATCAACTGTTGAAAATGCATCGTTTACATTCTCATCAGTAACAAATAACGAATGGTAGGGATATATATCAGCCGGAATCGTTATACTCAGTAAGGTCTGAATAGTATTGGTTACTGTATTAAACTGCTTTTTTATCTGGCAGGATTGTTGTCCCGCAGGAACCGGATAATACCCTGTTGAAAAACCGGGTACAATACTTGACGTAGCATTCATGCGCGTACCGTTCAAATAAAAGTTAAAGGTATCGGCTGATGCATTGATCACATCCAGACCGCCGGCCTTGGGTGTAACCGGCGCATCATTATTTTTTTTACAGGCTGATAACGCTATAATGGAAATAATGATGAACAATGATAATAACCTTATATTCATTTCAACTAATTGCTATAATAACTGCTTGTACTGAGTTTTGTTATTGTGCCCGAACAAAAAAGTCCGGCTTGTACACCGGACTCTGGATTTGGATTTATAATTTAAGTTTACAACTTAAGCATAACTATTAAGCATTACCGGCATTACCAGCATCAGCACATCTTCATTCTCATCGCCGTTCTGCGGTAACAATAACCCTGCCCGGTTAGGGGTCGACATCTCTAACATCACCTCTTCGCAACTCAGATTCTTTAACATTTCTATCAAAAATCGTGCATTAAATCCGATCTCCATATCCTCGCCGTCATATTGGCAGCTTAAACGCTCATGCGCCTCATTGGCAAAGTCAATATCCTCAGATGAAATATTCAGCTCGCTGCCGTTGATCTTTAACCTTACCTGGTGAGTGGTTTTGTTCGCATAAATAGCTACACGATTAAGGGAGCCTAAAAATGCCTGCCTGTCGATAGTCAGTTTATTCGGGTTATTCTGCGGAATGACTGCTTCGTAATCCGGATAACGCTCATCTATCAAACGGCAAACCAGGTTGATGTTACTAAATTTAAAGAACGCACTTGTGCTGTTGTATTCAACTGATACGTTAATATCATCTGAAGGCAAAGCCGATTTGAGCAAATTTAATGCTTTTTTTGGCAAAATAAATGATGCCGTGCTGGCTGCCTTGGCATCCTTGCGGCGGTAACGTACCAGTTTATGTGCATCAGTAGCTACAAAAGTTAACGACGAGGTGGATAGCTGACAATAAACTCCTGTCATAGCCGGGCGAAGTTCATCATTACTTACTGCAAAAATGGTTTTATTAATAGCCTCGGCTAAAACCGATGCAGGCAAATTTACAGATGATGCATTTTCAACAACCGGTATCTTGGGGAAATCCTCGCCATTTTCGCCGCTCAGTTTGTATTTACCGTCACCGGCATTTATTTCAATAGCGAAGGTCGTATCATCAATATTAAAAGCGATGGGCTGCTCGGGCAGCGATTTTAAGGTATCCAGTAAAATACGTGAGGGTATAGCTATCCGGCCATTTTCCTTTGCCTCAACCGTTAGGGAAGTAGTCATGCTGGTCTGCAGATCAGTAGCCGAAATGGTTAAGTTTCCGTCCTTTATCTCGAACAAAAAGTTCTCCAGTATAGGTAAAACCGTACTATTGCTTAAAGCACCACTTACAGATTGTAATTGCTTGAGTAACGTTGATGTTGAAACAATAAATCTCATATATTTAATAGTATTAATCAACCAAAAGTATAAAATTTAATGAGCATACTTTCGCTGACGGATATAATGTTGAAAAATAGCAAATATTAACACAAAAGCCAAAGGAATAACATTATTTATCACCTGCCAGTATAACTTCCCGCTGCGTATCCGCGCCTTGTCAAGCAGGCGTATCTGTATCTCTTTGGTGCGCAATCCGATCAGGCCGGAATCATCGGTCATATAGTCGGCAATATTCAGCAAAAGGTTCTTGTTGCCATAGGTTTGCTGGGTATAATGATCGTAACCTAAAGGGTATGGCGAGCCATCTTTGCCTACCTGGTTTTTAAACACGTCTCCGTCACTGATGACGATCATTTTAGTCGGTTTGCTTTCCTGCAATGACGCTATTTTTTCTGTCAAACCTTCCGGCAATGGTCTGTTCATAAAATCCGACTTAAACTTCCCTTCCAGCAATACGCCAACGGCTTTGGGTGGATTTACAAACGTCTTAGGATCGGGTTGCTGCTCCAATGACTGTAAGGAAAGCAGATAAGGCGTATTGAATTTTTTATTATAAGGCGATGAGGTAAGCAGTATGGTTTTGTTGGTTCCTTTTGTTCCGATGGTATCAATTGTACTTATAAATTCGGTGCGTATACCATCCAGGTTTTTTACTACCGGATGTTTGGACAAAGGTATCAGCACAGGATAAAATAACCAGGGCACATTTTGTATCTGTGCCTGCCCCCCTATGTTACCCGTGCTTACCGGTATCTGGGCACAATTCATATCGGCTACCAGGTCATAGTTAACACGCACGCCGTATACAAATAGCTGATCGTCAAGGTTCAGTTGTTTGTTGAACGACAGCTGATCGCCGCCATGCCCGCGAAGGCTGTCCAACTCGGCGCTCACCTGGTCAATGGTCCACACTACCCTTCCGCCATGCATCATATACTGGTCGAGCTTGAATTTTTCCAGTTCGGTAAATGCTTTGTCGGGCTTAGGGATAAACAGCAGCTTTACTTTTTGCAAGGCAGCGAATGGAATGGTTTTCAGATCAACGCGCCCAACCATAAATCCATCGGATAATGATTTCATGGCATCATTCAGCTGTACATCGGTCAGTTCGTTATGCCCTTCGGTAAACCCGATCTCCGGTTTGCCGCCCGCTGCAATTTTCTTTATTGCCGACGAAAAAGCATATTCCAGATTCTGGATAGAATTATTCAACTGTTCGTCTGCTGATAAGCCTATTCTGTTCAGCAAAAGCTTAACAGGTATTTGCTTCCCGCCGGCGGATATGACGGCATAAGGAATAATGAGTTTTTGGCTTAAGCCGTTATCTGTTTTTTCGCTCAGGTTAGTTGGCTCGACGCCCTTATCCTGCAAATCCTGCAGGGTTTGCTGCTGCTGATCGTTTGATAACCCTTTCAAGGGGTCAATAAAATCAAATTGCAGTTTACCTTGGCTGTAAGCCTGCAGGTCATTCAGCATATCGCGGGTAGCGCCCTGCAGCCTTTTAAAAGCTGCCGGGAAGTTATCACCTTGCAAATAAACGGTCACCTTCACCTCTTTTGGAAGACTACCTAATATTTCCCTGCTTATTTTGGATATGGTAAATCTTTTCTCTTTTGTAAAATCAAACCTGGTAAATGCAAAGGATGAGATGATGCCTACTAAAATAATAATACCCAAAGCGCCCAGCATTCCCTTCTGACCGGCGTTTTTTTGCCTTTGTATTCTGATCACCAACAGCGTAAACCAAATGAATAATGCACTAAGGCATACAAAATAGTCCAGGTCGCGGGTATCAAGTACCCCACGGCTTACCGATTGATAATGTTCAGTAATACCCAAATGCTGTAAGCCCAGGTTCTGTAATGATGGCAGCGTACCTAATGAATCAAATCCACTATAAAAAAAGAAGGAAAGGAAAACGGCAATGGTAAAAGCGATGATCTGGTTTTTGCTTACCGATGAAGCAAATAAGCCGATAGCTGCAAAACCTGCGCCCAGCAGAAACAAGCCAATATAAGAGCCGGTTACCGCACCTGTATCAATATTACCCTGCGGCGTACCTAATACCCACACCGAATAGTAGTAAACCAGTGTAGGTATCAATGCAAAAAGCACCAGCAGCACACAGGCAAAAAACTTACCCAATACAATCTGGCAGTCGGTAAGCGGACGGGTGAGCAGTAGTTCAAATGTGCCTTCTTTGCGTTCCTCGGCAACAGAGCGCATGGTAATAGCCGGAATGAGGAACATAAACAGGTATGGCGCGGTGCTGAAAAGGCTGTCCAAACCTGCATACCCGTAATCCAGAATACTCGAGTCGGGGAATACCCATAAAAACAATCCTAATACCAATAAAAATACGCCTATAGTAACATAGGCTACCAGCGAACTGAGGTAAGAAGTAATTTCTTTCTTTAAGATACTATACACTATAAAACGGGGCTCTTAGCTGCCGAAATTACAACAATATTCGCTAATGCAAAAAGGGATTGCAAATCACCCTGCACTTATCGTTTTGTATAACGACGGGAAGAAAAATTAAAGTTACCATCCAAATCGATAAGCTATCCTTATAGCGGTTTGTCTTAGCTGATTGGCCCAGCTTTCGTACCGGAAGCCGATTTCTACCCCGTTTTTATCGCCGGCCGGTACAATAAATCCCGGCCCGATGGAAAATGCGAAAGGGCTTTGTTTAGCATAATTGGCTTCAATTACCGTTCCTGCTTCGCCCTCGGCATAAACGCCCTTATTGAAATAATATTTAAGACCAGCCTTTAAGGGCACGAATGTCGCTGCGCCGGGAGTGCGGGATGAATTGAACAGGTTGCTTTTATAAAACATAGCGGTAAATCCGCCGGTCAGCGTTAAACTTACAGGCGTCGATATGGGCAACTCAGCTTTTACCGATGCACCCGTGCCGATGCTGTAAACGCCGTTTGAAGGTATGGCCAGTTCGAAACCCGTACCGATAGCCCTGTTTATTGTGGTCTGGGCCTGGAGGGGCAAAGCAGGGAGCAATGCAATTAAAATTATAAGTTTTTTCATCCGTTGTTATCGTTGACCTGCCTGCCTGGGAGATTGCCGCGCTGCGGCTTGCCATGCCGGTTCTTTTAATTCAGTTAGTTTGTTAGATCGATAAAAATATTTTCAAGTGATCGGTTCTGATTTTTTGCCCGCAAGGCTTTTAGCGAATCATTGGCAACGATCTTTCCTTTACTGATAATGACGACCTGGCCGCATACCGCTTCGACTTCCTGCATAATATGGGTTGACAGAATGATGGTTTTGGTTTTGCCCAGATCGCGTATCAACTGGCGTATGCCGATGAGTTGGTTAGGATCGAGTCCCGAGGTGGGCTCGTCCAGTATCAGCACCTGCGGGTCATGCAGGATGGCTTGCGCCAAACCTACCCGCTGGCGGTAGCCCTTGGATAGCTGGCCTATCTTTTTATGCCGCTCGGGTGTAAGACCGGTTTGTTCAATGATATCGTTAATACGTTTTTCGGGCTGACCGATCTTGTGAATATTGGCAATAAATGCCAACGATTCTTTTACATACATATCCTGATACAGCGGGTTATTTTCGGGCAAATAGCCGATGTTGCGTTTCACATCCAGCGCCTGCGTTTCCACATCAAAACCGCATACCGATGCCTTACCAGAGGTTTGGGGAATAAAGCCGGTCAGTATCTTCATCGTCGTTGATTTGCCTGCCCCGTTTGGTCCCAGGAAACCCAGCACGCCCGGTGAAGCAGTAAACGAAATGCCATCAACAGCCTTCTGCGAGCCGTAAATTTTGGTTAATGATTCAACACTGATGCTCATGCTTCAAATGTAGATATTTAGTCGGAAAGTCAGCAAGCCGGTAAGTTTGAAATAAATCTGCGAAATTAAATAATCAGCGTAATCCATGCTTCAGACAAAAACCTTATTCAGGGAATTATCCCGTCCAGGCCCGAAATTTCCGTAACTACTTTTCCCTTGCTTTTGACAGCAAATGAGATGACCACCACACTGCCAGGGTCGCGGTCTAAGCGGCCTGCTTTAAAAATATAGGTGATATGGTCATCTGAAAGCCCGTTTACACTGTTAAATGCAGCAGAAAATGAGGGCATTACCTCAGTAACCGGCTTACTGAATTTCATGGAGATCCTGGCATCCGGTATGGGAGCTGTTTCCTTGTTGCCTAAATAAAAAGTGGTGATATAATTGTTTGAAGTATCTTTCTTTTGAACTGATTTGAGCAGAAATAATTTGGTTGCAGCAGCTGTATTAACCATTACTTTGCCGATTACCATTTTACCATCGCGCCCGTACACATTGAGTTGCTTAACCGTGTTTGTTTGGCTTTGCCCCATCGTATCAGACATCCAAAAGAAAAGGATAATGATCAGCGATTGTTTCATAATTATGAATTAGCCCTATAAAGCTACCTTAATCGGAGGATTAATAGAAATATAATTTAAGTAGTAAGCGGTCGTTTAATAAATCCGAAATTGAAAATCCGACATCCAAAATCAAAAATATATCTTTGCGCTATTATGAGTAAACCCACCGACGAACTTTTCAAAAACGTAATATCGCACGCTAAAGAATATGGCTTTGTTTTCCCTTCGAGTGAAATATATGACGGCCTCAGCGCTGTATATGACTATGGCCAGAATGGCACTGAACTGAAAAACAACATCAAAACTTATTGGTGGAAGGCCATGGTGCAGTTGAACGAAAATATAGTTGGTATCGATTCGGCAATATTTATGCATCCCAAAATATGGAAAGCCAGTGGCCACGTGGATGGTTTCAGCGACCCGATGATCGATAATAAAGATTCAAAAAAACGTTACCGTGCGGATCAATTATTGGAAGATAAGATAGACCGTTACGACAAGGATGGCCAGACCGATAAAGCGGAACAACTGCAGATAGAAATGGATAAGGCATTGAAAAATGACGATCTGCTGCGCCTAAAAGAACTGATCATAGCGCATGAAATAGCCGACCCCATCAGCGGTACGCGCAACTGGACAGACGTCCGTCAGTTTAACCTGATGTTCAGCACGCAGATGGGCGCCGTCGCTGATGATGCTGATCTGGTTTATTTGCGTCCGGAAACTGCACAGGGCATATTTGTAAATTACCTTAATGTGCAAAAATCAGGCAGGATGAAAATCCCCTTCGGTATTGCCCAAATAGGCAAGGCTTTCCGTAACGAGGTAATTGCGCGCCAGTTCATTATCCGCATGCGCGAATTTGAGCAGATGGAAATGCAGTTTTTTGTACGCCCCGGCACACAAAAAGAATGGTTTGAACACTGGAAAACTGAACGTTTGAAATGGCATTTGGCCTTAGGTACCGGTCCTGAAAAATACCGTTATCATGAGCATACCAAACTGGCGCACTATGCCGAATCAGCCTTTGATATCGAATACGAGTTTCCTTTTGGTTTTAAGGAAGTGGAAGGCATACACAGCCGCACCGATTTTGATTTGAGCCAGCATCAAAAATTTTCGGGTAAGAAGTTGCAGTATTTCGACCCGGAGATTAACCAAAACTATGTGCCTTATGTGATTGAAACCTCTATCGGTTTGGATCGAATGTTCCTGCTGACCCTGATCAATGCTTATCAGGAAGAAGACCTGAGCACAGATGAGAAACAGGACAGCCGCGTGCTATTAAGACTGCACCCCTGCCTGGCGCCTGTTAAAGCAGCGATTTTCCCGCTGACCAAAAAAGACGGTCTGCCTGAAAAAGCACGCCAGATAATGGATAAACTGAAAATAGACTTTAACCTGCAATATGAGGAAAAGGATGCCATCGGCAAGCGCTATCGCCGGCAGGATGCTATCGGTACGCCTTTTTGCATTACCGTTGACCATCAAACCCTGGAAGATAATACCGTAACGATACGCTACCGTGATACCATGCAACAGGAACGCGTACCGGCTGATCAGCTTGAAAAGATCATCGGTGACCTGGTCAGCTGGAAGAATGTACTTTCGATATAAAAACGTAACAAACCCGTTACAATTAAAGCCCGTTTATTAAATTGAACGGGCTTTCCTATTAATCCCGAAATTACTTATAACAAAAACACCGGTCAATACCGTATAAGTATAAGTAAATGCATATTAGACAATTAGAACACCTGAATTAATGTCTTTTGCTATTGTTAAGTTGGTTAGCACCTATTCATGTCTGTTAAGTATTAAAAATTGAGATCATTTTTAATTTATATTCTGTTATTAACCGGGCTAAAGGCATTTGCCTATGCGCCCTGCAATTCAAGTGTCTATACGCTCGCCAATTTTAAGGTTGACAGCCTTAAAACCCTGTTAGCGGCTACCCTTGCAAACAAAGATAATCCCACCGATACCTTAACGATCAACAGGATAAACAAATTAGCAGCCGAATTTATTGATATAAACCCTGACAGTACTTTGTATTACGGGAAGATAGCCGTTGACCGGTCGCTCGCTATAAAATATAAAAAAGGTATTGCAGACGGAATGCTTGCAACAGGAAGGGTTTATGTATTGAAAGGCGATTATGAGAAGGCACAAAAAAACTTTACAGGGGCCAAATTACTCTACACTAATCTGAAAGATGAAGCCGGTTTAGGTTATTGTTACCTGGAAGTTGGCCGTATGTATAATAATATTGCCAATTACGACCTCTCCTCAAGTTATTTTAAACAGGCTTTGGATATATTTAAGCGGTTAAAAAACGAAAATGGAATTGCCTATAGTTACCATAATATGGGTATGGTTGCCGATAATATTGGAAAATCATCTTTCGCACTGGATAATTATTTCAAATCGCTTTCGCTGAATATTAAACTACACGATAAGCTTTCTTCCGCATCTAATTACAATAATATTGGCGTAGTAATGCAGGCAATGGAGATATTCCCAAAATCAATGGAGTATTATAAGCGTGCGGTTAAAATTTGGCAGGAATCAAAGAATATACAGGGTATTAGTACCGCGTATGAAAATATGGGGGAAATATTGATGGCTCAGAAAAAATACGAACAGGCTATCACTTACCTTTCCAAATCAATGAAATTAACCAAGGACCTTGACGACAAGAATGGCATCAGTTCCTTGTACGCGGATCTGGGCGTATGTTATGCCTATAAAAAACAATATACTGCTGCATTTAATTGTCTGGACCAGGCGCTTAAAATTTCAACCACTTACAAAATTGATTACAATAAGGCCTACGCTTATACGGATTTTGCTACGGTATATAATCTGCGAAAGGATTATCAAAATGCTTATAAATATGCGCTGCTTGGTACAACCCTGGCCAATAAACTGGGTAGTTTAGCGATCAGGGCTCCTGCGGCCTTACAACTTAGTTTAGCGCTTGGAGGCTTAAAAAGATTTGAAGATGCCTATAAAGCACAAAGAGAATACGATACGCTGAAAGACAGTTTAAAAAGCGATGAGAGCGTTCAAAAACTGACCTCGTTCAACCTTGAATCAAACTTTGCCGAGAAGCAGCGTTTGCTGGCTGCACAGCATCAGCGCCAGGATGACCTGTATCAGCAAAAAATACAAAGACAGGGATTGTTGAGTGCAATATTCTTTATTATCATATTAGGAATGGTTGGCATTCTGATTGTGTATTACAGGGCTAAGCTGAAACAGCAAAAGATAAATACTATACTGGAAGATAAAAATCATCAGGTATTGCAGCAAAAAGCCAATATAGATGAGCAGGCTCATAAACTGAATGATCTTAATAATTTGAAAGACAGGCTCATATCTGTGCTGGCACACGATCTCAGGGCTCCGCTAAGCACGCTCCGCGGCTTATTTAGTCTGCTTGAGGACGATACCATTTCGCATGAGCAGTTTTTAAGTATGATACCGCAGGCGGTAAAGAAGTTGGAATATACTTCTGATTTTCTCGATACGTTATTGTTCTGGATAAACAGCCAGATGGACAACTTTGACAGTTCAGCAAAAAGCTTCCCGATCAAAGAAGTGGTCTCCTATGAGATCAGTAATTATCATGAACAGGCATTGGAAAAAGGAATAAAACTGATCGATGATGTTTCGGATAACATCACCGTTGCAGCCGATCCCAATTCTGTACGTATTGTTACCCGCAATTTAATTACAAATGCGATCAAATTTTCACGAAGAGACGATACTATTAAAGTCAGCGCCCATCATCAGGCCGACAACTACATTTTATTATCAATAAAAGATACCGGCGTAGGCATGTCTGAAATGCAGCTTAATAAGCTTTTCAAAAGTAAGGTGGACAGCGGAACGGGCACTAATAATGAATCCGGCACCGGCATGGGACTGCTGTTCTGCAAAGATCTGATAGAAAAATGCAACGGTAAAATATGGGTTGAAAGTGTACAGGGCAGCGGTACTGAATTCTTCTTCACCCTTCCTACAGGTACCGTTACCGAACAAGAGTGCACCATGGTATCCTGATCTTGTGATCTTCCATTTTTAAATACCCTCAAACACCGTTTACTGGCTTACCGGCTTATCAGCTTTGGGCAAGGTTCCGCTGGTATAATTTAATGGGTCAACTTTTTTAAGATCACCCTGGTATACCCACACGATATTGCCAATATATTTACGAAAAGCATTGCTTACTTCCTCAACAGTTAACTTTTTCACATCATTCACCAGTGTTAATGACCGGCGCCAATTATTAAATATCACCTCGTTTGTTGCCAGCGAAGCCGCCTGTGCACTGTTGGTTTCCTGCTTGTAATAAAAGCTTGTAAGATAAGTAACTTTCATGTCCGCTACTTCTTCAGGCTTAAACCCTTCGGTTTTTACCTTATCCATGAGTTTATCAAATACGGCGATATATTTATCGGGCTCTGTGGTGGAAACGGCAAATTTGGCAACAGAAACAGAACCATACTTAAACCAGGCCTGCGGAGCGTATGATAATCCGTTGTTCGTGCGAACTTCAAGGAAATGGCGATCATTAAATATACGCATGGCGACATTGAAGGCATCAAAATCCGGTGTACCTGTCTGCGGACCGCCCGTTACACCTTCTATATAATTAGTCGCCAGGTCTCTTTGTTCAGCCGAAAAAGTATTTTTATATACCTTGAAAAGTGACTTTTTCAGTTCAAACGGCGCTCCCTGTTTTATTGTGCCGAGTAACTGACTCACTTTTTGTTCAATGGTGGCTCTATCCAGATCGGCCACGATTACGATAAGCATTCTTGACCTTGTCAATATCGATTGATAAAAAGCTTTTGTTTCTTCGGGTGTGAGCTTTTCGATAACCGCTACAGAACCATCGGGATCTTTTGCATAATCCCGCCCTGCAAAGGCTACTTTGTTGGCATATTTATCAATGGCAGCATCAGGACGGCCTTCGGCTTCTTTTAAATCATTAACAGCATCCTGCTTAATACGTGCAAATTCCTTTGCATCAAAAACGGGCAGGGTTATCGCTTCAGTATATAACGGCCATACGGTTTCAAAGTCGCTTTTTATACAATTCATCTTTACAACGGAGTAATCTTTTCCGCTAAATCCATAAACATCTGCACTTACTTTATCCAGCTGGTTTTTAAAGCTGTTTTTGTCATGTTTCAGGGTGCCGCATTCGCTTAAAGCAGTCATCGCCAGTGATTCAATGCCGCTTTTATCGGCCGGGTAGTTTTCCACGCCGCCTTTTATCACCGTTTGTATCTCAACGATGTCATTTCCGCTCGGCTGTACAATCACCTTTACCCCGTTAACCATGGTTTGATAAGCCTTCTGCTGTGCCTTAACCGGTTGTAC
The DNA here is from genome assembly GCA_028287895.1 of Mucilaginibacter sp. Lineage (GTDB taxonomy): Bacteria > Bacteroidota > Bacteroidia > Sphingobacteriales > Sphingobacteriaceae > Mucilaginibacter. The sequence continues at coordinate 28,611 of JAQBOV010000002.1, read as the reverse complement.
TTTGAGTACGCCGGCAGCAATAAGCAGTATAAATATTTTCTTTTTCATTGTAATCAGATTGATTTTTATTTGGCTGCAAAAAAAGCACCGGCGTTAACTTGCTTGTTTAATTCAGGATTTATGATCAAACCGGCTACCATCGGTTTGCCCGCAAGATATTTTTCGATATAGCTTACGATATCCCCGCGTGTTACTTTCTGATAATTATCGTCAAGGTCTGTGTAATAATTTAATGAAGTACTGCACCAATCAAAGCTGACCTGTCCCGGCAAACTGGATGGTTTTTCTTTATTATGAATACTGTTTCGCAATAGAATAGCTTTCGCGTCTTTCAATTGTTCATCCGTGAAATAATCAGGACTGGCAAACCGGCTTACCTGGTTCATCAATTCGGCGTAGCACGCTTTGAGCTTATTAGGATTAGGTACAACAAACATATCTACCGGGCCTACATATTTGCAGGTTGAATAACCAAAAGACACACTGGATGCTAAACCCTTATCAACCAAAGCCTGTTGCAACTTGGATGAATTTAAACCAAGGATGGTCGAAAATACATCAGCAGCTATTGTTGAAGCTGAATCCGTAAGAAAAGAAGGCCCCTGCCAGGAAAACATCATATTAGGGGTTCTGGCAATGGTGGTCTCCTTAACAAAATACTGATTTTTATCCAATGGTTTAAAGGGTGGTACCGGATATTTCACCTGCGGATCAAAACCACTGCTTTCCCAACTGCCGAAAATGCTTTCAGCCAATGCAAAAGCATCCTGATGTTTTATATCACCGCAAATGGTGAGTAAACTGTTATTCGGGAAATAGTATTTGTTTTTGATGACCATCATTTTCTCCGGTGTAGCCGTGTTGATCACTTCGTGTATCCCTATCGGGTTTTTGCGTGTGATCAGATCACCCCACAAGTGTTGCTGCACGGCAAACCAAAGCTGAAAACCGGGATCGCTTTCGGCCCGCTGAAATTCTCCGTCTACAACCGGGCGTTCTTTTTGCATGTCCTGTTCACGATAGATCGGGAAGCGAATAGCAGCATTCATGAACTTTAAACCGGCTTTAAGACTGTCCCTGTCAAAAGTAAAAAAGTAGTTTACCCGCTCAACATTGGTCGTACCATTCCATATAGCACCAAGCTCCTGTGTACGTTTTAAAAATTTTTCCTGTGTTGGATAGTCCCTGTTCGCCTTAAAAAACATATGCTCAAACAAGTGGGAAAGACCACTGAACTCCGGGCCCTCGGTATATGCGCCATTTTTTACCGCAATTTCAATAGTTGCCAGGGGCACCTTACTATTTTCAATTACCAATACTTCCAAACCATTAGGCAGCTTTTTCCAGAAATACCCTTGCGGAAGCCGTGGCTGGGCTATACTCTGGAGCGTCAGTAAAAATATCGAAGTGGTTAATATTAAAAATTTAACACGTTTTGTGGCCATACCATATTGTTTAAACTATAAGACGATAAATATATCACTTACGTTACTAAAAACAGTGTGCCAAAATCACATTTTTAAAGCCATAAAAAAAGCCCCGGTAAATCGGAACTTTCAATTCAAATAATTCTATACTAAATATTAGCTGTATTGAACATTTAAAGTAATAGGCACACTCAGTGCTTTTGAGATGATACAATTGGCTTTTGCGCCTTCGGCTATTTGTTTAAATGTCTGTTCAGACACCCCACTTATTGGTGAACCTTTTAATTCCAGGTGGATACTGATAATGGCCAGGGCAGCCATGTCCAGATCAACAATGGCTTCCGTATTCAGGTCGCCGGGAGTAAAACCAGCCTGCGATAGCGCAGCGCCTACGGCCATGGTAAAGCAGCCTGCATGTGCAGCAGCTATTAATTCTTCAGGATTGGTACCTATACCATCTGCGAAACGCGTTTTAAATGAGTATTGGGTATTATTAAGAGTGGTGCTTTGGGAACTGATTTCTCCTTTGCCTTCGGTTAATGTGCCGTTCCAATGGGCTTTTGCTGTACGTTTCATAGGTTTATTTTTTTGAGTGAATGTATGAAATTAGTTAATTTTTTTTAAAGCTGATTTAAAATCCATTTTCTAATATTTGGCACGCTCATATTGAGACGGCCATTTAACTTCCTGCCCTAACCGGTGTGCCCCATGCAATGGAAAATATGGATCACGTAACATTTCGCGGGCCAGCAATACCACATCGGCCTGGCCGCTTTGGATTATTTCATCCGCCTGCACAGCTTCGGTGATCAAACCTACGGCCCCAGTTAATATGCCTGTTTCTTTCCGTATCTTTTTTGCAAATTCAACCTGGTATCCGGGCTTTAAAGGTATTTTTACATTAGCAACATTTCCACCGGATGAACAATCGATCAGGTCAACCCCCTTAATCTTCAGTACCTTTGCCAGTGCCGCCGAGTCATCAGCTGTCCAACCGCCTTCCATCCAGTCGGTTGCTGATATGCGTACAAATAAAGGATATTCATCGGGCCAAACTTCTTTTACAGATGCGGTCACCTCCAACAACAAGCGGATACGGTTTTCGAAAGAGCCGCCGTACTGATCTGTTCGGTGATTGCTTAAAGGCGAATAAAATTCATTTAATAAATAACCATGGGCACCATGTAGTTCTATCACTTTAAAGCCGGCCTTTAATGCCCTTGATGCTGCAGCTTTAAAATCAGTTTTAACTTTTTCAATGCCCGATGCGTCCAGTTCGGCGGGGGCCTCGTCGTTTTCAGTAAAAGGTATGGCGCTCGGAGCAAGCGCTTTCCAACCATTCTGTTTATCCGAAGGGATCTGCCGGCCGCCGTTCCATGGTACATCATGACTTGCCTTGCGGCCTGCATGTGCCAATTGTATACCGGCGATACTTCCATGCTCATGAATAAATTCAGTAATCTGCTTTAGTTTTTCAATCTGCTCATCTTTCCAAATCCCCAGATCACTGGGGCTTATCCTGCCCTCGGCGGATACCGCTGTGGCTTCGGTAATCACTAAAGCGGCGCCGCCAACAGCCCTGCTGCCCAAGTGCACCAGATGCCAGTCGTTGGCAAAACCATCAACACTGGAATACTCGCACATTGGTGAAACCACTATACGATTTTTAAATTCAACGCTTTTTATTTTCAGAGGAGAGAACAGATGCGGCATATTATCTTTTTTGCAAATATGGGAAGTAAGATCCGGGGTAGCTTCACAGTTTTGTAAAATACAGCTCGATGATACTTAAATAATTAATATGCTGAACATTTACCTAATTTTAAATGTTAAATCATCCGGATATGGAAAACGAACAAAATGAGGTAACCCTGCAAGTGGCAGACGGAGGCAGTATGACTGCCTACACTTCCTCACCGGTAAACGCAGCCGGCAAACTACCTGCAATAATTGTTTTACAGGAAGCATTCGGCGTTAACCATCATATCCGCCAAGTAACAGACAGGTTTGCTAAAGAGGGATTTATTGCCATATCACCAGAGCTTTTTCACCGTACCGCGCCTAAAGGATTTGAAGGTGATTACGCCGATTTCAGCACCGTAGCACCGCATACCAAAGCATTGACAAATGAGGGACTTGAATCTGATCTGAAGGCCGCCTACCAATGGCTTACTGAACAGAAAAATGTCGATATCAATAAAATATATGCTGTGGGTTATTGTATGGGCGGCAGGGTCTCTTTCCTGGCTAACGCTATCTTACCATTAAAAGCTGCGGTATCATACTATGGTGGTGGATTAGATGCTATTGCAAACAAAGCGCCTGATCTGCATGGCAAACACCTGTTCTTTTGGGGCGGGTTGGATAAACATATCAAATCAGAAAATATACATACCGTAATAAAAGCGGTTGAAGCAGCCGAAAAAGATTTTATTACCGTAAAAATATCCTATGCCGATCACGGTTTCAATTGCGATGAGCGCGCAAGCTATAATGAGGCTGCCTCAAAAGAAGCATGGGCGTTTACACTTGCTTTTTTTCGTGATTAGGGATGGCAATTTAATTGAAACGATTTCACCGGATTTTATTTAGGCAAATCAGGCATAATCCGTAAATTATTGAATCGTGTTTTCTTTTTCTTCCCTTTTTACCAGAAGCACCTGGTCACGCTCTGAAGGTAAATAACCCTATTATTGGAAAAAATAAAAAATAATAATCCATAAATGTTTTTACGGGGTAGTTACCGCCACAGGCAATACCTTCCCGTTATAAAATCTATGCCCCGTTAGGGCGAAATCAGCAATATATTTTCCCATTTCAAAAGCCAATACCGGCGACTCATAACCGGGAAATGCTTTCTCGAGCATTTCCGTTTGTGCTGAGCCTAATGCCAGGCAATTTACTTTGATCTGCTGTGCGGTTAATTCCTGTGCCAGGCATTCGGTTAAGGTATGCAGGGCTGCTTTACTGGCCGAATAAGCTGACAAGCCTCGAAACTTGGCGCTCCCCTGGAAACCGCCCATGCTGCCTATATTCAAAATATGTGAACCTGCAGGCATCAGCGGCAACAGGCTTTGGATAATACGAACATGACCGATAAAATTACTTTGCAGCATTTCTACAAAGTCGGTTTCCAGTAATTCTGTAAAAGGTTTATTGATCAATATGCCCGCATTGTTTATCAGTACATCCACCCGGCCATCCAGATGACCGTTAACAAATTGCAACAGATCATGATAGTCGTCATGTACGATATCAAAAGCCACCGGGTAAAGCACACAATCAGGATTTAGCCCTTTGGCTATTTCCAACAATTTTGCCAGCCTGGTTTCTGACCGGGCTAAAGCTATGATCTTATGCTTGTTTGTAAGTATAAGGTCAAGCACCGCTTCGAAACCAACGCCACTGCTTGCCCCGGTTATAATAATGTTCATGAGTTCTCCTAAGGGGACTAATTAATTTTTACGAATATATAAATTTCCTCAAACCACCAGCTTCTGCTCTACCGGGTGTTTGATCAGGTAGAGCCCGTCGCTGATCAGTTTTTTTAATGCGGGTTCACTTTGTGCTTTATTTTCAAGAAAGGTTTTTATCTCGCGGGCTACTTCAGGTTCAATTTCTTCGTGATCCAATATCTCCAATATTTCCAGCGCACAAAGCCAATCGTCAGCATGTTTTTTTTGCAGCCTCAACCACACATTACCTAAAAAGCCATAATCCCCGCTTCTGTGCCTGCGGTCCCGCACCTGCTGATACAATTGGTGCAACTCAATAGTCTCCGGGTCATAATTAACATGATGGGTATTGGTGTTTGATTTGTACACCATTTCTTCAAAGGCATCTTTATCAGCCGCTCCGCAAAAAACAGATATTATTTTCTCGCCAACAGCCATATCATAAATTCCCCATGAGGGATCGAATAATATTGTCCCGATGTCATCTTTTACGGTACAGCCAGTAAAAGTGATCAGCAGATTTTTACCCCCGATGTTCAGCACATTTTTAACGGTACCATTAACGGTAATATTACTTTCAAAATTTAACACTGCCTGTTTGCCTGCTTCAATGCCCAAAAGACTCAACTCAGTGACGGACATATCCTCCAGTGGCGCAGCCATTCCTTTTAATTTACCCACAGGCGAACTAAATCCATCTTTATGATGATCATTTCGGTGACCTTTTAATACATTATTGTTAAACGATAAGATCGCCGGGCCGGCAGTTTTTATAAAGGCGGGCTGATCGTTATTCGATTTATTAAAATCAGTAAAAATCCCTGAAACCTGCAAGCCAGAACTATACACCGCTGTACAGGTATTTTTGCTTTCAACCGCTTTTTCTAAACCATGCGCACCACCTACACGGAAGGACATGGTATTGGCAAAGGTTTCCAATACATCGATTAAATTTTGGAAAGTTGGCGTAACAAATAGCTGAGGTTGCGGTTTGGTGATGTCATAGGTGTAATTGACGGTATCGATCGTATACGCTAGTTTTTTTACATCCGGCTGCATACAGGTAACACTTTCTCCTATCGATGAAAGCAAGCCCGCGCCGTATATCTTGGGATTCTCCAAGGTGCCGATCAAACCATATTCAACTGTCCACCAGTGCAGACGGCTCAACAGGGCCATTTCTGAAGGTTTGCCTATATTTTCCTGCCGGTAAGCAAGTAACTCTTCGGCTCTTTTTATTTCTTCGGGTTCTGCATCTGGCATCTCTTTCAGGATCGACAAAGCACGGATAGCCTCATATAATTCAAAATCCTGCGCCGAAAACATTGCCTTGGCTCCTATCGATCCAAAATAACTCAGGTATTGGTGATAATCCTGGTCTGCAATAATAGGCGCATGCCCGGCTGACTCATGGATAATATCCGGCGCGGGAGTATACTCGATATGCTTCAACTGGCGTATATCAGCCGCGATCACTAATACTCTGCAAGCCTGGTATTCCATAAAAGCGGCTGGTGGAATAAAGCCGTCGACCGTAACAGCGCCCCAGCCAATTTTGCCAAGTGCATCATTCATTTCCTGCAAATCGGGGATCTTTTCGATAGTTAAACCAGCTTTTTGCAGACCGGGTATATACGGATAGTAAGCAACATCTTTAAGGTAACTGTAGTTCTGGCGCATCACGTACCGCCAAACGGCATGGTCAACCGGGGTATAATGTTCGTAGTGCTGGTTTACAATAAATTGCTTTAAATGGCGGGGAAGCCCCGCAACCTGCGGATTATTAAAATCGTTAAAATCACTCATTACGTTCAGTCGGTTTATTAAGAGAACGCAAAGTTAGGGAATTAGTTTATTATGTTGAATGGGGCTGATTGAGTTAAGCAGTTAATTGTCCAGGCCGGTAACCTGGCCAAAGTTGATAACTTTGGCTGATTTTAAACTTAATTTTAACCAATCAACTTATTCAACTGCTTGTTTTTCTTCGAAAGACTTAATGCCTTCTTCCAGCCTGCTTGGGCGAAGTACATAATAAAGACCTGACAATGCAACGATGAGTGATGTTAAATAAAATGAAACGCTCAGAAAAACAGCCAGCCCTACATTCATGTGAAATATGGGAGAAAGCTTTTGAAAAATTGCCTCACGTGCACCTGCACCGCCAAAAGTAATAGGCACTACGGCTGCCAAGGCAGATATCAGAAATGACAACAGGTAAGGTGCAAATTTGCCATGGAAATCCTGCCCCATCATCACGCAAAGTATGGTCATTACCTGAAGCGATTGTACCAATATGGCCTTGGCATGACCCATAAAAAAGTGTTTGGAAAAATCAGGAAAAAACTTCTTTACAACAAAGTAATAGATAATGGTGCCAACCAGGAAAATGGCTAGTGGAATAGCGATATGTATTTCTATTTGCGGGATAAATATTTTAAGGGCAACGATGATCAGCCCAATGGCCCATAAACCACTTAACCTATCGAAAGCTATGGCCCAAAACACCCGCTTTGCAGGCTTTTTATAGGTTTTATGCAAAACGTAAATCTTGTAACCATCACCGCCTATTCCGCCGGGTAACAACAGATTATAAAAAATCCCCAGCAGGTATAATCGAAAATTAAAGCGCGGGTCCAAGCGCAGATCAATCGACTTAAAAAAACTTAACAGGCGCCATGACGAGGCTACCATAGAAAAGAAATAGAAAACGACACCTGCAAGCATCCACCAATAATTGGCATGAATAAGTCTGCTTTTTACTTCGCTAAGCGGAACTTTGCTAAAAACATAATACAATAAAACTGAAGTAACCCCGAGTTTTAAAAGTATCTTGGTAACGTTCCAAAGCTTATGTTTCCAGGTCCGGGGGTTCGGATTGTCCTCAACTATTTCTTCAATCTCTGTCATTGGCTGTAAAAGTATGTTATTTTTTTATTACATGGATTATTGAAGATCATTTCAGCGACTGACTAAGCTTAATAAACAAATTGACCAGGCGTTGAAATTTGAAAGCAGTAAATCAATAATTTTCAATAATTGCATAACTTTGCCGCATGGCTAAAGTAAAAGTTGGGCTGGTGCAGATGTCGTGCACGGCCGATAAGCAGCAGAATTTGCAAAAAGCGGTCACTAAAGTTCGCCAGGCTGCTGCAAAAGGGGCTCAAATAGTTTGTCTGCAGGAGCTGTTTACCTCGTTGTATTTTTGCGATGTAGAAAGCTATGATAATTTTAAGCTTGCTGAAGCTATTCCCGGCCCTTCCACGGATGAATTATCCAGGGTTGCAAAAGAATTAAACGTAGTGATCGTTGCTTCGCTGTTTGAAAAGCGCACCCATGGCCTTTACCATAATACCACTGCTGTTTTAGATGCGGACGGTTCTTACCTGGGCAAATACCGCAAAATGCATATCCCGGATGATCCCGGTTTTTACGAAAAATTTTACTTTACTCCCGGTGATCTGGGATACAAGGTTTTCAAAACAAAATATGCTGCAATAGGCGTATTGATCTGCTGGGACCAATGGTACCCGGAAGCTGCCCGCATTACAGCGCTGATGGGCGCCGAAATATTATTTTACCCTACAGCCATTGGCTGGGCTACCAGTCAGGACGATGCGACCAATACTGAACAATACGATGCCTGGCAGATCATTCAGCGCTCACATGCTGTTGCCAACGGCGTACATGTGGTAAGCGTAAACCGTGTCGGACAAGAACAAGAGTTAAAATTCTGGGGCGGTTCATTTTTCGCCAATCCTTTGGGAAGCATTATTCATCAGGCATCACATACGGATGAGGAAGTAATCGTGCAGGAACTCGACCTTTCAAAAACCGATCATTACCGCACACACTGGCCGTTTTTGCGCGATCGTCGTATAGATTCCTATGCTCCAATCACAAAAAGGCTGATTGATGAAGAGTAGTCCATGGACCCTAGTGGGCAGACGATCGTATAACCGTAGCATGGCATTTAAATTGGAAAATCTTCACATCCGGCAGAAAGCCTCGGACTCGACTGATAAAATAAATAATTTGACAAAATCTTTTCCTAAAGATGAATTATACATTTTAGCATCACAGGTTAAAAGGGTTGCCGGTCCAGTGGTATTAAACCTGGCGGAAGGTTGCACAGGCCAAAGCAACGCGGGCTAAAAGAAGAAAAATCATCACTGAAGAAGATTTTCCAACACCTGGCAACGAATATCAATCTTTAATAAAATGATTACCGCTTTGAAAAACGCTTTATAAAAAAACAACTATGGACTCCGGACTATCGACTATGGACAAAATTTCAGGCTTCCACTTCCCTGCCGAATGGGCACCGCATAGGGCTACCTGGCTTAGCTGGCCCCATAAGGAAGAATCATGGCCGGGGAAGATAGTTACCATTTATAAGCCGTATTGCGAGTTTATAAAAGCTGTTTGCGAAGGTGAATTGGTGCACATAAATGTGACTAATGAACAAATGGCCGCCTTTGCCAAAGAGCAATTACAACAGGTTGGCGCTGATCTGAAACGTATTGAGTTTTTTGAATTCCCGACCAATGATGCATGGTGCCGCGATCATGGTCCTGCTTTTTTGATCAATACCGATACCAAACAAAAAGTAATAGTCGACTGGGCTTATAATGCCTGGGGCAATAAATATCCGCCTTATGATCTGGATGACGTGATCCCCACCAGCATTGGAAAGCATTTTAATTTGCCGGTTTATCATCCCGGGATTGTCATGGAGGGCGGCTCAGTTGATTTTAACGGAAAGGGAACCGTATTAACTACTACAGCTTGCCTGCTTAATCAAAACCGTAACCCGCAGTTAAATCAGCAGCAAATTGAGGCTTATCTGCAAAATTATTATGGGATAGCACAAGTCTTATGGCTTGGCGATGGCATTATAGGTGATGATACCGATGGCCATATTGACGATATCACCCGCTTTGTCAATCAGGATACGGTAGTCACCGTCATCGAAGAAAATAAAAACGACGAAAATCACCGCATCCTGCACGACAACCTGCGAACGCTAAAATCCATGCGCCTGCTGAGCGGCAAACAACTTAATATCATAGAGTTGCCCATGCCCGATGCGGTGTATTATGATGGCCAGCGTTTACCGGCGTCTTATGCTAACTTTTATATCAGTAATGGGTCTGTGGTAGTGCCTACTTACCGCTGTAAAAATGATGATAAGGCACTGGATATTTTAACGCAGTGCTTCCCGGACCGAAAAGTGATCGGGATTGATTCCACTGATATTATTTGGGGCTTGGGTAGCTTTCATTGCCTGAGCCAGCAGGAACCGTCTATTTGATTTTGTCGCCCCCAAGCTGTCAGAGATGACATAAAAGTTTAAACATCTTTTCACCGACTCATTAGCGTTCCTCACCGACCTGCCGGGGCAAGCCGCCAATATTTGATTGCCGTAACTGCTGCACTGCTATACTTTTGGGTAAGATTTAAAATTCAAAACAATGAAAACGATCATAGAAAACCCAAGCATACCTCATAACAGCAGGACTACTATCGGTGCTATCCTATTAGTTATAGGCAGCTTATTGCTGATCGATCAGCTTCATATCTCTTTTATACCCGGATGGATCTTTAGCTGGCCGATGATATTAATTGCTATCGGTATTTACTCAGGTGTTAAACATCATTTCACAAAGCCGGTTGCAGCCATACTGATATTTTGCGGAGTCGCATTTTTATTTTCCGAAAATATTGATAACGCCGATCGGATCGTGTGGCCGGTAGCCATTATTGCAACAGGTACCTGGATGGCATTAAGGCGTAAAAAGCCGGCTGCTGATACGCCATATAAAGAAAGCAGCTTTAAAGAGCTATGAGATACCTCACAGGATTAATTTTAGCAGTAGGGATCCGGGTAAGTTTATTCTTATCCGGCTTTCTTTTATCGGTCATTTCGGCTATTTCCATAACCTTTACCCGTTTTAAATAAAATCCACTACATTGAAGTTTTATTTACTTACCACGCTATGAGCAAATTTTTACGGTCAGCCGCTTACCTTGCAATACTCTTACTATCTGCCCAATTTACATTCGCGCAAAACAAAATTGTTGTTTTTCAATCTGATTTCGGGCTGAAGGATGGTGCTGTTTCTGCTATGAAAGGAGTGGCCAACGGCGTTTCTGCTGATTTAAAATTGTATGATCTTACCCACGAGATACCTGCCTATAACATCTGGGAAGCAGCTTGCCGGCTTGAACAGACGGTAAGATACTGGCCCGCCGGAACAGTATTTGTCTCTGTGGTTGACCCCGGGGTAGGAACAGCCCGTAAATCCGTAGTGCTGAAAACAAAGTCGGGGCATTTTATTGTCACGCCTGACAACGGAACTTTAACCCTGATTACCGGATCACTCGGCATTGATGAGATAAGAGAAATTGATGAAGCCGTGAACCGCAGAAAAGATTCTCAAAAATCCTATACCTTTCATGGCCGCGATGTATATGCCTACACTGCTGCCCGGCTTGCCGCCGGTGTAATTTCTTTTGAGCAGATCGGGCCATTATTGCCTAAAAGAATAGTGAGTATTCCCTATCAGAAAGCCGTATTGGAGGGTAAAATATTAAAGGGCAACGTCCCAATATTAGATGTGCAGTATGGAAATGTCTGGACAAATATTCCGGATACCTTATTTAACCGGCTAAAGCCACACTATGGTGATATGGTACATTTCACTATTTTTCACAAAAATAAACCTGTATACAAGGGAAGCGCCCGGTACAGCCAAACATTTGGCGAAGTTGGTCAAGGCAAACCGCTGGCCTATTTGAACAGCCTTTTACAATTATCGTTTGCATTAAACCAGGGAGATTTGGCCAAAACTTATCACCTGGCAAGCGGCAGTGAATGGAATGTGGAAGTTACACTCAATTAGCCGGTTAATGCCTTTTCGCGTGTTTTATATTTAATTTAAAAATGTTCCAACATTTTCACCGACAATTTATATACCCTTACCGACTTGTTTAATAATATCGCCAAGATTTGATAGGTTCGCCTTAAGTATTACCTTAGTTTTGGATATGACTTTAAAATAGGATAAATAATATGAATAACGATATAGATCTTCAAAATAAACCCCGGAATAATAAGGCCCTTGCCGGGATTGTATTACTGATCATCGGAGCAGTGCTCCTGATCCACCAGTTAGATGTTTTTCTTTTCCCCTTCTGGCTATTCAGGTGGCCAATGATATTAATTGCGATAGGATTATACAGCGGGGCAAAACACCATTTCAGAAATTCGGGCTGGCTGATTATGATCCTTGTCGGCGTGGTTTTTACTTTAAATGATGCAGTTAAGGGCTATGATATGGGCCGTATTACCTGGCCTGTTATGATCATCATATTTGGCCTTTGGATGATCTTAAGGCGCGGCAACCGCTGGGATAAGAACAAAGAGCATTGGGACAAATGGGCATACCATAATCAAGCCGCCGATCCGGGCGCAACACCCGCTAATGCCACTGACCCCATCAATCCAACTGACCCGCTAAAACCTAAAATAGACTGGACCGGAAATGCCAAACACTCGTACGGTGACGATTACCTGGATGCTGTATCCGTATTTGGCGGTGTTAAAAAAACCATCCTTTCCAAAGACTTTAAAGGTGGGGATATTGTAAACATCTTTGGCGGCGCCGAGCTCGATCTTACCCAGGCTGATATTAACGGGCGCGTTATTCTTGACATCACCCAAATATTCGGCGGCACTAAAATCGTAGTCCCGTCCAACTGGCAGGTAGTATCAGATATAGCTGCCGTATTTGCCAGCGTGGACGATAAACGGCTCAGAAGCACCGCCAGTGCAACTAATGAGAAAATACTGGTACTAAAGGGTGTATCTATTTTTGCAGGAATAGATATCCGTAGTTATTAAACCGGACTTGGGGACGTGGCATTGGCGCACCATAAATCGGCGCCCTTAGGGGTAAAAAATTAATCAGGAATAAAAATTAATCAGTTTTGGCTAGTACACAATTAACATTTTCAAAACTACGTGTGGCATTTTTAACAGGCGGCCTGGTATGGGCAGCCTTGTTGACCTACCTTGTCCATGGTTTTGGATTTACGTGGTACATAGCCTTGGCGGATGGCATTATCAGTTCTGTATTGCTTGGGGCGGCGTGCTGGCTCATTAACAATAACCTGCGGTATTTTCAACCCAGTAAGGGCAGTTATATCAATATTTTTATTTGGTGCGTGGCCCTGGCCGGTGCATGTACGTTTGGTTGCCGCTGGATACTGCCTTATATCAACACCAATTCCGTTTACACCAGTTTTATAGTTCAATCGCTAACGATCCGTTTCTTTACCGATTTTTTAGCTATTGGATGGATGGCCATGATCAGTATGATCTGGTATTCGCAACAGGATCAGAAAGAGAATGAAAAAAGAAAATCGGAGGCCGAAAAGCTCGCCCGTGATGCCGAATTATACAATCTGCGGCAACAATTACAACCACATTTCCTGTTCAACAGCCTTAACTCCATTAATGCATTAATAGGTTTTAAACCTGATGAAGCACGAAAAATGATACATCAGCTTTCCGATTTCCTTCGTGGTACTTTAAAAAAGGATGATCAGCAGCAGGTAACTTTAACCGAGGAACTGGCGCATTTACAACTCTACCTGGATATTGAGAAAGTACGTTTCGGGCATCGCTTAATGACAGAAATAAGCTGCGACCAAAAATGCCAGGACAGCATTTTGCCCCCAATGATATTACAGCCAATTGTCGAAAATGCGATCAAGTTCGGTTTATATGATACCACCGAAAGTGTAACAGTAAGTATAAGGGCCGAAAAGGAAGATAACTACCTGACACTGATGGTGCAAAACCCATATGATCCTAAGACTGCCAGGCCGCGCAAAGGCACCGGATTTGGCTTAAGCGGCGTACAACGCAGGCTCGATTTGCTTTTTGCACGCACCGACCTTATTGAAACTCATGCAAATGATAATATATTTACAACAATTATTAAAATCCCGCAAGTATGAAACGTGTACTAATTATTGATGATGAACCTTTAGCACGGATGGTTGTACTCGAGTATTTGCAGGACTTTAAAGAAGAAATAGAAGTTTTACAGGAATGTAATGATGGCTTTGAAGGCTTAAAAGCTATTCAGCAATATCAACCCGATCTGATATTTTTGGATGTGCAGATGCCTAAAATAAACGGCTTTGAAATGCTGGAACTGGTGGAAAATCCGCCATCTGTAATATTCACTACCGCTTTTGATGAGTATGCTATCAAAGCTTTTGAAACCCATGCGATTGATTATTTATTAAAACCTTTCAGCAAGGACCGGTTTAAAAAAGCGGTTGAAAAATTCCTTGCCCAGGTGCCTTCACAAGCTATAAAACAAACCGAAAGCCTTCTGGGTACCGCCGCACAATCGCCTGCACAACATGAGCGTATTGTCGTAAAAACAGGCACCAAAGTAAAGATCATCCCGGTTGCAGATGTGGAGTACCTGGAGGCTGATGATGATTACGTAAGCGTGCATACCAAAGAAGGCTCGTTCCTGAAAAATAAGACGATGAGCTTTTTTGAGCAAACCCTGGATAACAGCCAGTTTGTACGCGTGCACCGCTCCTACATCCTCAAGATACAGGATATTACCCGTATAGATCCTTATGAGAAGGATGCCCATATCGCTATCTTAAAATCCGGTGCTAAGATACCGGTAAGCAAAACGGGATATGCTAAGTTGAAGCAGGTGCTGGGAATTTGATTTCGGATCCCGGATGTTCCATTTTTCACCATTGTTTGTTTTCAGCAGAAGGCTCCGTTTCGAATTTATTCTATTTCTGAGCGTCAATTGCGAGCCGCTCGGTGCGGTATAAAGAGTGCTTCAACAATAATAATGACTCGTTTATTTTGTTGGAGCCCATCTAAAGGCGATCACGTTTTATTGCGGTCTGTCCGTCCGTTTTTTATATAGGAACATCCGGACAAAACAGCGATAATAAAAAATTCAGATTACGCAATCAACAAGACCTTCCATGCTTCATCTACCCTATCATCATCGAGCAATTGTTTAGCTTTCAGATGCAGTTGCAGTTCCCGTGTTTGCCCATCGCCAATGGTTGCATCCAGCAGGTCTTTTATTTCGGGCGATCGGCTGTAATCTTCTATCTGCTGATCAGTTGGCAAGGCTTCCACATTACCTAACTGGCCGAGGTTGTTACCCGTAAGCACCTTTGAATTGCGGATGGCATAAGCTATGGCATCTACGCCTATTCCCATACTGCGCACGGGCTTAGTTACTTTAAACAGGTTATCTTTTGTCAGGCGGCAATACCAGTCGCCACCCAGACGGGCCACCTGGTCTGTTTTTTGCTGATCGATTTTTCCATTAGCGTCCAGTATGGATTCACTAATATGCATCAGTTTAATTTCCGCTAATATTAAATTCCCGGCGCCAGGTCCATTGCCTAAGGCTATCACCTGGTTCACCGCACATTCAAATTGCACGGGGGATTCGGCAACACGCGGCGGCTTGACCAATTCCGATGCGATGGGTGTAAATCCTGATTTAATAAATTCATTTACACCTTTGGGATATTCCACACTGGCCAGTGAAGTTTGCTGCACCATGTCATAATTCACAATATTGATCACACATTCAGGCACCTCCAAAATATTTTCCAGGGTATGTTTAGTGGTGTTATCCCTCACCCTGCGGGATGGAGAGAATATGCATACAGGCGGATTGGTGCTAAACAAGTTAAAAAAGCTGAAAGGGCTCAGGTTCACATTACCCTTTCTATCCATTGTTGATGTGAAGCAAATTGGTCGGGGTGCAACAGCGTATAGCAGGTAGTTTTGCAGTTCGACGGGGGACAGGTCCTTGGTGTGTATGGATAACATTTTTTTGTTTGTTAGAAGGCGGTAAAGTTCAAAGGTCCTAAAGTTGCTTTTTGATCAGCGACGAGCTTAACTTGCTCATTAATCCTCCGGATACCACTTTACAACTTTCCGACCTTACCATATGGTTACATCTTCTTTAAAGCCAAAATCGAAAAATCACTATCGGCTTTCCTGATCACATTGCTCAAAATGCCCAATCCCGTTACTTCCATCTCCACCAGGTCGCCGGGCTGCAGCCATTGGGGCTGATAGTTGGGATCACTTAATAATCCCGTACCGTTGAGTTCAAGGAAGCATCCGCTACCTACCGTACCCGAGCCGATGACATCGCCGGGCAGTACGTCGCAGCCGTAAGCGCAACGCTCTATGATCTCGGCGAAAGTCCAATCCATATCGGCCATATTGCCGTTGGATACCTGCCTGCCGTTCACATGGCATTTCATTTCCAACTTATAGTTATTGCCGGTATGGCCAGTTTTGGGTGCTACCTTGTATGGCGCCAGTTCATCGGGTGTTACCAGCCAGGGCCCTATCACGGTTGAAAAATCCTTGCCTTTAGCCGGACCAAGATTCAACAGCATTTCCTCCATTTGCAGGGTGCGCGCGCTCATATCATTCATGATCATATAGCCTGCTATGTAGCTATCAGCTTCGGCAGCTTTAATATTCCGGCCTTTTTTATTGAGCACTACGGCCACCTCCAGTTCAAAATCTAACTTTTCGAAATGATCAGGCATACACTCGATCTCGCCTATGCCCTGTATAGCATTATGATTGGTGAAATAAAATATTGGGTACTGATCAAACTGGGGTATCATCTCTGCTTTACGGTTGCGCCGGGCAGCGGCCACATGCTGGCGAAAAGCATAGCCATCCCTGCACGATGTTGGATGTGGTACCGGGGCCAGCAGCTCAAAAAATAATTCTTCTTTAGCTTCCAGTTTACCCCAGGCAATATCATCATTCACTTTTTTGGCGCGCTCCATCAATTCATCGCCACCCCACAAAAATTCGTTCATGCTATCAGGCAGCAGCTTATGGCACGAGTTGAGGTTATAAATATGCCCGTTCACAAAAATGCCCAGGTGTTCCCGGTCTTCGGTTCTATAGGATACTAATTTCATGTTTCGTCAATTGGTTAATTCAAAGCTAACATTTTAGTTGATTGGTTGATTGAGTTGGATTAAGTTGATCAAGTTAGCAAAGCATTTTTTTACTAATTTTTACTGCGTCCCTGTTATGGGCGGACAGGCAGATTGGCAAGGCTTCAGCCTGAATTGTTGTTGGCCAAAGCCTTGCTTTTCTTCTTTATTCCGTTGGCTTTCGGCGGGGCGGCAATGATTAAATCTTCAGCAACTCAGTCCAAGTTCATCAACTGCCCAGCTATTCAACTCAAGGGGTCATACTATGCTTGCATATTAAATATATAACCTTAATTTTGTGTAGCAATGTTGAGCATACAAAAACATTTTCTATTCTCCCTCGGACTCACTTCTATGAGTGATGCTTCTTCTTTCAGGGATGCTATGCTCTCAAAGATCGTTTTGGCGCAGTACTAAGTTTTGTTGAGCGGTTGTAAAGCTGGAGTGTGGCAAGGTTAGCTATTTAATGATGCTAAAACTAAACTATTCCGGCTTTTAAAACGTTTATATATCAATACTAAATATACTGTAAGTGATTGATTTTAAAACATTTCAACCTTACAACATTCCAACTTTCAAACAAATTATAAACCATGCCTATTTATCATACTTTAGGGAAAATCCCACCCAAGCGGCATACGCAATTCCGGAAGCCGGATGGTACTTTGTATGCCGAGGAACTGGTATCTACTGAGGGTTTTTCGAGCCTGTATTCGCTGGTGTACCATGCCTATCCGCCTACCATTGTAAAAACATTGGGCGAGCCTTATTCTGTCGAGCCAAAAATTGCACGGGAAAAGCATTTAAAGCACACCAGTCTGATCGGTTTTAATGTTGAGCCTGAGGACGATTATTTAAAAAGCCGTAAAGCGGTACTAGTGAACAGCGATCTGCATATTTCGTTGGCTGCACCACGCAAATCAATGACCGGCTATTTTTACAAAAACAGCCAGGCTGATGAGGTGATATTTATACATGTCGGCTCGGGCACTTTAAAAACCGGGTTTGGAAATATCAAATTTGAATATGGAGATTACCTGATTGTACCGCGTGGCACGATTTACCAGATCGCATTTGACAGCGAGGATAACCGCCTGTTTATCGTAGAAAGCTTTAGTCCGATACGATCCCCTAAACGCTATCTGAACCAATACGGGCAGCTGATGGAACACTCGCCTTATTGTGAACGCGATCTTAAATTACCAGCTGATTTGGAAACCCATGATGAAAAAGGTGATTTTAAAATACTGATTAAAAAACAAGGGTTGATCTATCCGTATATTTATGGCACGCACCCTTTTGATTTTGTTGGCTGGGATGGTTATCATTATCCTTACGGATTTTCGATACACAACTTTGAGCCGATAACAGGGCGTTTACACCAACCGCCTCCTGTACACCAAACCTTTGAGGGGAACAATTTTGTGATCTGCTCGTTTGTGCCGCGCAAGTTTGATTATCATCCCTTATCCATCCCTGCGCCTTACAATCATAGCAACGTGGACAGCGATGAGGTACTTTATTATGTAGACGGTGATTTTACGAGCCGAAAAAGCGTTGTTAAGGGACAGATCACCCTGCATCCGGGCGGCATCCCGCATGGGCCGCATCCCGGCACAGTGGAAAAATCTATAGGCAAAGAATCAACTGATGAGTTAGCGGTGATGATCGACCCTTTCAGACCATTGATGCTGACAGAAGACGCTATAAGCATTGAGGACGAGAATTATTACAAGAGCTGGGCGGGCTGAGACTGTTGAAAGGTTGACTTGCAAACCTTTAACTCTCCGGCAGCACAAGAACAACTTTCCAACAAACAAACAAACAACTTTCCAACCTTTCAACTTTACAAAAAAAATGGAAACACTAATCATAGATCAACAACCAAAAGCAATTGATTTTTTACCGCTTAACGGTACGGATTATGTTGAATTTTATGTGGGCAACGCCAAGCAGGCTGCTCATTTTTATAAAACGGCTTTCGGCTTTCAGAGTTTGGCTTATGCAGGACCGGAAACAGGTGTGCGCGACAGAGCATCATATGTGTTAAAACAGGACAAGATACGATTGGTTTTAACCAGTCCCCTGCACTCCGCTCATCCTATAGCTGAGCACCTTAAAAAACATGGCGACGGCGTAAAAGTATTAGCGCTTTGGGTTGATGATGCTTATGACGCGTTTGAACAAACTACCCGTCGCGGTGCCGAGCCTTATCAGCAGCCGCAGACCCTTTCGGACGAGCACGGGGAAGTGCGTACCAGCGGGATTCAACTATACGGCGAAACTGCCCATATCTTTGTAGAAAGAAAGAACTATAAGGGCATATTTTTACCGGGTTACCGTGAATGGAAATCCCCCTACAACCCTACCTCAACGGGACTGATGCATGTTGACCATTGTGTAGGCAATGTGGGTTGGCATAAAATGAACAATTGGGTGAGTTTTTATGAACAGGTAATGGGTTTTAAAAACATCCTGACCTTTGATGATAAAATGATCTCCACCGAATATTCAGCCCTGATGAGCAAGGTGATGAGCAATGGCAACGGCTATGTAAAGTTCCCGATCAACGAGCCGGCGGAAGGTAAAAAGAAGTCGCAGATAGAGGAATACCTTGAATTTTATGAGGGCGAAGGCGTGCAGCATATGGCGCTGGCAACAGACCATATTGTTGAAACGGTTACTGAATTAAGAAACCGCGGGATTGAATTCCTGCATGTGCCAACTACTTATTATGACGATCTTTTGAGTCGGGTAGGCCACATTGATGAAGACCTGGAACCATTAAAAAACCTGGGAATACTGGTTGACCGGGATGATGAAGGATACCTTTTGCAGATATTCACCAAACCGCTGCAGGACCGCCCAACTGTATTTTTTGAGATCATACAACGTAAAGGTGCACGCTCATTCGGTGCAGGCAACTTTAAAGCCCTGTTTGAAGCTATTGAGCATGAACAGGAATTGAGGGGAAACCTGTGAGATTGCCAAAGCCGGAACGGCGATTGCACAATTGTTGGAGCCGGGATCATTCTAAGGATTAGTAAATTTATACTTCCAATTAATTTAGTCATGATAACAAACCTGATCATCGCGCTGCTGCTTGTCGGCAGCGCTGATTGCTTTGCACAATCCAGCAATCCGCAATATGACCCTCATTTGGCACAAAAATTAGGAGCGGACGAATACGGGATGAAAACCTATGTGATGGCATTTTTAAAATCGGGGCCTAACAGACCGAAAGACGCCGTAGCCCGGCTCGAGTTACAAAAAGCGCATCTGAAAAATATTAGCCGGCTGGCTGATGAAGGTAAACTGATCATAGCCGGGCCATTTATGGATGATCAGCCAATAAGGGGAATATTTATCTTCAACGTAAGCACTGTTGAGGAAGCCAGAAAATTAACCCAAACCGATCCTGCAATAAAAGCAGGTTCATTAATAATGGAATTGCATCCCGGGTATGGATCGGCGGCATTGATGGAAACTGTTACTATCCATAAAAAACTTCAAAAGAAAAGTATAGCCGATTAGGCAGGCAGTTTACCCCTTTGACCGGATTTTATGCAAAAAATTTCAGGGCTGATCCGGTATAACTACTGCTTTGAACATCAATTATATATGGGCAATATATTGCCCGTTTTTAACCCTCAGCCGTCAGCAAAATCACTTAATCCTTGCACAGAAGATAACTTATTTGGAGGTTTCAACGTATAATAAGGGATTGTAAATGAAGTAAATAAGGAATACACTTAATGATTTGAACTGGCTTTTAATTATTGGCCTCTTATTTGTAATTCTATCAGATAATAATGATTAAGCTAAACTAATGATACACATTTTACTTAACCATCATAATAAATATTATTGTGAGCATTTGAGAATATGAGCTTTACTGAAGGAGACAAATTTTCTTATGATGGCGATTTCCACCTTACCGAGCTAATAAATAGTATAAATACAGGTATATGGGAGTATAATATCGTCACGAAAGACGTGAAGTGGTCTTCCGGTTTTTATACCCTGTTGGGATATGATGCCGGAGATATACCCTCGTCGTATGACTTCTTCTTTGAAAATCTTCTTTATTATGAAGATAAGCCGGTATTCTTAAAATCCATTAACAAGCACCTGCAGGACCCAACTGAAACCGTGCTCATCCGCCTGTTAACAAAAAGGTCAGGCTACCGCTGGTTTGAAAGTACGGTAAGGAAATGGGGCGATAAGACTGAACCAAAAATAACTGGCTCAATTGTCGACGTTCATAATTTTAAGCTTTTAGAGTTACAGGCCAATCGCAACGATTTCCTTTTTAAGGAGACGATCAAGATAGCCAAGATTGGCGGATGGGAAATTGACGTAAGGAGCATGACGCTCGCATTGACACGTGAAGCCTACGATATTTTTGAGCTGCAGGACAAAGTAAAGCTGAGCATTGAGGAAGCAGTAAGCTTTTTTGAGCCGCAATACCGCCAGGCAATGAGCAGCGCGATTGACAATATTGTAAAATAT
Source organism: Mucilaginibacter sp. (assembly GCA_028287895.1). Classification (GTDB taxonomy): domain Bacteria; phylum Bacteroidota; class Bacteroidia; order Sphingobacteriales; family Sphingobacteriaceae; genus Mucilaginibacter. Next base: position 7,172 of record JAQBOV010000002.1, on the reverse strand, counting down.
TCACAGCCTTTTGATCTTGAGCTTTTATTCAGAACAGCAAAAAACAACCAGATATGGTTACGTGCAAAAGGTGTTGCTGTAATTGATGAGTATGGAAAGTGTGTAACGGCAAGATGTATATTCCAAAACATCGATTATATCAAAAAGAAAGAACTCGATGTTCAGAATGCCGTCAATTTGCTGAGCGACCAGAATAAACGCCTGCAAAACTTCGCCTATATTGTTTCGCATAACCTGCGTTCGCATACCGGTAACCTGCAATTTATGGTTAACCTGCATGAACAAACCGATATAGGGGATGACAAAAAAGAAATCTTTTCGCATATCAGATCAATCAGCGATAGCCTTAAAACGACCATTGACCATCTGAGTGAGATCGTTAAAATACAAACCGAGATCGGCAAGGAAAGGAAGCGGCTTGATTTTGAAACGACATTTAAAAACGTATTATTGGTACTTGAAAATGACATCGAACGCGCAAATGCTGTTGTCGAATATAATTTCAATAAATGCCCCGATGTGAACTACATTCCTGCCTACCTTGAAAGTATCTTCCAAAATCTGCTTACCAATTCGCTCAAATACAGGAGTTCCGATCGCAAACCGGTAATAAAATGCAGCTCATCAAGAGAAGGCACAAATACCTATTTGTACTTTCAGGACAATGGCCTGGGCATCGATATGGAACGATATGGCGATAGTGTGTTCGGCATGTATAAAACATTCCATCAAAATCCGGAAGCCAAAGGCATCGGGCTGTTCATAACCCGTAATCAGGTAGAAGCTTTGGGCGGCACCATAAGCATAGAAAGCAAGGTGAACGAAGGCACCAAATTTACTATTAAGTTAGTTTAGTAGTGAATGGTGATTTGCTGACTCCTCACCATTCACTATTGACCACTCAGCATCCTACTCAATATAGCTTTCCAAAATCTTAAAGCCATTAATGGTTTTCAATTCGATGGCAGCTATGGTTTTAGGTAAAAGGATGCATTCACCCATTTTTACGCTGTATTGCTTGCCATCAGTTTCAATTACATAATCACCCGCTACGCATACATGAATAACGAATGAATCAAGGCCTGAGTAATCTTTTGAAGTGTTTTCTGTAAAATCCAATATATTGGTGGTGAAATACGGACATTTTACCAGCCTGACCGTTTCATTCTTTTCCGGCTGATATTTGGTTTTGTACTCAGGATAAAAATTGTAATCAATTGCCGCGAGCGCCTCTTGAGTATGCAATTCGCGTTTGTGGCCTTGGTCATCTACACGGTCGAAATCATAGATACGATAGGTAATATCCGATGTTTGCTGTATTTCTGCTATTAACAAGCCTTTCCCGATAGTATGCACCCTGCCGGCAGGTAAAAAGAAAACCTCCCCCGCCCTAACATCCTCGCGGTTTAAGATATCCATTAAGTGCCCGCTGTTAAATTTATCCAGGTAGATCTGTTCATTAACGGGCTGATTAAAACCGGTTATCAGCGTCGAGCCCGGATCAGCCTCTATCACATACCACATCTCGGTTTTCCCAAATGAATTGTGACGTTTTTTAGCCAGTTCATCATTGGGGTGTACCTGTATCGACAGGTCATCGTTAGCATCAATAAACTTTACCAACAGCGGAAAAATATTACCGAAATGTTCGTAAACCTTTTTGCCCACCAGCTGATCCTGGTATTGCTCCAGCAATTCGGCCAATGACTCCCCTTCCAATTCACCATTAGCAACCACGGAAACATCCGATTTAACGCCGGATATTTCCCAGGTTTCGCCACAATTAGGCAGGTTGCCAAAATCTTTATGCAAATAAGTTTTGATCTTATGGCCGCCCCATATTTTTTCTTTATAAATAGTTTTGAATTTTAAGGGATATAATACTTTAGACATGCTGTTTTTTATATTTATTAATAACTTGATAATTACTCAAAAGTTCTTTTGTCTGAGTAATCAATCCGAAAATAGCGGTTCCTTTACTTTATGCCTGAGGCGAAAATCAATGCGTCTGCTATTTGTTTAATCTCTTTTTCAAATTCTCATCAATAGCGGCTAAGAATTCTTCGGTGTATAAATAATCCCTGCCATGTTCTACTTTTGGTTTAATGGTGATGGCCAGGTCCTTGGTCATTTTACCGCTTTCAACGGTTTCGATACAGACTTCCTCCAGGGTTTTGCAAAATTTGATCAGTTCATGGTTGTTATCCAGCAAACCGCGGAATTCCAAACCACGTGTCCAGGCAAAAATAGATGCGATAGGATTGGTCGAAGTTGGCTTACCGGCCTGGTGATCACGGTAGTGACGGGTAACAGTACCATGTGCCGCTTCGGCTTCCATAGTTTTACCATCCGGAGTAACCAATGTAGAAGTCATCAGTCCTAATGAGCCAAAGCCCTGTGCAACGGTATCTGATTGCACGTCGCCGTCATAATTTTTACAGGCCCAAACAAAATTACCATGCCATTTTAAAGCAGATGCTACCATATCATCGATCAGGCGGTGTTCGTACGTCAGCTGGTTAGCTTCAAATTCAAGCTTAAATTCATTTTCATAGATCTCCTGGAAGATATCCTTGAAACGGCCGTCATATTTTTTCAGGATGGTATTTTTGGTGGAAAGGTATAAAGGCCATTTTTTTAACAAAGCCTGGTTAAAGCAGGCACGGGCAAATCCTTTTATTGATTCATCGGTATTGTACATAGCCAATGCTACACCATCGCCTTTAAAGTCAAATACTTCAAATGACTGTTCTTTACCACCGTCTTCGGGAGTAAAGGTAATGGTTAATTTGCCTTTACCTTTGGTTAAAAAGTCGGTTGCACGGTACTGGTCGCCAAAGGCGTGACGGCCTATGCATATCGGGGCAGTCCAGTTTGGCACCAAGCGTGGAACGTTTGACATTACAATCGGTTCACGAAAAACAGTACCGTCGAGTATATTACGGATCGTCCCGTTAGGTGATTTCCACATTTGTTTTAAGCCAAACTCTTCCACACGCGCTTCATCAGGCGTAATGGTGGCACATTTAATACCAACGCCATATTTTTTAATGGCATTAGCGGCATCAATGGTTACCTGGTCATTTGTTTCATCACGGTATTCAATACCCAGATCATAATACTTTATATCCAGATCCAGGTAAGGAATGATCAGCTTATCTTTAATAAACTTCCATATAATGCGGGTCATTTCATCGCCGTCCAGTTCAACTACGGGATTTTCTACTTTAATTTTTGACATAACTGGTAGTGTTGTTTTTTTTTAAATGGCCCCAAATATATAAAATTGACTTACCTATTTTATTAAATACTTTCTTGAAAATATAATGCCAGAGTAAACAAATATTTAATTTTCAGTGTTGAACATTTAAGTTATTTTTATAAAATTGCGTACACTGATGAAATTATAATACATTCACAAAATCTCTAGTTCATCTAACGAAAGCGCTTTCACCCACAACCATGGTAAAACTTATTGCAAAAGCTACGCTTTTAACACTCATTATTTCCTGTTCAGCACTTTTATCAAGGGCGCAAATGGGTAATGATTATGCACGATATGATGTAGGCTTTTCGGTAGGCTTTAACCAGTTTTATGGTGATGTTAATACCTCTAAAAGCTCCAACGCGGTTAGTTTTAATTTTAATTATAACCAGGGCCCATTCGTTAACTTGATCCTTGAAGGCCAGTTCGGCAAACTTACCGGGGGCGGGACCGGCGATCCGTTAGGAAGGCAATTTGCCACAGATTATCAGTATTATGCCTTTAGGATACAGTTACAGGCGGGCGAAATAATTGATTACTCAGACAGTGCCGTTGCCAATGCATTGAAGAATCTATACGTTGGGACGGGAATAGGTATAATTTATGGGAATGTATCCAGTATAACCAGGTACTCTACAACAATCCCGGGTTATTATACGCCGGGTGAGGACAAAAGCAACCAGGTTTTTTTACCTGCGCGCATAGGTTATGAATTTAAAATATTTAATCATTACCTCCAGCCTAACGTTAAGATCGACATAGGGTACCAATACAATAATGTATTTGGCGATGAACTTGATGGTTACAGAGCCGGCCGTTCCAAGGATGCCTATAGCCAGTTTACTATTGGCGCCAAGTTTTCAATTGGTGGTGTAACTTCCTATCGCAAACAGATCGACTATTTCCACTAAAATTATTATCATTTTTTTAAATCCTTTGCTGCCAATTAGTGTTTATTAAAAAAAGTACTAATTTATGGCCAGGAAAACATTTTATCCCCAGTTTGATGATGAAAATCAGGACAGGGACAAATCACTGAAAGAAAGCTTAGGAGAAGAGTCCGATGCTGAAGATCTAAGCTATAATGCAGAGGATGACAGTTTTGAATATGATGTAGAAAGCGAGGATCCGGAGTACGATCATCCCGACCCCTATAATACCGCCGTAAAAAACGGCGCCGATATGGACTCAACTTACGATGAGGCCAACCCATATGACGCCGTGGATGAGTATATTCCGAACGAGTCGCTTGAAACAGATGTTGACAAATTGGGAATGCATGTTGACCATGGAAAGATCGTTGAGGTTGACCCAATAGATGACATCCTTTCCAGGACATCTGAGGATAACCGAAGCGATCTGGATGAAGAAGGCTATCCTAAAAACGACAGGCCAAAGCATCCATAAAACATCTTACTGTCGCATAACCAATTTCTAAATTATAGCTTGCTAATCTAAATCTAAATTAAAGCGTCTTTTTAACTCTGCAAGCTGGGGGTTTTTGCTTGCCATGTACTGGTATTTCTCAGTAGTGGTATATGGCCGTTTAGCTGCTTTTATTTCGTCAACACGCGTATTGACTTCGATGCTGAAATTTTTGAGGCCCACCCGCAGGTAATTCATCAAACTGGGCTTTTCGTCTCTGAACATATTTTCCTGCGTTTTATTGGCTACCGCCACCTCAAACCGGTAAGGCTCAAGCATCGTCGGGGCATTAGCCGTAAAAATGGTGAACAAGCTCATGTTACGCTCAGCCTTGATCCTGGCAGCATAATCACTCCAATATTTTAAAAAGCTATCCATCGTGAAATCTTCCATGGCGTCCCCTTTAATAAAGGGGTCTTCTTCTTCGGCTATTTCTGCGGCAGATGCATTGCTGAGCTCCTTTAAAGATGGTATTTTAACCGATGTAGAGGCGGTATGCAGGTTAGGGATAAACGGTTTTGGCTTATCAGAAACTACGGTTTCACTCCCGGTTTTTCCAGGTTCTTTTTCTGTTACCGGTGTCTTTATTGCAGTGTGATCAATCGCGGGCTGATCGCTCGAAACAGGCGCCGGGTTACTTGTTTTACCGGTTATAGACTGGCTCAGCTCTGGGGTATCAGGTTTTTTTTTTATTTGCCCGGCCGAAGCAGACATTTCAGTAGCGGGTGCCGTCAGCATATTAAATGCCGAGGGCAAATGGCACATTTTGAGCAATGCCAGCTCCACCTGCAACCTTTGATTTTTACTCAGCTTATAACTAAGATCACATTGATTGGCAATATTCATCGCCGAAAGCAGGAAAGAAACAGATGATGCTTGCGACTGCTGCAGATATTTTGCCTTGATGCCTTCGCTTACTTCGAGCAGTTTTAAGGTATTGGTGTCCTTACTTACCAAAAGATTACGGAAATGCTCGGACAAGCCCGATATAAAATGTGAACCGTCAAAACCTTTAGCTAATATTTCGTCAAAAAGCAGTAATGTACCGGCTGTGTCCTCTTTTAGCAAACTATCGATTATACTAAAGTAATAATCGTAGTCCAGTATATTCAGGTTATCAATTACGGTGCGGTAGGTGACTTTGCCGTCAGAAAAACTGACAATCTGGTCAAACATAGACAAGGCATCCCGTAAACCGCCATCCGCTTTTTGGGCGATGATGTGCAGCCCGTCAGGCTCATAATTGATTTGTTCTTTTTTGGCTATGGATGCCAGATGTGATGCCATGTCATCCACTTTGATGCGGTTGAAATCAAATATCTGGCAGCGTGATAATATGGTTGGCAGTATCTTATGCTTCTCGGTAGTAGCTAATATAAATATAGCATAGTGCGGTGGTTCTTCCAGCGTTTTCAGAAAAGCATTAAAGGCCGCTTGCGAAAGCATGTGCACTTCATCAATGATATAGATCTTATACCGGCCTGCCTGTGGTGGTATGCGCACCTGTTCAATCAGACTGCGAATATCGTCAACAGAGTTATTGGATGCGGCATCCAGTTCGTGGATATTAAATGAGTTGCCGTTTTGGAAAGAAATACAAGGACCGCAAACACCGCAGGCCTCGCCGTTAGGCTGCAAATTCTCGCAATTGATGGTCTTTGCCAGGATACGCGCGCAGGTAGTTTTGCCCACCCCGCGCGGCCCGCAGAATAAAAATGCCTGCGCCAGCTGATTATTTTTAATCGCGTTTTTAAGCGTATTAGTTATATGTTGCTGACCTACAACACTTTCAAAAGTAACCGGACGGTACTTACGTGCCGAAACAATAAAATTCTCCACAGCCACTAAGGTAGCAAGAATATGCCTTAAGTTAAAGCCTCAATGATGGGAATGTTGATAATATTCGGGAGATACTTACTCATCCTCCTCCGGAAAATGATCATCATCGTCCGGGGCAGGTTCGCCAAGATCGTCATCTACCTGTATCTCGTGCAGGTCGTCCAGATCTTGCGCCTGGTCGTCAAAATCCTCATCATCTTCATCCTCCCAGTCGTCTTCAACCGGTTCTTCTCCATCTTCAGGCCCCCATGAAGTATTAGCTGTTAATGCTTCATCATTATCGTTTTCAAGATCGGTGAATTGCATAATCGTATGTTTTTTTATAGTACAGTTGGGGTAAGGATATGTTTTGTTGGAGTAAGGATATGTTTTAAATCCTATAGTTGCAAAAAATACAACCAGTAGAAGCATTTAAAGGTTCCTTCATGGCCTTTAAAAGAAATCCAAATTTTTAATTTCCTTAACATTGTAATATCCTTTCGACTGCGGCAAATAAACTTCCATATTTTGCCATGTTATTTTTACCTTTTTACCCACTGACTGAGCTATGCCAGACATGAACCTCTCGGATCCTGGAAATTGTCTGAGCCAGACAAATGACTTCTCATTATTACTGTTGTCAACTATCACGATATAATTAAAT
>JAQBOV010000090.1 GCA_028287895.1 Mucilaginibacter sp. | reverse complement strand
GATGGACGCGAGATGCTTAAGAACATTAAGATCCAGTATCCAAAAACAGGGGTAATTATTATTACCGGCTATTCAGACATTAAGATGGCCGTAGAACTCATAAAAATGGGGGCTTATGACTATATTACTAAGCCGCTTTATCCTGATGAAATTTTGAATACTATTAATAAGGCCTTTGAAACGCACCACGCACTTATTAATGACCAGGAAACATCATCTATCGCTACCCGGTCAAGCAATGGTAAGGAAACCAAAAGGCAAATTCCCAATCACGAATTTGTGGTGGGTACAAGCAAGGCCTCCAAGGAATTGCTTCGCCAGATAGAACTGGTTGCGCCAACAAATTACAGCGTGATCATTTTGGGAGAAAGCGGTACCGGTAAAGAGTCGGCTGCCAAAAATATCCACATCAACAGTCCGCGTCATAACATGCCTTTCATTGCCATGGACTGCGGCTCACTTACCAAGGAGCTTGCGGCAAGTGAATTTTTCGGGCACGAGAAAGGCTCATTTACCGGCGCATTATATACCAAAATTGGGCACTTTGAAATGGCCAACGGCGGCACCCTGTTTTTGGATGAGGTTGGAAATCTCTCCTACGAGATACAGGCTGCCTTATTAAGGACCGTGCAGGAAAGAAAGGTAAAAAGAATAGGCAGTACCAAAGAGATCGACCTGGACGTGCGCATCATTATAGCTACAAATGAAAGTTTGCAGGAAGGTATCATAAAAGGCAGGTTCAGAGAAGATCTTTATCACCGTTTTAATGAATTTACCATTTATATGCCGCCTTTGCGCGAACTGGGAAGTGATATCATGCTGCTGGCAGAGCATTTTTTAAGCATGGCCAACCAGGAGCTGGGCCGCAATGTAACGGCATTTTCACCCGAGGTGATGGAATGTTTTATGAACTACCGCTGGCAGGGTAATATCCGTGAGTTGAAAAACGTGGTACGCCGGGCCACCCTGATCACCGAAGGAGATGTGATCCCGATGAAAGCCTTGCCCTTGGAGATATCTAATTACAAAACACCTGCATTTGAAGCGCTTACCTATGTTTCTGAACCTGTTGCAATAAAAGAGATCCGGAACGACCTAAAGAATGCAGCCCAGGAAGCGGAATATGATACCATTTTAAAAGTACTAAGGGAAGTAAACTTTAATAAAACAAAAGCCGCCGAAATATTAAATATCGACCGGAAAACGCTTTATAATAAAATGAAGGCGATTAACCTGGGCAAATAAATATGCAAGAGTCACAAAAAGCCGGAGAGCCCGAGGAGAATAAAACACGCAGGCTGAGGCATGACATCAGGAACCAGCTTTCAAACATCAATTTAGCTGTTGAACAGTTAAAGTATGAAATACCTGATGATGCCGGCTCAGATAGTGAATTTTTGATCAGTACGATCGCTGACAGTTGCGAGAGGATCAATATTTTGCTTAATGACCTGGATTAAGGCCTGATAATAAACAACATTAATAGGTGCGCGCTAAAACTTTTTGGCGCTTTTTTGTTTATATTAATACTTATTACAGTTATCCCCGATGTCAATTTTTAACTATAAACAGCGCAACAACATTATATTGGTCAGTATTATCTTACTGGGCTGTTTTTTAGTTTATGCATTAAGCGGCTTGTTTAGTTCAATACTGGGCGCGATCGTACTTTTCACCATTTTCAGGCCGCTATTTCTTTATCTTGTTGAAAAAAAGCGCTGGAATAAAGCACTGGCAGCTGTGCTTATCATCCTGGGATCACTTATCGTTATCGTTATTCCATTTCTTTCGTTAAGTATCCTGGTAATCAATAAGATTGGTAGCCTCAATCGTGATTCCTTTCCAATACAGGAGTGGACATTAAAAGTAGATGCTTTTGCAGCAGCGCATTTAAATCAACCCAAATTAGCCGAAAATAGCTTACAAAAACTGGGTGGATACGTTACCGAACTCTTCCCTTCCATCATAAGCAGTGCGGTAAATATTGTTTTAACGCTGCTCGGACTTTATTTCCTGTTGTATTTTATGCTGGTGCAAATGAAGGATTTTGAAGCCGGATTGCTGAAATACGCGCCCTTTCGCGAGCAGCATGCGTTAAAATTTGCTACGGCTTTGCGCAATTCAACCTATTCCAATGTTTTGGGACAAGGTATCATAGCCATTACCCAGGGCACTTTATTGGCATTGGGGTTTTATGCAGCTGGTATACCCGATGCTGTATTTTGGGGCGTGATCGGTTGTTTTATTTCCTTTTTACCAATTGTCGGCGCCCCAACGTTGTGCATACCGGCAAGTATCATATTATTTGCCACCGATCATGCGGTAAAAGGAGTTTTATTACTAGCTTTTGGCTTGCTCTTTATCGGCAATATTGACAATCTATTGCGAATGATGATCAATAAGCGCATTGGTAATACGCATCCTATTATTTCGGTTATCGGCGTATTCATCGGCCTGCCGCTTTTTGGGATATTGGGGCTGGTTTTCGGTCCATTGTTACTATCTTATTTCCTATTATTGCTGGAGATATATGAAACTAACCGGATGGCTGCCGAACGGTTGGAGCGGATAAGGACAGGGCCGGAGGGCTAATCTTAAAGATGAATATTTTTGCCAGGGCAAAAGTAAATGCTGATATCAACAGAGTAAATATTTTTGAACAAATAAGCGACAAAACGTCTGCTTATAAATAATTAGCAAGATATTTACCCGTTTATAAAACAAATGTTCAACTTTAAAATTATAATGATATGAATGATAACTCAAAAGTAGTAGTTGCATTGCTTGCAGGGCTAGCGGCAGGAGCAGCGTTAGGAATATTATTTGCACCTGAAAAAGGTACGGAGACGCGTGATAAGCTCACGGAATCATTAAAAAAACTGGGTGATTCAATAAGGGACACCGCCGCTACAGAAATTGACAACCTGGTAGGTCTTAAAGATAAAGTTGTAGACAATATTAAAAGTAAGATAAAAACTAATGAGCAGGACTACCAGGATGACCTGGAACACGCATAATTTAAACCGGTCCCGGGTTTTTATCAGGGACCATAATTAAATACTATGGACGCTGAAAAGGAAACATCCCGACCTCCTATTATTGACCAGTTAAAAGAATATGCCGAAACCCGCATTAAACTGGCAAAATATGAAGCCATTGATAAGAGTACGGCATTTTTAGCTGGTATTATAACTGATCTTATTATAATACTTAGCTTCATAATTACTTTCCTTTTCCTGAGTTTTTCATTTGCTTTTTACCTTTCAAAATTATTTGGCTCCTACTGGCAGGGTTTTGGTTGTACGGCTTTGTTCTACCTGGTAATTGCGATCATCATTATATTTGCCAGAGACAAACTGCAACAGCCGCTGATTAACATGTTCATCAAAAAGATATTTAAATAATTGAATGATGGATACCTCTATAAAAAATATTAGTGACCTGAAAGCAGAAATAGCTCGTTTACATATCGTTAAAGGACTGCAGCGAACTGAACTAAAGGCACGTTTTAATACGCCGTCGGCGTTGTTTCATACCATCATTTCTTTATACCCAAAATCGCACGACGGTGAATTAAAAAGCAGCATCTTTAACCAGGATTTCTTTGGACTGTTATCCAGGATACTGCTGCCATTAACCTTAAACAAAACTTTATTCCGCCATTCCAATTTTGCAGTAAAGGCGCTGGTTGGATTTCTTTCGCAGAAAGCATCACACTTTATCAGCGAAGATTCGGTAAGCGGTTTATGGGGTAAGCTGAAATCGATGTTCGCAAAAAAAGATAAAAAGACTGATTATGGTATCCCGCCTCTAAGCGAAACTTATTGAGGCAAGACCCAAATTAAGCATAGTTATGGCGCGTTCAGCCTCGGATAGTTCCTTATCGCCTGATACATTTGCCGAACTCTTTCTTGTTCGTTATTTTCTGTAACAGCAACCTGCGAGGCTTCATCGCCCAGTTCTGCAAAAGGTTCCGTTCGCGTTATTTTCCGCAACCTTGTAATGGCATTATTGATCGCAATGCGATACACCCACGTTGATATTTTTGAATCCCCTTTGCGCGCAGGATAGGCACGCCATAGCTGCAGTGCGATATCCTGGAAAAGATCTTCCTTATCCTCCTTATTATTACAATACATATTGCAAACTTTAAAAATCAGTCCCTGGTTGTCTGAAATGAGCTTAAGAAATTGATCTTTCAAATGGTGATTTATTCAATTAGTCGGGCGACTTTGGGAAAACTTAGAGAATTTTTTATTTTTTTTTAATATAAACAGAATTCACTTATAGAAAATATATCCGCCGGCTATCTTATACACTTGATATAAAACTTATTTTTGCCTGTTAATTTTTTTAAGTGGGAAAAGATAAATTAAAACGTTTTGCCGAGGTGGATACCTTCAGCAATGTGGTGCAGTTAGATGCCGGTAAACCATACAAAGGCAAATGGGGAACAGATTTTTTTAAAAATAATAACCCGGTAGTATTGGAACTGGCCTGCGGAAAAGGCGAATACACGGTGAGCCTGGGCCGGCTGTTCCCTCAGAAAAACTTTATTGGTATTGATTATAAAGGCAACCGGATATGGCGCGGAGCAAAAACTGCCCTGGAAAACGGGGTAAACAATGTGGGCTTTTTACGCATACAGATAGAGACCATACTGGATTATTTTGGCGATGCTGAAGTGGATGAAATATGGATCACTTTCCCCGATCCGCAGCCACAGCTAAGCCGCGAAAAGAAACGCCTTACCTCGTCACGCTTTCTCGAAAAATATAAGCAGATATTGAAGCCGGGAGGCCATGTTAATTTGAAAACCGATAACGACGGTCTGCATGTCTATACGGCTGAAAAAATTGATGAGCATGGCCTGAAACTGTATATAAAAACCGAAGACCTGTATTGTTCTGAATTTGCAGATGAGGTATTATCGATAAAAACGTACTACGAAAAGAAATATTTGCAGAGTAATAAGAATATCAACTATCTTAAGTTTTCATTTGAGTAAGCCATGCCCGATCTGAATTTCTACGATATGGTATACCAGGTTGCCAGGCTGATCCCCCCGGGCAGGGTAACCTCTTACGGTGCCATTGCAAACTATTTAGGTACCAAAGGATCGTCGCGCATGGTCGGCTATGCTATGCAGGCCTGCGGTGTTGCCAACCCGCCGGTACCGGCCCACCGGGTAGTTAATAGCCAGGGATTATTAACAGGTAAATTTCATTTCGGCGGCAATTTAATGGAGCAGCTGTTGCAAGCCGAGGGCGTGAAAGTTGCAGATGATAAAGTGGTGAATTTTAAAGAAGTGTTTTGGGATCCGGCGGTAGAATTGGAAAAAGAGTAAACAGATTACATTGATTACCGGGATTTGCATCTATGCATTTTTTTGAAATCGTAGTAAATCTCGAAAATCATTAAATCGTGTTTTGCAGTAACTCCATCCTGTTCCCAAACGGGTCGATAAAAGCGAATCGAACACGGCCCGGTAATACAGGCTCCTCTGTTATTTCAAGCCCATATTTCTCCAGTTGTTTTCTGGCCGCGGCAATATCCGTTACCTCAAAGGCAGTATGCCTGGTTGAACGGGGTAAAGGGCGCTCGCAGCTAATATGCAATTGTATATCACCGATGTTGAACCAGTAACCCTTTGAACCAAAGATTTGATCCGGGCGTTCGATCTGCTCTAAACCTAAAACCTCGGTATAGAATAGTTTCGCCTCCTGAAGCCTTTCAGGTGGTACGCTAATATTTATATGGTCGGCGCGTTTAAAAGTGATCATTCGTGTTTCCGCAAAAGTTAATACATAGTTGTTATTGTCCTGTATGCATTCGCCACCATCGCCCATACCGGGTCTTCTCGGCGATCAGGTACCGACACACTCACTTCAAAACCCAGCACCTGGTAAAACGCGATGGTTTGCTGCATATTGCTGACAAAGATATTGGGCGATAAACCTTCCATGTTGCCTAAATTTTTTGAGGGTTTATTGCTAAGAAATGACCGGTTAAATATAAATGATTTATACCTTTAAATTTCCAAAATTCCACAATCGATAATTCATTAATTCACTTATTCAGTAATTAAATTTATGGGAAAATTAGAAGAGGATTTCAATGCCTATCGCACCAAAATGAACGACAGGATAATGGAATCCGCAAATACTAATATCAAACGTTTTTTTGCACTGGATACCACTGCTTATGCCGATGGCGCGCTGGATGTAAAGACTAAAGAAATGCTCGGCCTGGTAGCATCAATGGTCTTACGCTGCGACGATTGTATCAAATACCATTTGGGCAAATGCCATCAAGCAGGCGTCAACCACAATGAAATGAACGAGGTATTTATGGTTGCTAATTTGGTCGGCGGGTCAATTGTAATTCCTCATTACAGGAGGGCGGTCGAATACTGGGACGAGTTGAATTCAGTTGGCAGCGGGCAGTAGCGGTTTGCAGTTAATAATTTTAATTTTGCGAAACAAATAAAAACAGGATGCCAACTCCAAACTTAAAGCGCTGTTCGTGGGCCGGAACCGATGAACTATACATGGATTACCACGACAACGAATGGGGTAAAGTAACCCACGACGATAAGAAACTTTTTGAGTTCTTAATTCTCGAATCAGCACAGGCAGGATTAAGCTGGATCACCATCTTACGCAGACGCGAAGGTTACCGTGAAGCTTTTGCTGATTTTGATGTGCGCAAAGTGGCTGCTTTTGCCAATAAGGATGTGGAGCGCCTGATGCAGGATACCCGCATCATTCGCAACCGTTTAAAAATACTGGCGGCTATCAGCAATGCCAAGTTATTCATTGAAATACAAAAAGAGGCCGGCTCGTTTGATAAATATCTTTACAGCTTTATGCCTGACGGGAAATCTATCGTCAATCATTCGGATAGCATACCGGCAAGCACGCCCATCTCTGATGCGATAAGCAAGGACATGAAAAAACGTGGCTTTAAGTTTTTCGGCACTACCATTTGCTACGCTCATATGCAGGCTACAGGCATGGTAAACGACCATATTGACGCTTGTTCATTCAAGTGATTTCATCGATTTGATTTTGTTTCACCGATTTGACTTTGAATTGCTGATCAGTGGACATAAATTGTAATTTTGAAAAAATCGGTATAACTATAAGTAATGAAAAAACTATTTCTTTTGGATGGTATGGCCCTTATTTACCGGGCACATTTTGCATTGAGTAAAAGTCCGCGTTTTACTTCAGGCGGTCTCAATACTTCGGCGGTGATGGGTTTTACCAATACCCTGCTTGATGTACTTAAAAAGGAAAAGCCCACCCACATGGCGGTGGTTTTTGATACCGAAGCGCCTACCGAACGCCATACTGACTTTGAAGCCTACAAAGCCCACCGGGAGGCTATGCCGGAAGATCTTTCTAAAGCCCTTCCTTATATTTTTAAAGTAGTTTTGGGATTTAATATACCGCTCATTACATCAGATGGTTATGAGGCCGATGACATTATCGGTACTTTGGCAAAAAAGGCAGAAGCAAAAGGTTACCAGGTTTATTGCATGACACCCGATAAAGATTTTGCGCAGCTGGTATCTGAAAATATCAGGATATACAAACCCGCACGGATGGGGAATGAGATGGAAATTTTGGGTGTAAAGGAGGTGCTTGAGAAATGGGAAGTAGAACGGGTAGTGCAGGTGATTGATATTCTGGGTCTTTGGGGCGATGCGGTAGATAATATTCCGGGTATACCAGGTATAGGCGAAAAAACCGCTAAAGCATTGATCAAACAATATGGATCGGTCGAAGAAATAATAAATCACAGTCATGAATTAAAAGGCAAACAGCGTGAAAACGTAGAGCAATTTGCCGATCAGGGACTATTATCAAAAAAGCTGGCCACCATTAATTTAAATGTGCCGGTTGAGCTGGATGAAGCCGGGCTGGAAATGTGCGCCCCGAGTCGTGATCTGCTGGAACCGCTATTTGCCGAACTGGAATTCAGAACACTGGGCCGGCGTGTTTTCGGTGATGATTTCAGTATTACCGAAACAAAAGCAGTTAGTATTCAAACTGACCTGTTTGGCGAGCCGGTGGCAACCGCCCGGACTACCATGACGGTTGATCTGACCGATATAAGAGAAGTTGAAAGCACGGTAGCCGCAAAAAGCATTGATACTGTTGCCCATGAGTATCATCTTGCCGATACAGCAGAAAAGCGTAAGGAACTGATCGGCATACTGAAGGAGCAAAAAAGTATTTGCTTTGATACGGAAACCACCGGTACAGATGCCAATGACTGTGAGTTGGTGGGCTTATCGTTTGCAGTGAAGCATGGCCAGGGCTGGTATGTGCCCGTTCCCGCCGATCAAAAGGAAGCAGGGGCAATTGTAAATGAATTTAAACCGGTTTTTGAAGATGAAGCCATCGGCAAAACAGGACAGAACATAAAGTATGATGTATTGATGCTGAAGTGGTATGGGGTTGAAGTGAAAGGCGATTTGTTTGATACCATGCTGGCGCACTACATTATCGACCCGGATACGCGGCATAATATGGATATCCTATCTGAAAATTATTTGGATTATAAACCGGTATCCATTACCACACTGATAGGTGGAAAAGGCAAGAACCAGGGCAACATGCGGGATGTAGAGATCGAAAAGATCAAAGAATACGCTGCTGAAGATGCTGATATCACCCTGCAATTGAGATCAGTATTTGAGCCTAAGCTGAAGGAAGTGGAAGGCGAAAAACTGGTGCATGAAATTGAATACCCCTTAATCTATGTTTTAGCAGACATGGAATATGAAGGGGTAAAGATTGACCATCATACGCTGAATGAATTCTCAAGGGAGCTGGAAACGGATATTGGCAAACTGGAGAAAACAGTGTATGAAAAGGCCGGAGTGCGTTTCAATATTGCATCGCCAAAACAATTGGGTGAGGTGCTTTTCGAAAAACTAATGCTTGATCCCAAGGCAAAAAAAACCAAAACCGGCCAGTACCAGACCGGCGAGGATGTATTGCTTTCGCTGGCCGCCAAAAGTGATATTGTAAGGGATATATTGGATTACCGCCAATTGCAAAAGCTCAAATCAACCTATGTGGATGCATTGCCGCAAATGGTGAACAAAAAAACCGGGCGTGTGCATACTTCCTATAACCAGGCCATAGCCGCTACAGGGCGTTTAAGTTCCACCAATCCCAACCTGCAGAACATTCCTATCCGGACCGAGCGTGGGCGTGAGGTACGTAAGGCTTTTATACCGCGCGATGCAGACCACCGCATTGTATCTGCCGATTATTCGCAGATCGAACTGCGTATTATAGCAGAGATGAGCAGGGATGAGAATATGATGGATGCCTTTGCGCAAAACCTGGATATTCATACGGCAACAGCCGCCAAGGTCTATGGCAAAACATTGCTTGAAGTGGATAGTAACGAGCGTCGGAATGCAAAAGCGGTCAACTTCGGGATAATTTACGGGCAATCAGCTTTCGGCCTATCTCAAAACCTGGGCATTCCGCGCAAAGAGGCTGCCGAGATCATTGAAAACTACTTTGCCCAATACCCGGGTATCAAAAAATACATGAATGATACCATGAATTTCGCGCGTGAGAACGGCTATGTATGCACGCTGATGGGCCGCAGACGTTACCTGCGTGATATTAATTCAGCCAATATGACCGTAAGGGGATTTGCCGAGCGAAATGCGATCAACGCACCTATACAGGGCTCAGCGGCCGATATGATCAAGATCGCCATGATCAATATTCACCGCGAGTTTAAAGTCCGAAATCTGGATGCCAGAATGACCATGCAGGTGCATGATGAGTTGGTTTTTGATGTGCCAAATCACGAGATCGAAACAGTGAAGCCCATCATTATGCACAACATGAAGAACGCCATAAAAACGGATGTGCCAATTATCGTTGAGATTGGTACAGGATTGAACTGGCTGGAAGCGCATTAACGATGCCCGAATTTATTGCCTAAACCCTTCAAATAATTGCTATTTTATTAATATGGGTGGTCTGTATGATCTGTAAAATGACGATTTTGTAAAAAAATCAATGTAAAGCCCGTAATTTAAAAATGAATTGCCTTGTAGGCTGAACAAATAATAAAAATTATTTTTTTAGTAGATTATAGCGATCAGGGTTGATTAACTAAGCAATTCTTTGCTTAAATTGAGCCGTTTATCAACCTGTAAATGAGAGTTTTTCACCTGAGCGCCGAATGTTATCCCGTAGCTAAAGTTGGCGGACTGGCTGATGTGGTTGGCGCCCTTCCCAAGTACCAGAACCTGCTCGGTTTGCAAGCCGCAGTAGTGATGCCTTACTATGACCGTAAGTTTGTCCATGAAAATGAATTTGAGACTGTATTCCAGGCAAATGAACTGTTAGGATCGCAACGTTTTTACTTCGAAATATTAAAGGAAAAAACAGATAAACTGGGGTTTGAATTGTACCTGGTAAAAATTCCAGGGCTGCTCGACAGGGAAAACGTTTACAGCTACCCGGATGAAACAGAACAATTTATCGCATTCCAGATCGCTTTTTTAGATTGGATATCCTGGTCGCAGCAAACGCCCGACCTGATCCATTGCCACGATCATCATTCGGGCCTGGTGCCATTTTTATTGTACCATTCCAGATTATACGAACGATTAGCTAAAACGCCAACTGTATTTACGATACACAACGGCCAGTATCATGGCGCTTTTGGCTGGAATAAGCTTTCTTTATTGCCTGAAATCGACCTGACAAAAACCGGTCTGCTCGATTGGAACGGTGGGATCAATCCATTGGCTGCCGCTGTAAAATGCTGCTGGCGGTATACTACGGTATCACCAACCTATCTGGAAGAGCTTACCTATAATTCGAATGGCCTGGAGTATTTGTTTTACACCGAACGGGCTAAAGGATCGGGTATAATTAATGGTATCGACACGGAAATATGGAATCCTAAAACAGATCCTATGATCCCGGAAAATTATTCTGTACGACAGTTAGCTTCCGGGAAGCAGAAAAATAAAGAAGCCTTGTGTGCCCGGTTTGAACTGGCACCAGATAAACCTTTGATATCTTTCATCGGTCGCTTAGTGTTGGAAAAAGGCGCTGATCTGTTGGCTGAAGCCATAAAAAATAGCATTATGGCACATCCCGGCGAAATTAATTTCTTTATATTAGGTGCAGGCGAAGTAAAGATACAGGAAGAGTTGCTGGCTCTAAAAGAATTATACCCTACCGAGTGTAATGTATTTGTAGGTTATGATGAAAGCCTTGCTCACCTGGTATATGCGGGTTCAGATTTTCTGCTGATGCCCTCCCACGTGGAACCTTGCGGACTGAACCAGCTTTATGCGCTTCGCTATGGCACTGTGCCGATGGTAAGGACCACGGGAGGACTGAAAGATACCGTAATTGATTTTGGAGATGGAGAAGGATATGGCATACGCTTTATACATACCAGTGTCAGCGATATCATCCATGCTGTAGGACGGGCGGCAACCCTGTATGCTAACCCACCGCTTTTACAACTCTTGCGTAAACGAATGATGGCGCTCGATTTCTCATGGGATCGGTCGGCAAAAGAATATATTGATCTTTATGAAAGTTTAAAACCTGCTATATGACATCGAAAGTAATTTGCATCGTATTGGGTGGCGGCCAGGGAAGCCGCTTGTCGCCGCTTACCGCAACCCGCTCAAAACCGGCCGTACCTATTGCCGGTAAATATCGCCTGGTTGATATCCCGATTTCGAACTGCCTGCATTCGGGCATCAATCGCATCTATGTATTAACGCAGTTTAATTCGGCATCATTAAATAAACACATTAAAAACACGTATCACTTCAGCAGTTTTAGTGATGCCTTCGTGGATATCCTGGCTGCCGAGCAAACGCCGTCCAGCGTATCATGGTACCAGGGTACTGCAGATGCGGTGAGACAAAGCCTTCATCACCTGGCGGTGCATGAGTTTGATTATATTCTGATACTCTCGGGTGATCAGTTATATCAAATGGATTTTGAAGAAATGATTAAAAACCATATTGTCAGGAATGCGGATATATCTATTGCGACCATACCGGTGCATGCTAACGATGTGCCTGGCTTTGGCATATTACAAACGGACGAAAATAGCCTGATCACTCAATTTGTTGAAAAGCCTAAGAAAGACTTTGATTATCTGAAATCGGACGTGGGTGACGAGATGGTTAAACAAGGCAGGTTTTACCTGGCCTCAATGGGCATTTATATGTTTAACCGCAAAGTTTTATTTGAGCTGCTCGAAGGAAACGACCGTACAGATTTTGGCAAGGAGATCATCCCGCAATCTATACCCAGCCATGTGGTTTCAAGCTATCAGTATGAAGGTTACTGGACCGATATTGGTACCATTCCCTCATTTTTTGAGGCTAACCTGGGTCTTACCGATGATATACCTCAATTTAATCTTTTTGATAAGAACTTCATTTATACAAGGGCGCGTATGCTGCCGCCGTCTAAAATTTCGGGTACACACCTGGAAAGAACCATTATTTCGGATGGCTGCATTATTAACGCCAGCCGTATATTCCGCTCGGTAATAGGTATCCGTACCCGTATTGGTTTTGATACCATTATTGAAAGCTGTTATGTAATGGGTAGCGATAATTATCAAACTTTGGAGCAAATTGAAGAATCGCGCATAAGCGACTCGCCCATCATGGGGATAGGAGACAGGTGTGTTATCAAGAATGCTATTATCGATAAAAACACTTTTATAGGCAATGATGTAAAGATCAATTGCGGAAAAAAATTAGAAGATGGCGATTATGGTACTCACACCGTTCAGGATGGAATTGTGGTAATAAAGAAACGGGCGATAATACCTAATGGCACAACGATTTAAATACAGATTTTCTAAAAACAATTTTCAATTAGATTGTTAAGTATTAATAATTATTCGAAACCAAAAAATCTT
This sequence comes from Mucilaginibacter sp., assembly GCA_028287895.1. Classification (GTDB taxonomy): domain Bacteria; phylum Bacteroidota; class Bacteroidia; order Sphingobacteriales; family Sphingobacteriaceae; genus Mucilaginibacter. Next base: position 2,082 of record JAQBOV010000090.1, on the reverse strand, counting down.
TAAAAACATGAAAAAAGCACTGGCAATGATCGCTTTGGCAGCGATCGGTTTTGTTAGCACGGCTTCTGCATTTACCCCGGTAAGGGCCGTTCAGGACACGACCAGAAAAGACACCTCCAAAATGAAAATGAAGAAAAAGACTACTAAAATGAAGATGAAAAAGAAAATGAAGGATACTACGAAAATGTGATCTTTTTCAAAGAAAGCCTCCCAGCAGATAACCGGGAGGCTTTCTTTGTTTTATCCAGGCTAATCCTTTATTTTGTATAAAAAAACAAGTATGGTGTTTGCCAGACTTAGCTAAGTATGAATAACAAAGACCTTTCTTTAGATATACGGACGGATAAGGAAGTCAAAGATTCCTTTTCTGTAAGCTATTTGGAGAAGTTGACTTATGGGGAAGATCAACCTGTATGCCGGGCAAATTACCATCGTATCTATCTTATTAAAGAGGGGCCCGGGCGTATTCAAATAGATGAACGTGAGTACCCAATTTCCGGCTCTGAGCTTTTTATTCTGGCAAAAGGGCAATTGTACGCTTTTAAGCGGAATACACTTATAAGCGGTTATGAGATTTGTTTCGGCGATTGTTTTTGGGAAAAGGCTCCGGCAAGTGCTAATAATTGCAAAGCTGTATTATTTAATGACGCAACGGCTAATCAACAGGTTTCCATTACAAATACTGATCTGGCTGAACTATCATTGCATTTTAGTGCCCTATACAGCGAATTTAACAAAGATGATTACATAAATAAACCTGACGCACTCGCTGCCTACCTGAAGATCATTATGATAAAGACAGCGAATTTGAATGCACTGTTAACCAGCGGAAATGATAGTTATGAGAACAAGCTGTACAGGAGATTTTTAGATATGGTGAGTAGCAGCTATCAAACTACCCATGAAGTAGCTGATTTTGCACAACGTTTGGGTATAAGCACCAGGAAATTGACCGACTTATGCCAGAAGTGCGGTGGCAAGGGTGCAAAAGAATTAATTAACGGTCAGCTTATCGCCGAAGCTAAACGGTCTTTGCAATTTTCATCCAAACCGGTTAAAGAAATAGCTTACCATCTTAATTTTTCCACTTCCGAACAATTCAGCCACTTCTTTAAAAAGAACACCCGTCTCTCGCCTAATCAATACCGCTTGAATTTTGCGAAAATTGGCATGTGATTGACCTTTTTTGACATTGCGCTGTAAGCCGGAAGAGCATAATTTTGCCCTAATAAATAATTAAAATTATGCAAGTGAGTAAATTAAGATCAATCGCCGGAATTACCATACCCGACAGTACAATTGCTAACCAGGCCACCGAATTGCTGCTTGAACATGGTACGGAATTTATTTATAATCATTCTCTGAGAGTTTTTCTGTTCTCATCTATAAACGGGAGACGCAGCAATTTAAAATACGATGCGGAATTATTGTATGTAAGTTCTGTTTTTCATGACCTGGGGTTAACTAAACATTACAGCAGCCCGGATAAGCGCTTTGAAGTTGACGGAGCAAATGCCGCGCGTGATTTTCTGCAAAGTCATGGTCTTCCAAAAGAATCCCTTCAATTGGTTTGGGATACGATTGCTTTACACACCACTATTGGAATTGCCGAATACAAAGAACCGGAGGTTGCCTTGATGTATTCAGGTGTCGGGCTGGATGTGATGGGCGAAGGATATGAAAATCTGAGCGTGGAGAACAGGGAAGAAATTCTTAGCTGCTTCCCGCGTAATGACTTCAAGAAAAAGATTATTCCAACCTTTTTTAGCGGCTTTGAACATAAAACCGAAACTACATTTGGTAACATAAAAGCCGACGTTTGCGCTTATATGATCCCCAACTTTCATCGCAAGAATTTTTGCGATTGTATTTTGCATTCCCCATGGAGTGAATAATTATCGGCTGCCCGATATTCAATACCAAAAAAAAACCCTTGCCATTTTATAAGGCAAGGGTTTTTTTTATAGGATTCAGTTTTTAATGGATCTACAACGTCAGGCTTGCACCAATAGCCGGCAATTTCAGATTAACGCCTGCTTTAGAAAATTTTTCTGCCGCTTCGTCCTTATTGATCTTTATAGC
>JAQBOV010000051.1 GCA_028287895.1 Mucilaginibacter sp. | reverse complement strand
ATCGAGTGATTCTACAACGATGCCAACATTGTCCATTCTTAGTAATTTGTTTTTTGCCATAGTTTTATCTCCTTATGTATACAAAGTTATTATCTTAAAATGTTACAGATTCATTTTTTATATTTTTGTAGAGTACAGTTTAAAAGAATGAAAGGATTCCTTATAGAAGCATAAAAAATCTTCTTGTGGTTTCTGACCTGACTGTTAAATTGAAGACTGGCTCATTAAATTAGGGAGCAATTATTTTTCATATACAAAAAGAGCAAGTTCAAAAATGATAATGCTGATATGCAATAATCGGTCTATTATTGAGTAATAAACCTCATTGTGCTCGAACCAAAATGTGCCAAACAAAGTGATAAGTAGGTAAATAACAAGCACGGTTCTTATGCTTGATCCGGATATTAACATTGTAAGTTCCGTCCATCTTTTTTCGATGTTTTAAAATTTTGATTGCTACAGTAGCCATTAGTATAAATTATATGTAAAAGGGCTAAAATTATATCTTCCCTTTTTACCTGGCTTAATAATTTAATTGCGTGATCGCCCGTTAGTATGGTATTCCCATATTTTTATTAATTTTGATAATATTAATGTAGCTTGTTATGCAACACGATATTCCTTTAGAAGTAATGGTAAGAAAGGGCGAAATGACCAGGTCACCTTTCCAAATGACGTCTGCAGAACTGGAAAACTGGCAGCGTGAAAATAAAGCTGAAGCCAGAAAATACCTTTTTTCCATCGGCCAGCCGCTCGTTTATGAAAAGGACGGCCGTATGATTGCAGAATTTGCCGATGGGCGGATTGAAAACCTGCACTGATGTCAGATATCCATATTATTGCCGGTCCGCCCGGAGTTGGAAAAAGTACGCTCGGGCATCGCTTCATTCCGCCTGATCTGGATATTCTGAATGAAGATGAAATGCGCTTTAGATATAAAGCCAGGGGCTATGTCGATTATAACGAATATTCTATTCACCGCGTCCGGGATACGGTACGGGATAACCTGATCAAAAACAGGGACTTTGCGCTGGAGTTAAACCTTGGTTTTGCTCACCAGTATGATTATACCATATCACTGAAACGTTTCAGCTATGAAAACAAACTAAACGTTGTACTTTTCTTTACCGATCACTTAGACCTTTGCAAGGACAGGGCAAAAGCCCGTTATGAAAGCGGCAGGCATTTGGTAGAACCACATATTATAGAGGAAATGTATACCAATACATTACCCTTGCTTAAAGATAATTTTCAAGCCATCGATCATCTGACACTGCTTAATGCCAGTCGCTACGACGAACTTAATCCGGTTGCTGCATATAGTAAAGCCCATAATAATATAGAGATTTTAGATGACAGTCCAAATTGGTTCAGCGACGACCTGTACCCTTTTATACACGATCAAATAGTCAGTACTAATATTGAAAAATATGGACGTAACCCGTGGGAATCGGACGATCCGGATAATGACCGTCCGCGCGGAAGAGGACGGTAAGTTAGCAGACACCTGCCATACCTGTCGCCTGCGGCTTATTTTGCATAACCTGCGCTATTTAATCATCCTGAGCATTTTCTGACAAACCTGATGAAGCATATCCATACGCTAAATCCCATGGTAAACGCGGGTAAGGGTGTTTCATTTGGGTGGCTGTTATAGCACCTATTCCAATAACACAGGTGATAAAAACAACAATAGTGTTCTCATAACCTTGTTCACCGATAATATCCGGGAAAAATGGAGCTATATCGTATGATACGCGATGGTTATAACGGATGGCTAAATTGGTTCCCCGCCAAGACTGCTTACTTTTAATGAAGGGAGTTGTTGAAGTTCGAGGATGGTTTCAATTAAGTTATCAGAAATGGCATTCATTGGAGAAACGGGCGAATTGATTAACATGATAGCGCCTTGCAACCAAGCGGCAAATCTGATTACTTACTTTTTCCTTGGTCGTTTTCAGCTCACGGGCGATAACTGCTTTCGGGTAAATTATTTCAAGCTTCTCGATATCATTTGTGAAAGTCGACGGAGTTGTTGCAATTAATGCCCTCGGAATAATCAGGTCCCGGTCTTTGTCGATATCCAGGCATGACATATCTACATCCCAAAACAAGTGTTTTGGAAATAATTGATTGATATGCACGTCCTTCGTTAACATATACAAATATGCGAATCTAACAGGCTATTTCATATGGTCATGTCTTGTAGTTCATTATTACTTTTTTGACGGCGTTGTTATAATCTTAATTAAGCGCTGATGATAAACATGGATTTTCTTGTTTCCGAGGGACTCATAGCGGCAACCTTGGGTTCATCCAGATCTTGGAGCAAGCCTATAACACCGGCCTGCACTTCGTCTACAATGCCCCAGTCCTTATCGATATAGATATCTGTGGTCCTGTGGCCTTCATCCACATGATTTAATGCCAGGGCAACATCATCCTTAGTCATCCGGCATTTATTCCTGGCCAGGGTAGCGAAAGTGTGCCTTGCCCAGTAAAATGTAATGTCAGGTACGCCGGATAGCTGGCGAAGTTCTCTCAGTCCCTTGCTTAGCGAAGTGTCCAGACCGTTGTAGGTGGTATACTTGTCCTGAAGTTTACCAACATATTTTTTTATCAGCGGGGCAGCCTCAGCAACAACCTTGATGCTGATGAAAGCATTGTCTTTTCTAACCGCGGCTGTCTTGGAGCGGTTATATTCGATGCGTTCTGTTTTAGGATCTGGTTTTTCAAGCTGGTAGATATCCACCGCGTTCATGCCACACAGGTAAAAACTCAGCATGAATAAGTCCCTCGCCATTTCTACACGACTGTCTTTCGGTAACTTACAATCTCTGACGATGCGCACCTGTTCCACCGTAATGTTTCGTTTCCTGGTCAGCGGAGGAGAACCGTTCTTGTACCGTTTAAAAGGATAATGTTTGATCTTGAAAATACCCAGGTCTTCATTATTATAATACAAACGGGCGGCATTGAAGAGCGTTCTGAGGTCGCGCATGTGATTATAAATCCCGCCGGATTGCATGCCTTTCTCTTTTGTTTTGACCGTTTTTCCCAGTTGGTTGATCCTGACATGCGTTCTTTCCGTTTTCAGGTAACGTTCGTAGGCATACAGCATATTGGAATTGATCTCGGTAATAG
>JAQBOV010000039.1 GCA_028287895.1 Mucilaginibacter sp. | reverse complement strand
CCCGTTCAAGGAGGGCAGATACACGTATTTTTATAAGAACGATGGCTTGCAAAGTCAGGCTGTTTTATGGCGGCAGGTAGGCGATGGTGTGCCGGAGATTTTCCTTGACCCGAACAAGTTCTCGACTGACGGCACCACGTCCATGCAGGGCATCGATTTTACAAAGGACGGCAGCATGGCAGCCTATCAGATATCTGAAGGCGGATCCGACTGGCGCAAGGTGATCGTGATAAAAACCACCGATAAATCGATGGTGGATGACACGCTTACCGACCTGAAGTTTACCGGCATAGCCTGGAAAGGCAACGAGGGTTTTTATTACAGCACCTATGATAAGCCCAAAGTTGGCAGTCAGCTCTCGGGTATGACGCAATTCCACAAGTTATATTATCATGTATTGGGAACACCGCAAAGCCAGGATAAGATCGTATTTGGTGGCGAGCAAACGCCGCGCCGTTACATTGGCGCTTACCTTACCGAAGATGAGCGTTTCCTGGTGATAACCGCAGCTACCAGCACTACCGGCAACGAACTGTACCTACAAGACCTGCGCAAGCCGGGCAGTGGCATAGTGAACATAGTAAATAATTTTGACAACCAGCACAGTGTGATAGACAATGTGGGAAGCAAGCTTTATATCCTGACCAACATTTATACGCCTAATTTTAAGGTGGTAACCGTGGATGCGGCTAATCCTAAACCAACCAAGTGGAAGGATTTGATACCGCCTACCAAAAACGTGCTGACCGTGACAACCGGCGGCGGGAAATTATTTGCAGAATATCTGAAAGACGCTACTTCGTTTATACAGCAGTATAATATGGATGGTAAATTGGAACGTACTATCGCGTTGCCATCCGTGGGTACCGCAGGTGGTTTTGGTACTAAGCGGGAAGAAAAGGAAACCTATTATACCTTTACCAATTATGTTTATCCGCCAACTATTTTTAAGTATGATATCGCCAGCGGTACATCTACAGTGTATAAAAAAGCGGGTGTGCAGTTCGATCCTACTAAATACGAATCCAAACAAGTTTTTTACAAGTCAAAGGATGACACCAAAATACCGATGATCATTACCTATAAAAAGGGAACTGTGATGAACGGAAAAAACCCTTTGCTGCTTTATGCCTATGGTGGTTTTGGCATCAGCTTAACACCCGCCTTCAGTACATCAAATATTGTTTTAATGGAGCATGGCGGTATTTATGCAGTGCCCAACCTGCGTGGCGGCGGCGAGTATGGCGAAACCTGGCATAAGGCTGGTATTAAATTAAAAAAACAGAATGTTTTTGATGATTTTATTGCTGCTGCTGAATACCTGATCAGAAATAAATACACTTCAAAAGATTATCTGGCTATTTCCGGTGGGTCTAACGGTGGTTTGCTCGTAGGCGCAGTATTAACCCAGCGTCCCGAGCTGTTCAAAGTGGCTTTACCGGCTGTTGGTGTAATGGACATGCTGCGGTATAATCAGTTTACCGCAGGCGCGGGATGGAGCTATGATTACGGTACGGCCGAGGACAGCAAAGAGATGTTTGATTACCTTTATAAGTATTCCCCTTATCATGCACTCAAGCCGACTAATTACCCTGCCACCATGGTTACCACTGCAGACCACGATGACCGTGTGGTACCTGCACACTCATTCAAATTTGCCTCACGTTTGCAGGAATACCAGAAAGGTTCAGCTCCTGTACTCATCCGAATAGAAACCAAAGCGGGGCATGGCGCCGGCCAGTCAACCGCGCAGATCATCAGCGGGCAGGCAGATAAATGGGCCTTTATGTTCCAAAATATGGGCTTGGATTGGAAGTAATCGCCGGAAGTCAAATGTCAGGGATCAGAATGAAGGGGTTTTTCTTTACAGGGCTGTTTTTAACAAGCAGCCTGGTACTATTTGCCCAAAAACAAAATTTGAATGTGGTCTATATTGGCGATAGCATCACCCAGGGCGGCCAGCTAAATGATCCGGCTACAGAATCCGCGCCGGCTATAGCCAGCGCATGGTTAACGGGACAAAAGGGTATTGGGAAAGTTGAATTTTCAAATCAGGGTGTGAGCGGGTTTACCACAGTTGATTTTTTGCCATCCACCAATACTGTATTTCCTAAAGCTGACTCGGCAGCGAAGGCCTTTAATGATAAATACGCAACACTTGTATTTTCAATCATGCTGGGCACAAATGACAGCGCCAGTGAAGGGCCCAACGGCTCGCCGGTATCTGCTGAACAATATCATGATAATCTAAAATCAATTATAGATCGTTTATTACAGGATTTTCCAAACAGTAAGATCATTATTCAGCGGCCGTTATGGTATAGCCCTAATACCTACAATAGCTCAAAATACTTGCAGGAGGGGTTAAACCGTTTGCAAAGTTATTTCCCCGAGATAGATCAACTGGCGACGGAGTATGCAATAACCAAACCTAAGCAAGTATTTGCTGCGGACAGAAAATCCTTTAATTATTTCAGCAGACATTACCTCACTGATCTTAAGCCCGAACCTGGCCGGCAGGGTACATTTTATCTGCACCCCAATAAGAAGGGGGCTGAAGTTTTAGGCAGTTATTGGGGAAATGCGATCTATAAAATGATCAGCAGAAATTAATAAGGGCATAAAAGCAAACAGGCCTCTCTTTTTAGAGATGCCTGTTTAATTAGTTTTAAATTATCTTTTAATTATCATGCCCGTGGCCATGTCCGCCTTTATCACCATGGTCCTTTCCACCTTTATCACCATGGCCGTTTCCATTTCCACGACCGTTATTGCCGTGTTCCTGTGGCCCTCTGCCACCGTGATTGCCATTATCTTCGTGCCAGTGGGTACGGTATCTTTCGTCACGGCTGTCGCGAATGATCACCTGGTCCCTGCGGCCCCTGTAATTGGAATATCTTACCCTGTAATCTGCATCATAACGCCATGGTTGCGGGCGATTGACAACTACTTTATAGCCATGATAGATATCGTAATTACGGTAGGTATCAGGTAAATAAGGCCTGCGAACCCATACATTATTGCTAAGATAAACATATTGATGAGCCGGAACATCATAATAAACACCGATATCAGGCATATAATAATAATCGGCATGGTCATAACCTACCGGACCCCAGTCAGGTTGGGCGCCAATATTAACCCCCACGCTTAAGTGTACCTGTGCACTGGCTAATTTTAATGAGAAACAGCTTATTAATATTGCTGCAGTAAAAATGAACTTTTTCATTGTTGGTTTTATAAAATGTACTATTGTTTGTTTGGTATGTATGACAATAAATAGGGTGAAAAGTTTAATATATTATCTAATGCTCTTGCTGTCAATACAATATGGCATGTAAATGCCGGGTTTGTACCCGGTATTTACTGGATCAGCATAAAGAATGGTTCTTATTGATCCTGGCTATTTTCTTTTTCTTCTATTTTTTTAGGGATCATGGCCAGTTGCGGTTTGCCGATCACCTTATAGTTGCCATCGCCTTTTAGTATGGATACAATCTGGCTTTTATCCTGCATTATTTTTACTGATTGGGCCAACTCCTTGTCATACTTGAAATTAGTTTCATACCGTCCTTTTTCATAGTAGTAACGGGATGCTATTTCGTTTTCAAGAACCTGTTTTATCTCTTGTTTATTTTGTTGCAGGTCGTTCTTCTTGCTGCTGATCATTTTAGCTTTTAACGCGTCATATTCGGCCTGTATATCAGTAAACTGTTTTTCTTTGGTAGCTTCGGTTTTTAAATTGTTTATCAGCTTTTCAGTACCAGTCGTGTAGCTATAGTTCTTATCAGCCAGGTATTTTACAAAATCACTATAGTCGGCATCAGCCAGATGGAACTCAGGCGGATCAGCTATTTTATCATGCGTATTGCGATAAATCGTTGCGTAATCAAATATCAATAGCTTGGAGACCAGTGTCTGGGTAACGTTGGCGAATCGATCCTGTTTTACAGGAATATCAGGGTAAACACCACCACCATCATAAACCGAGCGGCCGTCTTTGGTCTTAAATTCATGCATCATCGAGTCAGCAACTTTTACAACGCTGCCGTCATCCTTACGGTGCGTGTAATCGAGCGCCTGGACGCAACGGCCGGAGGGTATGTAGTATTTGGCTATCGTAATCTTTACCAAGCTGTTATAAGGTAAGTTAAATGTTTGCTGTACCAATCCTTTACCGTAACTGCGTTGTCCTACAATTACTGCCCGGTCGAGGTCCTGCAATGAGCCCGCAACAATTTCAGATGCTGAAGCAGAACGGCCATTGACCAATACGACTAAGGGCAGGTTGGGTTCAAGCGCAGTATTTTGGGTGGTATAAGTAGCGTTTTTTTCTTTAATTTTCCCTTTTTGTGATACTACCTCTACATTTTTAGGCACAAACAGGTTTACAATTTTTACAGCTTCCTGTAATATACCCCCGCCGTTGGAGCGAAGATCAAGGATAATACCGTTAGGATTATTCTTTTTTATACTGACCAGGGCATCGGTCACTTCCTCGGCTGAGTTCTCTAAAAATTTATCCAGTTTAATATAGCCCATATTGCCCTCAACCATGCCGTAATAGGTAACGTTTGGTTGTTTTATTTCATCCCGTATAAGGATTTTTTCAAGGGGTTGAGTGTCGCCACGTCTAATGAGTAACTTAATAGAAGCGCCTTTTGAACCTTTTAAAAGCTGGCTGACCTGATCGTTGTTTTTACCGGTAAGGTCAATATTATTTATTTTCACTAACCGGTCGCCGGCCCTGATATCAGCCTTTTGAGCGGGAAAGCCCTCAAATATGTCAGATACAAATACTTTTCCATCCCTTGTGAAAATACCGGCGCCGATGCCTCCATATTGCGTGCTGACATAGTGCAGTTTATATTCTTCAATTTCCGACTCTGGCACAAACTCTGTGTATGGATCCAAACCGTCCAGCATAGCATCCACACCGGTTTTTATCATTTTTGAAGAATTAATATCGTCTACATAATTAATATTAACCTCCTTGTAAACAGAAGCAAAAACGTCCAGATTTTTCGCTATCTGGAAAAGGTCATCATTAAAACCCCAAATACATAGAGCCAGTATGGCCATACCAGCTATAAAACCCCACTTTTTATAATTTCTTTTCATCACGTTGCAATAGATATGCGATATTAGACCTGCCTGTCCGGCAGGCAGGCAGGTTTGAGATTATCAGACAGGCTAAACTTGCTTTAAATCAAACCATTCAAATACAAAATAGATATAAAATTAGGTATAAGGTTTGAGATATGCTGATGAATCAGAAAAGTTTTACATAAAATCAAGACAGATCAGTGTGATGCCTTTACGTCTAATATTTCCAATGTCAATCACAGCCGGTTATTATCAATATTAACCAAAGCCTTTTTTAAGGTGAATACTACATATTTACGGTCGCGGTTCACCAGCTCCATGATCTTGCTGATCAGGCTATCTTCCTGACCTTCATTATATTGTAATTCTGCATCGGTAAGGCGGTTGTACTTTCGTTGTAATTTGATCTTTACACGCGCCCAGTCTTTGTTGCTAATACTGATCTCTGCCATTGTCAAAATATTTTAGCAAAAATAAGAAAAATCTGTTGATGCCCGGTCCATTAATTTGGCTCGTAAATTGTTAAATCAATGTTGTAATTTAACATCTAACCATTTTATAAACTAAACTTGAATTTAATGAAACTATTATGAACAATCACTTAAAAGCGACAATTAATTGTTCCTGACAGTTTCATATTCATTAAAAACAAATCTATTATGAAAAAGTATCTTTTAAGTGTCGCATTACTGGTAGCAGTTTGTATCAGTGCGAAGGCACAATTCTCTCTTGGTGTTAAAGGAGGGGTCAATTTTTCGAAAATTAACACCGATAACCTTAATGAATCAACCAGGACAGGTTACCAGGCAGGCTTATTTGCCAGATTTGGTAATGCTTTTTATGTACAACCCGAAGTTTATTTGAGCAGTACAGGCGGAAAGTTTACCACAACTAATGGGGATTTTAATGCTAAAGTAAGTTTTACCAATTTGAGCGTACCATTATTATTAGGCCATTCATTTGGCCCTAAGAACCTGAATTTCAGACTGATGGTAGGTCCGGTATACACTTATGCACTTAGCAAGAGTGAAAGTTTTTCGGATAACGCGAACGCGGCAATCGCCGATTTTGGCCATTACAAGAACAGTACTATAGGCTTCCAGGCAGGCGGAGGTGTTGATCTTGGTTCGATTACTGCGGATCTGCGCTATGAGGGCGGCCTGACAAAAATCAGTGATGATTTTGGCCAGCGCCAGCACCTGTGGGCACTGAGTATAGGGTTTAAGTTCTTTTAATCAGGAACAGCCTTAATATGTTTAAAGTCCAAGTAGCAATACCGGGACTTTTTTTTTGTACAGTTAAGTATACAATAATGACCCCAAATAAGTCCTAAATAGCTGACTGTTACTTACCTATTGCTCCCTGAGTGTTAAGTATCCCGGCAATAAGTAAGATAATAAACCTTATATCAAATTATTTCGTAATACATTTTAATTATTATATTCGACATGCCAAACCTTTATTGATTGAAAAAACTATTTATCCTGTTAGTTTTATTGTTTACTACCATCGTGCTGAACGGGCAAACCCAGCCTTATTGCAAAAATGACACAGCAGATCTCGAATTAACTTTCTGCGATTTTGAAAAAGGTGCCAATGCCATGAAATTATTTGATAAAGCTGAAGTTTCTTTTAGATATGCCACAGTGATTATGCATCGCCATAAGCGTATAAAGATATTTAATGATAAAGGGAAGGACGAAGCGGATGACGATTTCATTTCCGTACGCTATATTCTCAATCATAAAAAAATAATTTTTTTCAGGAATGATTACCAGGATTTGCGCGGTTTTTATAAACAATTATATGAAATGCTGAACGAGCAAATTATATTAAAAAAAGCGTAACGTCATGGCCTAATTGTTTGACACTGGCAACAAACTTTCTCTTTTAATAATTATATTTTTTATGAAAAAATAATGTTTTACGATCTGTTTTACTAACTTCAACTAACCAAACCCTACACAATGAACAAATTTTTTACCCTGCTATTTTTGGGTACACTGTCGGTTACAGCTAACGCACAAACAGTTCCATCCACGCAGCCTTTCGGAAAAATAGACAAGGCTGACCTTGAAATGAAAGCCTGTGATTTTGAAAAGATGCTAATGCAGAAGTGCTTTTTGACCAAGGCACCGTTTATTATGGAGCTGACATGAATTCTATCACCAATGAGGTGCACAGGCGAATCAAAATTTTTAACGATAATGGAAAACAAGCTGCCGATATACGAATAGAATATTTCAGTGGCAATCACCAGGAGTATATTACCGGCATCCAGGCCCAAACCATCAATTTAGTTGACGGGAAAATGGAGATCACCAAGCTGGATAAGAAATTGATCTATACCAAAACTATTGATAAATGGCGCAGCGAAATTACGTTCACAATGCCAAATGTAAAACCGGGCTGCATAATCGAATATAAATATAACTGGAATACGAATGATGATTTTGACGTGCCGGGCTGGGATTTCCAAGGTAAAATACCGGTAAGATACAGCGAATTTAATACATCAATTCCTGATATTTTTTATTTCAGACCACAGACTCATTTAACTCTGCCATTAGTAAAAAGGACTCATACAGCTGACGGAAGAAACTTGCAGGACGGGACAAATGCTTATCCTTACAGTCTTGAAAATGACTCAAGGGGCATGGCGAATGTGCCATCATTGCCCGATGAGCCTTATATGTCATCATTCCGTGATAATGTACAAGCGATACGCTTCCAGCTTGTTTCCATAAGGCCAATAGGCGGCTTTGTAAAGACCGGTAGCGATACATGGGCAAAGGTTGGCGGCAAGCTTATTGATGATGAGGATTTTGGCGGACAGCTTAAAAGAAAGCTGAATAACGAGGAAACTATAACCAGCAAAGCCAAAGCATTAAAAACTGACCAGGAGAAGATCGCCTACATTTTTAATGAAGTAAAAAATGCAATGAAGTGGAATGGTATCGACCGCTGGTACACCATCGATGGTACTTACCGTGCATGGGAAAATAAAACAGGTAATTCAGCTGAAATTAATTTAATCCTCTACCACTTAATTAAACAAAGCGGGGTAGAAGCAGCATATCCAATGGTGGTTAGCACACGCGAACACGGTAAAGTTTCGGCCTATTATACTTCAACTGTTCAGTTTAACAGGGCGGTAGTTTATATACCGGTTGACAGTACAAGGAATTATATATTGGATGCCACCGGAAAGTATAATCTATATAACGAAACTCCTGACGAACTGCTTAATTCGTCAGGTTTGTTTATTGATAAGAAAAAAAATCAATATGATATGGTTTATCTGCATAAAAATTTGCCCGTGCGGCAGGTAGTATTAATCACTGCCCAAATAAAGGCAGGCGGTAAGTTAGAAGGCAACGCTGAAATTAGCAGCAACAGCTATAATAAGATCAACGCTATAGAACGATACAAAACAGATGGTGAAAAAAAATACACCGACTATCTGCGCGATAATGATAATAATATGAAGATATCTTCTATCAAGCTGGAAAATATGGATGTGGATACGCTGCCACTAACCCAAAAGATTGCTTTTAACCTTGACCTGGCAGGATCTGATGAAAACTATATTTATTTAAACCCAAACCTGTTTACTTCGCTTAAAACAAACCAATTTTTGAGCGAGAAGCGAATGACAGATATTGATTTCGGGTATCTCGAAAACTATTCGGTCAACGGTGTTTATAAAATACCTGCAGGTTATAAAATAGATGCGCTTCCAAAAAGTGTTACGATAGTAATGCCTGATAAAAGCGTTAGCTTTAAACGCTTTGTAGGCGAACAGGACGGCACAATCACAGTACGTTATAGCATAAGCTATAATAAGGTTGAATATTCAAAAGATGATTACCCTGATTTTCATGAGTTTTTTAAGCAAATGCATCAAATGCTGAATGAACAGATCATCTTAAAAAAATCCTGATCAGATGTATTGTAATAAATATTTAAAATTCCTCGCGTTTATTATTGCCGTATGTTGTTTTGTCAGGGTAAAAGCTTACAGCCAGGATAAAGATATCCCACCGGAGCTTTATAGAGCATCCGGCATACCCGATTCACTGAAGGAGGATGCCAACTCGGTAATACGTTATAATTTGGAAGAATATGATGTGCAGGGACCCGGGAAAGCAATATATAAGTCTCATTCAATAGTTACTATTCTGAATGAAAAGGGTAATCATGAGGCGGGTATAAAATTAAACTATAACAAAAAGTATAGTTATGTAAGTTCTTTTGAAATGCGTGTATATGATGCAGACGGGAAACTGATCAAAAAATATCATAAAAGTGATATGTATGAACATGCAGCTGAAGACGGTATATCAATAGTAACAGATGCCAGAATAATGGAAATAGGACATACCGTAGCAAATTATCCTGCTACTATTGAGATGATCATTGAAAAAGACGATAATAGTTTAATTAACATTGGCGGATGGTATATCCAGGAACCGGAGCAAAGTATTCAAAAGTCAGTATGCAGGGTTTCAATTAACCCTGATGCCGGATTTCGCTACTTTAATAAAAATACGAATCTAAAGCCACATAAAAGTGACGAGGCTGGGAGGGAAATTTATATATGGGAGGCTTCAAACCGTAAGGCATTTAAAATTGAAGAGGGAACAATGTCCTGGCGGGTTTTGCCGGTAATTGAATTTTCGCAAAATAAGTTTGAGTTTTATGGGTTGGGGGGTGACATAAGCAACTGGCAAAATTATGGAAGGTGGCAGCAGGCGCTTAATGCCGATGTAGGTACTTTAAGCACCGAACGCATACAGGCGATAAGAAAGATGACAGATACCATTAAAACCGATAAGGAAAAGGTTAAGTTTTTATATAAATATATGCAACAAAACATGCGTTATGTGAGCATTCAATTGGGAATCGGGGGGTTAAAGCCTTTTCCTGCTACATTTGTTGATGACAAAAAATACGGCGATTGCAAGGCTTTATCCAATTATATGAGGGCATTACTTAAAGCCGTAGATATTAATTCATATTATGCGATGATAAATGCCGGTGAAAATGGTGAACCGGCAGATTATACATTTTCTTATGATCCTTTTAATCATGTTATTTTGTGCGTCCCCTTTAAAAATGATACCACCTGGCTGGAGTGTACCAGTAATATAACACCATATGGAGAGTTAGGCACATTTACCGAGAACAGGAACGCCCTTATAATAACTGAAGACGGCGGCAAATTAGTTAATACGCCTAAAAGTACAGCTGCTGAAAATCAATTTAACAGTGAAACACATATTAAGTTAGGGACAGATGGCAGTGCAAGGGCCCAAATAAAAATATTGAGTACGGGGGAGTATCGATTCATGTATGTTAGCATGCTATCGATGAACACAGATGAACAAAAACAATTTTGGTTAAAAAATTTGCGCATCAAGCAGCCGTCAGTATTTGATTGCAAACAGGGCGATGATATAAATGGAGTGAAACAAATAGATCTTAATCTTGAATATGACCAATTTTGTGATGTGATGGCAGGTGACAAACAATTTTATCGTCCGCTTGCATTTTCTTTATGGGATGGAAATGTACCTATTCTTGAAAAAAGGAAAACAGATTATTATTTTGATTGCCCGGTCCAAAAATCATGTACTACTACTATTGACCTGCCTGCAGGGTTTGAGATAGAAACGCTGCCTGCCAATGCCAGCCTTAAGTTTACTTATGGCAACTATGAACTAAATTACGTTTATAACAAGGAAAAAAACCAGGTTGTAAGCACCGCTAAATTTGTTTTAAACAACCATGTGATACCCGCTGCCAAATACACCGAAATGCAGCAATATATGGACGGTATTGCAAAAGCACAGAATAAAAAGCTGGTGATACGAAAGAAGGCATAAATTTGTCCTGATGATATTCAGGCTGGATGAACGTTTATTGTTTCCCGATACTACGCTCGCTGAACAAGACGGGCTTTTGGCGGTCGGCGGCGATTTATCAACCGAGCGCCTTTTATTGGCTTACCACAGTGGCATATTCCCCTGGTATAGTCAGGAAATGCCAATATTGTGGTACTCGCCGCATGAAAGATTCATTCTGTTTCCTGCAGAACTAAGGATATCCAAAAGTATGCGGCAAATCTTAAGGTCGGGCAGGTTCACAGTTACCTGCGATCAGTGTTTTGACAGAGTGATCCAGGCCTGTTCAGCCGCCAAGCGCAATGGGCAGGATGGCACCTGGATAACCGATGATATGAAAAATGCGTATATCCGTTTGCACAATGAGGGCCATGCCCATTCGGTTGAAGTTTGGGAGCAGGATAAATTGGTTGGCGGCCTGTATGGAGTCCGACTAGGTCAGGTTTTTTGCGGCGAAAGCATGTTTAGCCTGGCGAGTAATGCCTCAAAAATGGCATTGATCAACTTATGCATCAGCGGCGACTATAATTTGATAGATTGCCAGGTACACACCGAACACCTGGAATCAATGGGTGCGCGTATGATCAGCAGAAAAGAATATATGGCTATACTGCAAAATAATGCATCTAAAGGTTAGTTTTGCTGTATGGACCAGGTCAGCATAAAAGAACGTATTATATTAGGCATTGACCCCGGCACTGCGGTAATGGGTTATGGCCTTGTAAAAGAAACCGGCTCTAAAATTGAATTGATAAGCCTGGGCGTTGTGAAAATGGAAAAGATAGATGACCATATGCTCAAACTGCAACGCATTTTTGAAAAAACTGTTCACTTGATTGATAATTATCATCCCGATTGCCTGGCTATTGAAGCTCCTTTTTACGGGAAAAACATACAGGTAATGCTCAAATTGGGCCGTGCGCAAGGCGTCGCCATGGCTGCGGCCCTTTCGCGCAACGTGACTATTACGGAATACTCGCCCCGTAAAATAAAACAGGCCATTACCGGTAATGGAAATTCAACCAAAGAACAGGTGGCGGCAATGCTGCAAAACCTGCTGAATTTTAAAGAAACACCGGAATTTTTAGATGCCACCGACGGGCTTGCCGTAGCTGTTTGCCATTCTTTCCAAAAGATAAGTACAAGCGCCGGGAAAAACGGCAGTAAAAAATCCTATTCTGGTTGGGAAACTTTTGTGAAGGATAATCCTAAGAAGATTGTTTAATGTGTAGATGCGTGGATATGCAAATGATGTTTAAATTATTGCTGTCATAAAACCATTTGCACATTTGAAATCTGCACATCCTCAAATTCGCAGCGCATCTTTTATTCTTTCAGTTGTAGCTTCCAGTTGTTCCGGCGTAAAACTTAGTTTTGGCCGGGAAAAATTGAGGTCGCTCACGTTATTCATCGGGATCAAATGGATATGCGCATGCGGAACTTCGAGGCCGATAACCGCTACACCAATCCTTTTGCAGGGAATGGCTTTTCTTAAACCGGTGGCAACTATTTTAGCGAATATTTGCAGCCCTGCATAAGTCTCATCATCCAGGTCGAATAGATAATCAATTTCCTTTTTTGGGATCACCAATACATGCCCTTCGGCAAGCGGGTTGATGTCTAAAAATGCCAAAAACTCAACCGTTTCGGCTACCTTGTATGCGGGTATTTCACCGGCAACTATTTTTGAGAATATGGTCATTGATTATTTGTTGAGTTATTGAATTATTGATTTACTGAGTTAAGGCAAATCAATAATTCAATCATTCAGTACTTCACTAATTAATTACCTGCTTATCTCGAGTATCTCGAATTCCATTTTACCTGCCGGTACAGTGATCTCGGTCTTTTCGCCCACTTTTTTGCCCAACAGACCTTTAGCAATAGGTGAACTTACCGATATCTTGCCCGATTTAAGATCAGCCTCGCTCTCAGATACCAGCTGATAGCTCATGGTAACACCATTGTTAACGTTTTTTATCTTAACTATAGATAAAGCCAATACTTTTGAAGTATCCAATTTTGATTCGTCAAGCAAGCGAGCACTGGCTAATAATTCCTGCATTTGCGAAATTTTAGCTTCGTGTAAACCCTGTGCTTCCTTGGCGGCATCATATTCTGCATTTTCAGAAAGATCGCCTTTATCCCTGGCTTCGGCAATAGCTTTGGATATGTTTGCCCTGCCTGTTGTTTTTAACTGTTGTAATTCTTCCTTTAATTTCTCTATACCTTCTTTGGTATAGTATGCTACCTCTGCCATAAATTACCTATTAATTCTTTAGTTTGTAAATTGACACCAAAAAAAAACCGTCCTTACATTTAATGAAGGACGTGTGTCTTTAAAAAACAAACAAGACTATATCGGCTGTTGCCTACATAGTCTTGCTTTACAGTAAAACGAAGATAAGAGATTTAAGTTTTAATATCCAAATTTTTTTGGTCGATAAATTGGAATGATCAATTAATAACTCGGCGGGTCAGTTTACTCAATTTATCAGCCATTACTTCGCTGATCCGGCGGTAGGAGTCAAAGGTCCAGCCGGCCACATGAGGTGTTAATATAACTTTATTACACTGTCTTAATTCATTAAACCAATCTTGTTCTGCCAATGCCGGAAATTTTTCAACTTCAAGGACATCCAAACCTGCACCTAAAATTTTGCCCTGCTTTATGGCATTCAAAACCGCTTTGGTTTGTACCACCTTACCCCGGGATGTGTTCAGCAAAAAAATAGGTTTTTTAAAATGGAACAGGTATTCATCATTTACCAGGCCCTTTGTTTCAGCGGTTAAAGGGACATGAAAGCTTACCAGATCAGCCTGTTTTACTATTTCTTCCATGCTTACCTCGCGGGCATACTGATCGCTGAACCCGGTTTTATATTTATCATAGGCAATTACACTGACCTCAAAACCCGATAATTTTTTAGCAAAGCTTTTCCCCATAAAGCCGTAACCAATGATCCCTACAGTTTTGCCTTTCAATTCATAACCCCGGTTGGCCTCACGTTTCCACACTCCTTCCCTTATTTCTGCATCAGAGCGGTTAATGTTGTTCATTAAGCCGAGCAGCAGGCCTATGGCATGTTCGCCGACCGCATCCATATTGCCTTCCGGGGCATTGATCAGCATGATGCCCTTTTCCCGGGCATAATCTTCATTAATGTTATCCATACCGGCTCCGGCCCTGCAAATAAAGCGCAGATTTTTGCTGATATCGATCACTTTGCGGTCCACCAAAAATTTCGAACGTATCACCAGCCCTTCATAATCGCCTATAATTTCAAGAGCCTGCTCTGGTTTTATGGCAGGCTGGTAATTGCAATGGTAGCCTAAAGCCTCCGCCTGTTCTATAAAGATGGGGTGTATATCGTCAACGATCAGTATATTTTTTGTGTTCATTATCTATTAGCAGAAATCTTATTGGTCAAATTAACAAAATCCTCTACACTTAATCGCTCGGCACGCAGGTCAAGCGCCGGTTCATCAGTCATTTTTTCTTTATTGATCAATGACGACAGCGCGTTTCGCAAGGTTTTGCGGCGCTGATTAAATCCGGCTTTCACCACCTGCCAGAAAAGCTTTTCATCACAATTTAATTGCTCCGCATCATTACGCGTAAGCCTGATCACGGCGGATAACACCTTTGGCGGCGGATTAAAAACGCCTGCTTTGACGGTAAACAAGTATTCAACCTTATAATAGGCCTGCAAAAAAACGCTTAAGATGCCATACTCCTTACTGCCCGCTTTGGAGCTACAACGCTCAGCCACTTCTTTTTGAAACATGCCCACCACTTCTACCACCTGCTGCCGGTTATCCAGTACTTTAAATAATATCTGCGATGAAATATTGTAGGGGAAATTGCCGAGGATTCCGAAGGGCTCTTTAAAAACCTTTTTAAAATCCATCGCCAAAAAATCATCATTGATCAGGCGTTCGCCCAATTGCGGATACTTTTTTTGAAGGAACTCATATGATTCCGTGTCAATATCGATCAGGAAAGTTTGCAGGTGTGTTTTTTGTAAAAGGAAGTCGGATAATACGCCCATTCCCGGGCCAACTTCAAGTACCTGGGTATATTTATTTTCCGGGCGCAGGCTATCAACTATTTTGGCAGCAATGTTTTTATCAGTAAGAAAGTGCTGACCAAGATGCTTTTTTGCTCTTACCAATGACATTATTAATTCAATTATTTGCGCAAATTACGTGATATTTGTCCTTTAATCAGATTTTATAAGCCTAAAAATCTTTTATTTGCATAACAAAGCCAAAAGCGGAAAGCCGGAAGCGGAAAGAAAAGCTTGGTGAAATCACCATAGATAAATATAATCGGTGAATTCACCAGGGGAATCAGTATAATCATAATATAACATGAGCGAGAAACTTAAGATAGGTATAAGTATAGGTGATGTTAACGGAATAGGGTTGGAGGTGATCATCAAAACGCTTGCTGACAACCAGCTATATGATTATTTTACGCCGATTGTTTATGGCCATACCAAAGTGGCATCGTTTCATCGCCGCGCTATTAACGCCGGCGAATTGAATTTTCACGTGATCAACCATCCTTCGCACGCGCAGCACAAAAAAGCGAATATGATCAACTGCTGGGAAGAGGATGTCAAAATAGATTTGGGACTTGTTAACGAAATCGGTGGTAAATATGCTTTGTTATCATTACAGCGCGCAACCGCAGACCTGATAAATGGTGATATTGATGCGCTGGTTACCGCTCCTATTAATAAGGACAACATTCAAAGCGACGAATTTAAATTTCCGGGGCATACTGAATATTTACAGGAAAAGGCAGGAACTGCTGAATCGTTGATGTTTTTGGTGAGCGATACTTTACGCGTTGGCGTAGTAACCGGACACATTCCATTAAATAAAGTTGCCGAAGCGGTTACTATTGAAAAGATACTGGCAAAGTTAAGACTGATGGACGCCAGTTTAAGGCAAGACTTTTGGGTACGTAAACCCAGAATCGCGGTATTGGGGCTAAACCCCCATGCTGGTGATAACGGGCTTATCGGCATGGAGGAGAAGGATACCATTATACCTGCTATTGAAGAAGCGAGATCCAATGATATACTGGCTTTTGGCCCGTATTCGGCAGATGGATTCTTCGCTAATGGCACCTATATGCAGTTTGATGCCGTATTAGCCATGTATCACGACCAGGGCCTGATCCCTTTTAAACAAATATCTTTCGAATCAGGAGTTAATTTTACCGCAGGTTTAAATTTCGTGCGCACTTCGCCGGATCATGGAACCGCATATGATATAGCCGGAAAGAACCTGGCCTCAGAAATATCTTTCCGCGAAGCGATGTTCACCGCCGCTCATATTGTGAAACATCGCCAGGAAACCGCCGAGCTGATGGAAAATCCGCTGATAATTTCAAAACTTAGCCGGGATAGGGATTAATTTTTATTTGTAAAGAACTTTTTACAAACAAATTTTAAAAAGCGCGCATCTTTTTAAATTTTTTTATAAAGATTTACGTCTTTATAATTTCTCTTGATTTTAAGAAATCGAAGATCAACTAAATTCAACCAGCATTAAATTAAAAAAAACAAAGTACTATGAAATTTACTTTACTATCTCCAAAAGCTTGGGGTTTGGCAGTATGTTTTTTACTCTTTTTGAGTGAAACACATGCTTCAGCACACCGGAGTGTTAAAGGTATGTTTAACATATCTGTCAGCAAAAAAGGCCTTGAACAAGCTCCCGTAAAAGGGGCTGTAAAAGATGAAATGGGATTGCCCTTGCCAGGCGTTTCTGTAAAGGTGAAAGGCACAAGCCGTGGTACGCAGACCGGTGTTGACGGGCTATATACCCTTGATGCACAACCCGGTGAAATCCTGGTGTTTTCATTTGTTGGTTATACGGTAAAGGAAGTAACTGTTGGAACCGGTGACACCGCAAATGTAGTATTGACACCAGATTCAAAAAATCTTACCGAAGTGGTTGTTACAGCCCTTGGCCTTACCAAAACTTCAGCATCATTAACTTACGATCAGCAAACCGTTTCGGGAAAAGAATTGGGAGTGGCTAAGGATGCAAGTTTTGTAAACAGCCTTGATGGTAAGGTAGCTGGTTTGCAAATAACACAAAGCTCATCTGGCGCAGGTGGTTCAACCAGGGTTGTTTTAAGAGGCAACAAGTCCATCAACGGTAATAATAATGTTTTATATGTGATTGATGGTGTGCCGCTTAATTCTCTTACCAGTGGGCAGCCTAATGGGCCATTTTCCTATGGCCCAGACGGCGGGGATGGTATTTCAAACATTAATCCTGACGATATTGAAAGCATCAGTGTATTAAAAGGTGCATCAGCATCTGCCCTTTATGGGAGTGCAGCAGCTAATGGTGTAATATTGGTAACCACAAAAAAAGGTAAAGCCGGCAAGACAACTATAACCTTAAATTCATCAACAACATTTGATAAAGCGGTTTTAACTCCAAAATTACAAACCCAATACGCCCGTGGTGATACAGGTGTTATGAATAACACATCAATTAATTCCTGGGGTGCAAGAGAAGCGGCAGGTAGTCCAAATTTCCAGCCGTCAAGCTTTTTTAATACAGGTGTAAATGCGATCAACTCATTTTCCTTAAGTACAGGTACTGATAAAAATCAAACATTTATATCATATGCCAACACGCATGCAACCGGAATTGAGCCAAACAACTCGTTTACTCGCAACAACATTACTGTACACAATACAACAAAACTATTGAATGATAAAATGACCCTTGATGTAAATGCAAGTTACATTTTTCAAAATACAGTTGACCGACCGGGCGTAGGCACCTATTTTAACCCTTTAACCAGTACTTATTTATTCCCAAGGGGGACAGATTTTAACCAATATAAGAACTACGAATCATATGACCCGACACGGAATATCCAATTACCAAATTGGATCAACCCTTATACTAATCCGGGTGTTGCAGGGGATCTGCTGGAAAATCCTTATTGGATACAGTATCGCAATGTTAATGGGCAAGGGCTTAATCGTATATTGGCAACGGTATTGGCAAAATATGAGATCAATAGCTGGCTTAGTTTACAAGGGCGTGTGAGCCTGGATAAAGCTGACCAAACAAGCAATCAGGACCTTTATGCCGGAAGTACAACGCTGCTATCCGGTGTGGCAGGAAATTATAGTTACACTTCAAGCGGCTCTAACCAGGTTTACAGCGATTTGTTGTTGAATTTTAATAAAGATCTGTCTCACGATTTTAATATCAATGGTACTTTGGGCGCAAGTATACAGGATAACCAAAATAGTTCACTTGGCTTTGGCGGCCATTTAGGCAATATCCCTAACTTCTTCAATGTATCTAACCTAAATCTTACTGCAGGAAACCCGTTCAATCAAACAACTAAACAAGAGAATCAAGTGCAGTCGGTTTTTGCAAGCGTTGATTTTAATTACAAAAAGTATTTATTTTTGGATATAACCACCCGCAATGACTGGTCTTCAACTCTAGGTTATACAGTGGGTGATTCATTCTTCTACCCATCCTTAGGTCTAAGTGATGTATTGAGTAGTATGTTTAAAATGCCTGATTTTATCAGCTTCAGTAAACTGCGCGTTTCATATTCTGATGTTGGTAATGGTCTTCCACCTTATGCTGCTATTACCCAATATCCTATGACAAACGGCGCTCTCAGCTTTAACCTAACTTCGCCTTTTCCAAATTTAAAACCGGAAAAAACCAGTTCGTTTGAAGTTGGTACGGAATGGCGATTCTTTAATGATCATTTGAGTTTTGATGCAACTTATTACCACACCAATACACGCAACCAGCTATTCAACGTCCCTTATCCTCCTTCGAGTTTATATAGCAACTATTACGTAAATGGCGGTAACGTCCGAAACGAAGGTTTTGAAGGCAGTTTAGGCTATAAAGGTAAAATTGCCGGTGATCTTCAATGGAGTTCAACTGTAACTTTTTCCCTCAATCGTAATAAAGTACTCGCATTATTTACTGATGCTTCAGGTGTTCAACATAATCAATTTATCTTCGGAAACGCTTTTGACAGTTATTCATTACAGGCCAGGGTTGGACAGCCTTACGGCGAACTTTATGCAAGGGATGTCAAAAGAGATGCAAACGGCAATGTTGTGTTAGTTAATGGGCTCCCTCAATTACAGGATGCGCCGAATGGCGCTTATTCTTATAAAGATGTAGGCAACTCGAATCCAAATTTCTTATTAGGGTGGACTAACACATTCAGGTTTAGTAATTTTGATCTTGCATTCACAATTGATGGTCGCTTTGGTGGTACGGTATTAGATATGACCCAGGCTTATTTAGATCAATATGGTGTATCACAAGCTTCGGCAAATGCCAGAAATGCTACCAATGGCAGCCAACAAAGCTTAGCAGCTGTTCAACAATATTATCAAACAATCGGCGGCCGCACAGGTGCGTTGGCTCTATATGCGTATTCTGCAACCAATATACGTTTTAGAGAGGCCACCTTAGGTTATACATTTCCCGGTAATACATTCCACAACAAAATCAGTAATATTCGTATTGCATTTACAGGACGTAATTTATTCTTCTTTTACCTGAAGGCACCTTTCGATCCTGAAACATCTTTATCAACTGATAATACCTTGCAAGGCATTGACCTGTTTGGACAACCTAGCGTAAGAAGTTTAGGTTTCAACATATCAGCAAAATTTTAATAATTAATATCAAAATTATAAGACATGAAAACGATATTTAGAAAAAGCAGGATATTATGTATGGGCGCCGTCCTGGGCCTTCTTGCTTTAAGTTCCTGTACAAAAAATTTTAATGCCCTAAACACGAATCCCAACCAGGTAACTATTAGCCAGGCAGGGGGCGACTTTCAGTATATTGGCGGATTTATTCCGGTGATGCAGGAGAATATTTTTAGTCCAATTGATTATGTGTACCAACTGCAGCAAAACTTAAATGCCGATGTTTATTCGGGCTATATGATGTCGGGTGACCCGTTCGGAGGGCCGAATAATCTTAATTATTTTATGAAGTCCAACTGGAATACCACAACGTTTGACCAGGCTTATGCTAATGTTATGCACGGATGGGCAGCAGTAAAATCTTTTGCCAGGCCGCAGGATCAGCATTATGTAGCGATTACTCTAATTCTTAAGGTAGAGGGCATGCATCGGGTAACTGATGTTTACGGACCGCTACCTTACTCAAAATATGGAAGCACGTCATCTGCGATCCCGTATGACAGCCAGCAAGCTATATACGCCCGTTTTTTCAGCGAATTGGATACAGCGGTAAATACACTCACCGCTTATGTAAAAGCCAACCCGGGTCTGAAACCATTAGCCCCATTTGACATGGTTTACGGCGGCGATTATAGAGCATGGTTGAAATTTGCCAATTCGTTAAGGCTTCGTTTAGCTATGCGTTTGGTATACGCTGATCCTGCAACCGCTCAGGCCCAAGCAGAGAAAGCTGTAGCTGATCCAAATGGATTATTAAGTACAGTAGCTGATGGTGCTTATTTGAACATGGTAAACGGCCTGACCTATCAAAACCCAATATGGAACATCACGAATGCATACGGCGATACAGATATGGGTGCGCCAATGGAATCCATATTGAAAGGTTATAATGACCCGCGCATAAGTAATTATTTTACCACTTCAACAGCTGTTCCCGGCACCCAAAAAGGCATCCGAAATGGCGTGGCTATTAGTAGCGGTACTCAATATGCAGGTTTTTCATTAATAAACGATGCCGCAAATACGCCGATCCAAATAATGGTGGCTTCAGAAAGTTACTTTTTAAAAGCTGAAGGTGCTTTGCGTGGCTGGAACATGGGCGGCGGTACCGCTCAATCATTTTATGAGCAGGGAGTAGCTCTTGCTTTCCAGGAAAAAGGTGTTGGAATGCCGGCGGGATATCTTACAGATGCAACAAGTACAGCAGCTCCGTACGTTGACCCGACTAATGCCACCAATAATGTTCCTGCAGGCTCTGCTTACCTGAATAATGTAACCATTGCCTGGAACGCAGGCGACCCATTCGAAAAAAATCTGCAAAGGATCATCACTCAAAAATGGATTGCTATCTTTCCTGACGGTGAAGAAGCTTGGGCCGAATTCAGGCGCACAGGATATCCAATACTGTTCCCTGTGGTGGTGAATAACAGCGGTGGTATGATACCAACAATTCCTGGCATCCGTCGTTTGCCTTTCCCCGCCGATGAAGTGACTAACAATCCGACCGGTGTTCAATCAGGTATTGTCGAACTTGGCGGCCCGGATAACGGTGGTACTAAATTATGGTGGGATAAAAAACCATAAACCACATTAACTAACATCTGCCTAAAAAGAGCCCCAACTGGGCTCTTTTTTTGTAATTTATGTGAGTTCATTGGGCGAAATCACCAAAATAAAGCCCCCTGCTACCCCTAGCATCCCCTGGCTGTTGCGTTGGGGATTTTTAGCCAATTACAATATTATTGATTGAACCTGCGGCTGGCACTTTTGGTTGACATGAGCTTAATGGAGCGCAATTTCCTTTTAAAATTCAACTAAATATTTTTTGCACGAAAATGTTTAGTACTTCTACAAGGATCAGGAGAATGATCACCAATTCCAGCCGGTAACTATTCCTGTATTGTAACAGATCCTTGAAAAGTTCCAGATTGTCTTTTACGATATTTAGCCCTTCCTGTATGTCCCTGAACCGCTCCTTCAGATCAAATGTCCGTTTAAGATCATTATAGATTTTATTCAGGTTCTCATCATCCCATGTTTCAGGAGGGGAATCAAAAATATACAGGTTTTCGGCAATGCGGTTTTTTAAAACCAGCGTTTTTCCGATATACTTTTTAAGGTTTATACCGGATATGTTAAGGCGCCCCTTTGCTTCTAACATCTGAGTGTGATAGTTGGCTTCTTCTATCAGCCTGGTAGTTTGCTCTTCATAGTAATCAAGCGCAACAGACTGTGAAACAGTCATCATAATCAATCGAAGAACCTCAATATCGGAGCCTGCGATCTCAATTGAATTGAACCCTATTTTGTTTTTCCCTGCATTCGTCTGTATTTTAAATTCTTCCGTCAGTTTTTGCTCGAACGCATTTTTGCAATAGGATGATATGAGTTTTAAAAATTCTGAGATTCTGATCGGATCATAATTTAAAAAGCATACCACTCCATATTTGAAAACGTAAATAAATTGCTCTTTATCTGTCCGGTAAAATAATTCATCCGCATCGCCGTAATATAAATCAGATTTAAAATCAGATTTGAACATTTTTATATCGATGCTATCAGCTATCTGGTATGATAAAGCATGTTGTAACATATAAACACCGGGTATTAAGTTGAAAGAATATAATAAATGGTCTTAAAATAAAGTTACGAAAATACTTTATGATAAGAAGGTAAGCTTGCTTTCATCAAGCACAGGGCATGGCGGCCAATCGGGTAAATTTTTCGAGATTGTTGGTTGCAGTATCAAAATTTCAAAAGACGGGCCAATCATTTTTCCCCATCTGGTGCAAGAATAGCCGGCAGGGTAAAAGCCCAGAGCTCCTGTGATTTTTTTGTATACGTGAAATACAATCTTTACTTTTATATAAACCCTTCAGCCTTAAGCCCACTCCAATGACAGCTAAGCTATTTTATCATAAAACTTTTGTTTTTGGTCTTGTTTTTATTTGCACCCTGGCAATCTTTGGCTGTAATAAGATTCATACGTTCGAGAATGTCGCGCCCACGCTGCCGGCAGAAACACATCAGGGGAAAGATACCTTTGGGTTCAATTTGAACGGGCAATTGTGGCTGCCAAAAAGCAAAGGCCCGGACGCCGGGTCGGCACTGACCTCTTATCTGCAGAGTAATTCATTTACCCTTGCTGCAAACCGCTTGAGCCAGCATATTATCTTTCATATTCCAAATGTTACGGCAACAGGGAACTATGATCTGACGGCAAATGTGAACGTTGCCATTTTTGTGAATGATACCTCACGGTATAAATGCACGCAGGGGACCATGGATATTACCTTTTTTGACGGGCAGAAAGGGATAATATCAGGCGTTTTTTCCATGAAAGCAGTAAGTAGCGCAGGCAGCGAAGTGACTATCGATCAGGGCCGTTTCGATACCACATTTTAACCTATGATCCGTCAGTCAAAACGGAATGCGGTCAAACTCCCCGTCTCAGGCGAGTATCGGGGCCGGGTAGTGAAAAAATCCCTCCGCTCCAACTGGTTTGGAAAACGGTGCATCTGGTGCGCGTGGTGCGCGTGTTCCAGGATTAAGCAATGCTCCAAATTTCAAAAATAGAACATTCCTGACGCGCTATTTTCCCTGAGTTTGCCTTGAAACAGCCATGCAGGCCCCCATCCTTTTCATATTTCAACTTTTTTTTCAACATTTAGGATTTTTCCCTACATTTGCGGGCTAATTGTCGCTCATTGAAATCGCTTAAAACATATTCGATTCCTTTTACCGGCCTTAAGCTGGGGAAGCATATTTTTGATTATGTGATCACTAATACTTTTTTTGACGAGTTCGAATACTCACTTGTTAAAAAAGCTGATCTGCAATGTAAGGTAGAGCTGGAAAGACAGGAAACCATGCTTATCCTGAATTTTCATATCAATGGAACCATTGGTATGAATTGCGATAAGTGCCTGGCTGAATATGCTCAACCTATCGATGTGCACGAACAGCAGATCGCCAAATTTAGCGAAGAGGGCATTGATGAAGGCGAAGAGATCATCACCCTGACAAAAAACGATCACGAGATCAATATTGCGGGACTGATCTATGAGTATGTAAATGTTGCCGCTCCTTTTATTGCGGTATGCAACGATGAGGGAAATACCTCTTATTGTGATAAGGAAATGATCGACCGGTTAAATAAACTGTCGGACGATAGCGGACAAGACGAAAAGACGGACCCAAGGTGGGACGTTTTGAAAAAAATTAAATGATATAATATTAGGAAGTTATGCCACATCCAAAAAGGAAATTTTCAAAATCAAGAACAGCAAAACGTAGAACACACTACAAAGCTGAAGCACCTACTTTAACTACTTGTCAAACAACCGGTGCTGTACATTTACCTCACAGGGCGTATACTGTTGACGGCACTTTATACTACAACGGCAAAGTCCTTATCGAAAACACAGCAGTAGCCTAAGTTTAATTTTCTAATATGAAGATTGGCTTAGATATTATGGGCGGTGATTTTGCTCCAAAGGCGACAGTTTTAGGAGCAATTGCAGCTTATAAAGCTTTGTCCGGTGACCAAAAGTTAGTGCTTATCGGCGATAAAGAGATCGCTGAATCCATTCTTCGCGAAAATAATTTTAGCCCCGAACATTTCGAATTTGTGCATACAACCGAAGTGATCGGCATGGGCGAACACCCTACAAAGGCTGTAGTTCAAAAGCCAAATTCAAGCATCAGTGTAGGGTTCCAGTTACTTAAAGGCAATGAATTACAAGCTTTTTCATCTGCCGGTAATACAGGCGCTATGCTGGTTGGCTCCATGTTTAGTGTAAAAACCATACCGGGCGTTTCACGCCCGGCTATGACAACCATTGTACCCAAACTGGAAGGCGGTTTGGGTATTTTGTTGGATGTGGGTGCCAATGCCGATTGTAAAGCCGAAAATTTGTTTCAATTTGGTGTGTTGGGTAGTTTATTTGCCCAGTCGGTTTACAATATTGTCAACCCGCGCGTCGCTTTGGTTAACATTGGTGAAGAAGAAGAAAAAGGCAATATCCTTTACCAGGCCACTTATCCTTTAATGAAGGAAGCTACCCTGTTTAATTTTATCGGTAATGTTGAAGGCCGCGACTTTTTTAGTGAGAGCGCCGATGTTTATGTAGCCGATGGATTTACAGGGAACGTTATCCTTAAAATGGCAGAGTCATTTTACGTTATGGGGCTTAAAAAGGGTATAAAAGATGAATTTTTTGACCGCTTCAACTATGAACAATATGGTGGCAGCCCCATACTCGGTGTGAATGCACCTGTGGTGGTCGGGCATGGGATATCAACTCCGGAAGCTATTAAAAACATGGTGCTTTTATCAAGAGACATGGTTGAAAGCGATCTTGTAAATAAAATAAAAAACGCATTTGAGTAAAATTTATATAAATGAATAAAATTCATGCTGCAATTACTGCTGTAAATGGATATGTTCCCGACTATGTGTTAACTAACCATGAGTTGGAAACAATGGTGGAAACGAATGACGAGTGGATAATGAGCAGAACCGGCATAAAGGAGCGGCGCATACTTAAAGGCGAAGGCCTTGCCACCTCAGACCTTGCAGTGCCTGCTGTTGAGGGCCTGCTGAAGAAAAGAGGGATCAGCGCGGAAGAAATAGAATTGATCATATTTTGTACTACGACACCGGATATGCCTTTCCCGGCCACCGCAAATATATTGGCCGACAAGATTGGCGCCAAAAATGCCTGGGGATACGATTTGCAGGCAGCCTGTTCAGGATTTATTTTTGGTTTGGCTACAGGGGCCCAGTTTATTGAAAGCGGAAAGCACACTAAAGTATTGGTAGTGGGGGGCGATAAAATGTCGGCGATTGTAAATTATAAGGACCGCGCTACCTGTATCATTTTTGGTGATGGTTGCGGAGCGGCCCTGCTTGAACCCAATACCGATGGATACGGTGTGATGGACTCCATTTTAAAAAGTGATGGCTCGGGCCGCGCCTTTCTTCATCAGAAGGCCGGAGGCTCATTAAAGCCAGCTACTCACGCAACCGTTGACGCCCTCGAGCATTTCGCTTACCAGGAAGGGCAGGCCGTATTCAAGTTCGCGGTAACCAATATGGCGGACGTTGCTGCCGAAGTGATGGAGCGTAACAATCTCAAATCCGACGATATTGCATGGCTTGTTCCGCATCAAGCAAACAAGCGTATAATTGATGCTACAGCTAACCGTACCGGCGTGAGCGCCGATAAAGTGATCATCAATATTGAGCGGTATGGTAATACTACCAATGGAACCATTCCGCTATGTTTATGGGAGTGGGAAAGTAAATTTAAAAAGGGCGACAATTTGATCCTGGCGGCATTCGGCGGTGGATTTACATGGGGCTCAATTTATTTGAAGTGGGCGTATTGAATGTGCAGATTTTGGATGTGCAAATGTCTTTTTATAGAATTCCTTAATTGAACATTTATAATTTGAACTTTATTAAATATGTTTTGTTAATTTGATAATCACTAAATCACCTAATTAAATCATCCGCACATCTGTATATCTGCACGTTCGAAACTGGCATATTTGCACATCTGCACATTAACATATAACTTAGAAAATAATTCTTTTATCCAAAACCAATTTATTCCAAATATGGATATCAAACAAATTCAGGACCTTATTCGCTTTGTTGCAAAGTCGGGGGTAAATGAAGTCTCAATTGAACAGAGCGATTTTAAAATCACAATAAAAACCAACCAGACGCCAACGTATGTAACCGC
This sequence comes from Mucilaginibacter sp., assembly GCA_028287895.1. Lineage (GTDB taxonomy): Bacteria > Bacteroidota > Bacteroidia > Sphingobacteriales > Sphingobacteriaceae > Mucilaginibacter. The sequence continues at coordinate 28,308 of JAQBOV010000039.1, read as the reverse complement.
AACTGTTCCACAACCCGCGGTTGAACAACCTGCTGCAAACAATGCTCCTGCACCGGCTGCCGAAGCAGCCCCGGTTGCTGATACTTCACATTACATTACGATCAAGTCACCAATGATTGGTACATTTTATCGCTCATCAACACCTGAAAAACCTATGTTCGTTAATGTAGGCGATGAAATAAAACCGGGATCGGTATTATGCATCATTGAAGCGATGAAGTTATTTAACGAGATCGAATCAGAAGTTTCCGGCCGTATTGTTAAAATACTGGTTGATAATGCATCACCCGTTGAATATGACCAGCCACTATTTTTGGTTGAACCTATGTAATTCTTGGTTGATTTAGGTGCATGGTTGATGAAATGAGCAGTTTTAGCTCCGTCAACCACTTAACCCGATCCGCTAATAACTAACTCAAACATGTTTAAAAAAATATTAATAGCTAACCGTGGTGAAATTGCCCTCCGTATCATACGCACCTGTAAGGAAATGGGCATTAAAACCGTAGCTGTATATTCTACTGTCGACAGGGATAGCCTTCATGTACGTTTTGCTGATGAAGCAGTTTGTATCGGACCGCCCCCAAGCCGCGATTCTTATTTAAATATTCCTAATATCATATCTGCTGCCGAACTGACTAATGCGGATGCTATACATCCGGGCTACGGGTTTTTGTCAGAAAACGCTAAGTTCTCCGCCATATGCGCCGAATACGGGATCAAATTTATCGGGGCTACGTCTGATCAGATCAATGCAATGGGCGACAAGGCATCTGCAAAGGCAACCATGAAAAAAGCGGGTGTCCCAACTATTCCGGGTTCTGAGGGATTATTGCAGGACGTGAAAGAAGGATTGGTCGTAGCAAACAAGATAGGTTACCCGGTGATATTAAAAGCTACCGCAGGTGGCGGCGGGCGCGGTATGCGCATGGTGTGGAAAGATGAAGAGTTTGAACCAGCCTGGGATTCGGCACGGGCAGAATCTGCCGCTGCTTTTGGTAACGATGGTATTTATCTTGAAAAATATGTAGAAGATCCCCGCCACATTGAGATACAGGTGGTAGGCGATCAGTATGGTAAAGTATGCCATCTCTCTGAGCGTGATTGTTCTATACAGCGCCGTCATCAAAAATTAGTTGAAGAATCGCCATCGCCATTTATGACAGAAAAGCTGCGTAAAAAAATGGGTGATGCTGCTATAAAAGGTGCAAGGGCTGTAAAATATGAAGGTGCCGGAACCATTGAATTTTTGGTCGACAAGCACAGGAATTTCTATTTTATGGAAATGAACACCCGTATACAGGTGGAACATCCCGTAACCGAAGAGGTGATCAATTTTGACCTGATAAAGGAACAGATAAAGGTTGCTGCCGGTATCCCTATATCGGGCAAAAACTACGAGCCAACCATGCATGCCATTGAGTGCCGTATAAATGCCGAGGACCCGTTCAATAATTTCCGGCCGGCACCGGGCAAGATCACCAATTTCCATTCACCTGGCGGGCATGGTGTACGTATTGATACTCATGTATATTCGGGGTATGTAATACCGCCAAATTACGATTCCATGATAGCCAAAGTGATATGCATGGCCCAAACCCGCGATGAAGCTTTAAGTACAATGGAGCGTGCATTAAATGAGTTTGTAATTGAAGGGGTTAAAACCACCATTCCTTTCCATTTAAAATTATTGAAGGACCCTAACTTTAGGGCAGGTAATTTTACCACCAAGTTTATGGAGACCTTTGAATTCACTAAATAAAAGACCTGCAATAGTAAATTAAATCGTAAATAGCACCCGGAATAGCGGAATGCTACTTTTATACGACAATGAGTAAAACGAGCGATAAAATAATCAAAGCGATCAAGGAAAAAGGGGAAAGCCTGGAAGGCGAAATGTCTTTTTTTGACCATCTGGAAGCATTAAGATGGCACCTTATTCGCTCGGCTTTAGCGATTGTCGTATTCACAATAGGTGTATTCGTATACTATAACTGGATATATGATAACGTCATCATGGCGCCCAGTAAATCCACTTTCTGGACTTTCAGAATGATGTGTGATCTGGGAGAATTTTTGCACAGGGATATGTGCCCCAGTAAGATCAATATCCAGTTGATCAATACAGAGATGGCAGGGCAGTTTACCCTGCAGATCGACTCTTCCTTGATGATTGGTTTGGTATTGGGTATTCCTTACCTGCTTTTTGAGCTATGGAAATTCATTAAACCGGCCCTGCATGAAAAGGAGCGCAAAGCGGCCAGTGGTTTTGTGTTTTATGCCTCATTTTTGTTCCTTACCGGCGTATTGTTTGGGTATTATGTGATCACGCCGATATCGCTTAACTTCCTTGCCGGTTACACGGTAAGTTCAAGCATTCAGAATTTATTTTCCATTGATTCCTATATATCATCGGTTTCTACCTTAACGATAGCTACCGGTCTGGTTTTTGAACTGCCTATTTTAGTTTATATTCTGGCAAACCTCGGCATACTGACGCCTAAGTTTATGCGTGAGACCAGACGTTATGCCATTGTTATTATTTTAATTGTAGCGGCTGTCGTAACACCTACTCCGGATATGCTTACCATGACCGTAGTAGCAATACCATTGTTTCTATTGTATGAGTTAAGCATATCGGTGGCTGGTGTTGTTGAAAAGAGAAAGAAAAAACGGGCTGAAGAACTGGATGCTTCATAATCTTTAATGAGTTTCTAACAAAATCGTTGCTTAAATTTATAAATAGATTGCTGTGATGAAGAATGATCTGAAAATAGCTATCGGTGCCGATCATGCCGGGTTTGACTATAAACAGGCAATAGCCAAATGGTTAAATGCTGATAATCTGAAAGATTTCGGGACTTACGCTGCTGACTCAGTTGATTACCCCGATTTTGCCCATCCGGTTGCCTCGGCAGTTGAAAATGGAGGATTTGATTTTGGCATTCTTATTTGCGGCAGCGCCAATGGTGTAGCCATCACTGCCAATAAGCACCAGGGCATACGTGCAGCTATCTGCTGGAATGAGGAATTGGCCTTACTGGCAAGAAAGCATAACAATGCCAATATCGTTTGTATTCCGGCGCGTTTTATTTCAATAGACGAGGCCGAAAAGATCGTAAAGACTTTCCTGGAAACCGATTTTGAAGGCGGCCGGCATGCCAATCGTGTCGGCAAGATAGCGTGTTGATGAAGGTTTTAAACCCTGAAACTAATCGCTAAATTCCAAAAGGGCAATAAATAAAAAGCATCAGGTTCTGTTAATGTACAAAAATATGCCAGTCCTGAATGGTACGATGCTCAACTCAATCCATATAATCTAACTTAATCAATCCAACCGGCTGCTCCTTAAACAAAAAAATTCTAATTTAGCATTTATGGGAAGCACTGCTGAAGAATTTTTGGTTGCCTCTGAGCATAAGGCGTTTGATATGGATCACCGCCGCATCATTAATTACAATATGGGTAAGTATGATGCAGCGGTTGGCAGGGGCTTGTCAAGGCTCACCAACCTGGATAATGCCAAACGAAAAGGCCATGTGATCAAGTGGAAGGTGATGGAAAATTTGGATAAGTTTTTACCCGAATTTGAATCGAACTTTCTGAAACGCGGCGGCAAGGTGATATGGGCGAATGATGCGGAGGAAGCCAATCGCGAGATATTAAATATCATCAAGAAGGCGGGTGCTAAAACCGTAGTCAAATCAAAATCGATGGTTACTGAAGAAATTCATCTGAATGAATTCTTGGAAAGCAACCATATCGAATCTTTAGAAACCGATCTTGGCGAATACATTGTACAGCTTTTGGGGCAAAGGCCATATCATATTGTTACCCCGGCTATGCATCTTTCAAAACAGGATATTGCCAAACTATTCAATGAGCGTTTTGGTACCCCATTGGATGCTACGCCCGAGCAATTAACTTTAAAAGCCCGTGAACTGCTGCGCGAAAAATATATACAGGCTGATATAGGCATCACCGGGGCTAATTTTTTAATTGCGGATACGGGCAGTATCGCTGTAAGCGAAAATGAAGGTAATGCAAGGTTGAGCGTTACCTTTCCGAAAATACATATTGCAGTGGTGGGCATCGAAAAAATGATACCATCCGTTGCCGATCTTGATCTGTTTTGGCCAATGCTTGCCACACACGGAACCGGGCAAAATCTTACTGTTTATAATACCATCCTGAGTGGTCCGCGCCAGCCAAATGAAACTGACGGTCCAGAGGAGATGTATGTAGTATTGCTGGATAACGGCCGTACCAATCTGCTGGCTCAAAAGGAGCAAAGACAGGGTTTATATTGCATCCGCTGCGGGGCATGTTTAAATGCCTGCCCGGTTTATAAAAACATTGGCGGCCATACTTACGAAACTACTTACAGCGGGCCCATTGGTTCCATCATAACGCCGCATATGCGCGGAATGGAAGAGTTTAAACACCTGAGTTATGCATCCAGTTTATGTGGCAAGTGTACGGAAGTTTGCCCGGTTAAGATCGACATCCATAAAATGCTTTTGCTCAACCGGCGCGATGCGGTGAAAGATCATATCGTCACCAAAAAAGAACAATGGGGCTGGGCCATCTGGCAGAAGGGAATGCTAAGCCGTAAGCTGACGGATTTTTTTAGCGGCAAAACGAAAAATTATTTGCTGAAAACCTTCTTTAAAAGTACCTGGGGACATTTAAGAGAAATGCCAAAAGTTGCCGAAAAATCATTCAGTAAAATGTGGCAGGAACGTAATCAGTCGAATTTATAATCGTAGCAACGCTTCGCCTGTACAACCAAAATCGATTAATGCTTATCCCCAAAGCCAAACTCTTTGTAAGTATTGGGCATCTCGTTGCTGCTGCTGAAGGCAAAAGTGTAGGACGCCATCCATGTTTCAAAGTCGGCATTTTTATCCTTTGATGGCTCCATATATAAACTTCGTAAAAGATAGATGCCTTCTCTGCTCAGTTTAAAATAGACTTGCCCTGCCTTATCCGAAGATAACTTTTGAGCGAATATATTGCCGCTTGCTGTTTTTACATACAGTATCACAATGACATTCGCGATCGCTTTGCCTCTTAATTTAACCTGGGCAATAATATCATCGCCATAGTTGCCTTTATATGGATTATCCTTTAAAATAATTTCATACTCCTCATTTAAAGGTTTGTCAAAATTATTGGCGCTGTTTTTACCCACTTCAACCAGTGATTTCATGTACCAGGTATATTTTTCCCTGAAACTATCCTTGCTGCCATTTTTTGCCTTTTCTGATTCCTTGGTCATGCCTTCATCATCCAGTATCTTTAAAAAGTCATCCCGTTCAATTTCATCAGTAATTGATTTGCGTACCATACTGATCATATTAAGACCTTCGTTTTCAACTTTAAAGGTGACTATAGGCATGGCATTCTCTTTGGCCAATGAGGTAAGATCGGCTTTTTTTGAGCCTACATAAATATTAAACTTTGCTGTTTTCGAAGCTTCATATTTCAATTCATCCTGTTTAACGAACTGGTTGGCGCTTATCAGATGTAAACTCAGATTATCATCCTTATGCAAAATGAAGTTTTCAGGCAGCAAAATATAATCCTGCGCAAATGCCTTAATTGCGGTAATCATCAGCAGGCAGAAAACTAAAAAGTAAGTACGTTTCATCATGTAAAGATTTGAAATCATGTAAACATACAAAGTTTTAAAAACTTCAGTAGTTTAGCTTTATGATTTTTGACCGCAAAGACCTCGATAATGACAAATTAGTCGCATTTTACAGGGCTTTACTGTGGCCGCGGCTCATCGAAGAGAAAATGCTGATATTGTTGAGGCAGGGCCGTATCGGCAAATGGTTCTCGGGAATAGGTCAGGAAGCTATTGCCGTTGGCAGTACATTGGCCATGAACTCTTCTGAATATATCCTGCCCATGCACCGCAACCTGGGGGTTTTTACAACGAGGGATATCCCGCTTTGCCGACTGATGGCACAGTGGCAGGGAAAAGCATCAGGTTTCACCAAGGGCCGCGACCGTTCCTTCCATTTCGGGACACAGGAATATAAGATCATCGGGATGATATCACACCTTGGGCCCCAGATGGCATTGGCTGATGGCATTGCCCTTGCAGAGGTGCTAAGTAAGAAAAGCCGGGCTACACTGGTTTATACCGGCGAAGGCGGCACCAGCGAAGGCGATTTTCATGAAGCGTTAAACGTTGCATCAGTCTGGAACCTGCCTGTTATTTTTTTGATCGAAAACAATGGCTACGGGCTTTCAACTCCGGTGAATGAACAATATAAATGTGAGTATCTGAGTGACAGGGCGATTGGATATGGTATAGAAGGCCGCAGAATAGACGGCAACAACATATTAGACGTTTATCATACGATAAATGAATTGGCAACAGATATACGGCAAAATCCGAGACCTTTTTTGTTAGAGTGCATGACCTTCAGAATGCGGGGGCACGAGGAAGCATCAGGAACTAAGTATGTACCCCAAAGTCTGTTTGACGAGTGGAAGGAAAAAGACCCCATCACTAATTTCGAGAAATATTTGCTGGATAAGGCGGTGCTTACACCAGAATCAATACAGATGACCAGGCATGGATTTACCACGCTGATCGATATTGAAATTGAAAAAGTGTTTAATGAACCGGATATAATACCTGATCTAGCTACTGAACTGGCAGATATGTATAAATCTTACAACTATCCAGCAGTACAACCATCTAACAATAAAACCAATAGAAGATATATCGATGCCATCAGCGATGGTTTGCGCCAAGGTATGCGTAAGTATGACAAGCTGGTGATAATGGGGCAGGATATAGCCGGCTATGGCGGAGCCTTTAAAATTACACAGGGCTTTGTAGAAGAGTTTGGCAGCGAGCGTGTGCGTAACACGCCTATCTGCGAATCGGGTATAGTGGGGGCGGCAATGGGGCTGTCTATAAACGGGTACAAATCTGTGGTCGAAATGCAGTTTGCCGATTTTGTAACCTGTGCCTTTAACCAGGTGATCAATAACCTGGCAAAAACGCACTACCGCTGGGGGGAAAATGTGGATGTAGTGATAAGGATGCCGACCGGTGCAGGAACTGGTGCAGGCCCCTTCCATTCGCAAAGTAACGAGGCTTGGTTTACCAAAACGCCGGGATTAAAGGTAGTTTATCCGGCTTTCCCTTCGGATGCAAAAGGCTTATTGCTTGCCGCTATTGATGACCCTAACCCTGTTATTTATTTTGAGCACAAATATCTATATCGCAGTATCAGCGAAGAAATACCGGATGATGAATATGCCATCGAGATAGGCAAGGCAAGGGTAGTACAACAGGGTAAACAAGCCAGTATCGTTACCTACGGTCTGGGTGTGCACTGGGCAATTGAATATGCAAAAAATCAACCGGAGCGATCTATTGAGATCATTGATCTGCGTACCCTGCAACCCTGGGATAAGGAAGCCGTTGAAGCAAGTGCAAAAAAAACAGGAAGGGTATTGATATTACACGAAGATACGCTGACCAATGGTTTTGGTGGTGAAATAGCCGCTCACCTGGCCGAGCACTGCTTTGCCGCATTGGACGCCCCTGTTATGCGTTGCGCCAGCCTGGATACCGCCGTACCAATGAACAAAGCGTTAGAAGATCAATTCTTGGCTAAGGCAAGGTTGGAAGAAATGATGGGGAAATTGCTAAAATATTAGTGGTAACGTAGTAGGATCATACGCCGCAAGAGATTTGAAGAAGATCCAGCTCAACGCTTTATAGTGAACGTGCAGATTGGGGCGCTGAACAGGGCTTCCGGACGCATGACCAATTCAGGACATCGGGTATAAAGAGAAGATATTCGTAATTAATTTAATAAAACACATCGGCTTATTTGATCAAGCCTGCCTGTTTGATAATTGAGATACACGCCGATCCTGCGTAGTCATTTTTGAAAATAGCACGGTATTACGGGCAAACGAAAAACATAAAGCCCATCGGTTCTACCAAGATTTATTCAAGCGACTAAGCCAGGCCTTTTGTCTGCTTTCACCCCCTGCTAAGCTTCGACCAACTCCACCTCGGCAATCGGACTAAACAAATAGATCCGTCGGGTTTTAATTTCGGTACACTTATAACGTTTTCTTAATTGTTCGTCCTTACGGAATACACGGCCATTTTTTAATTTAAATAAAGCTTGCATCGGTACCTTTTCAATAGTAAGATGTGTTTCAGGTTTAGGAGAATCATAAAGCCGCAATGATTTATACAAATGCAGATCGGTACAGCTTGAGGCCGCCGGGTTATTCAGATACCGAACAATGGCGTGTTTAACTTCCGGCGGAAAAATTTCCTGCTCAAAAAATGGCTGCATCATTTTTTTGAAATTGGCCTTCCATTCCGAGCCATGTGGTTTGGCTTTGTGCTTGTGTTCGTTCCAGGTATGCAGGTGTGCAAACTCGTGCACGGTCGTTACCAAAAAAGCATAAACATTCAAGTCGTAATTTACAGAGATGCGGTGACCTTTTCCGGCGTGTGGAGCACGGTAATCACCAAATTTACTGTTCCGGTTCCGGGAAATTTTAAACTCACATTTAAAGTAATCTATCCAACGGGCTATCAGCGGCGCGGCCGCCGGCGGAAGATATCTTTCTAATACTTTTACTTTATCCAATTTTACCTCTGAGCAAAAATAATGAATTTTAAGCCGAAAGACCAAAGCTAAAACTATTGCGATTTGTTAAAAAATAAGCTTTTCACTTTCAGCTTTATGCTTTCAGCTTTTTCTTTTTATCTTGTATTATGAAAATAGCCACCTATAATGTCAACGGGGTCAATGGACGGCTGCCGGTGTTACTCCGCTGGCTTAATGAAGCAGCGCCTGATGTCGTCTGTTTGCAGGAGCTGAAGGCTCCCCAGGAAAATTTTCCGGAGAAAGCTATACTGGACGCTGGTTATACGGCCCTCTGGCATGGGCAAAAGAGTTGGAATGGTGTTGCTATCCTATCTCGTATTGGAGATATCCAGGAGGTAAGGCGGGCACTTCCGGGAGACCCCGAAGATATTCACAGCCGCTATATTGAGGCCTTGGTTGGTGGTATTACTATTGGTTGCCTTTACTTGCCAAATGGCAACCCTGCCCCCGGCCCGAAATTCGACTATAAGCTGCGCTGGTTTGAACGGTTGACCTTGCATGCTGCGGCGCTTTTTGCAACCGGGGCCCCGGTGGTATTGACCGGCGATTATAATGTAATGCCCACCGAGCTGGATGTATATAAGCCGGAACGTTGGGTAGACGATGCGCTGTTCCGGCCGGAAACCCGGCTCGCCTTTAAAACATTGGTTGAACAGGGATGGACCGATGCGATAAGAAAACTTTATCCGAACGAAGTTATCTATACCTTTTGGGACTATTTCAGAAACGCATACAGTCGCAATGCAGGTTTGCGAATTGATCATTTTTTACTTAGTCCGCACGTAAATGACCGGCTTGTTGCTGCGGGTGTTGACCGCCATGTACGGGGATGGGAAAAATCAAGTGATCATGCCCCGGTTTGGATAACGCTTGCTGATAAGTAGCGACAATAGTGAATTTTCTGCTTCCTGCTACAGACATTCACCTGCCAGCAGAACACTTTGTGAAACTTTACAGATCTTATTGAAGGGCATTTTCGGGAAGGCACGAAAATCCGTTCTCCAGCAGGCGGACTTGTCATCTGAATTACCTGAACATGTAAATACGGTGCCACTACAGGATGCTGCTTTCAGCGAGGGAATTAGTTATGGGCCAGGTGGAACGTTCTCCGCAAAGGGTGATTATCAAACTATTTGCGCATAAGCTATTGTGGACTATGGGAGGAAAGACCGGAAAGGCATTAATGAGATCAGGCTTTTTATTTAGTCCTATGTAATTGATCCGATTTTTTGCTAATCCTGTAGCTATTAATTGTTATAAGCTAAGCTTATTTTAAAAGGTGGTAGGTTATTAAACTGGCCAGATAAGCCAATACCGTCATATAAGCAAACTGGCTGGCTGGCCAGCGCCAGTTTTTGGTTTCGCGGTAAACCACAGCTACCGTGCTGGCGCACTGCATAGCAAAGGCATAAAACATCATCAGGGAGAAAGCAACTGCCACGGTAAATACAGGTTCGCCGGTTTGAGGGTTTTTAGCGGCGTGCATTTTTTGTTGTACGGATTCCATCTTTTCAGCATCGCCATTTACACTGTAGATGGTGGCCATGGTGCCCACAAACACTTCGCGCGCAGCAAATGAGGTAATGAGCGCAATGCCTATCTTCCAGTCGAACCCAAGTGGTTTTATCACCGGCTCTATCACATGGCCAAGTACGCCGGCGTAGGAGTTTTCCAGCTTCTCAGAAGCCATAGCACGATGCAGTTCATCGGGGTTTAAATGCTGAGCATACTGAGGCTGTTTATATTTTTGTTCGATGCGATCGAAGCGGCCGCCCGGTCCGTAGGACGCCAGCACCCATAATATTACCGATACGGCGATAATTACTTTGCCGGCTTGTAAAACAAATGCCTTTGCCCTATCGTACATAGAGTATCCGACATTTTTCCACCGCGGCATACGGTACACGGGTAACTCCATTATGAAATAACCGCGCTCACGTGCCTTTAATAAATACTTCATTACAAAAGCAACGGTAACGGCAGAAACCATGCTGAAAAGGTACATTCCTGTTAAGGCAAGCCCCTGTAAATTAAAAATCCACCATATATTACGATTGGGAACCACAAGGGCGATCAGCAAGGTATACACAGGCAAACGTGCCGAACAGGTAATCAGCGGGGTAACCATAATGGTGATCATTCTGTCCTTCCAGTTCTCAATATTGCGGGTGCTCATGATTGAGGGTACAGCACAGGCAAAGCCGCCGATAAGGGGGACTACAGATTTTCCGTTCAGGCCTACTTTACGCATAATCCGGTCCATCATGAAAGTAACCCGCGACATGTAGCCGGTATCCTCGAGTATCGAAATAAAACCAAAAAGAATAGTAATTTGTGGTATAAATACCATTACACCGCTTAAACCAGCAATAACACCATCAACCAGCAGGTTAGTTAGCGGGCCGGCGGGCAATACCCTATGTAATGAACTCTGTATCCAAACGAAACTATCGGCAATCAACTTCATTGGATAAGCTGACCATGCAAAAATGGACTGAAAGATAAATATCAGGATGGCAAAAAAAATAACGAACCCAAAGGTTTTATGCGTTAGGATCTTATCGATCTTATTACTTATCGTTTGATCATGTGCCGTTTCTTTTTTTGTTACCGTATCATATAGCAGATCGTTAATAAAATTATATCTCGCTATAGTTTCTGAGGCCTGGGCCTTTTGTGAATGAAAACTAAACTCGTGCTCCAACTCCTCAATACGGTCACTTTCAGCAGCGGTAATAAAATTTATAGTTTCGTGCTGATGTGCCAGTTGTAAAGCATAATAAGGATTATCAACGTTTATTTCTTTACTTATTTGAGCTACCAGTTGTGGTGCAATCGCTTCAACATCAATAGTATCTTCCTGAAGTGCTATTTTATTGGCATGGGTAATTGCTTCTTTTAACTTGTCAATGCCCTCAATTCTTCTTGCTGATATCGGCACAACGGGTACGCCTAATTTTTGCGCAAATGCATTAACGTCAATGGTGATATCGGCTTTTTTAGCCAGGTCCATCATGTTTAAAGCAACAATGACAGGTATTTTAAGATCGGCTACCTGGGTGTAAAGAAGCAGGTTCCTTTTTAGATTGGACGCATCCAGTATTACTACTGCCAGATCAGGCCGCAACGGATTGGACTTATCTGCCAATACCGAAAATACAATGGATTCGTCCCGGCTTTTTGGATAAAGGCTGTAGGTGCCCGGCAGATCAATAACCTGGGCACGACGGCCATCCGGAAGGTCGCAGACGCCGGTTTTTTTATCAACCGTAACACCCGGAAAATTCCCTATTTTTTGATTCAGACCGGTAAGTGCATTAAAGAGCGTTGATTTACCGGTATTGGGATTTCCTACAAGCGCAACTTTTATATCAGTATTCACTTGTAAAAAACTACTGCATAATAATAGTTGAAGCTTCCCTTTTACGCAAGCTCAACTGGTAGCCGGATACATGTATAGCGATCGGATCACCAAGCGGGGCGATGCGTGAAACCGTTACCGTTTCACCAGGTAAACATCCCATTTCCATCAACTTTACTGACATTTCAAGGTCAGTAAATTCCTTAACAATTCCTGTTTCGCCTACTAAAAGTTGTGAGAGCCTCATATTTGTATCTGTAAATCTCGACAAATGTAAATCTTATTTAAATTCAATCCAAATAAAAACAAGTGCTTAGGTCCCTGTTTTATTTGTTTAATGTCATTAAATGTATCTGGTTACATCTTCGGGTCCTTTGCCGCTCTTAATTTTACTAAAATGGGGACAGTGACAGTCTTTTTTGAAGATGCCACATGATGACAGGCTCGCTACGGCGATCAGCAAGAAGACATACCTAGTTTTTTTCATCATTAATTGCCCTTTCAGTTATCATTACACTGAAAATTCCCATACAGGCACCAATCGTATCAGCAAACAGGTCGGGCCATTCGCCGCTGCGCCAGGTAAAAATGGTTAACTGCAATACCTCTATTACGCCTCCAAATAGGATCGCAAAAATGGTAGCCATTGCTGCAGATTTATACGATATCAGCCTGGTGTTTTGTTGCCTGATTATGCCGTTACACCAAAAGATTACCAGCACAAAGAAAAAACCACAATGTACCAGTTTATCAAATCCCGCGAAAAATAAGGGCTGGTGGGTAATATTGTCACCAATTTTAATAGAGCACATTAAAAAAATAAGCAAGGCCCACAAAATAGTGAGCCTGTGATATTTTAAACGCGTCTTCAATTTAAGCATTAAGCAGCTACAATTGACTGGTAAGCCTCTGCCGACAGCAGGCTATCTATTTCTGCGGCGTTTTTTACGCTGATCTTAACCATCCATCCCTGACCGTAGGGATCGGTATTCACCAGTTCGGGCTGACTGTCAAGTGCTGGATTAATTTCGCTCACCGTGCCTGTAAGCGGCATAAACAGGTCAGAAACTGTTTTTACGGCTTCAACCGTTCCAAAAACATCTTCTTTGCTCACTTCTTTCCCGGCCGAAGTAATATCTACATAAACAATATCACCTAATTCGCGTTGGGCAAACTCAGTGATACCTATGTAGGCATCAGCACCTTCAATTCTTATCCATTCGTGGTCTTTGGTGTATTTTAATTCAGCTGGGAAATTCATATCGATCTGTTTTTTTATTGCCTCAAAAATAATAAAACTTTTAGATAACCTGACTTAAATAACTTTCGCGGCAGAGCAATGGAAAACTTAATTTTACAAAGGTTGTTAATCATTTATAAAACAATTAATTACCACTAAAATGAAAAAGTTAAGCTTAATTACGATGATCGCCATGGCAACACTGGCATTTCAGGCTTGCAGGAACAACGCCAAGGACAGCAAGGCCGCTGCCGATAGCGCCAATGTAACAAAGGACACTTCACGCAATTCTGCTGCAACCGGCGGAATAGCGGTTGATGAGAATGACGCCAAATTTGCAAGTACGGCGGCTAATGCTGGTATGACCGAAGTGAATGCGGGAAAAATGGCGCAGGAGAAAGCCGTAAGTACCCGTGTAAGGAATTTTGCAACAATGATGGTGAATGACCATACCAAAGCGGGTGATGAGTTAGCCGCAATTGCAAAAACTAAGAATATTACTTTACCTGCCGAGCCGGATGCTGATTCAAAAAAAATGACTGCTGATATGGGGAAAAAAACAGGAAAAGATTTTGACAAGGCATACGTGGACCAGATGGTTGATGATCATAAAAAAGCTGTAAAGTTATTTGAAGATGCTTCTAAAAACTGCAAAGACGCTGATCTGAAAGCCTTTGCTGCCAAAACATTGCCAACCTTAAAAATGCACCTTGATTCCGTCAGGGCTATTCATGATAAAATGTAATAAAGCCTCGTCAAATATTTAAAAACGGGATAAGTGAACAGCTTGTCCCTTTTTTATTGTATAAGCCTGAATAAAACAATATTTTAGATGCTCAATATAAAGCATCTGATGAAGAATTTTTACATTACCCTTTTGCTTATTCTCGGCTCGTTTCATATAATAATTGCCCAGAAAGCCGGCGATATCGAATCCAAGACAAAGGGCCTGACCAAATATACCGGCTACTTTAATTTTTACTGGAATGAGAAAACCGGGCAGATATTTTTGGAAGTAGACAAGTTGAACAATGAGTTTTTATATGTGAACTCCTTACCGGCGGGAGTGGGTTCAAATGATCTGGGTTTGGACCGTGGCCAGATAGGTGATACCCGTATAGTAAAATTCGTCAGGGTAGGTAATAAACTATTATTGGTGCAGCCCAATTACAATTACCGCGCGGTAAGCAATAATGCTGATGAACGTAAATCGGTTGAAGAAGCATTTGCACAATCTGTTATTTGGGGTTTTACGGCTGAGGCGCAGGACAGCAGCCGGATGCTGATCGATCTCACCCGTTTTTTGCTTCGAGACAGCCACCAGGTGGCCCGGAAGCTGGCCAATAGTAACCAGGGGAATTACCATGCTGATGAAAGCCGGTCGGCAATCTATTTGCCCAGTACCAGGAACTTTCCTGATAATACAGAGTTCGAAGCGATCATCACCCTGGCTGGAACTGGTATCGGTTCAGAGATCAGTTCTGTTACCCCTGATGCTGATTATGTTACTGTAAGGATGCACCATTCGTTTATTAAACTGCCTGATGGCAATTACCGTCCCCGCAAGTTTGATCCCCGCGCAGGATTTTATAGTAATGAATATATGGATTATGCCACCCCTATCGATCAGCCGATTATTAAAAGATTCATGACCCGGCACCGGCTTGAAAAGAAAGACCCCAGGGCAGCAATGAGTGAAGCGGTCAAACCCATCATCTATTATGTTGACCGGGGTGCACCGGAACCTGTGCGTACGGCATTGATAGAAGGTGCTTCCTGGTGGAATAAGGCTTTTGAAGCTGCGGGTTATAAAGATGCTTTCCAGGTCAAACTGTTGCCTGAAGATGCCGACCCGATGGATATCCGGTATAATATTATCCAATGGATACACAGGTCTACACGCGGCTGGTCTTATGGCAGTTCAATCGATGACCCGCGCACCGGCGAAATTATTAAGGGACAAGTCTCCCTGGGCTCACTGCGCGACAGGCAGGACTTTTTGATTGCTGAAGGATTGGTGCAACCTTATCAGGACGGCAAACCGGTAAGCGGTAAAATGATGAAACTGGCCCTTGCCCGTTTGCACCAGCTTGCCGCGCATGAAGTGGGTCACACACTCGGGATGCAGCATAACTTTACAGCAAGTGTAAATAACAGGGCATCGGTGATGGACTACCCGCCACCGGTGGTAAGTTTAAATACGGACGGGACTATTGATCTGAGCAACGCTTATACAACCGAAATAGGCGGATGGGACAAGCGTGCCATTCTGTATGGTTACCAGGATTTTCCCGCTGGGACCAATGTAGAGGAAGCCTTGAAAAATATAATGACCGCGACCTTAAAAGAAGGTTACCTATTTATTTCGGATGGCGATGCCCGGCCGGCAGGGAGCGCACATCCGCAGGCTCATCTTTGGGATGCCGGAACGAATGCAGCTGATGAGCTGAACCGGCTGATGGACATCCGCAAGCATGTTTTGGCCGATTTTTCGGAAAAAGCGATCAGGCAGGATGCACCTATGGCAACCCTGGAAGAGGTTTTGGTGCCGATCTACCTGATGCACCGTTACCAGGTAGCGGCGGCATCCAAGATGCTGGGCGGCTTGTATTATACCTTCGCCCTAAAAAACGACGGGCAAACCATTACCAAATTTGTGCCGCCCGCCGAGCAATGGAAAGCCTTTAATGCACTGATGGCAACCATCACCCCTGATGCATTAGCGCTGCCTGAACAACTGATCGAAAAAATACCGCCACGGCCAATTGGCTATCCACGTACGAGGGAAACATTTAAATCGCGCACCGGGCTGACTTTTGATCCGCTATCTGCTGCTGAGTCTGCTGCAAGCAATACGTTGGAATTTATATTGCAACCACAGCGTGCAGCCCGTTTGGTTGAATACCATTCAAGGGATAATACTCAGCCAGGGCTCGGGGCGGTATTAAATAAATTGGTGGCCCAAACATGGAAAACTCCACAGCAACCAGGGTATAAGGGTGAGCTACACCGCCTGGTAAACAATCTGACATTAAAGCAATTGCTGGCGCTGGCGGCTGATATAAAAGCTCCGGAAAGTGTACGGGGCGCCACTTTGCTTCAAATTGATGATTTAAAGAAGTGGATGAGTAAAACTGTTTTAACAGCAGGGAAAGACCAAAAAGCGAACCTGTTGTTTGGTCTTTCGCAGATCGGGCAATTTGAGAAAAACCCGGATAAATTTCAGCCTGCTGAAGCATTAAACATGCCGGATGGTTCGCCAATTGGAATGGATGATTTTGGCTGCGGGAGCCTATCCCCAACCCCTCTGCGGTAGAGAAGGGCTATAAAAAATAAAAACTAAAATAAAGTCTCCCCTACCGGGAGAGACTTAGACAGGCTTATGCAATCACCAATTAAAACCGGCTTAATGGCCTACGGAATGTCAGGGAGGATATTCCATGCACCTTTTATAAGTGCGCATCCCGGATTTGAGTTACGGGCCGTGGTTGAGCGTCATGAAAAAAAGGCGTCCTTGCGCTATCCCGGTATCGTCAGCTATGATCAAACAAATGAACTGCTTAATGACCATCAGATCGAACTGGTCATTATCAATACGCCTAATAATACTCATTTTGATCTCGCCAAGCAGGCATTAAAAGCCGGCAAACATGTTTTGATAGAAAAACCGATTGCTGCGGCATCTGCTGAAGTAAAAGAACTATATGACCTGGGCAGGCAGGTGTACAGGCAGGTAATGGTTTATCAGAACCGCCGCTGGGACAGTGATTTTCTATCGGTAAAAAAAATTATTGAAAGTGGCAGATTAGGTGACCTGATCGAGGTGCATTTCCGGTTTGACCGGTATAAACCAGCACTTAGCCCCAAATTATTTAAGGAAACCAAAGATCTCGAAGCCAACGGTTTAGTGTATGATCTTGGACCGCACCTGACCGACCAGGCAATTAGTCTTTTCGGCAGGCCCTTGCGTTTTGAAAAAACCGCCGCCACACACCGCCAGGGTTCCGAGGTAGCCGATTATTTCAATTATCACCTGTCCTATCCCTACCAACTGAATGTGTATTTAACGTCGGGCCTGCTCATCGCGGAGCCTTTGCCATCCTTTATTGTGCATGGTGCATTAGGCAGCTATATTAAAAGCCGTTGTGACGTACAGGAAGCGCAGCTGGATCATTCAATTTCACCAACTGACTCCGGGTACGGTTTAGAACCGGAAGGGAGTGAAGGCAAACTGGTAACCATGGGGCTGGATAACCACAAGAGTACAGAATATATTGCATCAGAACGGGGCCAATATATGCAACTTTTTGAAGCAGTTTATCACACGATACGCGATCATGCGTTATATCCGGTAACCGAAGAACACATTGCCTGGCAAATTGAATTGCTGGAGGCATAAAATGGTACAGAATGCTTACCTTTATCACCGGAATAAACCAATCTATTTTAATGAAAAAATTACTTTTGATATTAAGCCTGATCGTGGTTGCAGGATGCACGCAAGCCCAAAATAAACAGACTATTGAGAACATACCGCCTTTTAAAATATTAAAATCCGACAGCACATATTTTACCCCGGCCAACCTTAAAAAGAATAAGCCGGTAATGATCATCTATTTTTCGCCTGATTGCAGTCATTGCCAGCATTTGGTGTATGAAATGAAGCCTAAAATGAAGCAGTTTGGCGACACGCAAATAGTAATGGTGACTTTTACAGAATTTACCATGCTGAAGATGATAAAAAACTTCACCCGTGATTTTGGCCTTGCCAGGTATCCGAATATTACTGTTGGAACCGAAGGGCATACCTATGTGGTCCAACAATATTACCAGGTAAAAACCACTCCTTATATTGCCATATACGACCATAAGGGCAAACTGGTACAGGCCTTTGATAAAGTGCCTTCTATGGAAGAGTTGATAATTGCCGTTAAAAAAGCATAAAACTCCACACATAGCGCTCTTAATTAGCAACTTATAGGCAGTCCGTAATGAAAAAATTACCTTAAAGGCCGCTTTGCTTACTAATAAAGTTACAAGTGGGACTTTTAGGGAAACTTTAAATAGCCGAATTTTGCATTTATGAATTTTAGTGCATTATTCAGGAGGATAGCTCTTGCTTTTTGTTTATCATTTGCTTTTATAGCTAATGCCCAGCAATCTCCTGTGGCCGCTGCCGGGTCAGGCGTAATATCTGGCAAACTGATCGATGGCAGTAATAATCAGCCGCTGCCTTTTGCTACTGTTGCATTGGTCAGCAAACCGGATAACAAAGTTATAAAAGGATTACAGACCGACATCAACGGCGACTTTAAACTAACCGGTATAGCAGATGGCGCTTATGCCGTGCGGATCACCTTTGTAAGCTACCTTACCTATAATAAAGCTAATATTGTTATTGATGCAGGCAAAAGAGCAGTGCAGCTTGGAAACATTGTCATGAGTCCGGCCAAGGGTGTATTAAAAGAGGTAGTCATATCCGCACAGAAGAGTCAGATACAATTGGGCATTGATAAAAAATCATTCAGTGTTGATCAGAGCCTGGTTAGCCAGGGCGGATCTGCTACGGATCTGCTGGCCAATGTACCCTCCGTACAGGTTGATGTGGATGGTAACGTAAGCCTGCGCGGATCCAGCAATGTAAAGATATTGATCAATGGCAAACCATCTGCTTTAACAGGCAATGACCTGACCGATATTTTGCAGTCGATTCCGGCAAGTTCTATTGAAACCATCGAAGTGATCACTAATCCATCATCTAAATATGATTCAGAGGGTGATTCGGGTATCATCAATATTATATTAAAGAAAAATGCCGCTATAGGATTTAATGGTTCGGCTTCGGCAAGCGTGGGTACACATGATACCTACAATGGCACCCTGAGCCTCGCTTATCAAAACAGCAAGTTTAATATCTACACCAATTACAGTTACCGCAAGGCCGACCGGATAGGTAACGGAACGTCCAACAAAACAACAAATTTTTTCAGCAGCGCCACACAGGCAAATGAGACGCAGCAGCAAAACCAGGTGTCTGATCAGAAATTTACGTTTAGCGGCCACAATATACGCAGTGGTATTGATTACAATATCGACCCTAACACCACACTAAGTTTCTCGGATAACATCAACATCCGTAACCGCCACCGTCTTCAAAATGGAAATACGCAGATAACAGAGAATAGCGCCCTATTGGAAATGCTTGATCAGCATAACACGAGCAATAGCAGCGGCACCAATCTTGATTTTAATTTGGATTTTAATCATAAATTTAAAAAACCCCAGGAAGAATTAACGGCCAGTGTCGGCTATTCTACCAGTCATGACAATGGTTTTGATTTCTTAAACACGGCTTATAATTTTTATAATCCTGACAGTGCATATCATTACCAGCAAAATAACCATACCATAGGACAGCAGAGAAACTGGAATCTGCAGGCTGACTACACCGTGCCGCTGAATAACCATAACAGGCTTGACCTGGGGTATCGCAGTACCTTCAGTACCAATGACAACAATTACATGGTAGACACCTTAAACAACCTGTCGAATGTTCTGGACTATGATCCCTTGTTGAGTAATCATTTTATCTATCATGAGCAGGTACATGCATTATACACGAATTATCAGCAGCAATTTGGTAAATTTGGAATACAGGCAGGTTTGCGTCTGGAGGAGGCTCGCATCAATACCCGATTAACCGATAGCGTTACCCAAAATCATCATCAGGATTATCTGCGCTTATACCCGAGTTTGTTTTTAACTGAGAAACTGAGCGATAGTCAAACGCTGCAATTTAGTTACAGCCGAAGAGTAACCCGTCCGCGCGGTAATCAGATATCACCATTCCTTGACAAAAGCGACCCCTTAAATTATAACCAGGGAAACCCGGATCTGTTACCCCAGGATATTCATTCATTTGAGTTGAGCTATATCAATTACTGGAAGATACTGACGCTTACTTCCACTTTATATTACCGGCTTACTAACGATAACATTCAAAGGATCATTACGCCGTTAACATCCGAGATCAGCTTAACAGAGTTTGAAAATGTGAAGCGCGCATCCAATGCCGGTTATGAATTGATTGCCAAAATAAGCCCGTCCAATGTATTCGATCTGACAGGAAATGTAAACGTCTATTATAAAAATATAGATGGGGACCCGGCCCTGGGGTTAATGGCAACATCGGGTTATGCATGGAACGCCAACCTGACGGCTAATATTAAGCCTTTTAAAAAATTGGGTTTCCAGATAAGGGGCGACTACCAGGGTCCGCAGGTCGTGCCCCAGGGGAGGGCCTACGCTGTGTACGGTATTGATGGCGGACTGCGTTACGATATAACCAAAAAAATGAGCTTCAGCGTGAACGGGCGCGATCTGTTAAATACCCGTAAATTTGCCAACAATATTACCTACGATAATCCGGCACTTAATTATTATTCAAATCAGTATTCACAACGCCGGTTTGCAACAGGAGTTTATATAGCCACGCTGTCTTACCGATTTGGAGGTGCTCCGGGTAAGAACAAAAAGGATAAAAACAAAGAGAAAGATCAGCAGCCGGATCAGGATACACCGGATGAAGGAAGTCCGCAAAGCGTGCAACCCGCAAGTGGAGTGCCGGCCGGGGGCTTGCAGCCAGCACGTTAGCAATAAATTTTATTGTTGCTGCTGCTGCTGAATCATTTCCATGTAGCGCTGGTAACTGTTTTTTGCAAAGTCGTCTACAGGTCTAATTTCAGGAACTTCAATAAACTTACCCTGGTGATGCATGGATGGCGTATCGTCTTCATATCCAACCGATACTGCCACTTCAAGCAGATGATCGGATGCCCCTTTGTATACACCTTTTACCGGCGAGCAGTCTGAAAAATTGCGTCCTACTGCTAAACGGATATGCGTTTCGTTGGCAATGCAATTGTTGGTTGGATCGATACCCAGCCAGCCATAATCAGCGATGTACGCTTCGGCCCAGGCATGTGTGGCGCCTTCGCCCCGCATAATAGTACTGCGATGGGTACAGATGTAGCCGCTCACATACCTTGCGGGAATATGCACCATCCGGAGCATCAAAGTTAAAATGTGGGCAAAATCCTGGCATACGCCGGCTTTTAACTTCCATATTTCATCCAAGGTGGTTTCAACGGTGGTAACTCCCTTGATGTATTTAAAATTATCATACACATAACGGCAAAAGCGCAATGCTACCTGGTATGGCGTATCATCTTTTGATTTTTCAGCTTCTACCAGGTCCTTTAACTCCCTGAAACCCTCAAAATATTCCTTCCGAAGAAAATCAATATAAGGCACCATATATTGCAGGCGTTTCAGGTCTTCCCATTGCTGGGCCGGGAAGATATCATTGCCGGGCAGGGGCCTATGCTTGGTATCAACCAGTAATTTTGAACTAATAACCATCGAGCTATGGGGTTCGCTATAGGTAAAACTACCAACCTGGTTTCCGTAATAATCAATATAAGTATCAATTATCGGATCGCCGGTAATGGCGAGCTCCTGCTTGGTTACTTCCTGGTATGCATCCTGTATAGGGAACAATATGATCTGGTTGGCGCTGTCGCGCACCGCCCCGGGATAGGTGTATTTGGTGATATGTTGTATTTTAAATTCCGGCATAGTAAACGGTATCAAAAGGTTTATTCATCAGGAGTTTGCAAAATAATGATTATTGAGTGCATCACCAATGCCAAAAAGCTGGCTGCGTATCTGGGTGAGAAACAAATGCAGTCCTTCGTCCTTGATCGTTTTTACCGAACTGTATTTGATATGACTTTGCAGCCGGCCAATATAGAAAGATAGCTCCCTGAAATGATCGATATTACTTTCATTCTTTAATCGTTCAAAATAACGCTGTATATGATTTACTGCATAAATTACTGACCTTGGGAAATCATTATTTAATACCACCTGTTCCAATACATTCCCGGCTTCAAAGCCCTCACGGTAAGTCTTCAGATAGATCTCGTATCCGCCTAAAGATAACAGCAGGTGTTTCCAGTACGTGGTGTCTGTCAGCAAGTCCGGGTTATCATCTATAGAGCCAAATTTGGTATCTAAAATATCTACCGATTGTATGCCGCGCTCCAGGTACTTGCCAATGTTCATATAGCTACGGCCTTCGCCCCGTTCCATCGTGATCTCCACTGTGCCGTAGTACAGCATTACCTGTTTTATCAGTATATCGAGCACACTGATAGGATCGTCTTTTTTCAATGAGTTATCCAGGCGGATATCTTTTACAGTATGGTAATATTCGTTTAAGCATTGCCATAGGTCCTTGGTAATGTGCTCCTGCACACCGCGTGCATTTTCACGGGCCAGGGTGATAATGTTAAGTATGGAATTGGGATTGCTTTTCCCCGTCACCATGTACCTGATCACCGCCCGGCTATCATTGCCCAGTTTCTTTGTTTCTTCATCCTGCCCGGAAAATATCCTGATCACCGGTTCCCAGGTAAATTCCTGCACGGTATCCTGTGATGATGCATAATTTATTTTGAGCATCCGCAACATACCGTCGCTTCGCTCAACATAACGGCTTAAACAATATAAACTGGCTGCTACTCTGCTTAACATATTTAATTGTTTCGAAATTCGAATTTTCGATTTCGGATTTATTTTTGAATTACCGTATCCATGGACTAATCTGTAAATTCCGCTTTAAGCTATTCGCTTTCTGCTTTAAGCTGCTCTACGCCAGTACCCATGTATCCTTGCTGCCTCCACCCTGTGAACTATTTACCACCAACGAACCTTCTTTAAGGGCTACTCTTGTTAACCCCCCGGGTACTATTTCAATTCCGTCCGGTCCGCACAGGGCGTAAGGCCTCAGGTCAATGCGTCGCGGATGCAATTCGCCCTGTATGTAGCAGGGTGCCGCTGACAGGCTGATAGTGGGCTGTGCGATAAAATTACGCGGATCTTTTATGATCTCCTTTTTATAATCTTCTATTTCTTCTTCTGTCGAAGCATGACCCATCAGCATACCATAGCCGCCACTTCCATTGGTCTTTTTAACCACCATTTTATTGATGTTGTCAAAAACGTGTTTCCGTTCATCCATATTACCTAACTGGTAAGTAGGAACATTTTGCAGTATAGGCGCTTCATTTAAGTAATACCTGATCATTTCAGGCACGTATACATAAACAGCTTTATCATCGGCAACACCATTGCCCACAGCGTTTACAATGGCCACATTTCCTTTGCGGTAAGCGCCCATAATGCCGGCAACGCCCAATATGCTCGATGGATTAAACACCAGCGGGTCCAGATATTCGTCGTCCACACGGCGGTAGATCACATCTACTTGCTGCAGGCCGGTAGTGGTTTTCATGTAAACCTTCTGGTTGTTCACCACCAGGTCACGTCCTTCCACCAGTTCAACACCCATCAGCCTTGCAAGGGTGGTATGCTCAAAATAAGCTGAATTATAGATCCCAGGACTTAAAAGAACGATTGTAGGGTTGCTGATCTGCCTTGGGGAAAGCGCAAGCAGGTTTTTATATAGAATGTTAGGATATTCCATCACGCTGCGAACACCGCATTGGGGCAGCAGGTCGGGGAAAAGGCGTTTGGTGATTTCGCGGTTCTCCAGCATATAGCTTACCCCTGATGGTGTACGCAGGTTATCCTCAAGCACATAGAATGTGCCATCATGATCCCTTATCAGATCGATGCCGGCGATGTGGACATAGATATCATAAGGCACCTGCAACTGATACATCTCGCGTAAAAAATGCGGGCATGAGTAAATAATGTCAATAGGTACGATGCCATCCTTTACAATGAACTGATTATTATACACATCCTTAAGGAACAGGTTAAGGGCAGTAAGGCGCTGCTTTATCCCTTTTTCTACAAAAGCCCACTCGGCGGCAGTAATAATGCGCGGGATAATATCAAAAGGGAATATCTTCTCGATACCCTCGCCGCTGCTATACACTGTAAAGGTGATGCCCTGGCTCATAAAAAGCCTTTTGGCCAGTTCTTCCTTTTTTGTCAGGTCATCGGTTGATTCTGTGGACAGGTAATCGATTACCTTGCTGTAATGATCCCTTATGCGATCAACCCCATACATTTCGTCCCAAACGCCGCGGATTGGACTGTATTGATTAAAATAAGCTGATTCCTGCATAATTCTCCGTCTAAATTGATATGAATTGATCAGTTATTTCTTACGTATTGTAATTTAGGAAGTATTTGTCCATAAAAACAAATAAAAATTTAAGAAATTTACATAAAAATATATGAAAATATATAATTTTATTACCAAACATGTAAAAAATCGCTATAATTTATATTGAAAACACCAATTTTCGTTGATTTAATGCAAATAAAAAAGGCTTAAGAATGTTCTTAAGCCTTTTCTGGTGGTGTATAATGTAATTTATTCACCTGATGCATGTTCGCCAATTTCTTCCTGCCTGAATAGTTTGGCGCTGAAGTAATCACTATTCATGTGAGCGATGTTGGTCATCTTTATTTCTTTCGGGCATTCGATCTCGCAGGCGCCGGTATTGGTGCAGCTACCAAAGCCTTCGGCATCCATTTGTGCAACCATAGCCTGTACGCGGGTGTAACGTTCAGGCTGGCCCTGCGGCAGCATGCCGAGCTGGGTAACCTTTGCCGAAACAAACAACATAGCAGAAGCATTTTTACAGGCAGCCACGCAGGCGCCGCAGCCAATGCAGGTGGCCGAGTTGAATGCCTCATCGGCAATTATCTTGGGTATGGGAATTTCGTTCGCATCGGGTACGCCGCCTGTATTTACCGAAACAAAACCGCCGGCTTGCTGTATCCTGTCGAACGCTGAACGGTCAACTGCCAAATCCTTTATTACCGGGAAGGCTGCAGCGCGCCATGGTTCTATCACGATGATCTCGCCATCGTGAAAAGTGCGCATGTGCAGCTGGCAGGTGGTGATAGCGTTTTTAGGGCCATGGGGGTGTCCGTTGATATACAGCGAGCACATTCCGCAAATACCTTCGCGGCAATCATGATCAAAATGGATGGGCTCGCCTCCTGTGTGGATCAGGCTCTCGTTAACCACATCCAGCATTTCAAGAAAAGACATATCCGGCGAGATGTTTTCCGCCTTATAAGTTACAAATGCGCCTTTTGATCCTGCATTCTTTTGTCGCCACACCTTGAGCGTTAAATTCATATTTCCGTTACTCATCTTTTATAGAATTGTGAGTAGTCAGTTGTGAGCAGTGGGTAGCCGGTCAGAAACCCACTACTCAGCACTCGGCACTCTCTACTTATTTATAACTTCTTTGTGTTAAATGAACAAATTCAAAGTCCAGTATTTCTTTATTTAAAACTTCCGGCTGATTATCGCCTTTGTATTCCCAGGCGGCTACAAAAGCGAAATGCTCGTCGTCGCGCATGGCCTCACCCTCCGGTGTTTGCGATTCCAGGCGGAAATGTCCCCCGCACGATTCTCTGCGCATAAGGGCATCATCAACCATCAGTTCACCAAGCTCCAAAAAGTCGGCTACACGGCCTGCTCTTTCAAGAGCGGGATTAACTTCTTCATTGTCTCCCACTACAATGGCGTTTTTCCAGAAATCAGCGCGTAAGGCCTGTATCAGGCCCTTCGCCTTGGTTAAACCTTCTTCGGTACGGGCCATGCCGCAATACTCCCACATAATATGGCCAAGATCACGGTGGTATTCGTTAACTGTTTTTGTGCCTTTTAGCGCCAGCAGTTTATTGATCCGGTCCGTAACTTCCTGCTTCGTTTTTTCGAATGCGGGATGGCCGGCATCAACAGGCTTAGGGCCTATGGTTGCCAGGTAATCGCCCAAAGTATAAGGTATCACAAAATAACCGTCGGCCAGTCCCTGCATTAGTGCCGAAGCACCAAGACGGTTGGCCCCGTGATCCGAAAAATTACATTCTCCCAAAGCATACAGTCCCGGTATATTGGTGCTTAGGTTATAGTCTACCCACAAACCGCCCATCGTATAATGGACGGCCGGATAAATTCGCATAGGTTGTTTATAGGGGTCTTCGTCGGTAATTTGATAATACATATCAAACAGGTTACCATATTTGGCGGCGACGGCATCCTTACCTAAACGATGTATCGCATCGGCAAAGTCAAGGAAAACGGCAAATCCTGATCCGCCTACACCACGTCCGTCGTCTACCATTTCCTTGGCGTTTCTTGATGCCACGTCACGCGGCACCAGGTTACCGAATGATGGATATTTTCTTTCCAGAAAGTAATCGCGGTCATCCTCTTTTACCTGGTCGGCCCTGATAGCACCTTTACGTAACTGTTCGGCTATCGCAACAGTTTTTGGCGCCCAAACCCTGCCGTCATTACGTAACGACTCTGACATCAGCGTTAATTTCGATTGATGGTCTCCGGTTACCGGAATACAGGTTGGGTGTATTTGTGTATAGCAGGGATTGGCGAAATATGCACCACGTTTATGTGCCCTCCAGGCAGCGGTTACGTTTGAACCTATTGCATTGGTTGAAAGGTAAAAAACGTTACCATAGCCACCGGTACATAGCAGCACTGCATGGCCGGTATGCGTTTCTATCTGACCATTGATCAGGTTGCGGGTAACAATACCTTTGGCCTGGCCGTCAATAGTTACTATATCGAGCATTTCTGTGCGGGTATACATTTTAACCTTGCCCAGATGTATCTGGCGGTTCAAAGCGGAGTATGCGCCTAATAATAATTGTTGTCCGGTTTGTCCCCTGGCGTAAAATGTACGCGAAACCTGCGAACCCCCAAACGAACGGTTATCCAGCAAGCCCCCGTATTCGCGGGCAAAAGGTACGCCCTGGGCGACACACTGGTCGATAATATTTACCGATACTTCGGCAAGACGGTACACGTTTCCTTCGCGGGCACGGTAGTCTCCACCTTTTATGGTATCATAAAACAAGCGGTAAACGCTATCGCCGTCGTTTTGATAGTTTTTGGCAGCATTGATCCCACCCTGGGCGGCAATAGAGTGTGCACGGCGCGGACTGTCCTGAAAGCAAAATGCCTTTACATTATAACCCAGCTCGGCCAGCGAAGCTGCCGCCGAAGCGCCCGCTAGCCCTGTACCCACGACGATCACATCATACTTACGCTTGTTGGCCGGGTTAACCAGTTTAAGGTTAAACTTATGCGTACTCCATTTTTCGGCTAAAGGGCCTTTTGGAATTTTAGCATCTAAACTCATATTGTGAAATTCTAAATTCTAAACTCTAACTAAACCTCAGTCTTTCTGACTTGCGGTCTTTCCGACTTGCGGACTAAACTAACTCTTAGTAAAATAATACACCACGGGCATAGCGGCAAAACCCAGCGGCATAATCACCGCGAAAAACCAGGTGCCGATAAACTCAACCGTAGGTGTGTATTTTCGGTGTACCCATCCCAGCGTGCGGAACGCGCTCTGAAAACCATGCACCAGGTGGAACGAAACAGCAACCATTGCAATCACATAAAATATAACGTACCATAACTGGCTGAAGCTGGTAACCACGCGCGCATGCAGGTCTTTTACCCGCACTATTTCAAAATCGTTTTGAGTAGATACGGAATTTTCAAAATCAGGTGAAGCCGGAGTAAATTCTATGGATTCGGTTTTGCCGGACGACAAGTTTGTGCGGTATTCCTTATAGGTCATGCTACCGCTGTATTTATAGCGATACCAGAAATCGCCCATGTGTATGACGATAAACAGGAATAGGATAGTTCCCAAAAACCCCATATTTTTCGACTGCCATGTAGCATCTGACTTCGTTTGCACGGCGTATCCTACCGGCCTTGCCTTACGGTTGATGGTGGTAAGCACAATGGCATAAATTGTATGCACCAATATACACAGGTACAAGATATAGGCAACCACCTCTATGGGCGGGAAATGCGTCAGGAAATTGGCATACACATTAAATGCGAAACCGTCATCGTGCTTAAATAACAAAAGGTTACCACCCAGGTGCACTATTAAAAAAGTACACAAAAACAAGCCTGTTAAAGCCATGATCAGCTTTTT
>JAQBOV010000035.1 GCA_028287895.1 Mucilaginibacter sp. | reverse complement strand
CAAGGGCCAGCTTCGATTACTGTACAAGGAATGTTTTTCCCTGTTTCATCGAAAATGCTGGTCATTCCTACTTTTTTACCAATAATTCCTGACATTTTGTTATTTTGTTTGTGTCCATCGAAGCAGTAGGGCCTCGTTCAAGACATTTGTATCCCCCGAAAGGGACGGCAAAGATAGATATTTTAGATTAATTGTCAAATAGATAAGAAGTTATTTTTTTATAAATTATTTACAAGGCGGAATATTGACGATATTCAACCACCGCAAGTACATAAGCGATCTTAATAGACGATCGCGTGGACGACCTGGGCATCCTAAATATCATAAGATTTACAAAACTTCCGATCTAAGATTTGGTCACTTTAAATTCACAGCACTCGATTAGCTTTCCATTTTTTAAAACTGCTAGGTAGAAAAGCAAGCAGACAGGTATGAGATTTAGTAATCACATCAAGTTATAATTTTAGTTTCAGTAAGATCAATAGATCCGATATGCTACAAACGTGATTTTTATATATTTACTTAGTATATTATTAACTAGTATAAAATAATGAACAGACTTTTACTTTTTTTAATTTGCACTTTGTTTCTTTTGGCTTCATGCAAAAGAAACATTCCGGCTATTCCTGAAAACTTAATTTCAGCTTCTGTTGATGGTGCAAATGAAAGTTTTAACAAAAATGCCACAGCTTCACAAGCCAGTGTTGCTGGAACGGGAAATAGCCTGTCTATTTCTGGCACAAATGCTGCTTCAGAAAATATATTTATTCAAGTAATTTCAACAGGGACCGTTACCAGGGGGACCTATCCTATAACTATATCGTCACAAGGAGGACAACCGTTAACTATAATGACGGTTATATCGCACTTTTTCCTGATCTAAATGCTGCTTTACCGAATACAGTAACCATCACTTATATAAGCAGCACAAATGTTCAGGGCACTTTTACTGTCAGCCTCACCGGCCATTCTTTAGGAAGCTCCGCTAACATTAATAAAACGTTTACTAACGGTAAGTTTAATGTAAGCATTAAATAATGCAACTAACATCGCACCGACTTTAACTTAAGCACCTCAGGTTCTTCTGCGCTTTTGGTAGCGTCGGTACCTCTTCGCATAACTATACGGGTAATTTCTTCTTTGCATTATGCATATTCCATAACTTTTTGAAATGCGAAATTCGAAATTAATTTACTCCATCATCAATCTTCTGATCAATTCAGCGCTTTGCGTCTTCCCTTCTTCCAGCCGGTCCTTAAAAAAAGCCTGCACCTCATTAAAGTGCTTTTTATAGCCTTCCATATCGCCATACCCAATAATGGCCGACCATTCCCTTACCGCAGAGTGAAACTCCAGATCATCCCCACGTATGGTTTTATCATATAAAGCAGTTTCAATAGATTCTTCTAATAGATCCTCATTTTTAAACAGGTATTCAGCAATGCCCAGTCGTAAGCGGAAAGGCGGGGTTTGGCAGATCAGGTTATCGTAAGGGTTTACGCCAAGGTGGTACCAGGCATCCACCATGCTTAATATGCTCAAATGCGAATTTGGTTTTTGCAGTTCGGGTTTTTGTGACAAGGAGAATTCCTTCATCACCGTATCGTTCAGCATAATAGGCTTTCTGCTCTCATGAAATACAAATTCCCGAGCGCGGTATATCCTCTGGCGGAAAGCTTCCTCCTCCTCTTTGATCATCAGCTTAAATAACTCCGACTCGGATATGGCATAACGCTTCACCTGCTGACGGGCATAAGGGTTCAAAATAGCCAGACCGGAATATACGTGTGCTTTATAGCTGAATATGCGCAACGTAGTGAGTATTTTCACATTATCGATCCCGCCAACATAAGAGCCATTTTCCCAGGGAAAAAAACCCGCCTCCTTCCAGGCGGTGCCCATACTTTCAAAACCAACATGCGTTACGGCCTGCGTATCGGCCACTATTTTATCATGCTCATGGTAATCTGCTATCTCTACAATATCTGTTTCAATGGAGGTAAATAGCTCCAGCATTCTATCATAAGCCGCTGCATCCGCGCGGTGTTTGATCAGGATAAGCTTCTGCCCTTTTGGCTCGAAACCGGGTCCGTGCATGGCATGAAAGGTGATGATCTGCGAATCAGCAGGCAGGTATTTTTCGAAAATGGCTATCTCCGGGTGCTTAACCGAAGTTTGCCCGGCGACAATGGCACCGTATTTGGTTAAGGGGCCATAAGCGGCCACTACTTCAGCCAAACGGTCCGCTTCAACAGAATAAATGATAAGGTCATTAGCACGCGTTACGTCACTCCCGCTGTCTAATACCTTAATACCGTATGGTGCAAGTTCTTCTTCCAGCCGGTCCCTGTTTGCGGGCAGATCGCAGCCGCAAACCGTATAGCCAGCCTTTGCAAAAGCCTTGGCATACAGCCGTCCCATGTCCCCCAATCCGATAATACCAATATTCATTTTGCTAATATAAGTATGAGCAGCATAATTTATAATCAAAGCTTAATATTCCTTTGATATATTCCTTGTCATTTTTCTTTAAATTAGTATATCCTTTATTCATTAAAATCAGTATAAAGACAAAACAAACATTTTTTGCCTAGGTTATTTAATTAATAATTAACTTAACGGTCTAAATTTTACACAAATGATGAAACGTCTATTACTACCGGGTTGCTTATTTTTCATTTTATGTATTTGCATAGGTGTATCAGCGCCTGCAAATGCACAGGATACCATAAAAAAAGCAGAACCTGAAAAAAAAATTGAAGCCGAAAAAAAAGCAGAACCTGAAAAAAAACCGGCTATAAAAACGGCCATACCGCCAAAAACAAAGCTGACGTATCATAATCACAAAGTAAACCCTGCAGCTGTTCCCGTAGCACCGATAAATAATGATTCTGCAGCCTTAAAGGCCCAGATAGACCCCACTCAATTGAATGATAAAAGCCTTAACGGGCAGTACCAATATTTGCTGACTAAAGTTTATCATTATCAGCAACCCTTAGTCGTTGCATTATGGAAAAATGTGACTGATACGCTGAACCTTGAGCGAAGCCTGGTCAAAGATCTGCAAACCAGATTGGTAATTAAAAGTCATACATTGGACAGTTTAAAGGCAGATATGACTGCCAGGAAGGATCAGACATTCTCCGAACTGACTAACAAAGTCGATTCGATCAGCCTGTTTGGCTTGCCCATGTCCAAAGCGACCTATAACCTGGTGATGTTCGGATTGGTATTTGGTTTAGCCATTGCCCTGACCATTGTGGTACTCACCACTGCCAAATACAAGTATGATGCCAAACATCATATCGAACTGCACGAGGAATTAGAGGAAGAATTTAAAGCCTTTAAAGCCAAAGCCACCGAAAAGGAATTAAAACTTGCCCGCGAGTTACAAACAGAACGTAATAAGCTCGATGAGTTGCTGGGAAGAGGATAGTCAGTACTTGATTTGTAACGCCGGAAGCTTTCCTATAGTCTGTGTCCTGACAGGCAGCTGTCCAAATAGAATACGGAATATTATTGCCGGTGATGACACAGGCAACGGATGGGGATAGAACAAGAAAGCCACTCTTTTGGAATGGCTTTCTTGTTATGATCTTCCGGCACTATCACACCTTGATCTCAACTTCAACTCCGCTTGGCAATTCAAGCTTCATTAAAGCATCAACAGTTTTTGAATTTGAACTGTAGATATCCAATAATCTCTTGTAAGAGCATAACTGGAATTGCTCGCGTGCCTTTTTGTTCACGTGCGGTGAACGTAATACCGTGAAAATTTTCTTTTCAGTTGGCAACGGAAGCGGTCCGCTTACTACAGCGCCTGTCGGCTTTACTGTTTTTACGATCTTTTCAGCTGATTTATCAACCAGGTTGTAATCGTACGATTTCAATTTAATTCTGATCCTTTGGCTCATTTTGATTTGTTTTGTAATCAACCCTAAGAGCTATTTGTTAGGGCGGATTGTTGTTTATTTATTGAGTGAATGAGTGCCTTAGCGAATCCGTGCGTTTTTTTTTCACTCATTCGCTAATTCACTCAATTACTGATTATTTACGCATTAGCAGCGGCTTTCTTGCCTTTTGCTTTGGCAACTACTTCTTCCTGTACGTTACGTGGCGCTTCAGCATAGTGATCAAACTCCATGGTTGAAGTAGCACGGCCCGAAGTGATGGTACGTAACTGGGTTACATAACCAAACATTTCAGAAAGTGGTACAGTAGCTTTAATTACCTGTGCACCTGCACGTGAATCCATACCTAACAGCTGGCCACGACGACGGTTCATGTCACCGATAACATCACCCATGTTTTCTTCAGGGGTTAATATCTCGATCTTCATGATCGGCTCTAACAACATTGGTTTACATTTAGGTAAAGCTTCGCGGTAAGCGCCACGGGCACAAATCTCGAAAGATAATGCATCCGAATCGACAGCGTGGAATGAACCATCTATCAAACGTACTTTCATGTTCACTAATGGGTAACCTGCTAATACACCATTATCCATAGCGGCTTTAAAGCCTTTTTCTACAGATGGGATAAACTCACGAGGGATTGAACCACCGCTAATTTCGTTAACAAATTGTAAACCTTCTTTACCTTCGTCGTTTGGTGAAAGTATAACCTGTATATCGG
>JAQBOV010000028.1 GCA_028287895.1 Mucilaginibacter sp. | reverse complement strand
GTGTTTAGTAAAATAGTTATAAGTAAAAAAGATTACCAGGTTTATCTTTCATTAAGCGAACCGGCGCGATTTGGCAATAATCTACCCGGATCATATAGTACGGCGATGCAATTAGGAATCAGTTTTTAGCAAGGTGAATGAAAATAAATCCTAAGATTAGGGCCATAGCAAAGCCTATATATAGGCTTTGTTCAATTATCTGTCACTTAAGGCGGGCATTTTGATCGGATTTCTAAAAGAAGATGGAAAGCGGGGGCGGCGGATTCAGGCTTAACCAGCCTTTATCTTTATCAACATTGTTGTTATTAAGTCTTGGGTAGTACGCAGCCAGGGCAATCCGCCCAGTGGCATAGCCTATATGGAATTTGAAACAAAGTAGAAGTGTCCGTTCAGGAAAAACCTCAGTCAGATAACCCTTTCAGCGAGGCCTGAAGGCATTTGTAAGCCAAGAGATAGGTTACGCCCCCCGTCTTTAATAGATATGGCCAGCCTGGAATACTGCTCATCTATCGTTTCTGTAATTAAAATCTGTTTGATTTGTTCCACAGCAATCGGGTTCGTTTTTAACAGTTCGTAAATGTCCCTTCCCATGATGCGGGCGGTAGTAACAAAACGGTCGAAAGCATCGTCCCTCATCAGGTCCCCGTGAAGTATGTACAGGTCTTCATATTTAAGGTCGATGTAGTTAGCCAGGATAAAACCAATATCTTTCCCGTCCATGCCAAGCCAATAGTTTCATGACGCAGATCCCGGGAACAGACGCTACCCTGAAGTTCACACCGCCTGAATTGATCGCTAATCCTGCGTCATTTATCTCTACAAATCCTGCCACATTTATCGCTTTGATGTGATCCGGCGGCCTGCTCATTTTGAATATTTCCAAAGGGCACAATGTCTATCTCATAAGCCTTGTTAAAAATCAGCTTATGTGTTATCCGGGTTGATGTGAACTGGCCTGAGTTTATTAACTTCTCCCGCAGGGTGTTATAATCTTTCCATTCCGGTACGTATAAGGCGAAATCCACGTCTTGCGTCAAACGGCTTATACCTAAATCGTAAATACCATCCATGATCAGATCGCGGCGCTTGCACCGATTAGTAAGCAGTTATAAGCCCGTTCACCCAAAATTTGCTGAAACGCAGCGATGATCTCCAGGATATGAGATGGGACCTTATTGCCCAATAAATTGTAAGTACTCATGGTATATTTTTTGAGCGGTTGCCAGGTTCCTGCTATCTCCATTTGCCGTCAGTTCAGCATACGCTATTAGTGGCGGTACAGTATTAGGTTCTACAATTAAATTCATGGTAATTGTGCAAGTGCCTGGCTGGCACTTACCATACAAAAGTCGCCATTGACAACCATTGCAAAGGTATGAGCGTCTATTGGCACCGTTGCTCCAGGTTTTTTTTCGCAAATAAATATTATATTACTTGAAATCTCTTTCCTACTAAAATCCAACTTTATAACATATGCGCTATAGTTTTATTTTTTTGTTCGCCTTGTTTTCCATAGCGGATATAGCCTCAAAACCATACCCGCCTCCATTTTTATGATGAAAAAGCTACCTGCCCTGTTCCTGATGCTGGCTGCCTTTTGCTCGGCTTACGCTCAATCTTCTTTAAATTTCTCCGGTACAATTACCGGTACCAAGTCCGCACCGCTACAAGGCGCTACGGTAAACTTGCTGAATACTAATTACGCAGCTATAACTGATAGCAAGGGTGCATTCAGCTTTAAAAATGTGCCGCCAGGCAAATATATTCTACATGTAAGTAACGTGGCTTATGCAGCGGCGAATCAAAATATTATCATTAATGAGCAATCCCTGTCTGCTACTATCCAACTTGTCGAAGCCAGCAACCGGCTGGATGAAGTCGTGGTAACTGCCAATAAACGAGAAGAGGAAGTGCAAAACCTGCCTTTCAGCATATCGGCTTTATCTGCCAAACAGGTTCAGGATTATAAAGTTTGGAACCTGAGGGATATTACTGCCATCGCCCCGAACCTGTATTCGGCCAGCCCGGGTGATAACCGGAACGTGACCGGCATCAGGGGGATTGTTACCACGTCTTACGATCCTGCTGTTACCACTTATATTGATGGGGTGAGTCAGTTTAGCCTGGATACGTATATTCCGCAGCTTTTTGATGTGGAGCGCCTGGAGATATTGCGCGGGCCGCAAGGCACATTGTATGGCCGGAATGCGATGGGCGGTGTGATCAGCGTGATCACCAAACAACCTACCAATGAACTCAGCGGATTTGCCGGGGCGAATTATGGCAATTATGGGCAGCAGCGCTATAGCCTGGGTATAAGCGGCCCATTGATCAGGGATAAACTATTTTTTGGTATTGCAGGACTTTATAACGGGTTCAATGGGTATTACACCAACCTGTTTAATAACACTCAACTAGATAAGCAACATGCCTTTTTAGGAAATTATTTCTTAAAATACCTGGCTACACAGAAATTGTCTTTTACCTTAAATGTTAAAAATTACGCCAATCGTAATAATGGCCCATTTGCTTTGGCAGGCAGTCCGGCAGATGCTTTAGCTACCCCATTCAAGATCGATCAGAACGCCACCACCACTACGATCGATAATATCTTTAACGCTTCACTAGCTGCCAATTATGCTGGTCGTGATTTTAACTTTACCTCAGTAAGCACCTACCAGGAAAATTACAGGTACTATACCCTTCCGATCGATGGTGATTTCTCCAGCCTCGATGCAGTATCAGTAGTAAATAATTATGGCCCTGCATTCAACAAAGTAAAGGTGGGTACACAAGAGTTTAAATTTTCCTCCCCTGCCTCAGCCTCCAACTTGAAATGGACAACCGGTGTATATGGGTTCTACCGTTACGCTCCCACCAAAGTCGGCACCCATTTCGGGGACGACGCCTCTGCCGTGGGTTCTCCAATAAATGATTTTACCAGCATCAATACCAACACCGAGCGCAATTATGGCGCGGCAGTATACGGGCAAATCGTTTACGCTTTCAACCCGCAATGGGATGTGACTGCAGGTTTGCGTTATGATTACGAGCATAAAAAAGAAGAAATAAAGGGCGAATTTCAACCGGACGGCGCAGATGCTTCCGTTACACAGAACGATACTTCCTCGACAGCAAGCTTTCATGCCCTTACGCCAAAGATCAGCCTGGCTTACCACATCACTGACCAGAATAATTTGTATGCCAGCTACAGCCGTGGGTTCAGGGCAGGCGGTATCAGCCAGCTTTCGTCTGATCCGTCACAACCGCCGTTATTCGCCTTTAAGCCCGAGTACAGTGATAATTACGAGATCGGTTCAAAAAACACCTATTTTAATAACACGCTGCGCGTAAACCTGGCCGTGTTTTACAGTCTGGTAAACAATGCCCAGGTGCCAACGCTGATATTACCTGATGCCATCACAGTTACCAAAAACGCAGGTAAGTTAAACAGCAGGGGCGCCGAGGCCGAAATTGCCACTACTGTATTAAAAGGGTTGGACATTTCGTACAGCTTTGGCTATACCCATGCCCGGTATACCGATCTGCAGGTTCCCGGTAATGGCGCGGTGCTTAGTTTGAAAGGCAATCACCAGGTTTATACACCTGATGTAACTTCAATGCTGGCCTTGCAATATACCTATTCATTGAGCCGGGAAATCAAACTAATAACCCGCGGAGAATGGCTTTATTTGGGAGATCAGTACTTCGACCTGGCCAACCGGATACAACAAAAAGCGTACAGCATATTTAATGCCCGGGCCGGTGTAAGCACAAAAAGATATGAAGCGTTTTTATGGGGGAAAAATTTAGCCGGTAAGCATTATATAGATTATGCCTATGATTTTGGCGCGTCTCACTTAGGCAATCCGAGAACTTATGGCGTTACATTAAGAACGCAATTTTAGTATTATTTACGGTGAAAACACCCGTTGCATTGTAACTGATTTGTCCCGGTTTTTAGAAGCTTAAACATAAAATATTATCGAACACTTTGCAATTTACGTTCCTGTTTGGACTTCATGCGTTTGTTCAGGCCGGTACGATAAGTATCAAAAAAACAACCTGCTGATACATTATATAAAGGAAGGGACGAGCCGGTTTTTATCTTTTACAAAAATGACAACCAAAAGCCATTTTAAGAGACGCCATACAGGGAAGAATAATAAAGTTTGGAAAAAGGAAAGCACCCATTTTGCGGGTGCTCTCTCCAACCGGACTCTAAATTATCAATCAGCTAAATCTCACTTTGCAATTGAATGCTTGATATAATTTCAGCCGGTCTATTTTACCTGTACCGAATGCCATTATGGTTGCTCCATGGTATATAACGATTTAACTTCATTGTCGCTTAAAACCTTATTATAAAGGTGCACATCATCGATTGACCCTATAAAGAAGTTACCGCCATAATACGCATTAGGGCTGTTTGAATCTGTTAGATTATAGGACGACTTGGGAAGTTCATTCCCGATGGCAAGAGGTGGCGGAGAAACCAAAGTGGTTGGGTCGCCGGTTATGTTGGCCGTTTTTACCAAAGCACCATTAATATAAAATTTTTCTGTACCATTTGTAAAACTCGCCACGACCTGCGTCCATTGATCCAGCTGAACGGATGGCCCGCCATCATCCTGATCATGGTCACCGGTGCTGGTCATAACTGTAAGGAACGGTAAGTTTCCTCCCTGTAACTGAAATTTATACCCGTTCCAGCGGTCTAATGAAAAAATGTAATTTCCATTACTTGCTGCATGTGGTTTGATCCAGGCGCAGATCGTAAAACTACCTGGGCGCAACGATGCCTGGTAAGGCACCTCAATATAGGCTCCATTGTTGAAATCATAAGCGTTACCGGCAACTCCATAACGGTCGGCAACCAAAACAGGTAAAGTGCCGCCATCAACCGGGGCAACGCCGTACGGGCCCACCCAGCCTGTTTTTAAGGCGCCGTCGTTACCGTTGCCGGAAACATCCTTGGCATTGCCATTAAAAGTCCAGGAGGCAACCAGGTTGGCGGCTGAAATCTGCTGTATCAGATTAACACTAAATTGTACCCCGGCACGGACCAGGTTTGCTGAAGCGTTATTAACCTGCTGTTGTGTGAAAGAGCCCGTTTTAACGCCAGCGGCTAAATTCAGCGCTGTCTGGAGCGCCGCCTTTGATCCTGGGGAGTAATCCCCGGCTTGCTTCCCTTCAATAGCCGCATTGTAAACAGCAGTTAATGAATCAATTTGCGCGCTGAGCTTTGATTTATCGGAATTGTAATCAACCTTATCGCTGCTTTTTTTGCACGATTGCATTAAGGTTATCGCAACGATCAATATCATGATTGCTGCAATAGCATTTTTCATCTTTATCATGGTTAAAAATTTAAAATTTCATAATTACTTACCTAATTTAAAATTAGTCTGCCTTTCACTTTCCGGTATCGGGAAAAATTGATTGGTGGTAAAACTAAAGTTGGGTTTATTTTTAAGCGCATTACCGGCGTAAGATGAGCCGTACCGTATGATATCAAAAAAACGATGGAACTCAAGGGCTAGCTCGGAACGCCTTTCCCTGCGAATAATATCGCGAAGCTGGGACTGATCGCTAATGCTGATATCGGGCAATAAGCCTGCAGGTATGGTACCAAACCCGGGCAGCGAAGCATCATTCAAATAGCTTTCACGGGCGCGTTTCCTTACTTTATTTAGCGGCACCAAGGCCCCGGTACTATTACCTGATTCGTTTAAAGCTTCTGCTTCGATCAATAAAACTTCGGCAAACCTGATGGCCTGGTAATTTAAATTGCCATCTCCCCTTATGCTGACGGGGATTTCTGATAAGGGCTGGGTATGTTTTTTACTCACATAACCGGTACTGCTCCAGCTGGGGTCAAAAGCGCTATCGAAATATGGGTGTCCCGCTCTTCCGACCGTATAATCAAGGCGCGGGTCAACAGTACCGTCCGGCGCAGTTTCAAAATTGTCGACCAGGCTCTGTGTCGGTAAATAAAAGCCATAGCCATTTAGCGGCCGCGGGGCGAACCACGCATTTAAACTGTTACCCTGGTAGGGAACTAAACCGGAGGTATGCAGAATGGAAAATACCCCTTCCGCATTATTCTTGGTGGCCGCCCTGAAGTTATCAGCAAAAGCAGGTAATAAGCTGTAAACACCCAGTGCTTCAACAGCCTCGGCCGTTGAGGCTGCCAGCGCCCATTTCCCTTCAAAAAGATACGTTTTGGCTAACAGCGCCAAAGCAGCACCCTTAGTAACGCGGCCTACATCGTTGCCCGTCCGGGTGGTTGGTAAAACAGCGGCAGCTGCCGTGCAGTCTTTTTCTATCTGGGCGTAAATTTGCGCCTGCGGCAGCGCAGGGCTTTGCAGTTCCTGGGGTGTTTCCACTTTTAAATGCAGTGGGATATCGCCGTATACTACCGTTAAATTAAAGTAATAGTAGGCGCGCAAGAATTCAGCCTGTCCAACAACGTCATTTTTTACGGCATCAGAAACGGCCTTATTACTCGCGGGTAATCCGTCTGTCACTACATTACATTTAAAAATACCATCATAATACCTTTTCCAGAGGCCCTCAACGGCCGAATTGCTGGGGTTGATATTAAAATTCTGAATGCTCAGAAAATCACCCTGGTCGCCGTCACTGCTTCCTTTTATCGCATCGTCAGAGGCCAAATCGCCTAAAACCCATAGTGTGTTTGAGGAGGCGTCTGTAAAAGTAAGTGGCGAATAAGCCGCATTTACTCCCAATTGCGCGTTGGCATCATTGGTGAAAAAATTATCACCCTGATATTGGCCCAGCACCGGCTGTTCCAGAAACTTTTTGCATCCGCTTGCTATCAATAACAAGGATGCACTTAAATAGATACCTATATATTTTGCTTTCATCTCTGTATTTTTTGGTTAGAAATTAGCGTTAACACCAACCGTTACCGTACGTGCTGATGGATAAGTTCCCCAGTCAATACCTACCGCCGTTACGGTGCTGCCGTTATTACTGTTATTATACTGCTCAGGGTCCAGGCCGGTATATTTGGTGAACGTTAACAGGTTTTGGGCGCTCACGTATAGACGTACGGAAGATATACCCAGGCTTGTCAAAACGTCTTTACCCAATTTATATCCGAGCTGCACATTTTTAAGCTTTAGATACGATCCGCTTTCCAGGAAACGGGTAGACGGCATTTTGTTATTGTTTCCATCCGTCCATGACAAAAGCGGGAAGGTATTGGTTGATCCCGGGCCGGTCCAGCTTTGGGTGGCTACGCGTTCCGTAATATTAAAAGGACGATAAAAGCCTTCAATATCGGTAAGCACCTGGTTGTATATTTTATTACCATATACACCCTGGAAGAATATGCTCAGGTCGAAGTTCTTGTAGGCTATATTACCGGTTAAGCCATAAGTGAATTTAGGTATCGGACTACCTACAAATGTTTTGTCCTTATCATCAATTACACCATCGCCATTCACATCCTTATACATGACATCACCGGGCCTGATACCTGGTCCCTGGTAGGCATGGGTAAATACCTGCTGCGCATTTTGGAAGATGCCTTCCTGCTGCAACAGATAAAATGAACCAATTGGGTGGCCTACGGCTGTTAAGGTACCGAAGTAATTATTATCAATCCGTCCGGATGCAATTGGCGTTCCGTTGGCAAGAGCGGTTACTTTATTATTAACCGTAGCAAAATTGCCGCTCACACTGAAGTTCCAGTTGGTGCTCAGTGTTTTTTTATAAGTTAATTCAAACTCGAGACCATTGTTAGTTACATTACCTGCATTTACCGCCGGGTTGCCGCCATTACCGGCGCTGCTGGGTAAGGGCAGGAACAATAACATGTTTGATGTTTTTTTAATATAATAATCCGCGCTTAACAGCAAGGCGTTGTTAAAAAAGCCGATATCCAAACCCGCGTCTTCCTGCGTGCTTGATTCCCAGCGAATATTTGGATTACCTTTGGTGGTGATACTGTATCCCTGGTTGGTTACTCCGCCAAACGGATAATAAAAGCCGCTGCCAAAGGTTGAGGTATAGGGATAAGTGCCGATTTGTGAATTTCCTAACTGCCCTATGCTCGCACGTAATTTAAGAGTGGAAACAGGCTTGAAATCCTTCATAAAATCTTCCTGGTCAATCCTCCATCCCAATGCACCCGAGGCAAAACCCTGGTACCGGTTTGAGGGATCCAGCTGTGAAGACCCATCCCTGCGATAGCTTGCACTGGCAAGGTATTTATTATCGTATTGATAGTGTATGCTGCCAAACAAGGAGGACAAGGCAAAATGCGATTCTCCGCCCCCATTCAGCGCGGTTGCTAACGACCCATCATCTAGGTATTGAAAGGTGGGTGATTGATTAATAAAACCGGTACGCGATGCCGAGATCCCCTGCTGGTCCTGTTTAATCAGCTCGGACCCTGCTAAAAAGTTGATTACACTTTTTCCAAGCGTAAGATCGTAAGTAGCCGTGTTGGTCCAGTTATAATTTAAATTATTGTTGTGTGACTGGGCGAGTGAATTAGGCGAGTTAAAAAAACGATCGATCCCGAAAGTTTCAAAAAACTGCTTATAATCGGTTTGTATCAGGTTTAAACCGATATCCGATCTTATTTTCAGACCTTTTATGGGGTCCAGTTCCGCGTAAGCATCTCCCAATATGGAATAACCATAAGAGTTGTCGTTACTCGCATCGGCCAGCGCAACAGGATTAACGCCGTCGCCTAAGAAATTACCGTTTACACTTGGGTCCTGTTTTGGCAGATCGACGAATTGTCCGTTTGCGTTGTAAACAGGCGTTCCCGGCGTGCGGAACAATGCATAGCGGACAATGCTGGCTGCGGCCCCGCTGTAACCATCACCCGATGTACCCACTGTCCTGGTTTTCGAATAACTAAGATTAACGTTGGTGCCCATTTTAAAATACTTGGACAAAGTGCCGCTTACGGCGGTACGCAGGTTAAACCTGTTGAAAGAAGAGTTTTTGATCAGTCCGTCCTGGCTAAAATAATTGCCGGCAACAATGTATTGCGAACTTTCATTGCCGCCGCTGAGGGACAACGAGCCATTGCTTACGCGGGCGGGCTTGAGAATTTCCTTCAGCCAGTTTACATCGGATAATGTCCGGGCAAGGCTATCGGAGATTTTTGCCCGGCCGTCATTGGCCGCCGCTGTATTAAAGGCGCTCACATATTGTGCATTATCGGCCATCTTAATTAAATGCTGCGCAGTCTGCACCCCGGTATAAGCGCTGACGCTTAATTTGGCCTTGCCCGAGCTGCCTCTTTTAGTAGTTACGATAACCACACCGTTTGATGCCCTGGCGCCGTAAATGGCAGCTGATGAGGCATCTTTAAGGATATTGATGCTTTCAATATCATTGGGCGATATCTCATTAATGCCTTCTTTGGTCGGCACGCCATCGACAATGTAAAGCGGGTCATTATTATTGACGGTACCCACACCGCGAATGCGGATATTTATTCCATCACCCGGGGCGCCTGTATTCTGCGTAACGGCTACCCCTGCAGCCTTACCCTGTAATATCTGATCAACCCCGCCCACCGGTAAGCCGCCGATATCCCTGCTGCTGACCAATGAAACCGCACCGGTAAGGTCCTTCTTTTTTTGAGTGGTATAACCTACCACGACAACTTCATTTAAATTACCGGACGACTCCTTTAGCAGGATATTAATTTGTGTTCTGCCGCCCACTGCAACTTCCTGGCTCTGATAACCCACATAGGAAATGGTCAGTATCGCATCGCCGGGCACCGTTACGTTAAAATTACCATTCACGTCGGTAACTGCCAGGCTTTTACCATTTTTAATACCAACGGTGACACCAATAAGACTCTCGCCGCTGGCGTCGGTAACTTTCCCTGTTACTTTTATATCACTTAATTCAGCTTTTGTTGCTGATGATTTTGAGGGCAGAATTGAGGACAGGCCTTTGCTATTATGCAACAGGTGATGTCCGTTTACCGGGGCGCCGTATGCTGAAAATTGAACTAATGCCGCCACAAGCAAGGCAAAAGTCAATTTGCCGCTTAAAAGAGGCCCTCTTTCATATCGGCGGATAATGAAATAACTGTAAGTTTTTTTCATATACTTTGTTAATTAAGGTTAAATAATTAAATAATCCTGTGATCTAACCGGGAGTGGACAGACCAACTTCAGCCAGTAAATGGGATGCTTCGGCAATCCCCTGGCCCATAAAAGCGCTTTTAGTAGACTATTTCATAAACTCGGCCCTTTCTTCTGTTAATTTTAATTGGTATCGTTATCTGGAATAGTTTTCGGTCATAACATATCTAACTGGCTATAAGACAAGTCAGTATAAAAAAAAGGCAGTGCTGCTCTCCTGATTTTCAGGGCCAAAGGTTCTCCCGGAACCCATTGATCAGCAATGGATTATTAAAGAACACTTAGATTAAGCAATCACGTTAAACTATAGAAGTGGTATGGGGTCCGGAGGCGCGGGTTTATGAGGATCAAAAACAGCTACTCCAACCCTTGAGTCTGCACATCCATAATAAAGAAACCATTTTTGCCTGAAGTAAACCAGTCCCTCAATAAAAACAGTTCCGTTTACATATTGCCCGCTTTTCTCAAAAGCGGCCATCGGGCGAAGAAAAGGAACGTCTAACCGTCCGATTTCCTTAGTAGGATCATTGCGCGAGAATAAAACCTGGCCCGCGCAATATGAATTTCCGTTAAAACGCTTATCACCGCCATCGCCGGGATGGTTTTTGCCGTTATAAAACAAAATGATTCCTTTGCTGGTCATTATAGCCGGTGGCCCGCACTCGGTAAGATCGCTGTCAAAGTATCCTTGACGGGGTGATATCAGCCATTTAAGCTCCCCTTTATTGTCTACCACAGGGCTCCAGTCTACCAGGTTGGTCGAAGTGGCTGCAAATACATGCAGTTCGCCCCAATACATCCAGTACTTTCCATTGATCTTGGTAATTACCTGGCGGCCTCCTTCCAGCTTTGTCAGTATCGATGCCGATTTATGCGGGATATTGAAAAACTTCCCATGATAAGCCTTTCTGAATATAGGACCATGTTTTACCCAGGTGACAAGGTCCTTTGAAGTAGCTACACCCAAACGCGGAATTTTACGATTCCATTGGGTATAAAACATCACATACGTTCCATTTTTAGTTACCGCAACCCTCGGGTCTTCACAACCACCGGGCCATTCAAATTCTCTCTGGCCATCATCTCCGGGGAACAATACCGGCTTATTTT
The DNA here is from genome assembly GCA_028287895.1 of Mucilaginibacter sp. GTDB lineage: Bacteria > Bacteroidota > Bacteroidia > Sphingobacteriales > Sphingobacteriaceae > Mucilaginibacter. The sequence continues at coordinate 54,884 of JAQBOV010000028.1, read as the reverse complement.
TCCGTTTAAAGGTAAGGCCATCGTTACTTTCGGAATAACCAAGGCGAGAGGTACGCGTTCCAATTTCATCACCCGTTTTATCTTCAGCCCGGTAAAGCACGATGATTTTCCCGTCTTTAATGGCAGCGGCAGGGTTAAAAGTATAATAGGCTTCCCATCCCACCATTTTATTCGACATGGGGTCTAAAAATTTTACACTTGTGTCGGGCGAAATGATAGGGTTGACGTTTTGTGCCCTGACAAAACCCCCGAACGCCCATTTGGGAAGAACATTTTGCTCTTTTGTTTGAGCAATTGAAAAATTGAATAATAAAAGACAGGCTAAAGCTCCTGTCAATTTAATGAGTCCCTTGTTCATTAAAAGTATTTTATTTTTAGGTATAATTGGTTTCAATCCGGAATTGCAAAACCGGTTTTATGAATTATTAGCAATAGTAATCAATAAAACCGGTTTTGCAAATTTATTTAAAAACTTTTTTGGGGGTAAATAAGCACCCATAACCTGCCTGTTTATGCTCAGTGCCTCACTTTATACAGTTTATAGCCAAACAGAAAAATAACGGCATAACAAATGATCGGTAAATAATAAGCTTTGGCCACGTCATGGTTTGCAATTTGCCCCATGATCAGGGGAAAAAATGCGCCGCCTACCACACCCATTGATATAAATGACGAGGCCTGCTGGGTATGGCTCCCCAGGTTTTTTAAACCGAGGCTGAAAATAGTTGGAAACATAATACTGAAGAAAAAATTGATCATCATCAAGGCAATATAGGATGGCCACCCTAATTTCTGTGTCACCAGAAGGCACATGATGATGCTGCCCAGCGCAAAGTAAGCCAGCAGTTTGTTGGGTGCAATAAACTTCATTAAATAAGTCCCCGCAAAACGCCCTGCCATCATCATGGCCATAAAAATACTCATATACCTGCCGGCCGACAGGTTACTAAAGCCCATGACCTCGTGCCCGTAATTAATAAAGAAGGCCCAGGTACCTGCCTGTGCCGCCACGTTAAAGAATTGCGCTGCGACCGCCCATACAAAATGTTTGTGTTGGTACAGTTTTTTAGAAGGGGCCACATCTATATTTACCGCCTCCGGATCGACTTCGGTTACCGCTACATGCGGATCGTTCAACGTGGGTACGTTAAGAAATGAAAAAGCCAGAATAAGCAAAACAAGCACGCCACCAATACTCACATAGAGGTACTTAACCGCACCCAGGTCGGGTGAGTTGCCGGCGGCCGCGCTGAAAAGAAACCAGGAAGCGATAAAAGGCCCTGCGGTGGCTCCCAATGCATTGAACGACTGCGCGAAATTTATACGGCGGTCGCTCGTACGCTGGTCGCCCAGCGCTGCCGCAAAGGGGTGTGCAACAGTTTCCAGGGTAGCCATTCCGCAACCCATTATAAATAAAGCGATCCTGAAAAACCCAAAAGAGCCGGCGTTTGCGGCGGGCACAAACAAAAACGTCCCGGCGGCGAATAGCGACAGCCCCAATAATACCCCGGGCTTATAGCCAAATTTCTTTAAAAAATAGCCTGCGGGGATACTCATCACAAAGTAAGCCCCAAACACAGAAAGCTGAATGAGCCCCGATTGTGACTTTGAAACATTTAATGCTCCCTGGAAATACTTATTGAGCACATCGCTCATGGAGTGCAATACCCCCCACATTAAAAATAAGGAGGTCACAAAAATAAAATTGACAACGAACTTTTTCTCGATAAAGGCTGCTTTTTGCATGATATGTTAAACTATAATTGGTTTACAGAATTAAAAAGCGCAGGCCTCGTTGGGTCATCAAACATGGCTGCGGCCCCTATTAGCGGTGCATTTTCATCAAGCTGGGCCAGCTTAATGGTCACAGTGTTTAATCCCTGGCTGAGATATGGCAGGAAGAATCCGGATGCCCTGGCAATATTGCCGCAAATAATTAAAACTTCAGGGTCAAGTTGCTCAACAGGTCCTGAAAGAAACTCGTTCATATTAGTTGCAAATTCTTTGAATATATCCCGGGCAACAGTGCTTTTGGGGGCCAGCTCAGAAAGCTCCCTGACGCCGCCTGATAATGATATCCCGGTTAATTCATGATAGCGTTTTAAAAACCAGCGCGTAGATAAATAATCGTCTGCGATACTTTCTTTATAGCGTTCGCTACCCAGGTTGATGTCCTTTGTAATTTTTCGTTCGCTGTATGCCGACCCGAAGCCTGTACCCAGGGTAACACCCATTACACGTTGATGGCCTTTTCCTGCCCCCGTTAATACTTCACCTGCAATTGTTGATTCCGCGTCGTTTCTGAACCTGATCAATTCAGGGTCAAGCTTTAATAAACCGGCAAGGTATTGTTTGATATTCACGCCGTATAATGCTTCATATTTATCAAGCCCTTTAATATAGGATATCCCTTTTTCATAGTCAAAGGGTCCCGGCATTGCAACACTTAGTCCAGACACCGGCAGAGCCGTATTTTTCCTTAATACGTCCTGGAATGCGTTTGTCCATGAAGTTAATATATCAGTTATCGACCCTTTACTATTGACTTCTGCCCTTGTTATACTTTGGTTGACTATTCCATAGCTCTCCAGGTGACAAATACCCACAGTAATATGCGAACCGCCAATATCAGCTGTAAGAATGTATTGAGTTGATAAGCTGTTAATTTCCATTATTAAATTTATTTGTCCTCTTATTTATCAGATCCCGGCCTTTGCTCGTATAACACACGGATCGGTGGTACCTTTGATGATCCATAAATGAGTCAGCTGTCCTATTCAGTTACTATGATTTTTGCAGAAAGGAAACACCCGGACCTGCATGCAGTGCAGCACCCAACTGATCTGTACAACCGATCAATGATTGTCATTATAATAGCCGGAGGACATCAACCGATTAGCGGTTAATTTGAAAAAAAAGGTTCTCATTTATTATTTAAGCTGAATAATTTGGTTTTACGCGGACTAAATGCCCATGGCGCCTTAAGGTTTACTGCCTTACGTGTTGCAATAATAATTAATAAAACCGGTTTTGCAAATAGAAAACACTATTTTTGAAAAGACACCAACTTAAGGTAAGGCGGCAGGCCGTTTTATCAGATCCTGGTTCAACTTAATTCAAACAATATACAGCAGATATCGCATGTGAAACCGATTGAAATTAAGGCAATCATCCTGCAACCGCCAATAAATTGATTATCCATTTATTGCAGTACATTTAACTTTATTTTTTTAAGAGAAACCATACCAGCCATTATAATACTGAAGACTATTAAATGAGTAAGAAATTATCTATCAATGATATAGCAAATGAGCTTCATGTTGCAAAGTCTACTGTTTCATTTATTTTGAACGGCAAGGCCAAAGAGAAAAGAATAAGTGATGAACTGACGGAAAAGGTTTTGAAGTTTATTAAAGAAAAGGGGTTTCAGCCGAATCAGCTTGCCAAAAGCTTAAGCACCGGCAAAACGAAAATGATCTGTTTAATGGTTGAAAAGATATCTGATTATTTCTTTTCACATATCGCCTTCCACCTGGAAGCGCTGGCTTACAAGAATGGATATAAGATAATTTACTGCAGTACTGAAAATGATCCAGAAAAAACGAGGCAACTAATTGCTTTGTTGCGCGCACGCTATGTAGACGGCTATATTATTACTCCGCCGATCGGTATTGAAACAGAAATCAAAGCATTGATCAATGATAATTTACCGGTAGTGTTATTTGACCGCTATCTGCCAGAGGTACCTACCGATTATGTTGGCCTTGATAATTATAAAGGGACCTACGATGCCGTAGAATATTTGGTAAAAACCCCTGCCAGCAAAATTGCTCTTGTTACCTTAGCTTCTGAACAGACACAGATGATCGAAAGGCAATCCGGTTATTTAGCTGCTTTAAAGAAACATCATCTTAAACCTTTGATTTTAAAAGTATCTTTTGAAAATGATACGGAAACTATGGTTAAACAATGTATCCAATTCATAAATGACAACCCCGGCATAAACTCGATGGTATTCGCAACCAATTATCTTGCGCTAAGCGGCATAAAAGCGATAAATGAATTAGGACTGAATATACCCCGGGATATTTCCATTATTGCTTTTGATGACCATGACGTTTTCAACATTTATAACCCGTCAATAAGCGCCATTGCCCAGCCTTTGGATGAAATGGCTAAACAACTATTTAAAACACTGCTGGATAAACTTGAAAACAGGGTCCGTATAAAGGATCTCAGTAAAGTAATTATTCAGCCCGAATTGATATTAAGAGGATCAACCAAATAAGTTTCAGTCAAATTAAATTATTATTTCTGTAGCCTGTTTCTGAACTTATGCTTCCATCGTTGATCTTTATTTTTGGTGAAGGCATAAACTATTCCCGTCCAAATCTTTCAGCCAGGCAAACCTGCCCCAGGGCGTCTGATCAATTTTCCCCACTTCTATTCCTTTGCCCTTTAATTCCTCAGTTTCCTTTTCAATGTCATCGGTTTCACAAATAGTTCCCTGGAAGTTTGCAAGTGCTATGGAAGTAGCCTGGCCGGGCAGCCCCAGCTGGATCCACATTTGCCCATGCTCCATAGGTGCTTCCGCTATGATTTGAAAACCGAGCTTCATATAAAATTCTTTTGCTTTTTGCTGATCGGCTACCGGGATCATGATGATTTCAATCGCTTTCATATTTTAATGTTTATTGGTCTGATTAATTTCCAGAACGAAGTTGTTCGGCCAAACGATCAAAACTTTGATTCCAGCCCAGGTCCATACCCTGGCATGAGGTAATAAACTCCGGGCGTGTTTTGATAATGGCAACTTTCATCACCAGCCTGGTCTTTCCTTTTTCTTCAGTAAGGGTAACGATATGTAACACCTCCAGCCCGGCATTTCCGTTTTGATCTTTGGTGGTGGTAAAAACAAGCCGGTACGGCGCATCGATCTCATTAAACCGGCCCGTTACCTGTATCACCTGGCCATCCCCGGTTTGCATCATAATTTTGATCGCTCCGCCTGGTCTTACATCCATTTCACATGCGGAATTGGTATTGTTTTTAGGCCCCCACCACCGGGCCAAATATTCGGGGTTGGTCCACATACTAAATACCAGATCAATAGGTGCCTCAAAAATGCGGGTGATCAACACTTCCTGTTTTGCAGGACTATTTACGAATTCATTGTTATTGAGCATCTTCCTTGTTTTTAGTTTGTAATTCTTTTAATAGTTTTTCCATTGCATTGAATTTATCATTCCAAAACGCTGTGTACTGGTTCAGCCAATCCCAAACTTCACTAAGCTTCTCCATCCTGGCCTGGCAATATCGCTGGTTACCTTTTTGATAGATGGCCACCAGACCACATTCCGTCAATATCTTCATATGCTGGGATACGGCCGGCCGGCTGATGGCAAAATGTTCGGCCACCTGGTTAACATTGAGTTTATTACCGGCCAGAAGGCCCAGTATAGCTCTGCGGTTGGGGTCGGCGATGGCCTGAAATACATCTCTTCTCATAAATACGATGCCATCTTTGTAAGTGATCGCTTACAAAGATACAATGTAAGCAATCACTTACGCAAATTTATTTAAGATACTTCTGCAATACTGTGCATGACGATAAAGAAAAGTGCGTTTCTGTAAACAAAGGCTATCAGTACAATGACCATCATGCTTAACAGCCCGGACTTCAGGGCTGATAACAACCAGTTTTCCCGGTAGACCCGCTTAACGGCAAATAATAAATGGACAAAGTTCAGGGTAAAAAGAACGATAATCAGTTGTTCGTCACCATACCTGGGATGGGCACCAATGCTCAATTGGTTTAACAGCCATTCCAGGCAGAAAAGCAAGATGGGTATCAGGATCAGCAAAAGGATAAAATAAGCAAAGAAGTAAAGCGAGAATACTAAATGCTCGGCAAAATTTCTTCTTTTCAACACGTAGAGCAATTGCAGCAAAAGAGCAAAGCAGGGCACCATGATCACCAGGTATTCCTTTTGTTCAAAATGCATGGCCGTATTGAACCGTTCCCGTAAAATCCCGAGTGGTAAATGCAGCTCAGCCTGTGTTTTAAACACGATACTTTTTAGCCACGCATTATTCATAAAAGCCTCCAGTGGGTACTGAAACAGCGAGGGGGACTTAAAGATAAAAAATACAAAGTTGAGAAAAACAAAAAGGGTAAACGGTGTAACATAAGTGTCCTGCCCGCCCTTAAAAGTCTTTTCAGCCAGCAAGCCGGGTTTAAACAGCGCGGGCGATATGGTTTTAAAAAGTTTCGTGTCAAAATGCATGAGATCATGCAGAGCCTCATGGGCCATGTGTTTGATAGTTGTATGCTGATCCGGTAGCGTCTTTTCGTCTTGCATGAATAAAGGTTTATGCGTTAAAGATAAGTAAAATACCAAATCAGGGTGCCAGCGAGCGCAGCCTTTTGCAAAACAGGCATAAACAACGAATTGCGACATCGCCGAAATGATCCCTCTGACCACCTTAGCTCGGATAAAGGATAAATTCGCTACCCTATTTAATACCCAGGAATTCCTTCAACCCCTAAGTAGCTAAATATATTACCAGCGCTTTAAAAAAAACTATCCATTATGCCATCCCGCTGATTATCACCCATGGCTGGCCACGCTCATTTTCGGAAATGCTCAACATGATCGCCTTATTGACCGGTGCCGTGCCGTTCGACCTGGTGATCCCTTCCTTGTTAGGTTGGTAGATGATCGCTCTGCCAGGCCTTCTCAGGCGCAGCAGTCTTTCGACCCGCCGTTGTTTGCAGGCCCGCGGTCATACTCATCGTGGCGGCGGAACCAAAACGAATTACCTGTCTCGTTACGCCCCAGGGGTGCCCTGTCCAGCCACTGGTACATGCCCCAGAGCCCGTCCAGCCCGCGCTCGTAGGCCGAGTAGGTGTGGTGGACAATGCCATCCTTGAGCACAAATGCGCTCATGCCGGGTGCCTCCCGCGTGTACGTCGCCCAGTCCGTTCCGACGGTGGCGGCAATCTTCATTCCGGCTTCAGGTGCCGCCTCAGCCGGGGCAATCTCGTTGGCACGTGAACTGACGTTTCCTTCCCGATAGTTGTACTCAACGTTTCCCGAGCGTTGCTGCTCCTGCGTAAAGGAGACGTTGAAATCATAGTTAAAGTCACTTCCAAGCGAGGATGCCCAGGGGAAGCTCCAGCCCATCCGCTGCTGGTATGAGTGTAACTCTCCGAGCGGCGCCCGCGATACCGCCCATAGCATCAGGTCGTGATTGGCCAGGTGCACGGCAAAACCGTTGAACCCATCTGCGATCGACGAACAGGACGGGCACCCGGCCTGGTACTCAGGGCCGAACATGAAGTGATAGATCAGCAATTGCAAGCGTCCCTTGAAGAGATCAGCCAGGGATGCTTCTCCTTCGTCGGTCGAGAAGTGGTACTCGTTTTCGATTCGAACCCAGGGCAACTCCCGGCGCTGCATTGCCACCTGGTCACTATGCCTTGTAAGTTCCTTTTCAGCCTTGAGCAACTCAATGCGGGCTGCAAGCCACTCGTTTTGAGAAACGATCTTATGGTCTTCGATTCCGCTGAAGTTTTTGATTTTCTGCATCATATCCTCCTTTATTTAATGATGAATAGTAGATGGGTTAAACAGTTAATAACTGCTATTGTGTGTTTTGCTTTGGTCAAGCTTCTAAAGCCAGCGGAAAGGGCCTATTGACAAATATCATTGGTGTCGCAATTTACCCTTTTATTGTCCGGATCTGCCCTTTTAAGTGCCGCTGATTCGTCCTAACTTTGTTTGGCTGAACATATAATCGCTATCAATATGAGAAAACTCATTTTAAAAATGTCTCTTTCCTTCGATGGATTTGCCGGGGGACCGAATGGAGAAATTGACTGGTTGTTCAAAAGCATGGATGAAGCCACGACATCCTGGATATTGGATACGGTAGGGCAGGCCGGCGTACATATCATGGGCAGCCGGACATTTGAGGACATGGCGGCGTACTGGCCCTATTCGGATGAACCGCTGGCTGCGCCCATGAATGAAATCCCCAAGATTGTCTTTTCCAAAAGCGGGGCAGTAAGCCGGTCCGGCCATGGCCGGACGACACAAGCCTTAAAAGACGCAACGCGGTTACAGGCAAAAGATTCGCATAAAAGTAATCCCCACACCCCTGACCGTACCGATACCTGGGAAAATGCGACAGTTGCCACCGGTGACCTGGCTACAGAGATCATGCAGTTGAAACAACAAAGCGGCAAGGCTATTGTGGCACATGGGGGTGCCGGCTTTGTACGCAGCCTGGTAGCGACCGGCCTGATTGACGAATATCAGCTGCTGACGCATCCGGTAGTTTTAGGTAAAGGCCTGCCCATATTTTCAGATCTGTCTGAACCATTAGATCTGTCATTGATCAGTACGACCATTCTCGGTTCGGGATGTATCGCAGCTGTTTACCGGCCCCCGGCAAGCCAGAACCTGGTGAAATAATTTAATCAAAATGACATAATGGGTCATGATCGCTTTTTCGCCGCGCTTATGCTCTTGATATCGTGATGAATCTTAAAAGCCTGGAGGCGTTTTAATTCAGAATCCGCTTCATCCGAGGCTTTAATGCCTAACAAAAAAACGTCCCGTATCTCACTCCAGGACGTTTCAGATCAAATATTGAGATAATTTCAACTAAACAGGACTGATCTCATGCTCATCAATTATTTGTAAAGAAAGCTTACATTTTCAACAACCGGCAATCCGTTAAAATCAATTTTAAATCAAAGGGTATCAATTAAAGTTTGCTATTTTAATCATACGCAAATAATCGATCATTGCCTGGTTGATCTGGCCATTCATGTTCTCGTTGGCATCTTTAAATTGCAGGGTCAGCGTATGCTTGCCCTTTGTTAATTTCATTTTAACGGAGTTGCTGAAACCCCAGTTCGACCACTCCCCTTTCCCACGCTGCGGGAATACCATGGTGCCTGCAAAACACCTATCTACATTCAGGGTGCGTATGGCGCATTTATTTTCGGTATTGATCGGTCCATTACCATTGGCATATTTGAAATCAATGGCATATGTCCCATCTTCTTTTATCTCAAAAGGAATATCTATTGTCCTGTTTTTTGTTCTGCTGAGTTCAACAAAACCATTTCCCGAAAATCCCTGGTAAGATAATTCCGATTTAGCTGCGATGTTTTCCGCTTCAACAATGTTTGCCGCTTTTGCCGGGATTACTTCGACAGGTTCGCTATTAAATGAATTAACCCCCCTGGCATCGACAGCGGCAACCTGGTATTCCCCATATTGAGCTGTAGTAACCGGATAAGTAAGCCCTTTGACAGAGGCGATCCGTCTACCGTTTCTGATCACATTGTAAGCGGTAACACCCTTCGTTTTGTGCCATGAAAGTTTACCTTTCCCAGAGGTAACAACCGGCGTTTCAGGCGCTGTATAGTCTGGCACCATATTGCTTTTATCCGTTACCGTATGATCAGCCAGTATAATTTTAATGGTATGCTCGCCTTTTAACCCGGCAGGAACTGTACCATTGGCAAGTTGCTTTCCATCAAGCGTTATGCGTTTAAGCTGGTTACCAAAACCCTGCATGCGGATATTTAACCATGCATTCCGGTATTTATAATGCTCAAGTGAGCGCTCTCCGGCTAATGCTTTCGGCACAAATGGTTTAAACTGCAGGCTGTTCTCATTATAATGAATACCAAATAAAACTTTATAAACCAATGCGATATTGCCTGAAAGACTCCAGAGCATGTTGCTTGAGTTGATCTGCGTGCCGGCATAGTCGCCATCGGTAGCTACAAAGTTTTCTTTGTTGGTCAGGAATAAAGCTGCCGGGCGGTAAACCGCGCTGATCGCTCTGAGCAAAGAGGTTTCATTACCCGCCTTTGCCGAGGCCATGGCCCAATACGTTTCCACAAAGGGCCATACAGCATTGTTGTGATAAGGCAATATACCGAGTATTTGCGGGGATATACAAGGTATGCCGAAAGCATTTACGGGTGTATTGCTGATCACGCTTTGCTGTTTATCGGCCTCTGCCGCGTCAAACAGAACAGCCAGAGCCTCGCCCAAGGCTTCGGACCGGGGCGAAAGGGTTTTAAAATTGCGGCCATACAGGTACTGCCCGTAATAACCCCTGGCAGGTAACCATAAATGATCCTGTATTCCTTTTTTTATGGTGTTTGCTTTTTTGGTGTAGGCTGCGGCTGCAGCAGGATCGTTCAATGATGCCGACATTGCTGCCAGCACTTTATTCACCTGGTAATGCACCACATTGGTGCCAAGGCATTCAGATTCATAGATATCAGCGGGCTGCATCCATTTGGGATAGGTTTCTTCGCGCCAATCTAAAAATGATGATTCGCCGCGTACCAATCCCGTTTGCTGGTCATACACATTAAATGCGTCATCCTCAGCTGATTTTTTGATGACCTGGTACGCTTCGCTCATCCAATCCTTGTCGCCGGTTACTTTATATATTTCCCAGGCGGCTACAGCCCATATCATCCGGTCTGAGGAAACCGGGTAAGCGCCACCGGTACCCGTATCCTGTATGATACGGCCGTTCTTTACCTTGCGCATCAGGCTGTAAACTGCAACTTTAGGCTGCAGCACCGCCATTGATAAAATAATACTGTAGCTTATATCCCTTGTCCATACACCGCTCCATTCCTTACCGGTCCTGAAGGTGCTGTCAGGTTCTACTGCTTTTTGCATTTCCTCAAGGGCAAGGTTATACAACGCATCAGTCAGTTTATATTCTGAACGGTATTGGGGAAAGGCGCTTACATCCCGGCTTAGTTTCCATGAGGATGCGGTTTTGTTTTCATCTTCGGGCTTGTTTAATACCAGTGTGGTTTCATAAATACCATCACCATCGGCGTCTTTCAGTTCCAGTTCGGGGTGATTAACCAGGTTATTAAAATCCCATATCATGGGCGCGGCATTACCGGCTACAAATACGCCTTTAAAATCGTTCTTATAAATTTTATCACCGTTAAAACAGGTGTAATAGCCCTGGTCGTTAAATCCTTTAAGGACTGCGCGCATATCAAGCCGGATTTTGAAATGGGTGGATGGCTTAAGGTAAGTATCAGGTGGAACTGCTTTTTTATCAGCGTACGGTTCTCCGAATTTCAGCAGCGGCGTTTGATCAGACTGGTTTAAACAGGTGTAATGATGGTCGTTACCTGATGGCAGTTCATTGTCTTTACCATTGATGCTAAATTTAAAGTCGATAACCGGGCTTTTAAACATCCCAGCCGGGCTGCGGTAATCCGAAGTTAATTCGGTGGACGAGATCGCCTTTGCGGTATATTTTCCCTGCACCACGCGATCCGGGTAAATGCGGTACGCCTTTGAACTGTATATGGGTTTATCGCTCTGGGCCATACCGTTATAGTATAGCAATAACAATCCAGGGACAAAAAAGCAGAAATATTTCATTATTAGGGTGTTTGACGATAAATTAAGGGATAAATCCTTTAAACCGGAAAGTTTGTTTCCGATCCGATCTAAAGGAATTAATTATAATACAAGCTTACTTATTGGTATTCAACAACAACCATATCCCAATACTGCAACGAAGGAACAGTAAACGTTACCTGGTTGCCAGATTGTGTGTAGGTAACTTCTGCCGAAGCACCGCCGTTGATATCAGGTGAGGCGGTCCATATCCTTTTAACCGTTTTGGCAGCTGTAAAAGTAAAACCCGGATTGGTAACAGCCGATGGCTTAATTTGTGTTCCATTGGCATCGCGCCATTGCAGGCTGTTCGCGTTTGTGAAATTAACCAGATGTATGACTTGCCGCCAACCCAGATCTCTACCTATTACCGATACCTGTCCAATTTGCGGTGGCCAATTATTTAATTTCATGCTAGTCGAAGTAATAACAGGATTATTAAATGTTCCGCCGTCGCGCAGCAGATTTTCATAGCCCGTCAGAAAGTCATAATAACTGACCATAGCCTTTTTCAGGTCATCTGGCATGACCAGGTTTGCGTTCGGGAAATATTCTTTTCCAAGCATGTGTTCACCCAGTTCAAGGTGCGCACCGCCGAAAGCAAATATTACGGCGTCAGCCAGCACCACTCCTGGCGTGTTAAAATAACCAGGGTGTTCAGCTAAATTATAATTCATATAAGCGGCCAATATGCTTTTTTTAGAACCGCCGCCCAGGGCATCATTGCTTTTAATAATATCACCCAGATCACTAAACGCTTCATTTGGAGACCAAACTTCTGAATAAAGAAAGTCTACCGGCGCGCTGGCGATCTGTGGTTGCCCGTATTGTGTAACCGCGTTCATCACTAATCTTTTTTGCGGAGCACTGCTCTTGATGGCATTAATAAAAGATGCAAATGTTGATGGCAGATCAATTGTACCACCTGAGTAGTTATACAAGGTCTTGTTCCGGTTGCCCACCTGGTCTATCTGGTAGCCATCAAATCCAAAAACTGTATAAACATCATTGGTTTTAGCAGCGATGTACTGCTGCCAGGCGGCATTTGAAGGGTCAGTAAAATAGATATTACTTTTGAAAGGAGGCATGGGTAATTGAAACACCTCTTTTGTGGTGTGACCGGCATCATCATAAAGATACCATTGATCAAGCACTCCGGCAGCGGCGGCATCGCCCAAAGCGCCATAAGCCAGGTTATAGCTTAAGGCTTTCATATTATAGCTATGTGCGGCCATAACATAACCTTTGACGGTAGAAAAGTAATTATCGCGATTGGCAATATCCTTCCACATCGCATCCGGACTTGCAACAGTTCCCGAAAGCGGCAAATGATGTTCGTATTGCCAATCCTGGAACTGCACATAATTCATGTGATAACGATTAAGCGAAGCCATCACTGTATTGATCTGTGTACTATTTAACTGACCATAGGCCGACAGGAAACCATTACGCGGAAAATGTGCAGGGTCAGAAGAAACATCGACAGCTATAGTGCCATAAATTACATCCCTGCCGCTTTCGGTACCATAAAGTTCAATCATGTAACCGGTAAAATCCGTAGCAGGCGCCGTCCAGGTCCATGTTTTGCCTGAAATAGAAGCGTCCTGTAATATTGTTCCGGCTTGTTTATACCTCACTTTTGCCGCCGGCGGCAATATTTGGTCAATGGTAAAAGTTACTGCATCACCTGGTTTGTAAGCTGCTTTATCGGTACTTATATTTACGGTAATACCATTGGCGGCTGTGCCCCCGGTATCAATTAGGACGGTATTGTCTTTTATCTTCTCTTTAGCACATCCGCTGGTCATGGTGACAAACATGATTGCCGCTGCATATAATCGTATCATTTTTATTAGAATATAACCGGAACGGCAAAATAACGGCCGTGCCGGCAAGTATAAATAATTATTGCTTTGTAATTGTGATCGTATTGTCGAGGGTGTTTAACGTTATTTTATAATTTCCCGCTCCTGCAGCATCGATCAGCCATTTGTTATCCGGATCGCCTGCGGTTACTTGCACAGTGGTCACCGACAGATCAGGATGATCGGTGGTTGGCCTGTAAAATGGCGCAGCAAAATCCTTGGCTGTTGCAATTTTAAATTCACCTGCAACAAGTGGTCCGGTGTAAGTAAATATAAACGCATTAGTTGCATCCTTCACCAAAGGGGTAGCGTTATCCAAACTCCAGCCACCAGGGCTTGCGTCCCCGATCACCCATAACTGGCTGTATGGCGGAGTAACGATGGCCTGGTTAACGATACTTATCGTATTATTACGCAGGTTCAGCGTAACCTTATAGGTTCCGGCAGCAGGAATTTTCCATTTATTATCAGGATCACCCGCATTTAACTGTACGGTGGTAGCTGACAGATCAGGATCATTAGTGACCGGCCGGTAGAAAGGGGCATTAAAATCTTTTGCTGTCGCGATCTTAAATTCCCCGGCGGTAAAGGCGCCTGTAAAAGTGAAAATAAAATGATCCGTAGCGTTTTGCACCAGCGGTGTTGCATTGTCTACACTCCAGCCGCCGGAAGTTGCATCGCCTATTAACCATAGCTGGTTATACGCTGGATTAGGGCTTGGCTGAGCTACAATGCTGATGGTATTATTATGCAGGTTCAAAGTGACTTTATAATATCCTGCCGCCGCCGAAGTAATCTGCCATTTGTTATCCGGGTCGCCTGCACTTAACTGCACGCCGGGAGCTGACAAGGCGGGGTGATCAGTTGTGGGCCTGTAAAATGGTGCGTTATAGTCATTTGTTGTAGCTATTTTAAATTCACCTGTAACAAATGGCCCGGTATAGGTAAATATAAAAGGATCGGAAGCGCCCTGAGTCATAGGCGTCAGCGTGCTTAAACCCCAGCCACCGGGGGTAGCATCGCCGATAAGCCATAATTGGCTATAAGGCACCGGCGGGAAGGTGGTCACATTTAAACTGATTACGTTTGAATAAAACGGCATAACCGAGCCATCGGAGGTGGCAGTCACTAAACGTAGTTCAAGATCGGTTGGCGTATTGACAGGCAACGAGGCTAAAAGGTTATTCAGCACCGCTACCGTATAAGCCCGTTTAATGGTGTCGCCGCCTACCTTAATATCAATGGGATGGGCAAAGTTGTTCCCTTTTTTATCAATTTCAATAATGTAGGCTAGTTTGCCGGTAAGACCGTTCACCCGGGCTGCTGTCCAGCTAAAGGTGACGGCCGTTTTTGCTGTATCCTCGCGTGCCAATACAAGGGTGCTTGCTGAAGCGCTGACAGTTGGCTTAGCCGCTACGCTTCCTTGCGGCGATTCTACCTGCTTTTTGCAGGATTGGAACGCAAGGGACAGTAGTAATAGTCCCAACAGGCTCTTATAAAAGAACCAGGGACTTTTGCTCTGGCCGTGGCCAAATGCTTTTAGAGTGCTGATATTTTCCATCATTATTATCATTTTTAATCATTTCGTTTAATAACCCGGATTCTGGGTGAGGTTTGGATTGGCATCTATCTCCTGTTGGGGAATAGGTAACAATAGATTTTTGGATGCAGCATTGGTTTTGCCAATGGAATGCAGGAAATCGAGCCCATACTGACCGTTGTTTATACGGATCAGGTCAAACCATCGCTGGCCTTCAAATGCCAGTTCGATACGCCGCTCGTGCAATACCGCCGTCCTGAAATCATCCTTTGATAAGCCCGAAGTGATATTTGGCAGTCCTGCCCGGTTACGAACCAGGTTCAAAGGCGCTTCGCCGGCAGATGTTTGCCCCAATTCATTCAGCGCCTCAGCCTGCATCAGCAGTACATCGGCATAGCGCAAAACAGGAAAATCTTCCGGATTGGTGTTATAGGCGGACGATATGGTAGTTGGCACCAGAAATTTCCGTAAGCTGAAGCCGGTCAATGAATAGGAAGCGTTGTAATCCTGCCCGTTAAATTTAGGGCAGCCCGGATAAAGCACGGTCTCATCTTTTCGCTTATCACCGGCTTGGTAGGAATCCACAAACTCCTGGGTAGGCAAATCCCACCCGTATGCACCGGCAACAAAGCCAGTTTGATTCCGCGGGCCCGTAAAGGTACTGGTCCATGATGCCTGGTTCAGATCATTAAAAAAACCATAAGTAGTTGCCCCGCTATATTGCACCTCGAATAATGATTCGGCAGTGTTCTTTTTAAGGGGATTAAAATTGTCGGCATAATCCGGATTCAGGGAATAGCCCATGGCGGTCACCTGCTGGCACAGATCGGCTGCTTTCTGATACTGCCCGGTAGTAAGGTATACTTTGGCTAACATCCCGGCTGCAGCACCTTTTGATGCCCTGCCGATATCAGCACCGGTGTAGGTGCTCGACAGGGGCAATTGGTTCATGGCCTCGGTAAAATCCTGTATGATCTGCGTATAAACCTGGGCCTTAGGCGTGCGTTTGGGGAACAGGTCCGGGCTGCCGGGTGCCTGGGGTGCTAAAACCAGGGGAACATCACCAAAATACTGTACTAAGATAAAATAGTACAGGCCTCTTAAAAACCTGGCCTCTGCTAATATCCTTGCCTTAAGTGTCGCGTCCATATTAATGGACGGAATTTTTTGAAGCACAATGTTACATTGCAAAATACCCGGTGCCGGCCCGCGATAAAGGTCGAGTACCCCGGCATTATCTGTTTTGGTTACAAAATTAGCCTCCTGTATGGTTTCGATGCCGTCACTGCCATCATTGGCACCTCCGACTTCCGAGTTTCCCGCGAAGATATCACTTGTCCACATCCTGAAATTAAATAACTTGGGACGTTGCAAAGGCTGATAAGCTGCATTGACAGCAGCAGTCGCATCTGCCGCCGTCTTGTAATAATTTGCCGTATTGACCGAATCAAGGGGGGCTTTGTTAAGGAAATCTTTTGTACAGCCAGCCAAAGCTACAGCCATAATGAATAGTGATATATATTTTCTCGTTTTCATTTCGTTTGTCATTTTATTTTACAAAGACAGGTTTACTCCAAAACTGATGGTCCGCACAAGGGGGTAAACATTATTATCGATTCCTGTAAGCCCTACCTCAGGGTCAACACCCGTGTATTTGGTAAAAGTGTAGAGATTCTGCCCGGCGACATACAGGCGTACCGAGCTAAATTTTATGCGTTGTGCCAATGCCTTTGGCAGCGTATAACCCAGGGTTATATTACGTATGCGCAGATATGAGCCATCCTCAATATAGCGGTTGGAGTTTTGCGAATTTCCATTCGGATCGCCGAACACTGCCCGTGGTACGGTATTGCTGGTTCCCGGTCCTTCCCACCTGCTTAATACAGCGGTTAGCTGATTATTAGCGCCGGACATTGATTCTAAAAGAAGATTGTTGGCGTTAAAGATATCGTTGCCATAAGTACCTTGTAAAACTAAGCTCAGATCCACGCCCTTGTATGCAAACGTGTTATTCAGCGCATAAATAAACTTGGGATTGGGATTTCCTATGATCGTTCTGTCCTGGTCGTTGATCACACCGTCGTTATTGAGGTCTTTGAACCGGATGTCACCGGCAGCAGCACCTGCCTGGGTAGCATGTGCCGTCACATCATACGATGTTTGAAATAATCCCTGGGTTACATATCCATAGAATGAATTGATAGGATAACCTACACGATTAATTGCCAGGTAGCCATTTAAGCCAATACTGGAACCCTGTGGAAACAACTGTGAGTTTTGATCTAATGACAATATTTTATTGCGATTGAATGAAATATTAAAGTTGCTGCTCCAGGTAAATGCGCCTACCAGGTTACGGCTATTGACGGTGACTTCAATACCCTTATTTTGCACCTTTCCGGCATTGATCGGCGGAGAAACGGTATATCCTGTTGAAATAGGCAACGTGTATGGAACCAGCATGCCCGTAGTATTTTTGATATAACCATCCACTGTCAGGTTGATACGCTGGTGCAGGAAAGTAGCGTCAATACCGATATTAGTAGATTTGACAGTTTCCCAGCTCAGGTTTGGATTTGCCGCGCTTTGAGCGAGCTCGATGGGAACCACATTTCCATTAAAAGCATATACGGCAGAGGTAAGCCCCGAAGCAAATGAATAGTTACCGATACCGTTTTGATTACCGGTTGTTCCGTATCCCGCCCTGATCTTCAGGTCGTCAAAGAAGCTGATGGTTTTAAAAAATGGCTCCTCTGATACGCGCCATGCCAAAGAGGCCGAAGGGAAGGTTCCGTATTTTTTATTCTCGCCAAACCGGGAGGAACCATCACGCCGAACAGTGGCGGTCAGTAAATAGCGGTCTTTATAGGAATAGTTGACACGACCCATTAACGAGAACAATGACCACTGGTTACTGGTGCCTCCAATATTAGGCTGTACCGATCCATTGTTTAATTGCTGGGTCAGGTCGCTGGCAAAACCGCTGATATTGCCATTCATCGTATTGAAAGTATTGGCCTCGGCACTCGTACCGGCCAAAACAGTTAAATGGTGATCTTGACCAAAACGCTTATCATAAGTCAGGTAATTATCCCAGTTATAGGTAATGCTTTTATTATAACTCTCGCCCAGGTAAGATTGTGTCTGAGGGCTGGGTTGTAAATTATTTTCAGGAGCCCAGGTACGCGTATCATAGAATGTTGCGGTTAAGCCTGGCGTTGTTCGGAGCGTTAGGCCCGGAATAATGGTGGCCTCACCATAAACTGATCCGATTATATTATAACCGTTCGTATTGTTTTTAACCAGCTCATAGAGGCCTACCGGGTTTGTTTGACTGCCGTACCATTGGGACTGCCCCACCGGCCCAGAATAAGAGCCATCCGTATTATAAACCGGCAGTACCGGGTTTGATGCCAGGGCACCGCTCACCGTGCCGCCGCCGCTTGGCTTTTCGTCATGGCTCAAAGTCAGCGTGTTACCTGTTTTCAGCCAGCTCAATACCCTTTGATTGGAATTGAACTGAACATTATAGCGGCGGTATTTACTATCAATAACAACGCCCTGCTGATCTAATACTGCGCCCGAAACGTAGTAATCGCCTTTTTCTGTGCCGCCTGAATAAGAAAGCGAATAGCTTTGGATAGGTGCATTCCTCAAAATAGCATTCAACCAATTTGTGCCGGCGCCTAATGAAGACGGATTAGCGTAGGCAGGATTAGTTGATTTATTGGCATTTGTTAACTCCTCATTATTCAACAAAGCAAATTGAGAAGCGTTTAACAAGTCGATCTTGTTGGCTACAGATTGCACACCGGCAAAAACATCTGCATTTAAGTGGCCCTGACCCGGGATACCTTTTTTTGTGGTTACCAGTATTACACCGTTTGCGCCTTGTGAACCATAGATAGCGGCTGCAGAAGCATCCTTTAACACATCTATGGTAGCGATATCATTGGGATTGATCGTATTTAAATAATTGATGCCGGCAGGTGTTGGCACACCATCGATAACCAGCAAAGGGCTGCTATCATTAATACTGCCTAAACCGCGTATCTGAATACTTGAATTAGCGCCCGGTGCACCGGAAGTAATCACCTGCACTCCTGCGGCCTTACCCTCGATCGCCTGGCCGGCATCAGGGACAGGCTGATTGGCAATATCCTTACCGCTTACCGAAGTAACGGAACCGGTTAAATCGCGCTTCTTTTGCGTTCCGTAACCTACTACCACCACTTCATTCAATGACCGTACGTCCGCTGCCAAGGTAATACTGAAGTTTGTTTGATTGCCAACGGCTACCTCCTGACTGACATAGCCTATAAAGCGAAATACTAATATAGAAGATGAATTAGCTACTTCCAGTTTGAAATTACCATTGGAATCGGTTATTATACCATTGGTCGTACCTTTTTCAGAAACGCTGACACCCGGCAGTGGTATGCCTTTAGCGTCGACAATCTTACCCGCAACCGCCAGGGACAGACTATGTTGCCATAATAGCTCTTTGCGCTCTTTTGAGGTGCTGTATGTTGCCGCATCCGATCGTAAAGGCGACGTTAGTGCAAATGATGAAAGCACCGCAAGCACAAGGATTTGGTTAATCTTACTTTGGTTTGTTAACCAGGAATTTGATTTTCGTAAACGAAATTTCATAGTATTGATTTATTTCAATGTTGATAATGAGGCAATGATGCATCACCCTTATGGGCAGCACCTGTAATGATCGGTCCTGTCGTCGATTATTTAATCCGAAAGCTCGTGCAGGCAAAATTGGGTCAGTAAACTTCTTTTCATAATTGTAATTTTTTAGTTTAATTGGTTTATGTACCTGCACCTGTGCTGATCCAACCACGTCTGGTTATAAAACTAAAATCAGTAAGGTAATGCTTATGCGGTAATTGAAGCCGCAAGTATCAGGTTATAATTATGTACGAAAGAAGTCTTTTGTTAACAAAGTAAATAATCAGAGCATTTCAATATAAATTCAAAATGTATCAAAATGATTTTCACAGATTCTCTGCTTTATTGAACACCTTATATTTACATTGCCTATAAACCTGAATGACATCCGGTATTTAATGTCACCAATTATTTAACAAAAGTTATCTTGAGAAATATTTACACCTTTTTTGTTTTGTTCCTGCTATCGGCAAAATGTTTTTGCCAGTCATCATCCTATTACTTTAAAAACTACCAGGTATATAATGGCTTGTCGAGCAATACGATTACTACTGTATTACAGGATAAAAAAGGATTTATGTGGTTTGGGACCAGGAATGGTCTTAACCGTTTTGACGGCAATGTTTTTAAAATATACCAAAACAAGCTCTCGGATCCTTCAAGCATAGGCAGTAACTCTATATTCAGCTTATTCGAAGATGCGAAGGAACAACTATGGGTAGGCACTTATAAGGGTATTTATATCTATAACCCTTTAAAAGAAATCTTTACCGCATTTAAATTGATACCCGCCGGTGAAGTGAGATATATTAAAGGAGACCACCAGCATAATATATGGATTGTATCAGACCTCACCTTATATAAATATAATGAGCTTACCTCAGAAATCACTTCCTATAAATTAAAAAACGACCAGACAATAGCCATTCAACTTTCAGAAAAAGGAACGTTATGGACCGCCAGCGGAAAAGGAATTATTAGGCGATTTAATCCCAGGCAGGATAACTTCACTGATATTGACATTTCCCTTTACAACGGGGGTAAAAAGTTTTCGTCTATACAGGACATTTATCCTATTGCCGACAGCGGCCTGCTTATTGGTACCATGAGCCAGGCAATACTGTTCAACTACAAAACAAACCGGATCAGCAATATATTCAGCGGAAGAAAAGATATTTCAGACATTCATACCCATGTGATATTCCATGACAATGATGGCAGCTACTGGCTTGGCACCGAAGCCGGGCTATATATTTTTAACAGCCAGAACGGCAGCACTTCTATCGTACAGAAACAATATGGTAATCCATACTCCATTACTGATAATATTATTTCGTCCATTTATAAGGATACTGAGGGCGGCGTCTGGATAGGCACTTATTTTGGGGGTATCAATTATTATTCAAAACAGTATAATAATTTTAAAAAGTATTTCCCCGAACCTGGCATCAACAGCCTGAGCGGAAATATAGTGCATGAGATATGCAAAGATCAGTATGGCCATTTATGGGTGGGCACTGAAGATGCAGGGCTGAACCAGGTAGATCTGCAAACAGGTAAAATCAAACACTTTTTACCCGGGGCAGCCAAAGGAAGTATAACTTACCGAAACATTCATGGTCTTATTGCAGATGGCAATGAACTCTGGATTGGCACTTATGAGCATGGCCTCGACGTAATGGACCTTAGCACTCAAAAGGTTATCCGGCATTACAATGCTGCCAAAAACTCGACATCATTTACCAGTGATTTTATTGTATCGCTCTATAAAACAAAAAACGGTGACATATTAGTGGGCACATGGAACGGATTGTTTAAATACAATCGCACTGCAAATAACTTTACGGCAATGCCTTTTTTTAACGCACATATTCAATCTATACACGAAGATGAATACGGAACGCTTTGGGTAAGCAGCTATGGCAGCGGTGTTTATTATTGGAACCCGGTAAACCACAAAGAAGGCCACCTGACTTACCAGACCGGCAAAAGCAACGGCTTGATCAATAATTACGTGAACGGATTGTTTGAAGACAGTGATAAAAACCTCTGGTGCTGTACCGAAGGAGGGTTATCAGAATATAATATGCAAACCGGCTCAATCACCAATTATACCGTTGAAAATGGCCTGCCCGCCAACCAGGTGTTCCGGATGCTTGAAGATCACAAAGGCATTTTGTGGATATCAACCTCAAAAGGGCTGGCCAGCTTTGACCCTCGGAGTAAACAGTTCAATAACTACCACACTGCCAACGGCTTGCCCACTGAACAATTTAACTATAATTCATCATTTAAAGATATGGAGGGCACCATGTACTTTGGCACCGTAAAGGGCATGGTTAGCTTTAAGCCAGCTAAATTCGCTCAAAGCAAATTTATCCCTCCCGTTTATATTACTGGTATCCTGGTTAATAACCAGGATATACCCATAGGCAATAATAAATCTATTTTAGCTCAATCCATTACTTATACCAATTCCATCATGCTGCCTTATGACCGATCCAACATCAGCTTGGATTTTGCCGCATTAAGTTATATTATACCTGAGATGAACGGTTATGCTTATAAGATGGATGGCATAGACAAAAGCTGGACACAACTAAAGAACAATCACAAAATATATTATACCAAGCTGTCACCGGGAGAATACACATTCAGGGTAAAAGGAGCGAATAGCGAAGGCGTTTGGAATAATCATCAAACGAAACTGTTAATTAAAGTTTTGCCCCCCTATTGGGCTACCATTTGGGCTTATTTATTCTATTCGGCTGTCGTAGCAGGGGTTGTATTGATTATATTCAGATATTATCACCTTGCTGTTACTGAAAAAAATAAAAGGCGCATTGAAGCGATAGAAATAAATACCGAGCGCGAGATCTATAATGCCAAGATTGAGTTTTTTACAAATATTGCCCACGAGATACGAACGCCTTTAACATTGATAAAAATGCCGCTGGATAAGCTGATAAACAAAGACACCAGCGACCCGGAAACCACTGAAAGTTTGAACATGATGAAAAAGAACACGAACCGACTGATAGATCTTACCAATCAGTTACTTGATTTCCGTAAGGCGGAGACTAATAAGTTTAGTCTTAATTTTTCAAAAACAGACATCAACGAGCTGCTGAAGGATGTTTACTCCGTATTTCACTCATCAGCCGAACAAAAGAATCTGCTTTTCAAACTGGAACTGCCCCGTATAACCCTGCAGGCGTATGTAGACAGCGAAGCCTTAAAGAAGATCCTGAGCAACCTGTTCAACAACGCCATAAAATACACCGGACAGAGCGTCATTATTAAATTATTACCCTTCAGCAGCGAAGACCAGCTATTTAATATCGAGATAAAGAATGATGGCTACGTTATACCAGCGGAATATAAAGACAAGATATTTGAACCCTTTTACAGGATAAAAGAAACCGAAAAGGAAGCAGGTACCGGCATAGGCCTGCCCCTTGCCAGATCACTCGCGCAATTACATAAAGGGAGCCTGGAATTAAAAACATCCGTCGACGGCTTTAATATATTCCTGCTGTCGCTGCCTATTCACCAGGAAAAAGAGATTCATTTCGGCGAAAATGAACAGGATGAAATCATTAACAGCACAGAAGATGAGCGCCCATCTGCGGATAATGCGGATCATTCCAAGCCCGCTATCCTGATCGTTGAGGACAATAAGGAGATACTAAATTATATGCAGAAGGAATTAACGGCCAAATACCGGGTGCTTAAAGCCTATAACGGCCAGGAGGCCCTTTACTTGCTGCAAACAGAAAACATACAACTGGTGATCAGTGATATTATGATGCCGGTGATGGATGGAATACAATTATGCAAGCGAATGAAGACAGATATACAGTACAGCCATGTGCCCGTTATATTACTGACCGCCAAAAACTCACTTAATTCCAAAATTGAGGGGTTAGAAGTAGGTGCAGATGCGTATATCGAAAAACCATTTGCTTTTGAGCACCTGGTAGCCCAGATGAATAACCTGCTGACAAACCGCAACATGATGAAGGAATATTTTGCCCGTTCGCCTCTCACCCACATTAAAGGAATAGCTGTTTCAAAAGCTGATAAGGATTTTTTAGAGCGGTTGAATAAAGTAATTTATGACAATATTACTGATATGGACTTAGATGTTGACCAACTGTCGGGCATGATGAACATGAGCAGGCCAACATTGTACAGAAAAATAAAGGGGATTTCAGATCTGTCACCAAATGAGCTCATCAACCTGACAAGGTTAAAAAAAGGGGCGGAATTACTCGCTGAGGGCGACTATAAAATCAATGAAGTGGCTAATAGGATAGGTTATAGTTTACCAACTAATTTCTCGAGGGATTTTCAGCGGCAATTTGGAGTAAGTCCTTCCAATTATTTGAGCACTTTGCAAAAATAATTTATTTGGTTTGTCTTTTTTTCTGTATCAAAAAATAGACTATAGGACCGGTACCTTCTATTATTTTACTGGGCAGCATGTGGTTTTGATTCCAATGAACCGCACTTCATTGCTTTTAAGCCCGATACCGTGTCAAGGCCTGTTTTTTATACCTGAGGTCTTAATCTGACCAGATAGATCAGCGAACCGATCCCGATAAAAAGGTGCGTGAGCTCGACAGGAGCCATTTGACGGATTTGTAAAGCGCCGTTCAGCGCGCCAAAGACATCCGCCAGCAGGCCCAGCGTATGGGTAATGATATTGGTGAGCAAAATAACCCGGAGCATCCCCCTGTCAGTAAAATGGCGGGCCAGGAAATTAATAGCGCCTAAACCGATGATCAGCCCGCCCATGCCCTGCAAAAGTGAACCGGTTTGTGGCGTCAGGGACAGGCCCAGGCCCCCGGCTGCCAAGGCGGGCATCAAAAACATCACCGCGCCGAAGGCAACGGAACCGATAGCGGAAATGGTCAGAAATGCGGAAACTTTCATGGTATCTCTTTTTTTATACAAAGTTCCATGTTTAGGGAAGTGCGGAACGATAACAATTGTTAATTAATCACTTCCGGTTCCGGATGCGGCTCAGGGAAACCGGCGTGATTCCCAGGTAAGAGGCGATATAACGTTGCGGCACGCGCTGCAATAGTTCCGGCTGCTGCCGGGCCAGTTCGCCGTACCGCGCCACCGGCTTGTCTTTGATAAATGACAACAACCTGCTGCCATGCAGCAGTAACTTTTGAACGGCCGTCCCGTAAAACCAATCTTTAAAAGCCGGATCATTTGTCATCAACTGATCAAAATCGTCTTTGACCAATACAGCAAGTTCGCAGGGTTCCAGCGCCTCAATGGTAAAAAGGCTTGGCTCGTCGTTTATAAAGCTTTCTAAGGAGGTTGCCGCTTCCCCTTCAAAAAAGAATTGAACCGTGAGGTCTGTACCCTGGTTATTAAACCATACCCTTAAGCATCCCTTTTTGATAAAGAACAATTTTTGCACGGTTTCTCCCTCCCTGACCAGCTCGGTTTTAGGATCAACCACAATGACCTGCAAAAATTGATCGTACCCGGAATTTATCATCATGCCCCCCAAAATAGCATATTTCCCGCAATTTGCCAATCTGATGTGAGTTAGCAATAAGCCCGCTTCAGGTTAACATCATTTCTTGGTCCATAATGATGTCGGTCCGCCAAACTCTGCCATCGCTAAGAAACTTTAACAGTAGGTTACTGGCTTTCTTTCAGAGCAATAATCTATCGTTGGTTTTGGTGTAGACAGCACCACATAAAGCTAAAAAACCTGGATTCTTAGTTGAGCTTCCGGTAATCAACAGGTGTGTAGCCCGTGTTCTTCTTAAATGCCCGTGTAAAGTGCTGGGGATACTTAAACCCTAACTGATAAGCAATTTCGCTGACTGATTTATTGGTATCTAGTACGCTTTCTTTGGCCATGTCCATGACCTTCAATTGAATGTATTCCAACGCTGTTTTTCCTGTTTCTTTTTTAACCATATCGCCAAAGTAATTCGCAGAAAGGTGTAACTGTTCTGCACAATAGCTTACAGCCGGCAGTCCGATCGTTTGCGGTTTATCTGATTGAAAATAATCATTGAGTAAGTTTTCAAATTTTTCCAGGTTGCCTTTATGGGTATCACTCCGGGTGATGAATTGCCGGTCATAAAAGCGCAGGCAGTAATTCAGGAACAATTCAATATTAGAAGCAATTAACGTTTTACTATGTTTATCGGTTCCTTGTTCTAACTCGTATTTGATTTTTGCAAAGCAATCCAAAACGATTTTTCTTTCCTTCTCCGAAAGATGCAGCGCTTCACGTGATTCATAAGAAAAAAAGGTATAATCATCCATATGCCTGCCCAATGCGGTGCCGTGGATCAGCTCAGGATGGAAAAGGAGCGCAAAGCCCTGGGGTTTGTAATCCTTGTTAATATTGACATTAATGATCTGCCCTGGTGCGACAAATACCAGCGTTCTATCCTGGTAGTCGTAAGTGTGGCGGCCATACTTTATATCGCCGCATTGCACATCCTTCAAATAAACCGCATAAAATCCAAGGTTCATTTTAGAAGCATACACCTGGGGAGAAGTACCTGTAAAATCAATCACACTGACCAGCGGATGCAGGTTCTCCTGATGATAAAATTTATCATGCTCGCTTACGGTGCCTATCCTTAAAATCTTTTCCATAACATTTTGCATTAATTCAAATTTAGCTTTATTCTTCTGCGGATTCAATTCCCCGGGGCCAAACCTGTAAAAATGGTAGGTAAACCTGTATTCTGTATAAGTGTTATTTATGCCGACATGCTGACCTTTGTATCATAAGATTAAAAAACAGATCATGAAAATAATGGAAGGGAAGGTCGCACTGGTTACAGGTGCCGCATCAGGACTTGGACTGGCAACCGCAAAAGCTTTTGCGCAAGCAGGTGCAACAATCGCATTAGCAGATTGGGATGGGAAAGCGGTTCAATCCGCTGCGGATGGCCTGGCAGCGGCTGGATACAAAACGCTGGCTATCGTATGCGACGTATCCGATGATAAACAGGTTGAAGAGATGGTTGGCAAAACGGTAGCTGCTTTCGGGCGCCTGGATGCTGCCTATAATAATGCAGGTGTCCAGAACGAGCTGGCGGACGCTGCCGACCAAACCAGCGATGATTTTGACCGGGTCACCGGTATCAACTTTCGCGGCGTTTGGAACTGTATGAAATACGAGTTGCAGCAAATGCGTAAACAGCGAAGCGGCGCCATTGTGAACTGCTCTTCTATCGGGGGCATCCTGGGGGGTGCACAACGGGGAATATATCACGGCGCCAAGCATGGTGTTATTGGTCTGACCAAAAGTGCAGCCTTGGAGTATGCTGCTCAAGGTATACGGATCAATACCGTTTGCCCGGGACTTATTCATACGCCAATGGCCGATAAGATGATCGCGGGAGGTCAGCAAGATGCGCTCGATGCGATGTTGCAACAAGTGTCGGTCGCCTTGGTCGTCCGGAGGAAATTGCCGGTGCAGTGCTCTGGCTTTGCAGTGATGCCGCCAGTCTTGTAGTGGGTCACACCTTAGTCGTGGACGGTGGTTATAGTATACAATAAGAGAATACATGGGAAACGGTTCATCAAAAATACACGACTACAGCTATTGCTCGGTATAACCTTATCGGTCATAGCATGTAACAATAATTCTAATCATAAGGAGCAAAAAAAATGACAACACCGCAAAACACTTCGATTTTCCCCAGGGGAGATAAATTGCCCAACGAATATTTCACCGGCAATGCCTTTTTACATCCCTTACTGGCCAGGGATAAAAACAATGAATTTGCCGCCGGCAGCGTGACCTTTGAGCCCGGTGCAAGAACCGTCTGGCATACACATCCCAAAGGGCAGGTTTTAATGGTTACCGAAGGTGAAGGATTTTACCAGGAGAAAGGCAAACCTGCAAGAGCTTTGAAAAAAGGTGATGTGGTCAATATCCCGGAGAATGCAGCGCATTGGCATGGCGCCTCAGCCCACAGCCGATTTGTTCATATTGCCATTACCAACTATAAAGGTGGTGAAAATGTAGTATGGCTGCAACCGGTTTCCGAGGCGGAATATCAAGAGGTAAATAAACAATAAGCATCAAAAATTATGGCCAGAAACCATTTCTTTAAATGGCTGCCACCGGCGGTATTCTTGTATGCACAGTAAACCAGGTTAAAGTACAAAACGAAAGTCAATGCAAAACCGATTGAAAATATTGCTGGCCATCATCATAAGCAGCACGTTTCCAAGCCATGGCCAGGTGTCAAAAATACCGGGCGCGGAAACCGGATGGCCGAGTTACGGAGGTGATAAAGCCAGTTCACAATATTCACCACTCAGCCAGATAGATTCCACCAATTTCGGTCGGGTTCATATCGCCTGGACCTGGCGCTCAGTGGAAAAAAATATTACCCGCAGCCATCCGGATATCAAAAGCTGGGTGTGGGAATGTACGCCGCTTATGGTAGACGGCGTTCTGTATGTCAGCACCTCACTTTCACAAGTGGCAGCTGTAGATGCTGCAACCGGCAGGACAAAATGGGCGTACGATCCGGGAACCTGGAAAAATGGAACGCCGTCCAATAATGGCTTTGTGCACCGTGGCGTTGCTTACTGGCAAAGCGGGAATGATAAACGCATCCTGTTCGGTACAGGAGACGGCTACCTGATCGCACTGAACGCGGTTACCGGCAAACCCGTTTCCACCTTCGGCAATGCGGGGCGCATTGATCTTACACAAGGGCTGGGGCGCGCCGTTGAAAGGAAACTCTACGGCGTTTCTTCAGCACCAATAGTCTGTAAAGATGTCGTTGTGGTGGGAACTAAAGTGCACGACGTTCCTTTGGTTGAAGCAATGCCCCCCGGTTCTGTGCGGGGTTTCGATGTGCGTACCGGCAAGCAATTGTGGCTATTCAGCGCCATTCCTCAAAAGGGAGAATTTGGGAACGAAACGTGGGAGGATAATTCCTGGAAAAAAACAGGCAGCGCTAACGTTTGGGCACCCATCAGCGCAGACGATGAGTTAGGATACGTGTACCTTCCATTCAGCACGCCATCCAATGATAATTACGGCGGACGCCGGCACGGTTCAGGACTTTTCGGCGAGAGCCTGGTGGCGCTGGACGCCCGCAGTGGAAAACGTATATGGCACTTTCAGTTAGTTCATCACGGATTATGGGATTACGATCCGCCTGCCGCACCCAATCTGATCAATATCACCATAAATGGGAAGCCCAAAAAAGCAGTAGCGCAGGTGAGCAAACAAGGTTTCGTTTACGTTTTCGACCGCGTTACGGGCAAACCGGTATGGCCTATTGTAGAACGGCCCGTACCACAGTCAACCGTTCCGGGTGAAAAGTCGTCGCCTAGCCAACCATTCCCAACCAGGCCCGCACCTATTGACCGGCAAGGCATTACGGAAAATGATATCGTTGACTTTACACCGGGATTGCGTGATTCAGCGTTGGCGGTGCTCCGGAAGTATAATTATGGCCCGCTATTCACGCCGCCTTCCTTAGAGAAACCTACCATTTCGATGCCAGGCATCGCCGGGGGTGCAAGCTGGTCAGGAGCCGCATTCGACCCGGAAACAGAAATGCTGTATGTTCCCTCCAATACTATTCCCTATGCTGTTACGCTGGAAAAATCAATAGTGCCCGGGCTCGGCTACCAGGGAAAGACCGTGGCGGTGGAAACGATGGATGGCATTCCTCTGTGGAAACCACCTTATGGGCGACTGACTGCTATAGATATGAACACCGGTGAGCACCGGTGGATGGCACCCATGGGCGACCTTGCGTCAACCATCCCTGCCTTAAAGAAACGAGGGCTGCCGCTGCTGGGGCGTTCAGCCCGCAGCCATATCCTGCTCACCAAAACGCTTCTTTTTGTCGCACAGGAAGGCAGCACCCAGCGGGAGGAAATGGGCGGCGCAGAAGCAGGCGCTAAACCGGGATCAACACCTGCATTAAGTTTTCAGGTAGTAGACCCCAAAATTGTTGCCTACAACAAACAGACCGGTAAATACATTGGCGAAATAGCCCTGCCACGAAATGCAACGGCCGCTCCGATGACTTACATGCTCAATGGCAAGCAATACATTGCCGTAGCAACCGGTGGTGCCAATCTGCCGCCTGAGTTGATTGTATTGAGTTTGGATTAATTTAAAAAAACAGCAATGAAAATAAAGTATGCAGTTATCACATCACTGTTTTGCAGCCTGGCTATGATCGCTTTAAGCTGCAAAACAGCTTCCGCGCAGCAAAACAGCAGGAAAATAAGGATGGCGAAAATCGAGATTTATCCTGCCTACCTCGCAGCGTACAGGGCTGCCCTGGCTGAACACATCGAGACTGCGGTACGAGCGGAGCCGGGCGTACTCGCCCTGCAAGCGGTGTATGACAAAGCACATCCGACACTGGTTACCGTATTTGAAGTGTACGCCAGCGACAGCGCTTATCAGGCGCATCTTAAAACGCCGCATTTTCTAAAATATAAGAACGGGACTTTCAAGATGGTCAAGTCGCTTGAACTGGTTGAAGCGGCTCCCATTGCATTGGCCTTCAGGCCTGAACTATTGCAAAATAAAAAACTATAGTTTATACGGCAATACGGCAATTACAAAAACTTACTTTGTATCCCCAAGCGGTCTGTTTTTTTTATAGTCCCCTACCTGTCCTTGATATGGAGTTACTTTAATCGCTATAAATGGTGACAAGCTTTGTATCAGCCTGCCTTTGGGCCTGCAGGCAGGGAGTTACCCGAGGATTTGAGGAACAAGCTTCCTCCGGCATATAAGGATATACCAACAGCTTTATTAGGCAGGTTAGCAGTCAGCAAGGCCCACCAGAGGAAAAGGCTAGGTGAATATCTCCTGATTGATGCGCTAAACAGGTGTGCGGCTTTATCCGAAAACATCGGAACGCTGGCAGTAATGGTCGGTCCGATTGATGAAAAAGCAGTTAGCTTTTATGAGGCTTACGGCTTCATTAACCTATCCGATAGTGCCAGGATGTTTATACCAATCAAAACAATAAAGGCCTCACAAACTAAATAGTGTAAGCAAGGATTAAAATTTAGAGGAAGTCTGATGGCTGCTGAGATGCATTAATTAAACCGGACAGTGGATTTGCTTAAATTGGCAAAACCATGCAAGGTAAAAAAACAGTAACGCACCGTCGGAAATACGATGCGGAATTTAAGGAAGAAGTCATCAAAACGGCAATCAATGGACGTCCTGTCCGGGACATAGCCGAGTCTTACCAATAGAAGGAACTTACTCTTGCACAGGCAAAGATTTTCTATCTATTTTCCCATTTGATGTCAGTGGCAAATACTTTAATTCTACCAATTTCTCAGGTATTAGGTAGTGCGGCAATTTGTCTTTTAAATAAGCCGACACCTTTTGCTTGTCAAATACGCCGAAAGGGACAATATAGGCAATCAACTGCTTGTCGCCCTGCTTATTCTCCAAAGTTGCTACTACTGCATTTTTTATGAGGTCGCTCCCTATTAAAATGCTTTCGATCTCTCCAAGTTCAACCCGATGCCCTCTGATCTTGACCTGGTTGTCACTTCTACCTACATATTCAATATTCCCATTTGGCAGCCATCTCCCTATGTCGCCGGTTTTGTATATCCTGGCCCCGTCTGCATTGTTAATTGGATCCTGAATAAACTTTGCATTGGTGAGCTCGGGCTGATTAAGATATCCCCTTGCCACCTGGACGCCGGCTACACAAATTTCCCCCTCCTCTCCCGAGATTACCGGCTTTAAATCCCTATTCAATATATGGATATGAACATTGTTTATTGGTTTGCCAATTGGAATGCTCTTTGGTACATTCGCATCGCGCCCTGCATGAAAGTGATAACCCGTACACGCAACAGTGGTTTCAGTGGGCCCGTATTCATTGACCACCTCCAAAGCATCTCCTTTCTCTGTCAGGCAATTAAAATGACTCAAGTATAATGCTTCTCCTCCAATCGATATTTTTCCGGTTATTGCTTTACCGTACTGATCCTTAAATTCTGCATAAAAAAAATCAAGATGCGCGGGTGTCAACTGAATAAAGTCGTATGGTGCATATTTATGCAGGTTACTGTCTTCAAATACCAAGGGGGATGGTTTCGATGAAATCACCGCCAGTTTCCCGGATACTAACGGTGTAAAGATACTTTTGAGTGATGCATCAAATGTATACGGAATATGTATAAAGGTTCCTGAACCGTTCTGTTCTTTGTTAATAAACTTCTCCCGGCTGTTTAATAAATAATTATAAATACTCTTATGTTCAACCATCACACCCTTGGGGTTACCTGTTGATCCCGATGTATATATGATATAAGCCAGGTGATGTGGCTCAACCTTATTGGCCAGATTGTTTTTTGGCATTTTATCAATAATATGCCGGTCCCCGTCTATTGAAATTATATCGCGCTCACCGGCTTCGGATAATAGTTTGGTCTTGCATTCAATATTAGTCACTACAAGACTGACGCCGATGTCTTCCAGTATAAACTGCGCCCTTTGAGAGGGGTAGTTGGGATCTATCGGGACAAATGCTCCTCCTGCCTTCAAAATTCCCAATATGGCTACAATCATTTCGATCGATCGCGCAAGGTATATGGGCACCAGCGTTTCTTCTTTTACGCCCTTTTGCCGGAGATAATGTGCAAACTGATTGACCCTTTCATTCAGCTTTCTGTAAGAAAGCTGTTCAGTTTTGTAAACAAGTGCAATCTTATTGGGACTATTGATGACTTGTTCTTCAAATAAATCAATGAGTGTCGTGGCAACCGGTTGCTTAAAAATGAATCCAAGAATTTTTTTATAGCGTTCTGACATATAGATTGTAGTTTTTTGAATATTACTGTGCAATCTTATTTACTTTCCTGCAGGCGTTTCACAAATTTTTCTAAGGTGGGGTTTTCATATATGGCACTTAAGGGCAAATATTTGCCGGTTAGTTCTTCCACCAACCTGAGAACTTTTATAGCCAGTAACGAGGGTTCTCCCAGCTCAAAAAAGTTGTCATTAATTCCTACTTGCCGTACGCCAAGTACGTCCTGCCAAATTTCCGCTATGGTTTGCTCCTCTTTAGTACGGGGAGCCTCAAAGCTTTCATCAAGCTCTTCATCAAGTGCTGTTGCTTTAAACTCAGGTTCCGGTAGAACACTCCTGTCAATTTTCCCATTCAGTGTAAGGGCTAACCGCTCCTGTATGATCCAACTTTCAGGTATCATATAATTCGGGAGCCAGGCCTGCAGATAAGAAATTATTTCTTTTTTGTTAAAAACCCCGTTCGGTACTACGTAAGCAACCAACCGTTTCCTGGCATCCCTTCCTTCTTTTGCAATAACCGTTACCTGGCGTATCATTTCATTTTTGATCAGAATACTTTCTATCTCGCCCGGCTCTACCCGATATCCCCGTATCTTTACCTGATCGTCTCTGCGGCCAAGACATTCAATATTTCCATCCGGCAACCACCGGCCCATGTCCCCGGTTTTATAAATTGTGTTTCCTGAACCGTGATTGAACGGGTTGGTGATAAACTTCTTCTTTGTCAGATCAGGGCTGTTTAAATATCCCCTTGCCACTTGCACACCACCTACGCATATTTCTCCGGTGACGCCTAAAGGCACAGGTTGGTTATATTCATTTAGTATGTATATCTGCGAATTATCTATTGGCCTGCCAATGGGCAGTCCCTGTAGTGATCTTTTCTCGCCGGAGATGTTGAAACTGTAGCTGCTGCAAGCCACTGTCGCTTCGGTTGGACCATATTCATTAACCACTTGTAATTCTTCCCGTGCTTCAATCAAAGAATCGAAATGGCTCATGTATAAAGCCTCTCCGCCAATCGAAATCTTCCCCGTTATGGGTTTCCCATTTTTATCTTTGTACATAAGATAAAAAAAGTCAAGGTGCGAGGGTGTTAACTGAATAAAGTCGTATGGTGCATATTTATGCAGATTACTGTCCTCAAATACATAGGCCGCCGGAGCCGACGATATGACGATTGATTTGCCGGAAATCAGCGGTGTGAGCAGGCTTTTTAATGACGCATCGAACGTATACGATAAATGAACAAACGTTCCTGAACTGTTCTCATTTTCGTTAATAAACTTCGCTTTGCTGTGTAAAATGTAATTAAAAATACTTTTATGTTCAACCATAACCCCTTTTGGCCTGCCGGTGGATCCGGATGTGTAAATAATATACGCCAGGTGTTCTGGTGAAGGCCCACTGGTTAAATTACTTACCGAAAGCTGCCCTGCAATCCCCGAATCGCCATTGATAGCGATCACATTAAGATTTGTTGAAGCGGAAAGCATTTTTTTTCTATCATCAGTATCACATAAAATTAACTTAGCCCCCGTATCCTTTAATACATATTCAATCCTGGTCAATGGCGATTCATGATCGATTGGAACATATGCTCCGCCCGCTTTCCAGATTCCCAGTATTGCAATTACCATTTCAACAGACCGCTCTAATATAACTGGAACCAGTGTTTCTTTTTTAACTCCGTTTTGTCTGAGCAAATGTGCAAGTTGATTGGCCCTTTCATTTAACAGCCGGTAAGTAAGCTTATCTTCCTTAAATACAAGTGCAGTTACATCCGGCTTTATTTCAGCTTGCTGCTCAAACAGGTTGATAATGGTTCTTTCAACCGGATAGACAACCAACGTGTTATTGAATTCGATTAATAACTCATTGTCTTGTTTAGTA
Source organism: Mucilaginibacter sp. (assembly GCA_028287895.1). Classification (GTDB taxonomy): domain Bacteria; phylum Bacteroidota; class Bacteroidia; order Sphingobacteriales; family Sphingobacteriaceae; genus Mucilaginibacter. The sequence continues at coordinate 20,600 of JAQBOV010000028.1, read as the reverse complement.
AGCAGTTGCAATTCACCAATTGCCTGCTGTTCCTGCTGCACAATGGAATGAAGCAATTCCTTATACTGCCCAATCATTTGAGTTATTAACTCTTCGCTAAACAAGTGCCTGGAGTATATCACCAGGCCCTGTAAATAATCTGATGTTTGGGTGATTGAAAGTGTTAATCCAAATTTGGATATCGTTTCGTCAAATTTGTCCCGGTTTAATTCTTCCTCAGCATAATTTTGAAGTACAAACATAAACTGGTATAAAGAATTATCATCGCCTTTAGATAAAACGGATTTTGCCGCTTCTTCAAATGTTCTTTCTTTGTGCAAATAGGCCTGGCGGGTAATATCTTTTACCCGCTGCAGTAAAGAATCAAAAGGTTCTTCAACGTTTAAACTGGTCCTTAATGCCAGAATATCAGAAAACGTAGCGTTTGGTGTAGCAACACATAAATCATATTGGCCGCTGCGGCGGAACTGCAATATTTTAAAGGCTGCAAGTAAAAGTATATACATGCTTACATTTTGCCTTTTGGCAATATATTTTAATTCTTCGCTCAGATCACTATCGATCCTGAAGGAGCGGCTTTGAAGTAATTTTTTGCTCATATTGCAGGGTGTTAATCAGTTCCGGGGCAGCATTTTATTTGAGACCTCGCCTTATATACAATTATATCATTTAATCTATAGAATTTGTAGTATAAGCTATTGTTTTATTTTAAAACTTTGAGCGCTGTTATAAAATTGCGCTCGGATTATTAAATGAATTATTTGAAAAATTTGATTACCTATAGCCTTCAGGTAGTCTTTACTTATTTAATACTAGTCGCTATTGCGATTTTCAACCTGTTTTTTTTTAGTCGCCGTCTTTTTCTGGAAATCAACTGAAACAAAAGATATAGCTCAAAAACCTGTTAAAAACCCGTCCCGACAGCGTCAGCGAAACAGGTGCCTCACTATTGATTTCTTTTCAATCCTTTTTTACCAAGCCGTTAATAATCTCATCCTCCAGTACACAGGCTTCTTCCACAATTAATTTATATACATTCTCAACAAGATCAGGATTAATAGAAAGTTGGTCAGCAAGTTTCCTCCTTTTAAGCAGGACTTCCTGCACCCTGCCTGGCTGCATCATCGGGATATCATTTTCGCTTTTATATTTGGCAACTGATTTACATATTTCCAATCTCTGATTAATAAGTTTCACGATCTTTTCATCAATTTCATCAATCCTTTCTCTGAAATTTAATAATTGTTCCATAAATATTTAATATAGTGTTATTTTTAAGCGTATTCTTTAAATTTCTCACTGTATAAATTCAAAGAATAATAGTTTTCATCAAAAGCCCCTTTTGCCGTAAATACAATTGATTTGATCAAAGGAAAAGCTTTTAATAATATTTCATCGAATTCCTCCTGGGGATCCGACAGTGCTATAATTGCACCCCCGCTCCCGATCGTAATCTTATCACTTTGCAGAACAGCTGTTCTGATAATAATATTAAGTTCCGCAGAGCCACAGGAACTGATATACCCTATTGATCCGGTGTATGGCCCGCGGGCTACTTTTTCCAGCCTATCTATTATTTCCATCGTCCGTTTCTTCGGCGCGCCGGTAATTGAGCCGCCCGGAAATGTTGCTTTGATCAGATCAATGACATTATATTTTGATTCCAGTTTGCCGACCACTGTACTCACTAAATGATTTAAAGTCTGGTATGTTTCCACCGCCATTAAATGCGGGACACTGACACTACCTATTTCACAAACTCTTCCCAGATCATTTCTTAATAAATCCACGATCATTAAGTTCTCAGCCTGGAACTTTTCATTTTCTCTCAGGGTATTTTTATTTTTTTCATCAATGAGCGGGTCCGGATCGCGCATTATGGTTCCTTTTATCGGCTTAGTCGAAACGTTTCTATTTCTGTCAAGTTTTAAAAATTGTTCGGGAGAAGAACTGACCACACTGAAAGTATCAAAATGCAAAAACGCTGAATATTGGGCAGGGTTGATCTTTCTCAAGTTCAGGTATAACTCAACAGGATCCAAAGTGAGCTCAATAGACAGTTGGTTTGTTAAACATATCTCATAGCTCTCTCCATTTTTAATTTCTGTGAGACATCTTTTTATATTGTCAATATAGGTGCTATGATTTTGGCTACCATAAAAGTTCAGCTTATCTTCAATATAATTAGTGCCTTTTAGCGCGACAGGCTTTAAATGATGTAGCTTTTCAAATGTTTCATTTACCCATTGCTGTATCGCATCCGTTTCCTCTTTTTCTCTGGCAATAGCGACTAAATAAATTTTATTCTCTTTATGATCTATGACTAAAAAGCGACTGGAAAATATCAATGCGGCATCCGGAACCTCCGAATCATGTGTGGTTTTGAAATCTAATTCTGACTTAAGTTCATAGCCAAAGTAGCCTATAAACCCCCCATTGAAATTAAAAGGGAATTGTGTCAGGGGCTTTGCAAGATTTTTATCCACCTCTTCAGCAAGGTATTCAAACAGGTCCCGTTTGAACACCGATGTTTTGCCATCTTTTAAAATCGATAGTTCCTTATTGTTCCTTTCAAATAGAATAGCTTTATCATAGCTGTCCTCAACGCTTCCCATAATTGAAAATCTTGAATGTTCCGCAATGATCTTACTACTATCAAGCCAGAAGGAAAATTTACTATGACCAAAAAGATTATAAAATATCACCTCATCATTGTTGTTAAAATCGCAAACTTTATAGTCAACAATTAAGCTGTTTGGTTCAACGTTTCTGACGGGAGAAGATGGCAGGACAACCGACGCAGAAGCTTCGGATCTCCCTTTATTAAATTCTTCGGCTAAAACAAAAAACCTCGCAATTATTTCATTCCCAAATTCTGTCGAGATAGATTCGGGATGGTATTGTATGCCCCAGTGCGGTTTGGTCTCATGTTCTATTCCCATCAATATACCATCTTTAGTCCATGCGCTTCTTTTTAAATTTTTTGGAAGCGGTTCAGCAACTACCAATGAATGATATCTAACCACATTAAAACCCTGGGGCAATCCTTTAAAAAGGCCCGAATCGTTGTGATAAATCCCGCTTAATCTTCCATGAATGGGCTCAGGGGCATGAATTACCTCGCCTCCTGAAAAATATCCAATCCCCTGGTGGCCCAGGCAAACACCTAAAACCGGTTTGTCATAACATAGCAGTACCTCGGTACAAACACCAAAATCTTGCCTAACTTCCGGGCGGCCCGGACCAGGAGAAATTATGATTGCATCATAGTTTTTTTCAACAATTTCATCATATCCTATTTCGTCGTTTTTGTATACTTCGGGGATACATTTTGTTATACCTGCTACTTGCTGAAACAAGTTGTAAGTAAAAGAGTCGTAATTGTCAATTATTAATGTTTTCATAACCCATTTAAATTAATCACGTCTATTACGCCCCTGGTATTGCAGTCGAAGTAGCTGGTTATTTTATTGAAAAGATACAGCTGTAAAAAGAGGCAAATAGGCCCTACGACATATTAACGCCTTGCTTTCTGTATTCAATAAACAATTTACATTCATAGGTATTATAGCACTTTTCAGGGTGTTGACCCGGCTATAACGATGTAAATATTCTGCGTAGAAATAGATGTAAGATTAAATTGGTCAACTTAAATTCACATATTACTTTTTATAGCAGAATTTCAAATTATAGACAATAATAAACATTTAATTCTATAATTCCTATATGTAAAATGGCTTTTTAAAAAAAATAAACGTAGACCTATACCACATTTATTTTATTATAAAATCGCGTTTTTTTGGTTCAACTGACAGGAAAAAGCGACTGGATAATTCCTTAAAGATTTCTTTTTGATCTTGGGTTTTTGCTTCGATCAGTTTATTAAAATCTTCTTCATTTTCCTGGTCTATACTTTTATCTAAGGCTATTAAATTATTTATTAATACTTTCCTTATCTCCGAGGCGTAAACATTTTCCTTTTGAATATTCCAGTATACTTTTTGGTTCCCCGAAATAATTCTGCCAAAAAGTGCACTTAGGTTTGAAAATGGCGGTGTTGCCATTTTTAAAAGTTCCGTCATTGAAATATCAGAGTTATTCAAAGTAATCCCAAAAGCCATAATAGCGGCATGGGTTGCCACCTGGATAAGCGAGCTCATTTTATCATGTTCTTCGCTTGTCGTGTATACAATATGGAGCTTCCATTTTTTTAGAAGAGAAATAAACCAGTCCGATAACTGTGATTCTTTGAATTTTATGACAATGATATTTTTCCCTCCGACCGATAAATCGGGGCCGAACATAGGGTTTAAGCTCACTGCGTTAAAACCGTTTTTAACATAAATCGAGGCAACCTCCCTTTTAACAGATATGGTATCTATGATTAGAGCCGTTTGTGAAATATAACGGTTGTATAATGCCAAGAATTTATAACAAACATCTTCGGGCAGACAAATAATAATTATTTCAGACGTACTTATTATTAATTGAAGCGCCTGGTTGTCAGCCCTTACGTCGGCTGGAATATAACGCGAACAATTTCCCGAGGGATGAATCGTATCGCCTAAATCAACTCCGTTAATAGTCAGTTCGCTCCGGTTAAATAATAGCCTGGAAAATAATGCCCCGAAACCTCCATTTATTCCCAGTATGGTAACTTCTTTTTTCATAAAAGTAATAGCATGCAGCCTGTGAATTCATTTATTTACCGGTCAAGATAGTAAAGCTAAACGAATAATCTGCACCCTGTAATCTATTGGCTTAGAAGAATAAACTGGAGAGCTTCCAAACAACAAAAACCAAGTATCAGTGGGTATAAAAGACAAAGATAAAGCATGGGCCGGGTTTACCTATTTTATATATTAAAAAAAATATTTAAATTAGACAATAAATTTGGTACCCCTTTCACTACAGCTACCTAATGTTGGGAAAACAAAAGTCACAGATTAATTGTAGCCATTTTAGAATTCCTGTATTTTTATGTCAAATCTAATTTCTTATCCACTAACACCCGTAGAAGAGATTTTAGCCAATTATTGGAGAGAAATGCTAACTGTTGAAGAAGTTGGCCTGGATGATGATTTTTTTGATCTGGGCGGAAGTTCTTTACTCGCCATCCGAATGATTACCAGGATAAATAAGGAACAGGAATTTAAGTTAGCAGTAAGCGCGATATATCAGCTGTCAACTATCAGGCAATTGGCTTACAAAATTGAGCATACTGAATCAGAAGAACTGAAGCCAATTATTTTATTAAAAGAGGGTCATGGTTCGCCTTTGTTTATTTTCCCTCCGTGGAGCAGTTATCCAACCATTTTCAATGAATTTATAGAAACCTACCATAAGCATAACCCACTTTACGGAGTTATATATAGCGAGGATGGTGATGACTTTCCATTTAAAGATCTCCAGGAATATGCTGGTTTCCTCGTCGGTCATATAAAAAAAATCCATGCGCAGGGGCCTTATAGCCTGCTGGGTTACAGCATGGGTGCCCGTACCGCATTAGAGGTTGCTATACAATTAAGGCAATCGCAGGATAAAGTTGAGTTTTTGGGTGCCATCAGTCACTATCCCTCCTATCCATCCAAGGGTTTGCTATTGAACCGCAGACTGCGTGATGAGATCAGAACTTTAGCCAAGATCAATTTCCGGTTTAAAGTGAAATACCTGCGTCACAGGTTACCTCATTTTCTAAAGCTGTTGCTGACAGGGGACAATAGTGTCCAGGAAATCGTTATCGAAAACGGGGCGCAAAATCAAATTTTGGCCATACATGAGACCTATGATCCTAATTCAAAATATGATGGTGACCTGGTTTTAATATATGAAACAAGTCCGGAGGGAGCATCATCAGAGCTGAGGAAGTCCCAGGTTTACCGGAATTCTATTTTCAGGTTACTATGGGAACAGCATGTAACGGGAAATATAATTGTAAAGATAGTAGAGTGCAAGCATATTGATTTTTTCAAAAAGCCTGCAGTTGACAAGGTAACAGAAATTGTCGAATCATATACGCTATAAGCCGAATGATCTCTGATCCCACAAAAAAAAATTCTTTTAAACTGAGACGCACAGAAGCAAAAGTCAACAAGTTCGTCTACTTTGCCTATGAGACTTTGCGGGCACTTTTTTCAGGGAGAAAGATAAAGATATTGTTTTCATTAAATAATGAACGAGAACAAGACATAAAAGCCAGCTTTCGGTTTTTGCCTCACCAGATCAGTTTTGATGAATTCACCTATGAAAACGTCAAAAAAAACGACCTGGCAGTACCCTTAAATCTTCATGATATTCGGCTTCTGGTTTCCTATCCTGAATTAGCAAAAAGAAATCCCATTCCCATCCCTACTTTGGAAGCGGTCAATATATGCGATGATAAATATTTGTTCTACAAGACACTCGCAGAGAAAGGCTTTGAAAATGCCATGCCCAAAACAGGGAAAAATCTAAATATGCCTTACATATTGAAGAAAAAAAGAGGTCATATGGGCATGAATTGTTATATTATAGATACTCCTGAAAAAAAACAGAAGCATAAAAATGAAATTGACGACCCGGATTATTTTTGCCAGGAAATTATTCAGGGTTCAAAGGAGTATGCAACTCATCTTCTGTACAAAGATGGGAAGGTGGCATGCGCTTTAAACGTGATCTATATTTTTCCAAGCCCTGCATATGTAAAGGGAGTAGATAAATTTATTTGTAACAAATTAAGCAGGTGTCCTCATCTGGATCTGTTTGCCAATATGCTTGATGCCATCGGCTTTGAGGGGCTTTGCTGCTTCAACTATAAGGAAATTGACGGAAAGGCCTATGTATTTGAAATCAATCCCCGATTTGGAGGAAGTTTGGCTATGTTTTTCTTTTCGTTCTTAAAATACCTTTAATCGCCCGCAAATTATTCTAACTCTTCATAAAGTTCCCCTGGATGCCTCCCCGATGAGCGTTTTATCGACAGTAACCCAAAAAGTAAAGGAAGCATTTTTATTCCTGTTTTTTAATTCAAGAATCCCGCAAATCTTCAATTTACCGCATTTGGTTGTTACAATGGAGGATTTCCAGAATCCGGGGTTCTCCACAATTTGCACTTAAGCCGAGTCTACCGATCAGGTTGAATTCCCGGGGGAATACCGCCCTGCTTATTGTACTTATTTTTGTATTCTACCGGGGTCATTCCCGTTATCCGTTTAAAAACATCCCTGAATGTCTGGATATCAGCATATCCCACATCCAGCATGACTTCCATGATCGGTTTTCTCCCAATTTCCAATTGTTTTTTTGCAGCTTCCACTTTCACCCGCTGTATATATTCGGCCACTGTATTCCGTGTACCTTTTTTAAATCTTCGCTCAAAGGTTCTGCGGGTTAGATCGAAACGGGATGCAATCTCATCAACAGTGAATTTCTCCTGGTGGTTTTGTTCTATGAACTCCTGCGATTTTATAATGACTTTATCCTGGTGATCTTTAAGGCCGTTGAATATGACAAATGGGGATTGGGTGTTTCTGTCCAGATCAACTACAAAATATTTTGCCGTATAGATAGCAATCTCCCTTCCGGCATATTTTTCTACAAGATGCATAAGAAGGTTCCACCAGGCATTACTCCCACCGCTGGAATAGAGGCCATTCTGATCGGTAATCGCTTTCTCATCCACCAATGTTACCGAAGAGTAATGATGCCTGAATTCATTAGCATACAGCCAATGGGTAGTGCAATGCCTGTCTTTAAGCAATCCGGAAAAAGCCAGCAGAAAAGCGCCCGTACAAAGGCTTGCAACCTCTGCGCCGTTCTTATATTGTTTGTTGATCCAACCAACATAATTTAAGTTGGTATTGGTGGCTGTAAATATATCGCCTGACAAGGCGGGAATAATAATCAGATCTGTCTTTTTGATATCACTTATAATAGCCTCAGGATGTATCGAAAACAGCCCCTCGTTCAGTTTAACTTCTCCGTTAAGGCCAACCACCTGTACATTAAACAAAGGGGCTTTACCTGACTTTTTCAAAAACTCGTTCACCATAACAAATACGTACCTCGAATCCGCTACAGATGCAAGTACCGCGTTTTTCAGCGCCAATATGGAAATATCAATCATACAACAAATGTAACGGAAATAGTTGTCGCAATCACCCATCATAGAATGCCGTATTCACACGCTTAGAATATCATATGCAATCCATAATATTGCTACCGAACTAAATAAAAACCTGAAATGCTCAGCACAAATTTTTACTTACACTTTATGGGAAATACCCAAGAGGCCATGAATTTTTACAAAACTGTGTTTGGAGGAGAATTCGAGTCGTTCATACGCTACTCAGATGTTGCCGGCGGCGAAAAAATGGCGGCTCACGACCAGCAGAAGATCATGCACGCGTCCTTACCAATTGCCGGCAACCAAATGATTATGGCTACAGATACACTGGAATCGATGGGGAGCAACGTTGTATTTGGCACTAACTATCATATTTGCCTGGAGGCGGAAAGCGAGGCGGAAGTGGACAAGATTTTTACCGCCCTTTCAGCCGGGGGCGCCGTAGAAGCTCCTCTTAATAAAACCTTCTGGGGAGCATACTTCGGAATGTGTAAAGATAAATTCGCCGTTCAATGGATGATCAATTACACGTATCCTAAAACCAAAAAATAAGCATATGAAACCAAAAACACTTACCACCCTTTATTGGGTTTTTACGGTCATCTTCGCATTACTGATCTTTTTGGATGGGATCGGCGGTGTAACCAGACAGCAGGCGGGTATCGATGCATTGAAGCATCTGGGATATCCCGTATACTTTTTAACAATAGCGGGGGTAGCAAGGCTCCTGGCGGTAGTCGCACTGCTGCAAACGAAATTCAAAGTCATCAAGGAATGGGCATTTGCGGGCATTGCTATTAATTTTGTTTGCGCGCTGGCTTCAAGAGCATTTGTAGGCGATTCCTTTGGACTGCTCATTCCTCCTGTTATCATGCTTGCGTTCCTTTTCATTCCTTATACCTTATGGAAAAAAGTGGAAGGGGTAAAACAATCACACCGGGAAAAGAATTTCGGTTACATGGGAGATTCTCAAACAGCAAAATCATATGAATGATGAACCAGGAACTTAGCCAATACTTTGACAATGCCGATCAAAAATGGCAAACAGATACCTGCAAACATCTCAGAGAAACGATCCTGCAATCTGTTCCCGGGATCGAAGAGCTGCTGCAATATGGCAAGCCCCACTATAAAAAAGATGGTAAATTGGTATGTACTTACAATATTGCCAAAGCATGGGTAAGTTTTACGCTCTTTAACGCAGCGTCCCTGGAAGCACCGGAGGGCTTTTTCGAGCCTGGCGATCACCCTGACAGAAGGACGATCAGGATCCGTGAAGGCCAGAATACAGATTATAATTTTTTAGCAACATTATTGCAACAGGCATCCGGTCCCCTAAGCTGAAAAACCGGCTAAAGCCTGGTTATCATACCCGAAAGCAGTTATATTATTTCTTTTACAGCCATCAAAAACCCACAACTGCTGCAGAATAACATCATGCCGTAAAATTCCTTTATTGCAGCACTGTTTTGAGCCCTGTCCGCATGTACGCCGATGCGTCACCCCGGCACAGCAATTTCCCTTCATCGAAATATTTCCCATCCCCGCAAAGCGGAGAAAAATAACAGGAAAACGGCTGCAGTTTTCATATTTGAATATAAAATTTATCTCCTGTAAATCGTTTGATGGCGTTCCCTCCTTGGATCATAATCCTGTAAATCAAATACGGTAATCTGTAAACTTAAAAATCAGGGGCACAGTAAATTTGTATTACATTAATCATTTCATCATGAGTGTAATCACAAAAATCATAACAGAACTGGCCTACATGCTTTGGAATATCTATTGGGGTCTGGCTTTAGGGTTTATCCTGTCCTCCCTGATCCGGGCTTTTATATCCACGGAAAGCATATCTTCCAAATTGGGTAAAAACTCGGTAGCCTCTGTCGGGCTTTCTACGCTGTTCGGTGCCATATCGTCTTCCTGTTCTTATGCCGCTGCCTCTATGGCAAGGGCGTTAATGATCAAAGGCGCTACCTGGTCAAACGCTGTTTCATTTATGGTAGCCAGTACTAATCTGGTGTTTGAAATATTTATTGTGATCGTTTCCCTGTTAGGCTGGGCGTTTTTTGGCGGCGAGGTCATTGGCGGCTTATTTTTTATCATCATCTCTGCGATATTGATCAGCTGGTTCTTTCCGGCAAAAGTAAAACAGGAGGCCGTAGTACACATTGCGGAGTCTGAAGGTAAAAAATCCGGTGATCCCCATGCACATCACCACATGGAAAGCTCCTGCTGCCACCATGAAATGAAGATGGATGATGAAAATACACACAAGGACGGAGCAGGCTTTTTAGCAAAACTGAAAACTGCCAGCGGTCATTATTATATGGACGTGACGATGGTGGGCAAAGATATTCTGATCGGCCTGGTGGTTGCCGCATTTTTAATGGTATTGGTGCCTGAAGCTTTTTGGAAGAGCTTATTTTTAAGCGGGAACAGCGCCTTGCCGCATTTCCTGGTCTTAAGCTGGAACGCCATCATCGGTATCGTCATCGCGATTTTTGCGTTTGTCTGCTCGGTGGGTAACATCGTCATGGCGGCTGTATTATGGCAGGGCGGTATTTCCTTTGGCGGAGTGATTGCCTTTATTCTCTCTGACCTGGTGACCATTCCTATGCTGATGGTATTCCGTAACTATTATGGCAACAAAACTATGTGGTATTTATTAATTATACTGGTGGTCAGTATTTTCTTTACCTCCCTGTTTCTGGATTACACTTTTGCGGCTTTGCACTGGATACCCAAAGCGCATACCGGCGGAATGCAAATGAGCGGTGAACATTTTAGCTGGAACTATCAAACCTGGCTTAACTTGTTCTTTATTCCCGTATCCCTGATCTATTTTTATTGGGGAAGAAAAAGCATGAAATAATCCTAAATTTGGAAACAAAAAATTCATGCTGCTACATATCAAAAACATGGTCTGCGACCGATGCCAGATGATTGTCCGCCAGCAACTGGAGAACCTGGGCTTTACGCTCAAACAGGTCGCTTTGGGCCATGCGGAAATAACGCCTGATCCTGATGAGGAACAAATGCAGCTCATTTCGGCGGCCTTGAAAGTTCCGGGTTTTGAGCTGATTAATAAGGAAACGGATAAAACGGTTGAAGCCATTAAAAACGTGGTGATCGAACTGGTGCATCATTCCGATCTTTCGGAACTCAATATGTCCTATTCTGATGTGATCGCAAGTCGTGTAGGTAAAGATTACGCGCATTTGAGCCGCTTATTTTCCAATTCGCAGGATATAACCATTGAACGATTCATTATCGAGCAAAAGGTTGAAAAAATAAAAGAGCTGATGGAATATGGTGAATTGAACCTCAATGAAATTGCCTACCGGATGGGTTATAGCAGCAGCGCGCATTTATCCACACAATTTAAAAGTGTTACCGGAATAACGCCCAGCCAGTTCAAAACTTCACAGAAAGCGGGCAGGAAAGCGATTGATAAAATTTGACCTTAGGCAATAGGATATAAATTCTTAACGGAATTATGTAAAAACAATTAGAGGAAGTGGCCGTATTTTAGCAACAGAAGCTGCAAGGCTTTCCAGGAATGCACAACTAAATGTAAATAAAGCAATAAGCCGGCCCCTGATTGGGGCGGCTTTACAACTATATTGTAATGCAAAACGTATAATTTTTATTATCTTCGAATTGTGAAACGTACCGCGCTCCTATTATTGACAGTTATTTACCTGCTTTCAGCACTGGGTATCGCCGTTAGTAGTTTTTATTGCTGCGGTAAACTGGAAGGTGCCAGTATTTCTTTTGACAGCGTTAAAAAGGTCGATTGCAAAATGCTGGTAGGCGGCTTACCAGGCTGCTGCAAAACAAAAACGCAACTGTTAAAAGTAAAGGATCAGCATTTCGGTTCTCAGGCTTTTAGTTTGAGTGCAAATTCGTTTCACATCATTATCCCCGGTTATTTAATAGGAGATTTTAGCGCGTATCGCTTTAATGCTGAATATACCGTTTTTAACAGTCATGCGCCGCCCGATCGGTCCCATGCACCTGTCTATATCCTTAACTGTACCTACAGAATCTGATCTGTACCTCTTTCTTTTAGCCTTTAGTTTAGTAACAGGCTCCTTTTTGCATTGCAATCCATCATCTTAATTATAATTTACGCATAGGCTCTACCTTATGCTATTTATCCATTTTCAAATTTAAAAAATCATGAAAAAAGCAATCCTGCTGGCTATGGCCGCTGTTTTCACCAGCATTTCAGCATTCGCTGCTCATCCAACCACAGCCATATCTGACACCACTAAAACTAAAAAGGTCAAACCGGTAGTAAAGCCCGCAACGGTACAATATACCTGTCCTATGCACCCGGAAGTGCTGAGTGATAAACCCGGCAAATGCCCTAAATGCGGTATGGAACTGGTAAAAAAGGAACCGGCTAAAAAGAAAAGCTGAAAAGATGAGTAATTCATTTGGGCCCGCTTTTCCGGCTGGCGGACCGGGCTTATCAAAACCTTTACGATGATCAATCAACTTATTTCCCTGTCCTTAAAAAACAGGTATATCGTACTACTTATTGCCATTGCCCTTTTTGCCTGGGGCAGCTATGCGGTACTTAAAAATCCTATTGATGCCATTCCCGACCTGTCGGAGAACCAGGTGATCGTATTCACCGAATGGCAGGGGCGCAGCCCGCAAATTATGGAAGACCAGGTGACCTACCCGCTGGTAAGCAACCTGCAGGGCATACCCAAGGTAAAAGCGATCAGGGCCACTTCCATGTTCGGGATGAGCTTTGTCTATATCATCTTTGACGACAAGGCCGATGTGTATTGGGCACGCAGCCGGGTGCTGGAAAGACTAAATTATGCACAACGTTTGCTGCCTGAAGGCATCGCCCCTACCCTCGGACCGGATGGCACCGGCGTGGGCCATATCTTATGGTACACGCTCGATGCCAGGGGCATGGACCTCGGCGAACAGCGGGCGTTGCAAGACTGGTATGTAAAACTGGGACTGCAAACCGTACCTGGCGTGAGTGAGGTAGCTTCGTTTGGTGGCTTTGAAAAACAATATCAGATCAATATTGACCCGCATAAACTCAACTATTATAATATTTCCCTGTCACAGGTACTGAAGGCAGTGAAAAGTAATAATAATGATGTGGGCGGGCGCAAGTTTGAAATGAATGGCACGGCGTATATTGTCCGGGGCCTGGGTTATATTAAGAGTTTGCAGGATGTAGAAAACATAGCTATCGGAACGATCAAAACCGTACCTGTCAGGGTGAAAGATATTGCAACGGTTCAAATGGGAGGAGATCTGCGTTTAGGGATTTTTGATCAGAATGGAGAAGGAGAAGCGGTTGGTGGTATTGTTGTCATGCGTTACGGGGAGAATGCAGATCAGGTTATTCATGCCGTGAAGGACAAAATGGCCGATATACAAAAAGGACTACCGCCGGGCGTAAGCTTTAAGATCGCTTATGACCGGAGTCAGCTGATAGAAAATGCCATTGGCTCGGTTAAGCATACGCTGATCGAGGAAATGGTCACAGTTTCCATTATCGTGATCCTGTTCCTGTTCAGCTGGCGAAGTGCATTAAGCATTATTATCCAGATACCCATTACCATCGCGGCCAGCTTTATCCTGCTCAATGCTTTTGGTATATCCTCTAATATCATGTCCCTTACGGGCATCGCTTTGGCCATTGGGGTGATCGTAGACAACGGAATCGTCATGGTAGAAAATTCGCACCGGAATTTATCCGTTGCACAAGAAAAAGAAAAGTCATGACCTCAGCAGAACGAATAAAAATTATAGAAGCCTCCTGCAAGCAGGTTGGACGTGGCGTGTTTTTTTCAACGCTCATTATTGTCGCATCATTCCTGCCGGTATTCTTATTAGAAGGACAGGAAGGTAAACTATTTGGCCCACTGGCATGGACAAAGACATTTATACTGGCTATTGATGCCATTCTTACAGTAACCCTTGCCCCGGTGCTGATCTCCTTTTTTCTGAAGGGTAAAATGAGTTCTGATGAGCGCAATCCTTTGAATCGTGGTTTGGAAAGGATATACCGGCCGATTTTACACTGGTGTATTACCTGGCGAAAAACCATTATTGGTATTAATATACTTGCTTTACTCATCAGTATACCGCTGCTGCTCAGTTTGGGCAGTGAATTTATGCCGCCCCTGGATGAGGGCAGTATCCTGTTTATGCCGGTTACCCTGCCGGATGTGTCCAACTCGGAAGCCAAGCAACTGCTGCAGGTACAGGACAGGATCATTAAAAGTGTCCCCGAAGTAAAGAACGTTTTAGGCAAGGCAGGCCGGGCGAATACCGCTACAGATAATTCTCCTATCAGCATGGTCGAAACGATCATTCTGTTAAAACCAACCAGTGAGTGGCGAATCGGAATTAAAAAGGAAGACATTATTAACGAGCTGAACAGCAAGCTGCAGATACCGGGTGTAGTCAACGGCTGGACACAGCCAATCATCAACCGGATCAATATGCTTTCCACAGGTATCCGCACCGACGTAGGATTAAAAGTGTATGGTCAGAATCTGGATACCATCTATGCTTTATCCAATCGGATGAAACAAGCTTTGCAGGGTATTGGCGGGGTAAAGGATCTTTACGTTGAGCCGATCACCGGCGGTAAATATTTAGATATCCAGGTGAATAAAGATGCTATCGGGCGATATGGTTTAAGCGTGGATGATGTGAACGAAGTGGTGGAAAGTGCATTGGGCGGCATGAATATCGCCCCTACTATTGAAGGGCGCAGGCGCTTCAGCGTAAGCCTCCGACTGGCGCAGGACTATCGCAAGAACCTGGATGAAATCAAACGCACGCTGGTACAAACGATGAGTTATGGCCCAATACCATTATCATCGGTTGCGGATATTAAAATCAGCGATGGGCCAGCTATGATCCAATCGGAAAATGCTTTATTAAGGGGTACCGTATTGTTTAATGTTCGTGACCGGGATTTAGGCAGTACCGTTAAAGAAGCCCGGGACAGACTAAACACCCTGGTAAAATCCTTACCTAAAGGTTATTTTATTGAATGGAGCGGCCAGTATGAGAACCTGATCCGGGCGAAACGTACTTTACAGCTCATCCTGCCCATTGTACTGGTCATCATTTTTGGCTGCCTGTATTTCGCATTCCACTCCATCCGCGAAGCTTTTTTCAGTTTGATCAGTATTCCATTTGCACTCATCGGCGGTGCATACATGGTGTATTTCTTTGGAGTGCATTTATCCGTTGCAGTCGCTGTAGGATTTATAGCACTATTTGGTATCGCTGTGGAAACGGGTATCGTAATGGTCATTTATCTCAATGATGCCATGCAGCAATTGGTTGCTTTAAAAGGCAATTCCAACGAAACGATTACCAGGGAAGATCTGCGGGTCTATGTGATGAATGGTGCGGTCAAACGTTTACGGCCAAAACTCATGACGGTGAGTGTGGCCCTGTTTGGTTTGGTGCCGGTACTTTGGGCAACCGGAACAGGCAGTGATGTGATGCTGCCCATTGTGCTGCCGATGATCGGCGGGGTATTAACTTCCTCCACGCATATTTTGCTGGTTACGCCACTGATCTTCCTGATGGTGAAGGAATACGAACTGAACAGGCATGGTAAGCTGGAAGTATTGGAGGTAAAGGAATAAGCTTATGAAAACGAAATATCAAATCATCGGTATAATGCTCATCTGTTTTGCTGGTCTGAGAGCAAAAGCGCAGCTTCAGCGCTTGCCTTTGGACAGCGTTCTGGCGCGTGTAACTGTAAACCCTTCCTTGCAGGCTTATGATGCCAGGGTCAGCGCGCAGGATGCCTATGCAGCCGGAGCTCAAAACCTGGATGCGCCAAAGATCAGCGCAGGTCAATATCAAACGCCATACCAGGTCAATCCGAATACGGGTTCCTTTATGATCCAGGCGGAACAAATGTTCACCAACCCCGGCAAGCTGCGGGCCAAAGAAAATTATATGAAAGGGATGTCTAAAGTAACTGCCCAGGATAAGAACTATCTGAAAAATCAATTGATCGCCGAGGCCAAGCAATACTATTACGGACGGGTCGTGCTGGAAAGGAAACTGGCTTTATTACAAAACACGCAAAGCCTGCTGGAGTATATGCTTAAGGACGCCAATATCCGCCTTACTTATGGCAAGGAAAAGCTGCCTAATATTTACAGGGCTAAAGCAGACTTGTATCAGCTGGACAATACCCGCGAGGAATTGAATAATGAGATCACCCAAAAGAACATCATGCTCAATACGCTGATGAACCGGGATAAGCAAACGGCTTTTGCAGTGGATACCAATATTGTTCTAAAAGATTATGAAACGGCCCTTACCGATACGGAAAGCCTTGCAAATGCCCGTAGTGATATTAAAGGGATCAGCCGGAATATTGATTTACAGCAATTAAATGCACAAGTCCAATACAGCAAACGCAAGCCGGATTTTGGTATTCAGGCCGGACATATGTTCAGCTATGGAGGAATGGCTAATCAATATATTTTGATGGCTTCGGTAACTATACCCATCGTACCCTGGGCATCTAAAGAATATAAGGCCAGTTTGAAAGGTATCCGGTATGAGGTAGCTGAATTACAGCAGAAAAAAATGGATATGCTCAACCAGGCCGAAGGTCAGCTGGCCGCTTTAAGAGCAGATATGAGCAGCAAAAAAAGGCAGCTCAAAAACTATAACCAAAACATCATTCCTGCCTTGCAGAATACTTACAAAACCTCCTTACAGTCTTATGAGCAGAATACCGGCGATCTGCCATCGGTATTGGACAGTATCAAAGGTTTGCAGTCGACGCGGATGGATGCTTTAGACCGTTTACAGGAAGTTTTACAATTACAAGTAGCTTATGAAAAAGAAAATGAAACCTATTAGGATCCTATTGACCAGCCTCCTGTTAGTGATGGCACTGGTTAGCGCTTGTACCGGTAAAAAGAAGAAACCGGCTGCACTTGATACGACACAGGTAAAAAACGATATCCAATATACATGCCCGATGCACCCGCAGATCCTGGAAGATCATCCGGGCAATTGTCCGGTCTGCGGGATGGCATTAGTGAAGAAATCGGGACAGGGCAGCCAGGGGGCAGGTATCAGTCTGAATACCGTATTGCAGCCGGTTAATTCATCGGTAATCACTGACATTAATGCAATTACCCCTGAAGAAAAACAAATCCCTACGCAGATTTCTGCCGAAGGCTACCTGGATTTTGATACCCGAACGTTTAATAATATCGCTTCACGGTTTTCAGGCCGGATCGAAAAACTATATATTAAATATGCCTTCCAGGAAATCCATCAGGGCCAGCGCATCTTTGATATATACAGCCCGGACCTGGTTACCGCACAACAGGACTTGGTTTATCTTACGAAAAACTCCCCCTCTGAAACCGGATTAATCAGCGCCGCCCGACAAAAATTGCTCTTGCTGGGTATAACCAGCACACAAGTGAACCAGGCCGTTAAAACAGGTAAGCCATTTTATAGTCTGCCGGTATACAGTCCCTACGAAGGGCACGTCCATGATATGCCGCATAGTCAAATGGCAGGTGCTACGGATAGAGAAGGACCGCCACCAGATTTCGCTAACAATCTTCCGCTTTCCATCAAACAGGGGATGTATGTACAAAAAGGACAGAATATCTTTAACGTGGTCAACCCGCATAGGTTATGGGCTATTATTAAGATTGACAGAACTGCTATCAGTAGTTTAAAATTAAACCAACCGGTAAAGATAACCCTTCAGGATATGCCAGGCAAAACGATCAGTGGCAGGGTTAATTTCATAGAGCCTACTTTACAGGATGGCGATAAAACCACCAGTATCCGGGTTTATGTGGATAATATGGATCATGCGCTGAAAGTAAACAGCCTGGTTAAGGCTTCCATACAAACCGGATCAGTAAGAGGCTTATGGATTCCCAGATCGGCATTGCTGGATCTGGGCGACAGACGAGTAGTATGGCTTAAAAAGGGCGCATTATTCGAGGCTCATCAGGTGAGTACCGGAATTATAAATGGCAATGAGATACGGATTGCAAAAGGCTTATCGGTTACCGATAGCCTGGCATCCAATGCCCAATATTTAACGGACAGCGAAAATTTTATTAAAACGCAAGGCAATGAATGACAGCATCAAACAATATATATGGCTAAAAGCATTGCGGTTATTAGCCTTTACACTAGTAATAACCGCGCTGTTTACCGCCTGTAAGCAAAAACCACAAGTGGCAGAAATGCAAAGCAAAGCTTATTATACCTGTTCCATGCATCCGCAGATACATGAGCATCATCCGGGCAATTGCCCAATCTGCGGAATGAAACTGATCAAAGTAGAATTGACGGGCGGCAATAGCAACGCTGCTGCGGATAAGATCAGGTTAACAGCCTCACAAATTCAACTGGCAGGGATACAAACGGATACCGTAAGGGAAGAAAATACGGGTAGTGAAATAACGCTGACAGGAACGGTAACTGCTGATGAAAAGAACGCAGAAGAGCTGAGTGCCCGGATCGCAGGCCGGATACAGCAATTATTCGTCAAAGCCACCGGCGAAAAAATATCGGCGGGTCAGCCGGTGTATTCCATTTACAGTGAAGATCTGCTGGAAGCCCAAAAGGAATACCTGCTGGCCAAGCAGCAGCAAAAAATGCTGCATAACCCGGATGTTGATTATCAGCAACTGATCAGCGCTGCAAAAAACAGATTACAACTATGGGGCTTAACACCGGCACAGATCCAGCGCTTAGCGGCTTCTGGAAAAGTATCTGCAACTACAACGGTTTTAAGCAAAATCAGCGGAACCGTCAGTGAAATAGCAGTTCACCAGGGAGACTATATAACCCAGGGCATGTCCATACTGAAAACACAAGCGTTAAACAGCTTATGGGTGGAAGCTCAATTGTATGCTGGCGAAGCCGGGAATTATAAGGTACAGGACCGGGTAAGTGTTTCCTTCCCTGATCTGGGCGGACGGGTTATTAATGGTAAAGTAGAATTTATCAATCCGGAATTATCTGATGCCTCCAAAGTGGATCTGATCAGGATCAGTATTGCTAACCAGCAGGACTTAATCAGGCCCGGAATGCTGGCCTATATTTCTATTGCCAATGGCAGACACCGTTCATTGGCTGTGCCAGCCTCTGCTGTTTTAACCGATGGCAAAGGCAGCAAAGTATGGGTTAAGAATACCGATAATAGTTATTCACCGAGGATGATCAAGACAGGTTCTGGAAATCTGACCTATGTACCCGTCATTTCAGGATTAAATCAAGGTGACGTTGTCGTAACGAACGGCGCTTATTTGTTGAACAGTGAGGCTGTTTTTAAAAATGGAGATAAACAAATGGATATGAAAATGTAAGATTAACCTGTTGCTGAAGGGCAAAAACTGTCTGAAAAAGGTTAAACTTTGGTATAAAGTTGAAAAAAATCACCTATTTTTATCAAAGTAAGCTTTATTCCGCGGCACGAAACCCGTATCTTTATTCTTTACAACTCGTTCATTTCATGCACTATACCGTTAAGATCATCTCCGTCATAAACGTTACACATAATGTAAAGCGTTTTGTAATTGAAAAGCCACCCGGTTTTCGTTTTGTTCCCGGTCAGGCAACCGACTTGTCCATTAATGAGCCTGAATGGAAGGAGAATAAGCACCCCTTTACTTTCACCTGCCTGAATGAAGAGCCTTACCTGGAATTTACTATAAAGATATATGAAAATCCGCATGGTGTTACCAATCATTTGGGACAGTTGAGCGCGGGAGCCGAACTGATCATCAGCGATGCCTGGGGAGCTATCGAGTACAAGGGGCCAGGCTATTTTATTGCCGGCGGGGCGGGTATTACACCGTTCCTCGCGATACTGAGGCAACTGTATAAAGATGGTAAAATAGGAGGAAATATACTGTTCTTTTCCAACAAAACAGATCAGGATATTATCCTGAAAGATGAGTTAGCGGCAATGCTGGGTAATGATGCTCATTTTATAATAAGCGGGCAGAAAGATAGCAAATACGATAAGCGAAAGATAAATGCTGATTTTTTAAAGGCCGAAGTAAAAGATTTTACAAAGCATTTTTATGTATGTGGTCCCGATCAGATGGTGAAAGATATCAACGAAACGCTGGAAAAATTAGGTGCCAAACCGGATCTGGTGGTCTTTGAGAAATAAAGTATTTTCAAGATTTTAGATTTTTATAGATATCAGAAATTTGATTAGCCCATGAGTCCAGGTCAAAAGTTTTTTCCACGTAAGATTTTTGTTCAGCTGTTATCTGCTTTTGCTGACCGTCGGTTAAGGATATAAGCGATATCATCGCATTTTCCAATTCGGCGACATTTTCCGAAGCGAATTTATAAGTATGCGGAATGTCGAGCGATCCGGGGCCGGGAATATCACTGGTGATAATTGGCCTTTGGCAATAGGCTGCCTCTACCAATGCATTGCAAAACCCTTCTTCCCGGCTTG
>JAQBOV010000108.1 GCA_028287895.1 Mucilaginibacter sp. | reverse complement strand
CATTCCGGCATATTGACCCACCTTACTTTGGTGAAAATGAGTCACTTATTCCATTTAGCCAATAAAAGGTGGGTCAGCTTGCGCATATTGGTGGGTCAGCTTGGTCGTAATACGCAATAGGCACCGAAGTCGTTGAATACCATTATCGTATAATATTTAAAAGCCAATAAATAAAAGTTGATTGACATTCTCTAATCCACTAATCGCTTAAAAGGCTGATAAAATATTGCCGTTAAAGCTTAGAACAAAAACAGTTAGCCGATTGCCAAAGAGGGATTCAGGAAAATGCAAAACAAGAGGATGGGAAGCTAACACAAAGTATTGTTTCGCAGACCAACTCTTATTTAGCAAAATATGGCAAAGCTCATAACTATAAATTGATCCTGATCGCTAATCAATCAGGTACCATAGCTTATGGCAGGGCTTGATATAACTTCAGACGTGATTGACGGATTAAATGCAGAATACTCATCAGATAAAAAATAATGTTGACGGCGACGAAAGTAATATCTATAAATATGCTTTTTATGGCCCTTGTTTCATTTGGTTCATGTAAAAAGTGTATAAAGAGCAAGTCGGAACTAATTGAATACGTTATACGTTATTTGCTCATAACTTATTGATATGAAGCAAAAAAGGCCGCTCTTTTTAGAGCAGCCTCCCGATAATTTTGCGGGAATCCCGCGTGGTGGAGCCGGAGGGATTCGAACCCTCGTCCAAACATGGTATAAGGTAAGCTTTCTACATGCTTAGCTACTGTTAGTTTGTCAGGAAGGGGAAGGTCAGTTGCTCACCTATACCGTCTTCCTTAGGTGCTTTGTTTCGCCCGTTATGCACACCATTAAGCGGGCTATTTTCATTTTTCGATGCCCCGGTTGCCGATCCAATGAAACGGAAAACCGGCGGGACAAAAGCTGGTTAATTCTAAATTAAGCAGCTAAGGCGTAGTTATTTTCGCCATTTGTAAGTTTGAGCGTTCAGATTCAAGCGCTAATTCACCCAACGCGCTGCATGCTTACTTACTTATCTCCATCCTGTCAATTCCGGTCGACCCCATTTTTTTGAGTTTGCAGTTGCCAGTGGGCAGTTAATAAGATCACAAATATACGATTTTAAATTCTGCTTTCAGCTTAGCTTCTATCATAAACAAGTCAGTTACTGCCGGCTGCAAGCTGAGAACTGGCAACTGTCTTACCTGGATAAACCTTTAAAGCTTCTTTTAAACATACCATGGCTTTCTCCAAATCGTCACTGTTCAAAACGTATGCCATTCTCACTTCGTTCAATCCCGCCCCTTTGGTACTGTAAAAACCGGTGGCCGGCGCCATCATTACTGTTTGGTTATTGTAGCTGAAAGTCTCCAGCATCCACTGGCAAAACTGGTCGGCATTGTCTATGGGCAATTGTGCCACAACGTAAAAAGCACCACCAGGATTGGGGCAGTAAACCCCGTCCATCTCATTTAACGCTTTAACTAACGTATCACGACGATGTGTATATTCTTTATTTACCTTTTCAAAGTAGCTGTCCGGCGTGTCAACGGCAGCTTGGCCGGCTATCTGCTCAACCATTCCGGGACTTAACCTTGCCTGTGCGAATTTTAATCCTGCAGACCAAACTGCTTTATTTTTGGTGATGAGACAGCCCAGCCGCGCACCGCAGGCACTATAACGTTTGCTGACAGTATCCAAAACGATCACGTTCTCATCCAACCCGCTTAAATGCATGGGCGAAGTAAACGAACGTCCGTCATAGCAAAATTCGCGGTATGCCTCGTCCGAAAACAGGTAAAGATCGTACTTCAATGCCAATGCCTTTAGCGCTTCCAGTTCTTCTTTTGAATACAGGTAGCCGGTAGGGTTATTGGGGTTGCAGATAATAATTGCTTTTGTCCGTTCAGTGATCAATTTTTCAAATTCACTGACAGGGGGTAAAGCAAACCCATTTTCGATATAGGATAAAATAGGTTTCACCACGATATCACTCTGGCAGGCAAAACCATTATAATTGGCATAAAACGGTTCGGGGATAATCACTTCGTCACCGGGGTCAAGGCAGGTCATCATCGCAATGGTGATTGCTTCAGATCCGCCCGTGGTCACTAATATATTATCAGGGCTGATATTGTATCCCAGCTTGTTGTAATATTCCGTCAGTTTTTTACGGTAGGCCAAAGTGCCTTCTGATGCAGTATAGGCCCAAACCTTAAAGTCAATATTTTTGATCGCGTTTAGCATGTCTTCCGGGGTTTCTATATCCGGCTGGCCGATGTTAAGATGATAAACTTTTTTACCGTCCAATTTCGCCTTGTCGGCAAACGGAGTAAGTTTACGTATGGGAGAAGCGGGCATTTGCAACCCTTTTTCTGAAATTTTTGGCATGATGCAAAATTAGTAAAAAGATATAAATATGCTCTTCCTTTAAACGGAAAAGCCCTCATGAAGATCCTTAAAAATCAAATCATACATGAATAATGTCTGCAGGAGAAGGTTTTGGAATGAGACAAAAAAAGAGACATTCTGATTTGTCAGGATGTCTCTAAAATATGATGATTAAATTCCCTCTCTCCCCAGAAGAAACTTGGAATGAGGCTTTACTTACTGCTCGCGCCGGTAGTCTTTGCTACTACTTCACCCACGATATTTAAATACTTGGTTGGCGTTTTAGCGTTAGATGTTACCACTATTGTTTTATTAAACGGAGCTACAGCCTGCGCATTATAAGTGATTTTAATAACGCCTTTTTCTCCGCTTTTAACGGGAGTTTTAGTGTAATCGGCTATAGTACAGCCACATGTTGGCCTTACTTCGGTTAAGATCAACGGCTCTTTCCCGATATTGGTAAACTCGAACACGGTCGTAACCGGAGTGCCCTGCGGAATCTTTCCGAAGTCATGCTTCTCTTCATTAAATTTAAATTCGGCTTTTTCATTATCTTGCGCCGAAGCAGTAAAGGCAAAGCCTATAATTACTGCGCACATTAGTATTAGCTTTTTCATATTGAGGTATTGATTCATACAAATATAAAAGGTTTAATGCAAATAAAAAACTATTCAATATACTGTGTGTTTTGTGTGTTAAGTATGATAATTACAAAATAGAATTTTATAATTTTGCCATCTAAACAAAATATTATATGCCCGAAACTGTTATAAGTGCTACCAGCGATTTTAATGCTGCTGAACTCAGTTTTGACGATTTCAAAAAGATAGTGATAAATGACTATCGCATTGGTTTCGAAAGTCGCCAGGCCAGTTTAATCGGCAGGCGTGAAGTACTGACCGGCAAGGCTAAATTCGGTATTTTTGGTGATGGCAAGGAAGTGGCACAATTGGCTATGGCCAAGGCATTTCGTGCCGGAGACTGGCGGGCCGGCTACTACCGCGACCAGACTTTTATGTTTGCTACGGGCATGAGTAACCTCAACGAATTTTTTGCCCAGCTATATGCCTATCCTGATATCGAAAAAGATCCGGCATCGGCAGGCAGACAGATGAACTGTCACTTTGCTACGCGATATGTAAATGCCGATGGAACATGGGCAAACCAGGCGGAAACCATGAACTGCGCTGCTGATATTTCAACAACCGGGGGGCATATGCCACGATTGCTCGGCCTGGCTTATGCTTCTAAATTATACAGGCAAAATAAAGAGCTGGAGTATCTTAAACAATTTTCTGTAAACGGGAACGAGGTTGCCTTTGGCACTATAGGCAACGGGTCAACATCAGAAGGATTGTTTTTTGAAGCATTTAATGCTGCCGGTGTATTGCAGGTGCCTATGGCTATTTCTATTTGGGATGACGCCTATGCGATTTCTGTGCCTGCTAAATTGCAAACTACCAAGGAGGATATTTCAGAGATATTAAAAGGATTCCAGCGGGAAGAGGGTACCAACGGCTACGAGATATTTAAAGTACGCGGATGGGATTATGTGGCTTTGTGCGAAACTTATGAACGCGCCATTGATATTTGCCGCAGGGAGCATGTACCTGTTTTGATACACGTTACCGAAATGACACAGCCGCAGGGGCACTCCACGTCGGGCTCACATGAAAGGTATAAATCCAAAGAACGCCTGGCCTGGGAAAATGAACATGATTGTCTGTTACAGATGCGCAAATGGATGATCGAATCGGCTATTGCTACGGCGGAAGAAATGGACAATCTGGAAACGATGGCCAAAAAGTATGTTCGTGAATGTCAACGTGCAGCCTGGAACGAGCTTGGCGATGAAATTGGCGAAGAATTAAAACAAGTTTCGGCATTGATAGATCAGCTTGCCGGACAAAGCGAATCTGGTGATCAACTTAAAGATATTGTTTCGTCATTGCGTTCAGTAATCGATCCCGGCCGCAGGGATGCTATTGCCGCCGGTCGTAAAGCTTTGCGTGTAACCGTAAAAGAAAAACTTGCCGGTAGGCAAGACCTGATCAATTGGCTCAATAGCGAGGCGGAAAAAAATAAGGAGCGTTTTAACTCTAAATTATTTACTGAAACTCTGCAATCACCGTTGAAGGTTCCTTACGTTAAAGCCGAATATGATCAGGACGCACGCTTATTGGATGGAAGGGAAGTGTTAAATGCCTGTTTTGACAGCAATTTTGAGCGTGATAAAAGCATTGTTGCCTTTGGCGAGGATGTAGGCGCTATCGGGGACGTAAACCAGGGATTTGCCGGTTTGCAGAATAAATATTCTGATCTGCGTATCACAGATACAGGCATACGCGAGGCGACGATCATCGGCCAGGGTATGGGATTGTCCATGCGTGGTTTCCGACCTATAGCTGAGATCCAATACCTGGATTACCTGCTCTATTCCATTAACATTTTAAGCGATGACCTTGCCAGCTTAAGTTACCGTACACGCGGCGGCCAGAAGGCCCCGCTTATTATACGTACACGCGGGCATCGCTTAGAAGGTATCTGGCATTCAGGTTCGCCTTTGGGACTAATCTTAAGTTCAATGCGGGGTTTACATATTTGTGTACCGCGTGATATGACACAAGCAGCCGGAATGTATAATACCTTGTTGCGCGGCGACGAGCCGGCCTTGGTAATCGAGTGCCTTAACGGCTATCGTCTGAAAGAAAAACTGCCTTCCAACGTTGGCGACTTTACTGTTCCGCTGGGCAAAGCCGAGTTGTTAAAGGAAGGCAGCGATATGACTGTTATATCTTATGGTTCAACCTTACGCATTGTGCTCGAAGCTGCCGAAGAACTGGAAAAAATGGGTATACATATTGAAGTGATCGACCCTCAGACATTATATCCATTTGATAATGAGAATATTTGTGGCGATTCATTAAAGAAAACCAGCAAGTTGCTGATCGTGGACGAAGATGTTCCTGGTGGTGCTTCGGCCTATATTTTGCAAAATATACTTGAAGCGCAAAACGGATATTATTCCCTTGACGCACAGCCAAAAACTTTGGCCGCCAAAGAGCACCGTCCGCCTTACGGAACCGATGGAGATTATTTTAGCAAACCATCCCTGGATGATATCATTGAAACAGTTTATAATATGATGAATGAGGCTAACCCGGTAAAATATCCGAAGCTCTATTAATTATTGAGTTACTGATTTAGTGAATTAACCTATTTTCCAATTTGCGCCCGTTTTAACGGGCTTTATTTTTTAATAATGGACGATCCCTTCTCAACTATATCCATCATTATCAAAAATCGCCGCAGTATTAAACCGGTAATGATGAATGGTAAAAAGATATCGGATGACCATATCCGCTGCTTACTTGAATTGGCTGATTGGGCGCCCACGCATGGTTTGACCGAACCCTGGCGGTTTGTGGTATATGCCAATCCGATTGAGTTTTGCCATCAGCATGCTGAACTATACAAACAAAATGTTACAGCAGAAAGCTTTGATAAGGCAGTTTACAATAAACTGTTTGAACAGGGAGATAAAGCCTCGCATGTTATTATTGCGATGATGAAACGTGGAAATTTGCCTAAAATACCCGTTATAGAAGAAGTTGAAGCTGTTGCCTGCGCGGTGCAAAACATTTTGCTTGGTGCAACTGCTTTGGGTATTGCTTCGTTCTGGAGTACAGGAGGTATGGCATTGAGGCCACCTATGAAAGATTTTTTGAGCCTTGGAGAAGATGATCACCTGATCAGTGTTTTATATTTAGGTTATGCTGATAAGCAGCCTTCAGGCAGTAGAATAATACCTTTGGAAGAAAAAATTAAATGGGTTGGATAATTATCTAACTTAACAAGCCGTTTTAGCGTATAACGATAAAGTCACACGGCTAAAACTTAATTTAATTGTAATTTATTTAATTATTAATATAAAATAATTCGAAATTAGCTTTGATTATTAATTAATTTCTACTTTTGTAATAATTTACATTAATTAAACCTGATTAATTTAACTTAAGCCTTGTTGACTTTTTTAATTGATTAAACATAAAACAAATCAACGGAAGTATGAAGAGACGTTTGTGGGGGATGACTGTTGTATTATTGACCTTCTCTGTTTTTATTATCAGCTGGAAGGCTGAAAATGTAAAGGAAACAAAAAAAGTTACTGCAAAATCTGTAAAGTCTTCGCCAAAGGCACAATTTGTGCAATACCTGGATGAAATTTATAATAATGCTCAACTGAGCAATGCCGGATTGGATCTTGCCGTGTTTCAAAAAGCGGTTACAGGCTACTTTAATCTTAAGGCCGCTAATAAAGTGCCGCAATACAGTTCAATTATCACTATAGTTGATCTTGCCAAATCAAGCTGCACAAAACGCATGTGGATTGTTGACCTTATTAATAAGGAATTGGTATTAAATACCTGGGTAGCTCACGGAAATGGCAGCGGTAATGACATGGCCAATTATTTTTCAAATGAAAATGATTCACACGCAAGCAGTCTGGGCTTTTATGTCGCTGATGACGTATATCATGGCAAACATGGCCGCTCGTTGCGCCTGAATGGTATGGATGCCGGCTTTAATGACAATGCTCGCTCACGTTCAATTGTGTTACATGCTGCCCCTTATGTTTCGCAAAGCACCATCAATCAATTGGGCCGCCTTGGCCGGAGTGAGGGTTGCCCGGCTATATCGCCGAAAGTCGCTGGTAAGGTGATTAATACGATAAAGGGCAAAACCGTACTCTTCATTAACGGCAATGACAGTAATTACACTTCACAATATCTGAATCAAGAAGTTGCAGCTAAGTATGTTTACCCAGCTGGTAATGCATTGAATGCCAGTTTATGAAATCCTGAATTTCAAGTTATAACCTTAAAAATGAAAGTAATTTATTGGGCATAAATCCGAAATTAAACATTCGAAATCCCGAATAAATTTACTCTGCAGGCAGATACTTTTTTAAGTGATCGTATAGTACAATATCCAATCCGTACACATCGCGCCTGAACTGCAGTTTCCCCGTGCTATCTGCCCAGCAGGTAACATAGGTAATGTATACAGGCACCCTTGGTCTCAAGGCGATATCTTCAGACGTGGGGTCGTCTTCTTCCATGTCTTTGGCTATCAGGTTATACTTTACTGTATCACGAAATAAAGTGTGGGCCAGGTCTAATGGTTTTTCCAGGCGCACGCAACCATGGCTTACCGCACGCATAGAATAACTGAAAGCGTCTTTTGCAGGGGTGTCATGCAGATAAACGCTGCTTCTGTTTTCAAACAGGAACTTGATCTTACCTAATGAGTTATCAGCGCCGGGCTGTTGCTTAAACTCATATTCGGAATTTTCCTTCGTTACTTTTGACCAGTCAATAGTTTCCGGGTCCTCTACTAATTTATCATTTTTATAAACATTAATGTTTCTATTGGCAAGATAATAAGGGTCTTTTGCCGCCTCAATAACAATTTCTTTGGTTGCAATGCTTTTCGGTATATTCCATATGGGGTTTACCTGTACACTGTGTATCACACTGCTTAACAAAGGTGTTTCATGCGGAAATGGGTTGTCAGTTTTACAGGTGTCATTGTAGTTTTCCAGGCTGTTTAAATAGTTTTTATTACGCCCTTCGCCAACGCAAACTTTCATGCCCAATATTGATTTTCCGCTATCGATCACATCCAAATGAAAGTCAGGAATGTTAACGTATACATATTTGTTTTCAGTCGGTTTATTCCTCCATCTTAAACGTTCCATGTTCACCAGCAGGATACGCCGGGTTTCTTCTTTTGACAATTTGGGGGCCTTGTAGCCATCAAGATAAGCTTTTTGCAAAGCAAGATATTGAGCATCTTTGGGTTGTATGCTATCCAGGTAAGCCCGCATATCTTCTACAGAAAAAACCTTATTGATGGATATGCTGTCCGGGCGTTGCGTTTTTATGAAATAGCGCGAATAGATCTTTCTCGGGCTGATCAGGCCATACTGCAAGACACTGGAATAATTGATCAGGGAATTTGCAGCCAGGATTTCCAGTTGGGCCATATATTTATAAGCATCTCCGGGTGTTTTGATGGCATTTTGATCATAAAATTTGGCCATTAAAGCACTGAGCTGATCGGGTTGGAACAATTTCGGGTCGAGGCCATGTTCGTTCGCCGTATGATATTTATCAATCATAGCTTGCAGATCGCCATTCCAAAGATGGTACAATACGAAATCCGGTTCATAATCATTTTGATTATAATGTTTGGTGATCAATTGCGGATTGCCCATTGCAGATTTTTCCCTTGCGAGTTCCCGTTTGAAAAAAGCGGTGAACTCATCGGGATCGATATCTTTAAAAACTGTATTGTGAGTTCTTTTAAACAGGATCGCAGCCATCTCGGAGCGTTTCTTTTTGCAACTCTGGAAAGTTGCTGCCAGGCAGCAAAGTATCAATACTAAAATAACGCGGGTGGTTTTTTTAGTATTCTTAAGTATTATCATATAAAGTTATTGCGTTGTAATCGCTTAGTCATAACAATGACTATACCAGACTAATATAAATATTTTTACGGTAGATTTGAATAAAAGATATACTTAAGGATTTTTGCAGTTAAAATATACATTATAAGCCGGTTATGTATAAATGGAGAAGACTGTACTTCATTTTAACTCATTGTTAGCCGGCAGGTAGGGGCGCAAAGCCGGCTTTGGAGGGATAAAGGAAGTGTACGGTCAGCAAACTTGGAGCCGTCGTGAAGTTGAAGCAAAATCGATTCAATAAATAAATAATGACAGAAAACAACATAAAAAGAGAAGTTTGGCTAAGGGGTCCGCTGCCGGGTATCCCACCCTTGTTGCAGCCCGTAGCACATGCCTTACTGCAGGCAAGGGAAGAAGTGAATGCCATCATGATTAATTTTCCTGAAATATTCCTTTGGGTAAAACCTAATGGCATGGCATCGCCGGGATTTCATTTACAACATTTGAGCGGCATACTCGACCGGCTTTTTACCTATGCAAGGGGTGAGGCCCTGACGGCATCACAACTAACTTATCTGGCAGCCGAAGGTAAAGAGCCTGAACGGCAATGCAGTGTTAACAACCTGGTTGAAAGATTTAACAGCGAGGTTGACAGAGCTATAGATCAGTTAAGCCACACCAACCAGGCGACATTGACCGAAACGAGGGGAGTAGGGCGCGCGCAAATCCCATCAACGGAGATCGGCTTATTGACACATGCGGCAGAGCATGCGATGCGCCATGTGGGGCAGTTGCTGGTCACGGCAAGGTTACTGGAAAACTAATAAATTCCGGCTAATATACCCGCTACTTTTTTAAAGTTATCCGCTCTGTAGGTTACCACCGCCCTAGGATACTTGTTCCAGGGATCGTACAATACCGTATCTATAGCCAATGCTTTGGCTGCCCTGATTTCAGATTCCGGATCATCGCCTATGACCAATAATTCTTCGGGCCTGTAGTTGTGTTTTTCCATGATTTCAGCAAATACATCTTTTTTGGTCTGGCGATTTACTTCAGGGTCAACAATATTGATGGTTTTAAAATCATCTTCAATGCCCAGCATTTTAACCTTGCTCATTTGCAGTTTTACAAAGCCGGTAGTAACCAAAAACTTATCGAGTGGGATCGACCGGATGTGTTGGTAATCCTCAAAAGGCTGCATAGGCAGATCATAAGCCATATTCTTTAACACCTTGATCATTTTATTGCGCAACCGATCATCCAGATTAAATTCATCGGCAATATACTGAAATGGCCTGCGTGTCATTTCGTCTTTTATTTTATTTACCCGTTCGTTGCCGCCCATGTTGATACTGCCCGCATATTGGTCAAGCACTTTAAATAATTCCTTAAACAGGTTATCTGCAATTGAACTTACGGGATAGATGGTATTGTCGAGATCTAATATCAGGGCTCGTTTCATGATAAAATGTTAAAATACAGTTTCTTCTATAGGTATGATCCTGTTTTGCTTAAAATTGGATCGGTATAACGTCATAAAACCAATGGAAGCGCATAAGCAAATAGCCCCGGTTATCCACCATAATAGATCGAAGCTGACGAACGATATAGCCAACCCACCTATGATAGGGGCCATGATCTGCGCCGCCGACCAGGCCGTCGTATATAATGCGGCATAACTACCCCGGTTTTTACTCGTAGTACGCATGATCCAGAATGAATTCATAAATGGCATAGCCAGAATCTCGCCAATGGTGATAAATACCAGCACAATGATAGCTGCGTAATACCCGGCCGGCAGAAAGTTAAGCAATACAAATCCTGCGCCGGTCATCAGTACCCCTGCACAGATGTATTGAAGCGGGTGTCTTTTTCCCTCCAGGTTGTGAATGATCACCATTTCAAACAGGACGATAAGCAAACCATTTAAACCCATTAATAAGCCAATAAAAAGCTCGCTAAATTGCCATTGCGTTTTATAATATAAAGGCTGCATTGTAAATATCTGAAAAAAACAGGTCGCAAAAAGTATGACGAACGCAATAAATATGAGGTAAACTTTGTCTTTGTAAGCGGGGGACCCGTCTGCAGTTATCTTGTTTTCGACCGTTTTAACGACATTGGACGCGGGTATTAACTTTAATAAAAGCAATGCAGCTAAGACATTTGTACACCCATCTACCCAAAATAATAAATGATAATTTATTGCGGCCAAAGTTCCTCCTAACACACCGCCGAATATCCAGCCGAGATTGACTGCAAGCCGGTTCAGAGAATTTGAACGTGTTTTGTTTTCATCGGTGCTGTAATGTACTATTGCCGCAGAATTGGCCGGTCTGAACGACTCATTGCATACACTGAGCACAAAGGAACCAATGCCGAGCGTAATGAAAGTTTCCTGGAATCCTAACAATATAAACAGTAACCCGCCTGATAGGAGGGCAAATATCTGCACATAATAAAAACCATGTTTATCAGTGATCTTGCCCCCGATCAGGGCGCCAACAATTGAACCTGCACCAAAAAAACCCATAATATAACCGGATTGTGGTAAGGTAAAGTGTAGCACCTTATGGCAGTAAATGGTCATGAATGGCACCACCATCGTTCCGCTGCGGTTGATGAACATTACCAGGCACAGGTACCAGCTATTGAGTGACAGACCACTATATGCTTTTTTGTATAATTGGATAGTATAGGAGAGCATTGCACAAATATATTAAATGTGCAGGAGGGTAGATGTGAAAAAATAAAGCTAAGGTATCCTATTTGTCTTCGAACTTTTCACTTAATTCTTTCAGCAAATTATTTAGCAAGCAGATCATAACGCGGCCATTGTTTAATTGTAAATCTTATCTTCCACATTAACTCATCTAAATCTGCAGAAAAATTGCCATCAGCCCGCGTATTTACCATTATAGCCCAACAATAATTGTCGTTTGTCCGTACGGCAATGGATTGCTGACCTGGTAAACTACCATTATGCCAATAATTGTTGACCTGATTAACAGCCCATCCTTTGGCATAGCCCGAACCAGCCACTGAGGGCGTGAACATGGAATCAAGTGTAGCTGGTTTAAGTATATCCGGCTTTTGCGGAAATTTATCAACCCTGACTAAAAACTTGATAAGATCTGTAGGCGTTGCAATCCACCCGCCGTGTGCATCCATTCTTTTTTCATCCATTGTATAGGGATCTTGTTGTTTATCGTAATAATAAACTTCCTTGGACTTTCTTTCAGCCAACGTATTTCCGCCAATTTCCATTGATGTTATTCCGCAGGGTATTAATACATTTTTACGAACAAATTCTTCATATTTCGAGCCACTCACTTTTTCAATTACCCTGCCGAGTATACAAAATCCAAAATTTGAATATTGAAAATGAGTTCCCGGCTTATTTTGAAGTGGTTGATTGTTTAATGTCCAATTAATCAGTTGCGCCTGGCTCATTTCAGGATGTAGAAACATTGGATCATTGTGATCATTAGCCCAGCCGCCGCACAAATGTTCCAATAAATCTTCTACTGTGACGTCAATTACCCATTTTTTATAAGGATAAGTGCCATATTTTGTGGCAAGCAGCGCATTGTTACCAAATACTTTATCCTTTAAGTGTAATTCACCCTGTTCTATCAAAAGCATAATAGCAGTTGATGTAAATGGTTTACTTATGCTTGCGATACGAAAACGATTGTCCGGAGTCATCAAGATGTGTTTAAAGGTATCAGCATAGCCATAGCACCTTCGTATTTTTAAACTATCATTTTTTGCAATTGCAAAAGAGAGGCCCGGTACATGATACTTTTTTATAAAGCTATACACAAGGCTGTCCACCGACTTTATATCTTGAGTTAAAAAACCAGTTGGAGTACTGTTATTTACCTTAGTTTGAGCAAAACAGGTAACAGTGATCATCAAACACACTGAAGCAAAGAGGTAAAATTTTATTGTGAACATTTTAAACGGCAGCCTTTGTTGAGTGAGTCAAATATTGAGCTATTGAATCAGGTAACTTTAAAAGGTAACAAA
Organism: Mucilaginibacter sp.; assembly: GCA_028287895.1. Classification (GTDB taxonomy): domain Bacteria; phylum Bacteroidota; class Bacteroidia; order Sphingobacteriales; family Sphingobacteriaceae; genus Mucilaginibacter. Next base: position 10,627 of record JAQBOV010000108.1, on the reverse strand, counting down.
TTTTTATAAATTAATTATCCGTTTACCTTAATATGGCGTTTCTGTTCCTTAACCAATGATCCGCCAGCACCAAAGCTGCCATTGCTTCTACAATAGGTACAGCGCGCGGTACTACACAAGGGTCATGACGGCCCCGGCCAGATATTTCGGCTGCATTGCCTTTGCTGTCAACAGTAGGCTGACTTTGCATAATCGTTGCTACAGGTTTAAATGCGACTCTGAACTCGATAGGCATGCCATTGCTGATGCCACCCTGTATACCACCCGAAAAATTAGAAATGGTTTTTATCTCGTTCAGGGAACTTTTAATGAAAATATCATTATGTTCCGAACCGCGCATTTCACTGCCATCAAAGCCGGAACCATATTCAAAGCCGTGTACGGCGTTGATGCTTAACATCGCCTTACCCAGTTCGGCATGCAGTTTATCAAATACTGGTTCGCCTAAACCCACAGGGCAATTTTGAATATAGCAACTTACCTTTCCTCCAACGGTGTCACCTTGCTTGCGTATCGAATCGATAAATTCGATCATTTCTTCGGCTGTAGCCGGGTCCGCACAGCGAACAATATTCTTTTCCCGCTCATTAATAAAATCCTGCGCATTGATGATCTCAACATTAGGGGCATTTATTTTGCCTACGCTGCTCACGTGGGCTACTATTTCTATTCCCTGTGTTTTTAACAGCAGTTTAGCCAAAGCGCCAGCTGCTACGCGCGCAGCAGTTTCACGGGCCGATGAACGGCCTCCTCCACGATGATCGCGGATGCCATATTTAACCTGGTAGGTATAATCGGCATGGGAGGGACGGAAAATATCCTGGTTATGGTTATAATCCTTTGAACGCTGATCTTCATTAGGTATCAGCATCGCAATGGGTGTACCTGTCGTTTTTCCTTCAAATACACCCGAAAGTATTTTTACGGTATCGCTTTCCTTACGCTGTGTGGTGATCTTCGATTGCCCGGGGCGGCGTTTATCCAGTTCGGATTGGATATAATCCAGGTCTACTTCCAGTTGAGCCGGGCAGCCGTCAATGATCACGCCAATAGCTTCGCCGTGTGATTCACCAAAAGTTGTTATCCTGAATAATTGTCCGAATGAATTGCCTGCCATGGTAGTATTTAATGTGCAAATATGCGAATGTGCAAATGTGCAGATAATTTTGATTTTATTGCTTATCTCATTGCAAGCAAGCCCCCTGTGAATCTCCCGCGGTAGTGGAGACTTTTATTAAGTACTCGCTTCGGCAGAGGATGGGTGGACTTAATTGCTTCCGGCAGGATTTTTCGCTTTCAGCTTTTACCTTTCAGCTCAAATCCTACTTCCTTAAGGTCCTCCCAAAACGCAGGGTATGATTTCTCAACCACTTTGAAATCTTCCACCTCAACCTGTGGAATCAGTAAAGCCAACGGCGCAAATGCCATCGCCATGCGGTGATCATCATAGGTATGGATGAAAATACTTTTTGGGATGAACTTTTCACTGCAATCCAGTTTATATATTTGGCCTTTTTCGATCAGTTTTACACCGATTTTCGCCAGCTCAGTTTGCAAAGCCTGTACACGGTCTGTTTCTTTGATCTTTAAAGTCTCCAGCCCTGTAAATGTTGCTTCATGTCCTAATGCAGCACATACCACAATAATAGTTTGTGCCAGGTCGGGACATGATTTAAGATCGAATATTTTACGGCTAATCGGTTTCGCTTCTTTTTTTAGATGGACGCCGCCATCCTTAAACTGCGAGGTAATACCAAAATTAGCCATGATCTCGGTGACCACGCTATCACCCTGCAGGCTGTAGGATGTCAGTCCCGGCAGGAACAATTCAGCCTCATCCGCTAATGCAGCTATCGCATACCAATAGGATGCCGCGCTCCAGTCCGGCTCAACGTTTAAAGCTGTTTCCCTGAATTCCTGGTGGGGGATATGGATGCTATTACCTTCCCATTGATGCTGAACGCCTGACTGCTGCAGCATGGCTAAAGTCATTTCCACATAAGGTCTTGAAGTGAGCTCGCCTTCAATTTGCAAAGTCAGCCCCATAGGCAAACGGGCGGCTATAAGCAACAATGCGGTAATATACTGGCTGCTGATATCACCCTTAATGCTGATCTTATCTTTTTGCTGTTGCCCCAGGCTTCCTTTGATGCTTAACGGGGGATAGCCTTCGTTTTCTATATATTCAATATGTGCACCAATCCCGCGCAAAGCGTTTACCAATACACCGATCGGCCTTTGTTTCATCCGCTCACTGCCTGTTAGTATCACCTCTTCATCCTGGAAACTGAAATAAGCCGTTAAAAAACGCATGGCCGTACCGGCGGGGCCGATGTTTACCAGTCTTAGCTCTTGAGTCCTGGGTTCCGAGTTATTCAACTTCAGGCTCCGGACTTCAGACTTGGGACTGAAGACTTCTAACAAAGTCACCGTATCGGCAGCATCAGATATATTTTCCACCTTCACTTTACCGCTACTCAGCGCTTGGATGATCAAAGCACGGTTGCACTCGCTTTTTGAGCCGGTAAGGTGTACCGTTCCGCTGACAGATTTATTCTTTTTAGAAAGGATGATGTTTTGCTTCATCGTTAGTTTAAGCGTGCGTCAATTTTTCTTGTGCCTGTCCTTCCTGGCCCTGGTTCATGATCTCGGTTTGTTTGCGGATCGATTCGCTGTGGATCAACTCCAATAATTTCTCTGCAAATTCAGTACTTAGATTTAGAGCCCTTGCATAAGCAGTACGTTTGTTCAAGATCTCATCCCAGCGGTTAACCTGTAAAATGGTGATGCCATTCTCTTTTTTGTAGTTACCTATCTTTTCAACGATCTTCATCCTTTCGGCCATTTTCTGGAATACAAAGTCATCGATCTTGTCTATCTGGTTACGTAGCTCGGCTAACTTATCTTTTAGGTCGTTCCCTTTTATTTCAGGTTTGCGCAAAGTCAAACGCTCAATGATCTCTACTAATGCAGAAGGGGTAACCTGTTGCTTGGCATCCGTCCATGCAACACTTGGGTCGATATGTGATTCGATCATTAAACCCTGCATATCCAGGTCAACCGCTTTTTGTGCAATATAGCCAAGCAGTTCGCGGTTACCGCAAATGTGGCTTGGGTCGTTTATTATAGGTAATTCAGGTGCATGTGTTTTAAGGCTGATGGCCAGGTCCCACATTGGTTCATTACGGAAAGCAGTTTTTTCATGCGAAGAAAAGCCGCGGTGAATAGCTGCCAGCTTGGTAATGCCCGCGTTATTAATGCGTTCCAATGCACCGATCCATAAGGAAAGATCAGGGTTTACAGGGTTTTTGACCATCACCGGTACGTCAACACCTTTAAGGGCATCAGCAATTTCCTGCACGGTGAAAGGGTTAACCGTTGAGCGTGCGCCTACCCAAAGGATATCTACACCAGCTTTAAGGGCTTCTTCCACATGTTTTGCAGTTGCCACTTCAACGGCTGTCGGCAAGCCGGTTTCTTCTTTGGCACGGCTTAACCATTTCAAACCGATGCTTCCGATACCTTCAAACTCGCCCGGACGGGTACGGGGTTTCCATATACCGGCACGTAATGCTGTTACACGGCCTGTTTTTGCCAGTAAATGGGCGGTTGCTACTAATTGTTCTTCTGTTTCGGCACTGCAGGGTCCCGCTATCAAAAGGGGCTCTTTACCTGTCTTTATCCAGGAATTAAGCGGCTGTATTTTTAGATCTAGTTTCATATGCTTTTTTGTTAGTCCGGAAGACGGTAAGACCGAAAGTCCGGAAGTTTATTTTTTTTATTTATTACTCTGTTTTACTGTGTCAATCTTTGGGACTTACTGGCTTCCGGTATTCCCGCCTTAAATTATTTAACTATTTTTTTTACGCTGATGTATTTACGGGTTATTTTTTCTTGTGCCCTGAATTTTTGTTCCCGTTCGTTCAGCGCGTGTTCATCATCATGCCGTTGGTACTCGCCAAGTATATTAAAATTGTGTGTATATTTTAATACATGCCGTATGGCGCTGTCATAGTGCTTGTCATTATCCCATTCCACATCCACGTAAAAATTATACTCATTGCGTTTGCCAATCACCGGCATGGACTGTATTTTGCTCATATTGATGTTTTGTTCAGCAAATATTTGCAACACCTTCGCCAGGGCACCTACCTGGTTGCTTACCTGGAAACATAGGGAAGCCTTATTGTTATCCTTTTTTTCTACGTTTTCATGATGGGTAAGGATCAGGAAGCGAGTAAAGTTTTTCTTGTTCGATTCGATCCTGCGTTCCAGCACATCCAACTGATACAATTTAGCTGCTAAAGTATTGGCGATGGCTACCGTATCTCTTAAATTCTCGTCCCGGATGCGTTTGGCGCAGGCAGCGGTGTCACTGCTTTCAATGATCTTCAGATGAGGGTATTCATCGAAAAAATCAACACACTGGCGTATAGCGATAGGGTGCGAGGTAACGTATTTTATATCTTCGAACTTAACACCCGGTAATGCCATCAGGTGCAGTTGTATGGGCAGGTAAACTTCGCCGACAACCGGGAAGCTATAGCTCATCATTAACGAGTAGTTTGGTAAAATGCTGCCGGCAATGCTATTTTCAATGGCCATCACCACATAATCGGCTTCCTTGTTTTGCAAGGCCTCAAATGTTTGTTTAAATGAGTTGCACTCAATGGTTTGAATGTCTTCACCAAAATGCAAAAAGGCAGCTTCCTCGTGAAACGAAGCCCTGATACCCTGGATAGCGACTCTTGTTTTTTTGTCCTTCATGATCCTATTAAAGCAGAAAAGTCCCGGCTTGTTGTGCCGGGACTTTTCAGTTTACTTTATATGTTTGTTAGTGCATATTAGTCCCGGCTCTTACTGGTAAAGTAAAAGTAGTAGCCATAAAAATATGCATTGTTCAACTTCATTCCTTTTTGTTTATGCTGTAAATGTACGGTTAAAAATAAATTTGTCAATAGGAAATTTTATTTTTTTGAAAATAATTGACTTCAACCAAATTTTATTTGTCTGTTAAGCAGATTTATGGTGTTGTTGATCATACTCCCGCTGCATCACCCTGGCCGTTTGCGTATGCCCGTCATGGCTCCATCCTGGAGGGTTAAAAAAGTATTTCCACTTAGTTTTAAAGTCGGGTGCATGTTTTACATCCTGCAGCAGCGCCTTCCATTCGTGGAATAAGATATTTACAGGCCCAAGATCATCGGGCTGTTTGGTGATACCATAACGGATTGGTTCCGGAAGGTTTTCTTCCCTGAAAGTCCCGAATATCCTGTCCCAGATGATAAACATCATCCCCATGTTCTTATCCAGGTAGGGGATATTGGAAGCGTGGTGAACCCGGTGATGAGACGGAGTGACGAATAGCCAGCCATACCATTTTGGCAATTTAATTTGGTATTGGGTATGCACAATATTACCATAAAGCTGGGTGAGAAGATAAGCGTACAGGATATCGATAGCATTAAATCCCATAAAAGCCAGTGGCAAGTAGAAGAATACCCGGTATAAAGGCTCAAAAACCGTGGAACGGAAACCCGTTGTTAAATTGAAATGCTCCGAGGAATGGTGAGTAACATGCATGGCCCAGAAAAGCCTGCAATAATGGCCCACGTAATGGAGCATCCAATATAAAAAATCCTGGGTTACAACCAGTATCACCCAATAAGCGATCACATTTTTTATTTCGAAAAGTCTGAACTGCCAGGCATAATCCAACACAAAAAATGTGGAGACCTTGACGACTAAATTTAGGACAAAGGCAAGCAGCGTAAGGTAGATATTGGTAATCGTATCGCCTCTGTGGTAATACTTGCGGTTTTCCCAATAACTTAGCCCTATCTCCACAAGCGTAAGGAATACTAATAAGCCTACCAATGCAGTTACGGCTTCACTTCTCGCATTCAAATGGAACATATTATAAAGTTGAGTAATATCTTAAACTTTCACAAAGTTCGTCTTCAGTACAGATATTATCAATACGGCATTGTCCGATGCTTGTCAATAAAGTGCAGTTGATTTTGCCGGATTGGTTTTTCTTATCCTTCTGCATAATGCTGTAAAGTACGTTATGGCTTGATTCTGCTATGTTGTATTTGGGATATAAATTACCGATAACCTCATTGATCTGTGTAAGTTCAGCATTGCTAAGACCAACTTTTATATTTGAAAGTTTTGCCTCACAGATCATACCTATTGCTATGGCCTCACCATGTGTAAGCGGGTTTTTATCATTCATTAGCGAATAAGTCTCAACGGCATGCCCAATTGTATGACCAAAATTCAGGCTTTTTCGGATTCCCTTTTCGTGCGGGTCTTCAATAACCACTTTGTTTTTTATTTCTACCGATTTGTAAACAAGCTCTGCTGATGGACTTTTCAGATCACTATCCTTCAATAGGTTCCAATAACCAGCATCAAATATCAAACCATGCTTAAGCATTTCAGCAAGGCCCGATAAAATTTGTCTTGCAGGTAGCGTTTGCAAAAACGAATGTTCAATAAAAACTGCTTTGGGTTGGGCGAACGTGCCGATGATGTTTTTGATATTATCCAGGTCGACGCCGGTTTTACCTCCTACAGAAGCATCCACCTGCGAGAGCAGGGTAGTAGGTACATGTACAAAATCAATACCTCTTTTATAGGTCGATGCTGTAAAACCGCCCAGGTCGCTGATCACGCCGCCACCCAGGTTAATGAGCAGGCTTTGCCTGTCGGCACCAAAATCTATTAGCATTTTCCATACGCCAACGCAAAAATCAATATTCTTGCTCTCCTCGCCGGCATTGATCTCGATGATATCAAAATTATCCAGTTTATCAATATGGCTCCTGATCACTGGCAGGCAATGCTTAGCTGTATTTTCATCAGTTAAAACAAAAAATCTTGAATAATTGCCTTGTTCAATAAATTTTACCAGTTCGGCTATTGTATTATTAAAATAAATTGGATAGCCAATGCTATTAAGTGTGTTCATAATACCTTGATCTTTGTTCCCCTGAATTCAACGGTATCGCCCTTTTTTACCTTAAGGCGTTTGCGGTAATCAACCTCGCCATTATATTTTACTTCGCCCTGTGCTACAACAGTTTGTGCTTCGCCGCCTGTATCAACCAGGTTGGTCGCTTTTAGCAGCCCTATCATAGGGATATAGTCACCCTCTAGTTTGAATTCTATCATGGGGCAGCAAAAATAAACTATTCGAAGGATATTGAGTTATTTGCTTTGCATTTTCTAATTTTGCGGCATGCTCAATACTGAAACTGTTGCTGATCCCGGCAAGGGAACACTTTGTTTTGAAAATACCGAAATTGCTTTTCGTCATTCCTCAAACACAGACCTGAAACGTGCTTACTGGCTTTTCAGGATGATCAACATTAATTTTTTTGTGAAGATGGGTCCATCGCTGACCAACTTTGCTATGAAAATAGGCCTGCCGATCAAACCTGTAATTAAAGCAACCATATTTAAGCATTTTTGCGGCGGCGAAACTATTTCCGAATGTAATAGCACTATTGCAAACCTGTATGAAGGCAAAGTAGGCACTATATTGGATTATTCTGTAGAGGGCGAGGATGACGAGCAGGTTTTTGATCATACCCGCGATGAAATTATACTGACCATTAAGCGTGCCTCTGGTGATAACGCAGTGCCAATTACGGTATTTAAAGTAACAGGTGTCGGTCGGTTTTCGCTATTGGAGAAACTGGATGCAGGAGCAGTATTGACAGCCGAAGAAGAGCTTGAATGGCAAAAAATACAGCAGCGGGTGTTGTTCATTTGCACCAAAGCTTATGAAACTGGTGTGCCGGTAATGATAGATGCCGAAGAAACATGGATACAAAATACCATTGATCTTTTGGCACTGAATATGATGCGCAAATTTAATAAAGGGAAAGCAATTGTTTATAATACCTACCAGTTATACCGTCATGATAAGCTCGCATCTGTAAAACAGGATTATGCCATCGCGGTTAAAGAAGGGTTTATTTTAGGAGCTAAACTGGTACGCGGCGCTTATATGGAAAAAGAACGCAGGCGTGCTGCTGAAATGGGTTATACCTGCCTGATCCAGCCTGATAAACAATCTACCGACAAAGATTACGATGCGGCCCTGCATTTCTGTATCGATAATATTAGCCGGATCGCTTTTGTGGCCGGAACACATAATGAAAACAGTTGCAGAGTGCTTGCCGATTTGCTGAATGAAAAGAAAGTACATCATAATCACTCACATGTTTACTTTTCGCAATTGCTGGGTATGAGTGATAATTTAAGCTTTAACCTGGCTGATGCCGGATACAATGTGGCTAAATATGTTCCTTACGGTCCCGTAAGATCAGTATTGCCCTATTTGTTCAGAAGGGCACAGGAAAATACAGCCATAGCCGGGCAAATGAGCCGAGAATTAAGTTTGATCCTTAAAGAGAAAAAGCGCAGAGGTGTATAAGCCCTATAAATCTCCATCGAAAGAAGACTTTAGATTAGTCCCTCTCCAGCGGAGAGGGACTCGGATCAGCCTATAAAGCCTTCTCTTTTTATAAAATTCTGTATAGTATCGGGCGCTTGCATTAAAAATGTTTGGATACCCAAGGATTTTGCAGCTTCAAGGTTAGCGGCGATATCATCAATAAACAATGTTTCTTCAGCAATTAAGTTATTTTCATTCAGCACCTTTTCAAATATAGCCGGGTCCGGCTTCCTTATCCCGACTAAATGCGAATAATAGGTTTTCTCAAATAAGTGATCGTTGTTCTCAAATCCAAATTCGCTTTTAAGGTAGTTCATGATGTACTGATAATGAATAGGGTTGATGTTACTCAACAAAAAGGTGCGGTATTTTTTATTTAACTCCGCCAGCACTTCGTGGGTGCCTTCATCTACACCTAAAAGCAGGCTGTTCCAAGCCGCATTTATTTCCTCATCGGTTAAATGAATATTCCCTATTTTCTGCCTGATATGATCCCTGAATTCTGCCGCGCTTGCCAGTCCCCTGTCAAAAGCATCAAAAATAGGGTCTTGTACCCCGTGGCTAAAAAACTGGTCTGGATCATTAATAGAAAGACTCCTCCAGCCATCTCTCAATTTTTGAAAATCAAGCAGAAAAATTACATTGCCATAATCGAATATGATGTTCTTGATGTTTTGCATACGCAAATATGTAGAAATCCCCCGAAAATCGAACTGACTAAGAATACAATAGCGTATTATTGTATTCTTAATAATATATTTATTTCTCCAATTTTAATCCAAAATCCTTTTGTAAATAGCATAAAAACCTAAAACATGAAATCCTTTAAAAAATCTGCTATTATGCTGCTGCTTTGTAGCTTAACTATTGGCGTGCCTCTTCAATCACGGTCGCAGCAAACTACCGGTTTGCACGTGTTACGCACCATCAAAATAGGCAGTTCAGGCGGCTGGGATTACATTAAAGCCGACGGGACCCTTAAACGGGTTTATGTATCGCATGGTAACCAGGTAAATATTCTGGACGCTATTTCTGGTGATTCGGTAGGTTATGTCCCAAATACGCAGGGAGTACATGGTATCGCCATTGCTAGATCATTTGGTAAAGGTTATATCAGTGCGGGCCGGACAAACAGCGTTGTGGTATTTGACCTGAAGACCAATGATACTTTGAAACGTATACCTGCCGGAACCAACCCTGATGCGATATTTTATGATGCTTATTCAAAAAAAGTATATGCATTTAATGGGCGCAGCAAGGATGCTACCGTAATTGATGTTGCTACTGATCAGGTTGTCGCCACTATTCCTTTAGGCGCTAAGCCGGAAACGGGAGTCTCTGATGAGGAAGGAAAAATATTTGTAAATGCGGAAACCACTAATGAGGTGGTGGTAATTAATGCAACAACTTACAAAGTGGAGGCGCGTTATAAAATTGATGGCGGAGAAGAGCCATCAGGTTTGGATATTGATACAAAGACTAACCGGTTGTTTATCGGGTGCGGTGGTAATAAAACCATGGTGGTGATGGATGCAACAAATGGTAAGAATCTGGCAAAATTCCCGATCGGCGGATGTGATGGCCTTGTGTTTGACCCGGCATTGAAACTGGCCTACGCCTCTAACGGAGAAGGTACGATCAGTGTGGTAAGGGAAATTAATGCTGATAAATTTGAATTTGTAGAAAACATATCCACGGAACACGGAGCACGTACCGTAGGCATCGACCTTGTGACGCATCATCTGTTTTTGCCGACCGCCCAATCAGAGCCTGTTGCACCAACTGCTGAGAATGCACACCCGCGTCCCAAAATGATACCCGGTACTTTTCATGTAATAGAGGTAGGCAAGTGAAGATTGATTGAAAGTTGAAACATTGTAAGGTCGGAATTAAATTGGGATGTTCTTTTCTAATCAAAAGTAAATCAGATAGTTTTTAACTTTGCAACCTGCCAATTTTACAACGTTGCAACTTTAAGGAAAAAACGTTTTTGAATTTTGGCTGTAATTTTGTAACATTGCAGCCGAAATTTAAACACAATTTCAGCGCCTATAGCTCAGTTGGTTAGAGTAGAAGACTCATAATCTTTTGGTCCCTGGTTCGAGCCCAGGTGGGCGCACTAAGTATAAAAAAAGCCGTTTCTCGCAAGGAAATCGG
>JAQBOV010000089.1 GCA_028287895.1 Mucilaginibacter sp. | reverse complement strand
TTTGCGGATCATAACCCAATGCGTCATATATTTTCTGTATGCCGGCAGACGGAGTTTTAGCGCCCAGTCTTGTGGTAATCACCTTATGGCAGTTCATACAAACATTCAATGAAGGGATACTTGCATTTTTAGACTTGTAAGCACCTGAGTGGCAATACTGACAATTGATCTGCATGGTTCCTGCGTGCAGGTCATGCGGGAATTTAATAGGCTGAACCGGTTGATAGCCGGTGTGAACATTGGTATTCCATAAAGTAACCCATGTCCAGCTGCCCATGGCAATAGTACCGCATAAAATCACAAAGAATACAAACTTTTTATTCTTGGCTAATTTCTTTACCAGCGCTAAACGATCCGCCGGAGCAGCTTCCTGGAGAACTTCCTCTTCAACCGGAAGGCCTTGTCTTTTTAACAGCAAACGCTCTAAAGTGCCAATTACCTTGTTTAGGACCAGGATAACTATAAAAGCGATAATGATCACACCGATCAAACCAAATATAACCAGCTCGCTTGGTCCTGATTCAGCAGCAACTGCTGCGCCCGGAGCGCCGGCGGCAGGAGCAGCCGTCTGCATTTTCTTATACTCAGTACGAACATAACTGAGGATGTTTGTCACATCCGCGTCTGAAAGGTCCGCAAACACAGTCATGTTCGCCTGGTTAAATTCGTTGTAGATTTTTAATGCCTTCGGATTTTTCGCTGCAATTAATGCCTGGTTATTTTGTATCCATTTTATCAGGTATTTGTCATCCGTTTCTTTTTCAAGCTGCGGACCAAGCGCCGGGCCTATTAGCCGCTGATCAAGCTTATGACAGGCGGTACATTTGGCTTGAAACAAACCCTGGCCTTTGGCAGCGTCTCCCTGGGCATGAGCGGAAAATCCACAAATAGCAAGACCGGCCATCAGCAAAGCCGACCTTGAGAATTGTTTTAAAATCAATGAGATACTTCTCATAAAGTGTATTTATGCTAAATAGTTTTTATTTACTGTTTGAAAATCGACAAAGAATGAAAGTTATACCTGTTTTTTTCAGCCACAAAAGTAAAATTTATTACAGTAAGGCTGACAAATTAGTGACAGTTATATATAATTTATAATCGTTCTAAACAAATGGAAAAACATGTTTAAATTATATCCTGCGGCCGTTTTTAATAGATCGTGTCAATTAGGTTTGCTTATACAATATTACTTTTTTTTTGGAAATAAAATTATTGTTTTAGTATCCATGCAAAAATAAGCGGCACGACAATGGTTGCATCCGACTCAACGATGAACTTAGGCGTATTGATGTCAAGCTTGCCCCAGGTTATCTTTTCATTAGGCACTGCGCCTGAATACGAACCATACGAAGTCGTGGAATCAGATACCTGGCAGAAGTAACTCCAGAACGGAATATTCTCCATTTCCATATCCTGGTAAAGCATGGGGACTACACATATCGGGAAGTCGCCGGCAATACCTCCGCCTATCTGGAAAAAGCCAACTCCTTTGCCTTCAGAGTTCTTTACATACCAATCAGCCAACCATGCCATATATTCAATACCGCCCTTGATGGTAGTAGGCCTGATCTGTCCTTTTATCACATAGGAAGCGAAAATATTCCCCATGGTCGAATCTTCCCATCCGGGTACAACTATAGGCAGGTTCTTTTCAGCAGCGGCAAGCATCCACGAGTTTTTGGGGTCTATCTCATAATATTGCTCTAGCTCACCGCTCAGCAATATCTTATACATAAACTCGTGCGGAAAATAGCGCTCACCCCTATCATCTGCATCCTTCCATATTTTATGGATATGTTTCTGTAAACGTCTAAAAGCTTCTTCCTCGGGTATGCAGGTATCGGTTACCCGGTTATAATGATTTTCCAGCAGATTCCATTCATCCTGGGGACTCAGGTCGCGGTAATTGGGTACGCGTTTGTAATGAGAATGCGCTACCAGGTTCATAATATCCTCTTCCAGATTGGCCCCCGTGCAGGAGATAATAGCGATCTTATCCTGGCGTATCATTTCGGCAAGGGATATGCCTAATTCGGCAGTACTCATAGCTCCGGCAAGTGTTACCATCATTTTGCCGCTTTCGGCCAGATGGGTTTCATATCCTTTGGCTGCATCCATTAATGCTGCGGCATTAAAATGCAGGTAATTTTTCTCAATAAACTGCGAAATTGGTCCTCGTGTGTTACTCATCGTTTAGCAATAATAATCTGCTGCAAAAGTAGGTATTTTGTTGAATCCGCTGTTTTAAATTCAAAATTAGCACTCACAGAGAACAACAATAAAGAATTTGAGTTTATCTTAGCGCAATTCCGAGCTATGAAGAAAGTCTTTACGCTATTCATTTTATTATGCTGCATATACCACGTAAAGGCACAGGTAAAATGGCTGCCCAAATTTATTCAAAAAATGTATTTTGGTAATGACAGTTCCAGGCGCAGTAGCCTGGTTGTTTTGCCTGTATTAAGCGCTGCACCTGAAACAGGCCTGGAGGCGGGTGCTGCCGGTTTGTATTCATTTTATACCGATACTGTAAAAAAAAACAATACCAAAGTTTCCAATATTTACGCCTATGCTTCGGTGACCACCAAAGGCCAAAGCCGTTTTAGTTTGAGTTCTACTTACTGGGAGCCTCAAAATGCCTGGCATTATTCATCATATATAGGTTACACGCATTTTCCGTTCAATTTTTATGGCATTGGTAATAACACCCGGAAAGCTAACGGGGAACTGGTGGATGAAAAACGCTTTAAGCTGAATTTGGACGCAGAAAAACTGGTGACAAAAAATTTCTATGCAGGTATCATAGCCGGCGGCTTTAACTACAAGTACACAAATGCAGACCCCAATAGCTTGCTTTTTGAAACTGACCCGGCGATACAGGACCGCTTTGGCGGCGCCAGTGTCTTTGTTGGTCCAAGCCTTATTTATGATAGCCGGAATAACAATACCTATACCACCAAAGGGTTTATCATAACAAGCTATTACAATTTGATGCATGGCATACTTGGCAATAACAGCTATGCCGGTGGCTTTTTTAATATAGAATATTCCCAATTTTTTCCGCTCGGTAAAAAACTGGTACTGGCATTTGACGTGCAGGAACAAAGTCTGACCGGCGGACGCTCGCCATTTTACCTGCTGCCGGCTTTAGGAAGTGATGAAATGATGCGGGGATACTATAACGGCCGCTACCGCGACCGGAATCTTATAGCAGGGCAAACCGAACTGCGTTATCGCTTAAGTAACCGTATTGGCATTGTTGGTTTTGCGGGCACCGGCGAAGTGGCCCATACAGGCTTTAGCCTAAAAGCACTTAAACCGGACTATGGGTGCGGCTTGCGCTACTTTTTTGATACGGAAAAAGGCCTCAGCATCCGTGCAGATTATGGCATTGGCCAAAAACCGGCAGGCGAAGCCAGGGAAAGTGGTTTTTATATTGGATTGGGGCAGGCGTTTTGATGTACCAATCTGCGCATGAATGCGTGTGCAGCTGCCGGGCTGAATATTTATTTGTACACTTGTACACGCGTATATCCCCGTATTTGCACATTACTAAAATCGCACAAGAAAATTCTCTTTCACCTGCCCTTTCTTAAAATACACCAAGCCGATCCAGAACAAATCAACAGTAGCGGTAACCTGCGGGTGGGATTTAATCACGTCCCAGGCTTCCTTCATGCCTTCGCTCCAGTAAATATCATCGAATATCAATAAGGTGTTTTCGTGCACTTTCGGCAGGCACCATTCAAAATAGTTTAAGGTTGCTTCTTTTTGATGATTACCATCAACAAAAACAAAATCAAGCTGATCAAGGCCATTGATCACACCCGGCAGTGTATCATCAAAATTGCCGGTGATTTGTTTAATATCATCTGTATTGGCCATTTTGAAAACACCTGCCGCTATACCTGCGGTTTGGGGGCATCCTTCAAGGGTAAACAGCAGCGCATCGGGAGCCGCATTTTTTAGATATAGTGAGGTGATGCCCAAACAGGTACCCAGCTCTATTATATTTCGCGGTTTCAAATCATTAACCAACCGGTAAAGTAATTGTGCCAGTCTGGGCGGCTTTAAGGCATTATGCGCAATAGCGCTAACCTTCTTTTGCCGGTTGTTATTTACCAGCGATCCTGCGCCCAGATCAGTTACAGCTATCATCTGATTGTCAGAAAGTAATTCAGTCCGGATATTTTCAATTTGAGCGTATACTTTTTTTTCAGAAAAATCGTAAATAACTTCATCTACAAGCCTGTAAACGAAAGGCGAATGTAATCCATGTCTGCTTTTTGCTCTTAGCCGGTGCAGCAGATAATCTTTCGCGAACCTAAAATTTATCATGGCCGTAAAAATAGATAAAGGTTTAGTATTTTAGCATTTGTATATAAGTATGATAGATCCTATAGAGATAAATTCATTGATACGCCTGCTCGATGATCCTGACCAGGAAATATTTGAGCATATACACAACAAGCTCATTTCCTATGGCAGTGAGGTAATAGAATACCTCGAATCGGCATGGGAGCAAGCTTTTGATCCAATACAGCAGGAACGTATTGCCGACCTGGTTCATGAGATACAGTTTGGCATAGTGAAAGAAGACTTAAAATTGTGGTACCAGGGCGGTGCATTTGATTTACTGCAGGGCGTACTGACGATCAACAAATACCAGTATCCCGATCTGGATGAGCAAAAGGTGATCAACCAGATCGAAGCAATCAAGCGCGATATCTGGCTCCAGATGATCTATAATGGCAGCCCGGCTGAACAGGTGAAGCTTATCAATCATGTGTTTTATAATATTCATGGCTTTAGCGGCAATACGTCCAATCACCAGGACCCGCAAAACAGCTACCTAAACCAGGTATTAGAAATAAAAAAAGGCAATCAGATATCGCTCGCTATTATTTACTCCATTATTGCGCAAAAACTGGATATACCGGTTTATGGCGTAAATCTGCCACAGCACTTTATTTTGGCTTATGTAGATGAAACGCAGGAAAGCGAGTTTGAAGGCGGCATTTTATTCTATATTAATGCCTTTAACAAGGGTTTTATCTTCGGCCGCAGGGATGTAGATATGTTCTTAAAGCAGCTGAACCTGAAATCCGAAAAACAATTCTATGAACCCTGCTCCAACGCTGATATCGTAAGGCGGGTACTGCGTAACCTGATCAGCGCTTATGAAAACCTTGGATCAACAGAAAAAGTTGCTGAATTGAATGAACTGCTGAAGATATTGGAGTAAACGCGCCTGAATCCTCCGCGGCAGGGAGGACTTTCCTTCTTACAATGCCAACTCAATAAGAAAAAGTAAAAAAGTCGCCCTGCCGGGGTCCGGGGAATGCTGCTAGAACCCATTATCATTCAACCAGTTAGCAGCCCAGTCAAACCATTTATCCTTGCTTTTGGGATTATTTAATCCAAACCCATGACCGCCTGCCTGGAAAAGGTGCATTTCTGCTTTAACTTTATTCTTCAATAAAGCATCGTAAAACAGCAGTGAATTTTGCACTGGCACTGCCTGGTCATCTTCTGCATGTATCAAAAAAGTAGGCGGGGTATTAGCGGTCACCTGTTTTTCATTCGAATACAATTCCAAAGTTCCGGGTGATGGGTTTTTTCCGGCCAGGTTCTCCCGCGAATATTTATGTGCAAAAGGCCCAAAACTGATTACCGGATAGATCAGTATCGCAAAATCTGGCTTTAAGCTGATGTTTTCTTTATTGTCGATAACAACTTTATCAAAATGTGTTTCCAGCGTGGAGGCCAGGTGCCCGCCTGCTGAAAAACCGATAATACCAACTTTGGATGGATTGACACCCCATTCGGTGGCTCTTTGTCTGACCATCTGAATCGCCCGTTCCGCATCCTGCAATGGCCCAATGGTTTTGTCTACCATAATAGCATCATCAGGCAAACGGTATTTTACCACAAATGCCGCAACACCTATCTTATTAAATTCCTTTGCAATTGCATCTCCTTCGTTATTCATCGACAGGTTGATATAACTTCCACCCGGAAATATGATGACCCCTGTACCGGTAGCCTTATCCTTGGCCGGGAAATAAGGTGTAATAGTAGGCGCTGTTACCAAACTTACAATGTCGCCATCGCGCCTCTCTATATAAGTAGCCGGTGCGTGTTTTGAATTGGGAACACCATCAGGATATAAAAAAATTGGCTTTTGTTGTTGCCCATAAAGCAATGGAGAAAATAATGCCAGCATAAATACGGCTGTTAAACGATTGAACATATGTTTAATATATAATTTAACCCTTCGGCCCGCCAAATTCCATCAGGTAGGCTTTTAAAAATTCATCCAGCTCGCCATCCAGTACCGCATTCGCATTTGAGGTTTCGTGATCGGTACGCAGGTCTTTTACTAATTTATAGGGATGCAGCACATAATTTCTGATCTGTGATCCCCATTCAATTTTCTTTTTATTGCCCTCAATAGCATTGCTGGTCTCCTGGCGCTTGCGCATCTCGATCTCATATAACTGCGATTTTAACAGGCGGATGGCATTATCTTTATTCTGAAGCTGTGAACGCGATTCCTGGTTTTTTATGATAATACCTGATGGCTTGTGATACAAACGCACGGCGGTTTCCACCTTATTCACATTCTGTCCGCCTGCACCGCCCGAACGGAAGGTTTCAAATTCAATATCTGCCGGGTTGATATCGATCTCAATGGTATCGTCTACCAATGGATAAACATATACCGAAGCAAAAGAGGTATGGCGCTTGGCGTTCGAATCAAAAGGTGAGATGCGAACCAATCGGTGTACCCCGTTTTCCCCTTTCAGGTATCCGTAGGCAAAATCACCTTCAATTTGAAGTGTAACCGTTTTCACCCCGGCTACGTCACCTTCCTGGAAATCCTGCTCGGTCACCTTATAGCCATTCTTCTCGCCCCACATAATATACATGCGCATCAGCATACCCGCCCAGTCACAACTTTCGGTACCGCCCGCACCTGCTGTTATTTGTAATACGGCATTCAGCTGATCTTCTTCAGCGGAAAGCATATTTTTAAATTCCAGTTCTTCAACCGCTTTTGTTGCTGCGTTGAATTGCTCCTGCATTTCGGCTTCGGTAGCATCACCGGCCTGGTAAAATTCAAGAAGTACTCCTGTATCCTCAACCACAGCTACCACTTTTTGAAAAGCGTCTGTCCAGACTTTTTTCAGCTTGATAGAAGCCAATACTTTTTCGGCTTCCTTAGGGCTGTCCCAGAAACTGGGACCCACGGTTATTTCCTGTTCCTTTTGCAGGCCATCAAGTTTTTTATCGATGTCAAAGATGCCTCCTCAGGGAAGCTGTTCTATCCCTCAAATCCTGGATCTGTTCTTTAGTCATAGCGCAAATATAGAAAGTTTTAGAGTCACCTGAACGGCAAAGCCCTCATGAACTTAAAAAAATAAAACCATAGTGAATAATCTCTCCCAAGGAGAGGACTTTATTTCAAAACGATCATAATCGGGTATTTTTTTGTCCCTCTGCTCGCCGAAGAAGGATTGAAGCTAAAATGCCAGAGGGGTTGTAAATTTAATTTACAGCCCCTCTGAACCTGTTTTTATAGGTAGTAGATCTTCAGGCAACCATCATCTCATTGACCAATCCACTTAGATCAGCACGGTTTCCGTTGATTTTTGACAGGAACGAACTTAAAGCAAATTCTTTGTTCTGCTCACTTTTGGATTGTTTGATCAGTTCAAGCATCACAGGCGGAATTAATGAATTTGCAGTCGTTAAGGCGGATTTAGGGTCGATGCCATAAAACCTGTTCAGCTTATTGGCAAATTTGTTAACCACACTGTTGATCAAAGGATTTTTATAAATGTCAGGATACTGAAAGTATTTGACCAGGTCTTTTAATCTTCCGGATTCCATCTGTCCCTTTAAAACCTCAATAATCGAACTGGATGCTTCGTTGATAACAGCTTCACGGTCCTTTTCAGGTATTTCAGGGTTTTCCATAACAGCCTTTCCGGCGTTATTTTTTACAAGCAAAAAGAGTTTTTCGAACATAAAAAAATTTACTTTTAGCGATTAACAAAATGATGACAAATGATATGTTTATTTACCATAGAGACAAAGATATTAATTAATTGTTTTAAGATTCAAAAAAAATATCAAAAAAATTTAAGATTTTAATAATTTTGTAGTGTAAAACAAACACTATGTATAGCGTGTTATTTTAACACTGAGAAACGGTGTGTTTTTGACACTAAAACCGGGTGTAATTTCAACACTCGAAAGGTTTTATTGTCATCGAAAAAACACTAAAATTTATTTGTTATTCACCTGAATATTTAATTCTACTTTTGTATAAACCATTCAATTATGCTGCCAAATATTGATTTTACCACCACACAGGCTTATAAATATTTAGCCGATCACTTCATTAATATCACATCAAGAAGCCTGAAGGATCTTTTCAAATCTGATAATCAGCGGTTTAATAAATTCTCTGCACGATTTAACGATATTCTGCTTGATTACTCCAAAAACCGCATCGACGAGCAGACCGTCGCTTTATTAATACAACTTGCCAAAGAATGTAGAGTAAAAGATGCAGCCGAAGCAATGTTCTCGGGCGAAAAGATCAATGTAACCGAAAACAGACCGGTATTGCATATTGCACTTCGCAACCGTAGCAATAGCCCCGTTTATGTAGATGGGCAGGATGTGATGCCCGATGTCAACCGGGTGCTGCAACAGATGAAAACATTCAGCGAAGCTATTATTTCGGGCCAGTGGAAAGGATTTAGCGGAAAAGCGATTACCGATGTCGTTAATATCGGTATTGGCGGTTCTGATCTGGGCCCTGTAATGGTTACTGAGGCACTAAAATCTTATAAAAATCACCTTAACCTTCATTTTGTTTCCAATGTGGATGCTACTCATATTGTTGAAACATTAAAACCGCTTAATCCGGAAACCACACTTTTCCTGATTGCGTCAAAAACCTTTACTACACAGGAAACTATGGCCAATGCCCACAGTGCAAGGGATTGGTCGATAGCAGGCGGCGCAGCTGAAAAAGATATTGCCAAACATTTTGCAGCACTATCAACCAATGCTAAAGCCGTTGAGCAATTTGGCATCGATACCAAAAATATGTTTGAGTTTTGGGATTGGGTTGGGGGTCGTTACTCTTTATGGAGCGCCATTGGTTTATCCATTGTATTGAGTATAGGTTTTGAGAATTTTACCGAGCTTTTAACCGGCGCCCACCAGATGGATCAGCACTTTAAAAATACGGAGCTTGAACAAAACCTGCCGGTAATATTGGCGCTGGTAGGGATATGGTACAATAACTTCTTTGAGACAGAAACCAATGCCATACTTCCGTACGACCAATACATGCATCGTTTTGCGGCCTATTTTCAGCAGGGAGATATGGAGAGCAATGGCAAACACGTGGACCGTAATGGTCAATCAGTAGATTACTCGACAGGCCCTATCATTTGGGGTGAACCGGGCACCAACGGGCAACATGCTTTCTATCAGCTGATACATCAGGGGACCAAACTGATCCCATGTGATTTTATTGCCCCCGCACACTCACATAATCCGCTTGGCGAGCATCATCAGATGCTGCTGTCAAACTTTTTTGCACAGACTGAGGCTTTGATGAACGGCAAAACAAGAGAGGAAGTTGTAGCCGAATTAAAAGCATCGGGCAAATCAGACGAGGAAATAGAAACATTGGCGCCATTTAAAGAATTTGAAGGCAACCGGCCAACTAACTCCATCCTGGTAAAAAAGATCACTCCCCGCACTTTAGGTTCGCTGATCGCGATGTATGAGCATAAAATTTTTGTGCAGGGTATTATCTGGAACATCTACAGCTTTGATCAATGGGGCGTTGAATTAGGCAAGCAATTAGCCGGTAAAATATTACCCGAGTTAAACAATAATGATGAGGTAAGCAGCCATGATTCATCAACAAACGGGTTGATTAATCAGTATAAGGCATGGAGGTAGAATCAGTTGGCAGCTTGCTGCAGTGATTAAAAGCTGCAAACTGCCCACCGGAACCGCAAACTATTTTTTAATGAATTTCACCTGATATAGGTGTGGCCATTTCTTGCCGGTTACGAAAAGTCGCTTGCCTTGGGCATCCCAAGCAATACCGTTCAATACATCGGCAGTAAGGGTTCTTTTACTTTGAGGATAAAGATCCGTCAAATCTATTTTTTCTAATACGGCCCCGGTTTTAGGGTCGATTACTATAATATTATTGGTTTCCCAGATATTGGCATATAATTTACCATCGATATACTCCAGTTCATTAATGCTATCTATAGGGCCCTTATTATCATATACGTCAATATAACCCGTCTGACGATAGGTATCTTTATCTAAAAACCATATCCTGTTAGTACTATCGTCAGTATAGAGTTTTTTACCATCAAAGGTCAGGCCCCAACCTTCTACACCTACATGATATGGAAAGGTATTTAACAATTTAAAAGTATTTTTATCAAACACAAAGACCACTCGCGGATCCTTATAGGTAAGCATTATTATTTTGTTACCTATTATGGCGCTGCCTTCCCCAAAATATTGTGTATCCAGCTTTGCTTCCTGAACAGCTTTACCGGTTGAAAGATTTACTTTCCGCAAGACTGAATGACCAGGCTGCCCGGTACTTTCATATAAGTATCCATCCTGATATAATAATCCTTCGGTGTATGAACTGGTATCATGAGGATATACTTTTTCAACCCTATAAGTATATTGCTCAGGAGCTTTGGCAGCCAGTAAAACAATGTTCGTGGTTATATCCTGGCTTTTACCACCCTGATATAGTTTTGCGGTAATTGCTCTTGGCCCTAATGGCAAAGTATCTGTTTTTAGAGAGATGATTGATGAATCCTTTTTGGAAGCAAATATGGCCGAATCAAGCAGATACACGATGGAATCCGGTTTCAGATCGGCAGGATAACTTAGTTTAATGGCGACGTGCTGTCCTTGTTTGTAACTGGCACCGGCTTCCGGACTTAATGCCAAGGCGGCTTCCTGTTTATTATTTTTATTACAGCTAAAAATCAACGCGGGTATCGCTATTAAAGGCAGAATGAAGTTGTTTTTCATAAATTAAGCAGAAGATGGCCAAAAAGCATCTTCAATATGTTTTAATGTATCGTTAGCATTTTTTCACTTCAGCAAATATGATCAGGCGGTACTTATAAGCAACCAGGCGTCTCGGTTTTGCCATACGTCCGGTTCTGATCAGGTATTTCGTAACCCGAGCTCTCCAAAAATGTTTAGCCAGGCTTTCGCCTTTACGGCTCAGGCCGGGTGCAGCACCATTACTTAATAATTACCGAGCCTAAATAATCTGAAATACTTTTTTCCACCTTTTTCATTTGCATGTACTGGGTAAGCAATATTTCGGTATCGGCCTCCCCTTCGACCTTTTGCAATTCGGTGCGGAGATTATCCAATATCTTACCCACCTTATGCTTTTTCAAATGGAATATCGCACCTAAAATAGTAGCTTTCATATTCACCTGCTCATCCGGCACCAATATCTTGTGCATCTCGTACCAGTTTTCGCTCAGGGTGTATTTAGTTGCCAATAAAGTAACGGCAAGATCGACAATTTCCTTATCAGGATAATGGATAAAAAATTGATCCTCGGGCAAAACTCCATTTTCCACTTCCTTACTGTACAGTTCTATAAACTTTTTGCTGGGTGAATGCTCAAATTCCACATCTCCCAGTTCAGCAATCATAAATGGCCCGATATAGGTATTGGCAATCCCGTCCCAGTCGATCATTTTGCTTCCGTATAATAAAAGCAACCTGATAATTTCTTTTTCCTGGCTGAAATCTTCTTTAACCGATTTTTCGGGCGGTAATTCTTCGCCAGATGCAGGATAAACTGTTTCGGCCTGTTTTGAAATTTGCTGCTGGGCATCCTTTCTGGATTTAGCCATGCGCATCTTATTCAGCTCCGAAAGCAATGCCCGTTCATCTATCTGTAATAAATGGCTGCAATCCTTTATGAACACCGATGCTTTAATGGAATCAGGTATTTTTGCAATACTTTCTACTACTTCCCTTATCACATCAGCCCTTTTTATCGGATCGGTACCCGCCTCTTTAAGCAGGATATCGGTTTTATATAATATAAAGTCCTTGCGGTTTTTGTCGATGTAAGTTTTGAAGGCATTAGTCCCAACGTTCCTCACATACGAATCAGGATCATGCCCATCCGGAAAAAGCACCACCTTTACATTAAGCCCCTCTTCCAGTATCATATCCAAACCCCTTAACGAGGCCTTTATGCCGGCGGCATCCCCATCATACAAAATGGTAATATTCTTTGTAAATCGTCCTATCAGCCTGATCTGCTCGACCGTCAATGAAGTACCGGAGGAAGCCACCACATTCTCTATCCCAGCCTGGTGAACTGAAAGCACATCCGCATAACCTTCAACCAAATAGCAATTATCCTCATCCCTTATCGCTTTTTTAGCAAAATAAAGGCCGTATAATACATTGGATTTATGATAGATCTCCGATTCCGGCGAGTTGACATATTTGGGTACGTTCTTGTCAGTCTTAAGCGTCCTGCCCCCAAAGGCGATCACACGGCCCGTAAAACCATGTATCGGGAACATTACCCTGCCGCGATAACGGTCATACAGCGTGCCATTCTCGCGCTTAACTGACAGCCCGCTTTCCACTAAAAATTCTTGCTGATAACTTTCCTGTAATGCTCTGCCCGTAAAAGCTTCCCACTGGTCGGGTGAATAGCCCAGCTCAAATTTCTTTATCGTATCGTTGCTAAAACCACGCTCTTTAAAATAACTTAAACCGATGTTTTTGCCCTCATCCGTTTCCAGCAAGCTTTCTTGAAAAAATTTAGCCGCATAGGTGCTAACGATCATTAAGCTTTCGCGGTGGTTTTCTTCTTCCTTATTTTCTGACGCCTCAACAGTCTCCTCAACCTCGATGCCGTATTTTTTGGCCAGCCATTTTAAGGCTTCCGGATAGCTGAACTTTTCAAGTTCCATCAAAAAAGTAACCGCCGAGCCGCCTTTGCCTGATGAAAAGTCTTTAAAAATGCCCTTTGCCGGCGAAACTGTAAATGACGGCGTACGCTCATTGGCAAAGGGCGATAAACCAACATA
Source organism: Mucilaginibacter sp. (assembly GCA_028287895.1). Lineage (GTDB taxonomy): Bacteria > Bacteroidota > Bacteroidia > Sphingobacteriales > Sphingobacteriaceae > Mucilaginibacter. Next base: position 7,709 of record JAQBOV010000089.1, on the reverse strand, counting down.
GTTGGCCCCGCGCTTTTTCAACTGCACGAACTCTCCCACCACCTCAACGATGTCGATGGCTTCCATTATGCGGTCAATGGTGGGTTTGGTGATCATTTTTTAAAAATACAAATGTATAGCAAATCATCAATTTGCTTTAAACTGATTGGTTAATTTACAATTTTATTTGTTTGACCGCGCTTCAAAAATGTAAAGCTAATACCGGCCAAAACGATAACACTGCCTATTATTTCCTTAAACTCAAGCTTTTCACTCAATAAAAGCATGGCCCAAAAACTTGCCAAAACGGTTTGACCGAGCAGGGCGATGGAAACTTTGGTAGCCTCCAGGTGATGGAGCGAATAATTAATAGTGATCCATCCTGCCAATTGACAAATTAAACCCATTCCCAGTAGACACAACCAGGTTGAGGTCGGGAAATGGACAAGCTCATCATGCTGAAAACTGCAGATCAGCAGCAAAAAAACCGATGCGCCAAGCATATTATAAAACATAAAAGTGATCGTACTTATTTTACGCAAAATACCTTTGGTGATCATAATATAAATGGCATAAAACAAGCTGGCAATCAAGGCATATACCAGGCCAATATTAAATTGAAGATGCAGGATATTTTGATAACCTACCAATACGATCATCCCCAAAACAGCGACCCAGGTACCCACCCAGAATAAAACACCTGATCGTTTCCGCAGGAGGAGAAAGCTTAATAAACCCACCCAAACGGGCGCTAAATTAGCCACCAGTGTAGATATAGTAGCGCTTATTTTTACAAGCGAGAAGTTCCATACGGCAATATCGGCACCGAAAACCACCCCGCCTATTAAGGCAATGAGGAGATCTTTGCGGCATATCCTTAGTTGCTTTTTATAAATACAATAAGGCGCCAGCAATAGCCAGGCGATGAAAATGCGATAAAATCCTGCGGTGACAGGCGGCGCAACAGCAAGCTTTACAAATATTGGAGAAAAGGAAATACAGATAATACCAATAATAAGGCTCGCTTTCGGATTCATTAGAAGCAAACTTAGCAAATAGAAAATTATCAGAACCGCAATTTATTGAATTAAAGAATTTTCACAGCCCCTTAATAAAAGCAATAGGGTGTCTTTCATTCTGTTAATTCCCAAATTCTGAAAATTCGGGTTCAGACAAACATCAATTAATTGTATTTTTGCGCCTCAAAATATATTTTTTTATGAGTCAGCGGATAAAGATCAAAGCACTACTGGAAAGCGAACAAACCAATATTGAAGTAACGGTTAAAGGATGGGTACGCACCTTTCGCAATAACCAGTTTATTGCCTTAAATGATGGTTCGACCAATAACAATATCCAGGTGGTGGTTGATTTCGAAAATACTGATCCCAACTTACTTAAACGCCTGACCACAGGCGCTGCCATCAGCGTGGTGGGGCAATTGGTTGCATCATTAGGGAAGGGCCAAAAAGTAGAAGTGAAAGCCAAAGAAATTGAAATATTGGGCGACAGCGATCCCGAAAAGTACCCGCTGCAACCTAAAAAACATAGCCTGGAGTTTCTGCGCGAAATAGCACACTTACGTTTCCGCACCAATACTTTCGGAGCAATATTTCGTGTGCGTAACAGCCTGTCATTTGCGGTGCATACCTTTTTCCAGGAACGCGGTTTTGTTTACCTGCATACGCCAATTATTACCGCCTCAGATGCTGAAGGTGCCGGCGAAACTTTCCATGTAACTAATTTCGACCTGGCTAATCCGCCAAAAATAGAAAACGGGGAGATCGATTTCAAACAGGATTTTTTTGGCAGGGCAACTAACCTCACCGTTTCCGGACAGCTCGAAGGCGAATTGGGCGCCATGGCATTGAGCGATATTTATACCTTCGGACCAACTTTCAGGGCTGAAAATTCCAATACCACGCGTCACCTGGCTGAGTTTTGGATGATAGAGCCCGAGATGGCTTTTTACGATCTGGAAGATAACATGAACCTGGCCGAAGAGCTATTGAAATATCTGATCGCATATGTTTTGAAACACAATGCCGAAGATATTGAATTTTTAACCCAGCGTTTGGCCGAAGAAGAGAAGCAAAAACCGCAGCAGGAACGGTCTGATATGACCTTACTGGAAAAGCTGCAGTTCTGTTTGGATAATGACTTCCAACGCCTGACCTATACCGAAGCTATTAATATCTTAATAGAATCGGCTCCGAATAAAAAGAAGAAATTCCAGTACCCGGTTGAAGGATGGGGAACTGATTTACAATCGGAGCATGAGCGATATTTAGTCGAAAAGCACTTTAAAAAACCGGTGATCCTGACTGATTATCCTAAGGCCATAAAAGCATTTTACATGCGCCAGAACGAGCCAGATGCTAACGGACACGAAACCGTACGGGCAATGGATATCCTTTTCCCGGGCATCGGCGAAATGGTGGGCGGCTCACAGCGTGAAGAGCGCCTGGAAAAACTGGAACAGCGCATGGACGAAATGGGCATACCAAAAGATGAGCTATGGTGGTACCTGGATACCCGCCGTTTCGGCGCTTGTCCGCATGCCGGTTTTGGATTGGGCTTTGAACGTATGGTGCAGTTTGTTACCGGTATGGGTAATATCAGGGATGTGATACCTTTCCCGAGGTTTCCAAAGAATGCTGAATTTTGATCACAGCTTTAGGCTGATTTGATTGATTACACTGATTAAACAAAAATCAGTGTAATCATCACAAGCCCTTAAAACAAACCGTTACTGGCGGGCAAAACACTTTGGAATCCGGCAAAATCTGACTTCCAAAATTACCGGATTTGATGGGAAGGCTTTTGAAAATTGGGGCAGAGGCTTGCTCAATAATTGCATCAATTAAGCATTTTACTGATTTGATACCATTATTGAGCGTTCGCGCTCAGCTGATCGCTTTATTTTGTCAGATAGAATTTCTCCCAAAAATCCACTGATTTGGATAGCTCGCTATGGTCAGTAGTGCCACCGCCGCCCATACGTTGTCCGCCGCGACCGCCGCCCATTCCGCCACCGCCACCACCTCTGCCGCCTCTGCCGCCGCCCATTCCGCCGCCGCCGCCTGCCCGGCCCGGTCCGTCTTGCTCTGCACCTCCTTTATTTTGCCCCGGCCTTGTGATCCCGTTTATTTTAAAATTAAAGGCCCACTCATTTTTTGTCAGGTCATCGGCATGGAAAAACTTTAAAGGTATAGCGGCTTCATAAACCAGGTAACCATCTTTATCATAATCTATGGCAGTTTGAATTCCATAAGTATTAGAGGTGGTGATGGTCTCTCCTTCAATATCTTTAAAACCCGATATCCTGATCTCCCGCAGTTTGGTCAGGCGCGCTTTCATTAGTTCGTCACGGTCTTCCTGTGTTATATTTCCCTGCAGGTTATCAGAAGGTTGCGCCGGATCGTTCTGGCTCAGATCCCCAACAGGGAAAGTGATGCTAAAGCTTTCTTTTTTCTTTCCGCGGGTGTCAACACTAAGGGTCAGCCCCGCCTTTAATACCCTGATCTGCTCGCTACGGTCATTTATGCGGATCGCCATGTACAGGTTATCCTGGTCATTGGCCAGGCTGTAATTGAGTTGTTTATCCTTATTATAATATCGCAGGCTGTCTCCCCATTCTTTCAGGTCACCATCAATAGTAATATTGGATGGCGGGGCTTGCAATTTGTTGGATACGGTTTTACTTTGTGCATAACATAAACTTGCAATAGCCAATTGAGTAGTGCAAATGCCAATGCAGCGGGTGAAAAGTTTGTTCATGGTTTAACTGTGATAAATATTACCTGTTTTTTAGTTGTGTAAACATCATTTTACCTTTTTTATTGCTGATTTTAGGTAAATTTGTCATTACATATGCCAACAGAAGTACAGGAAGAAACCCTCACCCTTGAAGAACTGCTCACCAGCCTCAAGGAAATGCGCCGGCTTATTTTATGGAATGATGATATTAATTCTTTTGATCATGTGATCTTTTGTATGATGAAATATCTGGATTATTCAGAAGTACAAGCCGAAAAGATAGCATGGAAGGTACACAATGAGGGTAAATGCGCTGTACTGGAAGGTTCATTTACAGAAATGGAGATCTACCGTAAAATCTTACAACAGGAGGGATTGACCGTTACTGTTGAGTAACACGCTCAATTGGGGATGGGTACTTGAGATTGAACTTTACCCGCCTCGTATCGTTAACTTATTTGGTTTTTAATCCCTCATTTTTCCCCGGATTTCATCTGGGCAAACAATCCTTTATTTGCACAGCATATTAACTTTGTTGTTTATCATGTTAAAAAAATGTTTGTTTTCCGGGCCGATCACCGCTGTTAAAAAGGCCAATGTTAAATCAAAAAAATCATTTGGTTAAGAAATTTGACAAAGCGGAAAATTCAGATTTTATACAGAATTGAAAAGGTTTCTTTGCGCAAAATAGTGTGCTTTGATGAAACAGATTTCTACCCTTTTTGCCCTCTTTTCCCTCCGTTGTTCCTTTCCGATAATCTTTAAAAGACTGCTTTGCGCAGCTGTATTGCTTATTTGCTTCAGTACAAATGTAAGTGCCCAGACAATTAAGGGTAAAGTTTCAGATTCAAAAAACGGAGATCCGCTAATCGGTGCCACCGTTCATATCGAACAGGGTACTACCAATCTGAATACCACCGTTAAGCTGGATGGCACTTATCAGTTTAAGGATGTACCCGCCGGAAATTATAAGTTACAGGTAAGGTATGTGGGATATAACACCACTAAAGAATATACCGTGGATGTAACACAAGATAAGATAGCTGTTTTAAATATTGCAATGGTTGATAATTCGACCGCGCTTGGCGAAGTAAAGGTTACCGAGCATGCCAGTAAAGAAAGCGATAATTTCGCCAGAAGTGTTGAAAAAAATGCCAACAATACATTAAACATTGTTTCTGCCAGTTCAATTGCAATTTCTCCGGATGTGCTGGTCTCCAATGTACTAAGCCGGGTATCCGGAATTTCTATCGACAGGAGTAATACCGGTGATGCACAGCATGTAATTATCCGGGGAATGGATAAACAATACAATACTGTTTTAATTAACGGTATTAAAATCCCCAGTCCCGATAATAAAAACAGGTATGTTCCTTTAGATATTTTCCCCGCAGAATTGGTCGAACGGATTGAAGTTTCCAAATCACTTACACCAGATATGGAGGCAGATGCTTCGGGCGGTGTGATTAACCTGGTGATGAAAACCGCACCCGATAAATTGAAAATCGAAGGAAATTTTGGCACAGGCTATAGCCAGTTGTTTTTTGACAGGGGTTTCAGCAGTTTTAATTCAAGCACCGTACATAGCCGGGCCCCGGGCGAATTATTGCCGCCGCTTGGTTATGCATCAATCAGTGACTTTCCCTATCAAAATCTGCTGACCAAAACGAGAAATGCACCTCCAAATGCAAATGCCAGTTTAACGATAGGCGATCGTTTTTTGAATAACAAATTAGGGGTTCTTTTTTCGGGAACCTATCAAAATTCTTATCAGGGTAATAATAGTTTTGTTGTCGTACAGGAAAATACCGTAGGCCCAAGTCCGAATATTAACACCCCAAATGAGGAAACCTATTTCCAAAGCGCTTATAACCGGCAGTATTCATCACAGCTCAGCCGGTTAGGTACCGTTGCATCAATCGATTACAAGATCAACGCTAACAATACGATTAATTTATTCGGCACCTATTTACAATTAGATGAACACCGGGTACGCCAGACTCAAAACTTTGTTTATGGGGGATATTCCTACCGGGGTTATCATTATACCAATGGGATTGATAATTTGACAGAAACGAGGACTGACCTGCAAAATATTTATAATGTTACGTTAAAAGGCAAACATAAAATAACCAAAGCATTTTCTCTGGATTGGCTTTTGGCAAATTCAGAAGCTACCCACCATCAACCTGATATTGCCGAGTTTAAAACATCTTATAATACCAGTCCCGGCCCTGGTGGTACAAATGAGCCTACACCTGGCAATCCCGGCAGTTCAACTTATGTGGCTCCAAGCATAGTGACCGGACCGGTGCTGGTAGGTGATGAATCAAGAGTATGGACGCATAATACAGATAAGGATATTTCGGGATATTTAAACCTGCACTACGATACTAAAATTTTTGGCCGCAAAGCTTTATTTTCCGCAGGCGGTATGTACAGGCATAAAACAAGGGATAATTTTGTTGACAGTTATAACCTGAACCATGGTTCTGACGCGGGTTCACCTACTTCGGATGAGGTGTATGTTTCTATTCCCGCTTCAACTTTCCAATTTAATTCGCCCGACTACGCGCGTGGTTCATCCTATAGTGATCCGGGAGTATACACCTTTACTGAAAATATAAAATCTGCTTATGGCATGTTAAAATATTTTATCAGCGATCACTTAGATGTTTTATTTGGATTAAGGGCCGAGAACACCTATCAATATTACTATTCTAATTTACCTGCAACATTTGCCGGAAAAACGGCAACCATTACCTATACTGATTATTTACCAAGCATCAATGCGAAATATGCATTGAGCGACAACCAGGCAATCAGGGCATCTTATTTCCAGTCAGTTTTGAGGCCGGCATTTGCTGATGTCATTCCTTATCCCGATCAAACAGTTGATGAGCCCTATGAAACTATAGGAAATCCTTATTTACAACATACGGTTATAGATAATTACGATTTAAGGTATGAGTTTTTCCCCGGCGTCTTTGATGAATTTATGGCAGGAGGATTTTATAAAAACCTGATTAATCCAATTGAAAAGGTACTGAGCCCGGGTACAAAAGGAGCCGCCTTATTCCTGGAGCCTGAGAACCTGGGTAATGCCCGGAATTACGGGGCAGAATTTGTCGCGAAAAAATTCTTTGGGAATATCGGCGTATCGGTCAATTATACCTATACACAATCACAAATTACTACTTCAAAGAGCATAGATGTCCAAAATGAGGGAGTTACCAGCCGTAATCAAACCAGGCCATTACAGGGCCAGGCGGCCAATATCGGTAATTTCTCATTATTATATAAAGATCAGAAACATGGATTAGATGCCCAGTTGTCCTTGGCATACACCGGCGAAAGGATAGCGGCTGTTTCACAATATTACGGGCTTGATACCTGGGAAAAAGCCTCTACTTATCTTGATTTTTCTGCGCAAAAGGAATTTGGCAGGCATTATATCTTTTTTGTGAAAGTTAACAATATTTTAAATACCCCCTACGAATTATTCATCAAGCAAAATAACACCAATAACTACACGGGAATTTTGAAATACCCTCACCAGGAAAGCCCCAGTCATACCACCGTGCAGTATGATCAGTATTACGCCCGCTATAACCTGGGCTTCCGGTTCAAATTTTAATTCTTTAATAAACAATAAATAAAAGCAATCATAAATTAATCATTCATCGATCATGAAAAAACTAAAAATCGTTTCATTGTGCCTTTCGTTTTTTGCCCTTGCTGCCTGCAGCAAAAAAAATGATAAGGTAGTGGTATCAGCACCACTGGTTCAGATTGGAAAACCAATCAGTAACTCAGGTACCCTGCCGGGCGGCAACTATAAAGGCACCATGCTTGCCGGCCAAACCTATACTGTAGGCGGCGATATTACTATAAATGCAGGCGATACCCTACTCATTCAAAAAGGTGTTACCATAAAAATGACCAATGGCGCTAATTTTATTGTAAACGGC
>JAQBOV010000078.1 GCA_028287895.1 Mucilaginibacter sp. | reverse complement strand
TGTTTGGCACGGATCAGCTCGGCTATGCGCCTGGCTACCGAAAGCGAGGCTTCTTTTTGATCTGCAAAAACACTGACCGGCAGCTTTTCGTACCGGGTCTCTTCCAATAAATTTAATCGGGCCATGTGAAGGTTTAAAATTGATGTATACCTGGGTTTTAAACAAATATATTAGATATGTTTGCTTATAGAAAGCTAAATTCATTTTAAGTTTTAATAGCCAATGCCTGTATTTAACCAAAACCTGGAAAACCTGTTCCGCATCGCCCAAAAGAGTGAGAAATTGGGTATTGGGCTGATGTCCGGCACATCGCTTGATGGGCTGGATATTGCTTTGTGCAGGTTTAAGGGCAATGGATTGGATACCCGATTTGAGCTGCTTGAGTTTACAACCAGTCCTTACCCTGATCATTTCAGGCAGGAAGTACACGAAGTATTTTCCCGCAGATTGGTTGATCTGGAAAAGGTCACGCTGTTAAATGCTGCTATAGGCACTTTTCATGCGCAATTGATACTGGAAGCGCTTGCTGGATGGAATATTAATCCCGGCGGAATTGATTTTATCGCCAGTCATGGCCAAACCATTTACCATGCGCCCAAACGCCTGCATCAGCAGACCGGTTATCCCAACGCTACGCTGCAGATAGGGGATGGCGACCATCTGGCTGTTAAGACCGGTATTTTAACCATCAGCGATTTCAGGCAGAAACACCTTGCTGCCGGCGGAGAGGGTGCGCCGTTAGCCCTATACGGTGACGTATTATTAGGCGCTAAGCAGGGAGAAGACCGGATATTATTAAATATAGGCGGCATCGCAAATCTTACTTACCTGCCTGCCGATGGCGACCGTAACAAAGTGGTATGCACGGATATCGGCCCGGGCAATACATTGATTGATGCTGCCTGCCGGGAATATTTTGATAAGCCCTATGACAAGGATTCTGCGATTGCCTTATCGGGTTTGGTAAATGATGAATTATTGGACGCACTGCTTGATCATCCTTTTTTCAAAGAAAAAGCGCCAAAGACTACAGGGCCGGAATTATTCAATCTGAGCTATGTACAGGATGCCCGGCAGCAATCGGCTACCCAAGATATCAGCGCCCAAGATATCATCTGCACACTAAGCGCCTTTACTGCCAAAACCATTGCTGATTTTATCCTGGCAAATCTTCCGGCCGGCTGCCGGATCTTTGCCAGCGGTGGCGGGGCGAAGAACTATTTTGTAATGACCTACCTAAAACAGGTACTACCCAATGCCACCCTGTCCGATACCGGCAGCCTGGGCATCAACCCCGATGCAAAGGAAGCCATCCTGTTTGCCCTGCTGGGTAACGAGGCATTGTCCGGCCAACCCATTAAGATCGGCAATAACCCAGCGGTGCTAATGGGGAAGTTTAGTTTTCCGTAGCGCCCGGGGGCTTTTAAAAAATATTGAAACGGCAAGTATTTATTATATTCGTTGAAATTTTTAACTTATGAACGCATACAGCTTTTTCCTGCACCTTCATTCCGGATTCAGATACGTCGTATTTTTATTGGTTCTTCTGGCTATTGCCAGTGCCTGGCTGCGCTGGCTTGGCAAACAACCTTACACTGAGGCTAACCGAAAACTGAACCTGTTTGCGCTGATCTCAATGCATACCCAATTACTTATTGGATTGGTATTGTACTTTTTGAGCCCGTTGGTACAGTTTGGCAGTCAGACCATGAAACAAGCCGATACCCGCTATTGGACGGTTGAGCATTTAACGGCCATGATCATCGCCATTATTTTAGTTACTATCGGGCATGGCAAATCGAAAAAAAATATGACGCCGGCAGGCAAACATCAATCTATTGCTATTTACTATACGGCCGCACTTCTGATCATTATTGCCACTATTATGTTGAGTAATAGGAGCTTGCTCGGAATGTCTTAAAATAATAATTTTTTGTAAAACCCTTATGAGCTGCCCCAAAAACAAGACAAAATCGCTCATAAAAGCTTCAGTGCCACTAAAAAAAACAATTTATTTTAATGAAAAATTTGGTAATTCAATTTTCTTTATAAATTTGTGACCGCGATGATTAAAAACAACAAGAACAATAGCTGGTGGCACCATGAAAACTGGCAGCCGGATATGCTCTTGAGATGAAATTACTAATCAATTGTAAACCTAATATAAACCCGGCGCCAACCAACGTCGGGTTTTGTATTTATAATGCTTTTTTAAAATAGAAATGAAACGATACAAGATAACAACTACTTCTAAAAAACTATTGGCCGATACCACTACGCCGGTGAGTATTTACTTGCGTTTACGGGATGTTTTCCCCAATTCGCTTCTGTTGGAAAGTTCCGACTATCATAGCCGTGAAAACAGCATGAGCTACGTTTGCTGCGAACCTATCGGCGGATTAACGCTTATCGACGGGCAACTGAAAAAGAGTTATCCCGATGGGAGCACCGAAATCCAGGAGCCTGGTACTTTCGAGCTGGTTGAACAGATCAGTAAATTTCTCGATGATTTCCAGGTGACGGACAATCCGACCAAGATCATATCCAACGGTTTATTCGGCTACTTCACCCATGAAGCGGTTGAACATTTTGAAACGATTAAACTAAAGCAGAGCAGCGATGATACCAGGAAGATACCTGTAATGCAGTATCATATTTACCGCTACATTATCACTATAGATCATTTTAAAAACGAACTGTATATTTTCCGCAACCAAACAGATGATCAGTCGGAAGATGGTAGTATCGAGAAGATGGAATACCTGATCAAGAACAAAAACTTCCCCGAATATCATTTTCAAAGTAATGGTGAAGAACAATCGAGCCTCGCCAATGAGGATTTTATGGCTGTGGTAGAGAAAATGAAACAGCACATCTTTCGGGGTGATGTATTTCAGATTGTTCCCTCAAGGCCATTTTCGAGGAAATTTCTTGGGGATGAGTTTAATGTGTACCGCGCATTGCGTTCGATCAACCCATCGCCTTATTTATTTTATTTTGATTATGGCGATTTCAGGATATTCGGTTCATCGCCCGAGGCACAGATCACCATAAAGAATCGGGTGGCCAGCATATTCCCCATAGCCGGAACATTTAAACGCAGCGGCGATGATATAAAAGACGCCGAAATTGCCCGTCAGCTGGAAAATGATCCTAAAGAATCAGCCGAACACGTGATGCTGGTCGACCTTGCACGTAACGATCTTAGCCGCCATTGTGAGCAGGTTGAAGTAAAAGCCTTCAAGGAGGTGCAGTATTACTCGCACCTGATCCACCTGGTCTCGCATGTAAGCGGTAAGCTTCGCCCCGGTGTGCCCTCATTCAAAATTGTTGCCGACACTTTTCCCGCCGGTACGCTCAGCGGTGCCCCAAAATACCGGGCGATGGAGCTTATCGATGAAAATGAAAAAAGCAAACGCAGCTTTTACAGCGGTGCGATAGGTTTCTTAGGCTTCAACGGAGATTTTAATCATGCAATAATGATACGGTCGTTCCTGAGCAAAAATAATACGCTGCATTACCAGGCAGGGGCAGGCATCGTAGCCGACTCCGACCCGCTCAGCGAGTTAAAGGAAGTAGATAACAAAATAGCAGCCTTAAGAAAAGCGATTGAAATGGCTGAGGAATTATAGGGTGGCGATCAGTGAACAGAGATGAGTTAAATAAATGTAAAATGAGCAAGATATTAATAATAGACAATTACGATTCTTTCACCTATAACCTGGTGCATTTGGTAAATGAGATCGGTTTGCAGTGCCAGGTATGGAGAAATGATAAATTTAACCTGGATGATGTAGATGCCTTTAGTCATATCATCCTCTCGCCGGGGCCGGGCATTCCTTCAGAGGCAGGTTTGCTTTTGCAGGTGATAGAAAAATATGCACCCACAAAGAGTATATTCGGGGTTTGTTTAGGACAACAGGCTATTGCTGAAGTATTCGGCGGCAGGTTGTATAATTTAAGTCGCCCGATGCATGGTATTGCCACGCCGATAAAAGTAACCGATACGCAGGAGAAATTATTTGCCGGCCTGCCGCAAAGTTTTAAAGTAGGAAGGTATCACTCCTGGGTGGTGGCTGAAACGGGTTTTCCGGCTGATCTGACAATTACCGCTACTGATGAAAAGGACAATAGCATCATGGCATTAAGGCATAAGCAGTATGATGTGCGTGGTGTGCAGTTCCATCCGGAATCGGTACTGACCGAATATGGCAGGGAAATAATGCAGAACTGGTTAACCCCCGGGCCTTCTGAAGGGGGAGTTGAGAAATCCTCAACCCATTTCGTTAAAGTTTGATATTATTGCAAATCAAAAAGGGTCAGGGGGTTTATGAATATACTTGATAAAATTGTAGCGCATAAAAAAACAGAAGTACAAACGGCAAAAAAACACGTGTCCTATACCAGTCTGGAAGAGTCGGAATTTTTTCACAGGGATGTGCTGCCGTTCAGGGATTTTTTGTTGGATGAAAACCGTACCGGCATCATTGCTGAGTTTAAACGGAAATCGCCCTCAAAGGGAATTATTAACGACCAGGTATCTGTAAAAGAGGTGACTACTGCTTATGCTTCGGCAGGAGCTTCGGCACTTTCGGTGCTGACCGACAGGCAGTTTTTTATGGGTAGAAAAACCGATCTTGCACAGGCTCGCCGGGTTAATTCGATTCCTATTTTGCGTAAAGATTTTATGATCGACGAGTACCAGGTGATCGAGGCAAAATCACTGGGTGCAGATATCATTTTATTGATCGCTGCCATATTGACCCCCGCCGAAATACAGCAACTGGCTTCATTTGCAAAAAGTCTTGGATTAAATGTATTGTTGGAAGTGCATAACCTGGAGGAACTGCAGCGCAGCATCAACTTCAACCTGGATGCCATCGGCGTAAACAACCGCAACCTGGCCGATTTTACCGTATCGGTTGAAACCTCTTACCAATTAGCCGAACACATTCCTGCCGAATTTTTAAAGATATCGGAAAGTGCCATAAGCGATCCTGAAACGATCAAACAACTAAAAAAGGCTGGTTTTAATGGGTTTCTTATCGGCGAGAATTTTATGAGAAACGCTGATCCGGGTGCGGCAATGAAGCGGTTTGTCAGAGATTTGTAAGTGAACTAAGACAAATATAAATCAGCTCATATTATAATTATCAAAGTTGATGTATTCCGTATATTAGCTAAAATGACTACCAGGCCAGCGTTAAACGAAGAACAAAAATCAGCATTTAAAGCTATTCAAAAATTTCTGAACCTCCCATCGGCTAATGTTTTTGTTCTTAAGGGGTATGCAGGTACCGGGAAAACTTTTTTGATGCAGCAATTAGGTCAATGGCTTTCTGACAACCGGCAATCTTTTTGTTTATTGGCATCAACAGGAAGGGCTGCATCAGTATTGAAAGGTAAAACCGGGTTTTCTGCAAAAACTGTTCATAGCGAATTATATCATTTCAGTAAAGTTGATGGTATTGATGATAAAATGCTGGAAAATAGGTCTGAAGTTGATAACAATGGACAAATGAGTCTGCAATTTACCACCCGTCTTCCGGATAAGGAGAAGCAGTTATACATTGTAGATGAGGCTTCGATGCTGTCAGGGGATTTATCAAGGGATGTTTTATTCGCACAATTTGGTTCAGGCATTTTGCTGAATGACTTTTTTGAAGTTGTAAATAAAAACAAAATTATTTTCGTTGGTGATCCCTGTCAATTGCCGCCCGTTAACCAGCGATTTAGTCCGGCTTTGGATTTGAATTGGCTTTCTAAACAGGATAAGGTCGTTTTGTCATTTACTTTGGAAAAAATTGAAAGAACGGAAGCTTCTAACGATATTTTAAAATTAGCTGCCCTTGTGCGTGAGATGAGCTTGCAAAAAGAATGGGAATTGTATCCAAAATTACCCGCTTCCAATTTGAACAATGTAAAACTGCATTTATCAGACCGCGAGTTATTTAGTGCTTATTCCGGCAAATACAACCAAACAAGTACAAATGAAACGATTGCAATCGCCAGAAGTAATGTAATGGTAGCGAATATTAACAGGGCAATGCGCCGGGAGCTGTTTGCTGATGCAAATATTCCGCTGCAGATTGGCGAAGTATTATTAGTGACCCAGAATAATTATAAAGTACCCTTAACCAACGGTGATTTTGTAATTGTAAAGGAACTGGGTGACATCACCACAAAGGCCTGTCTTAAGTTTCAAAATGTTCGTGTTAAATCAGTAGCATTAGAAAAAGAATATCCTATTTTGCTGTCTTTGGATGCCTTATACAGTACAAAAGGAAACCTTTCAAATAATCAAATGAAAGAACTAATGATAGATTTCAGCCACAGGATGCGGGCAAAGAACATAAGCACCAATACAGCTGATTACAAGAAAGCGATGCTGGAAGACGATTATCTTAATTGTTTAAGAGTAACTTTCGGATACGCTGTTACTTGTCATAAAGCGCAGGGCGGTGAATGGAACAATGTTTTTTTATTCCTGGATAATAACAAAAACGGCATGTATAATATGCAACCTCAGGAATTGTGCAAATGGTGGTATACGTCAATAACAAGGGCCCGGCGTGAATTACATCTTGTAAAACATTGGTGGGCAAACTGATAACAATTCCGACAGGTCACTAAAAAAACGGATACGCTTACAGCGGGTTTGCCACTTAACAGGCCGGGTATGAAAGTAAGGCGCTGAAATAAATGTTGGTAAAAAATCATTCCTAATATCAGGTGAAAAAGTTTTTACGGGATAATTTGTCACAAAAAACATACCTTAAACGACACTTATGCAGGTTTTTGTAACTTGGCACTTTGATTGATAGATCATTATTGAATGAGACAAAAATTTTATGATACTGCTGTGAAGCAGGAAAGAGTAGTGCTGGTAGGTATTATTACACCAAATGAAACCCCCGAACAGGAAAAGGAATACCTGGAGGAATTACAGTTTTTAGTAGAAACCGCAGGTGGTGAAACCATTAAAAGTTTTACCCAGAAAATGCAGCGCCCTGAACGTGCAACCTTTGTGGGCACAGGAAAATTGGAAGAGATAAAGGAATTCGTCATTGCCCAGGAGATTGATATTGTGGTTTTTGATGATGAGCTTACACCATCGCAGTTGCGGAATATTGAAAATGAGCTGCAGGTTAAGATACTTGACCGCAGTAACCTGATACTGGATATTTTCGCTAACCGCGCACAAACTGCACAGGCAAAAGCACAGGTTGAACTGGCACAGCTGCAATATTTATTACCCCGCCTTACCCGTTTATGGACGCACCTGGAGCGACAAAAAGGGGGTATAGGTATGCGCGGACCGGGCGAATCACAAATAGAAACCGACAGGCGTTTGATCCTGAATAAAATTGACCTGTTAAAAGAGAAGCTAAAACTAATAGACCGGCAGAACGAAACGCAGCGCAAAAACCGTTATCAGCTGGTTCGGGCAGCATTAGTGGGTTATACCAACGTGGGTAAGTCCACCATCATGAACATGATCTCCAAATCGGAAGTGTTTGCTGAAAATAAACTGTTTGCCACGCTGGATACGACCGTGCGGAAAGTGGTGATAGAAAATATGCCTTTCCTGCTTTCCGATACCGTCGGTTTTATCCGCAAGCTGCCCCACCATTTGGTAGAATGTTTTAAATCGACCCTTGATGAAGTACGCGAAGCCGATATTCTGATTCATGTGGTGGATGTTTCGCATCCTAATTTTGAGGATCAGATAAGAACGGTGAACGAAACTTTAAAGGAATTAGGTGCAGTTGATAAGCAGGTGATCACCGTTTTTAACAAGATAGATGCCTATACACCCATACAAGCCAGTCCTGAGGAACACGCTGCACAATTGACCTTAGAGGATTTTAAGCAAAGCTGGATGGCTAAAAATAACAGTCCGGCGTTATTTATCTCAGCCCTTAAAAAGGAAAATGTAGACGAGTTCAGGACATTGCTCTATGCGCATGCCAAGGCGATTCATACGGCCAGGTATCCCTATGATAAATTGTTATATTAAATTAAGACGCAGCAGCGGCAAGGTGTGGCCGCTCTAGAGCGTTAAAAATAGATCTTCCTTTATTTCAGGTATAATATTCTTTTCCCTGGCCGTATCAAAAAGCAATTGAATTGCCCCTCTACCCTCGGTGCCCAGATCGACAGTGTATTTATTCACATAGAGTTCGATATGCTTATACATTACCTCTTCGCTCATTTCCTGGGCGTGTGAACGGATAAACGCTAATCCTGATTTTGGATTGGCAAAGGCGAACTCTACCGATTTGCGCAAGACGCGGTTCAATCGATGGGAAACATCCGAAGGCAATTTCCGGTTAGCCGCAATACCGCCTAATGGAATAGCGCATCCGGTTCTTTTTTCCCAGTAATCGCCCAGATCGATGATCTTTTTTAGTCCTTTGTTTTGATACGTGAAACGGTTTTCGTGGATGATCAGGCCGATATCTATTTTTTCGTTTAACAGGGCATCTTCGATCTCCGAAAAAACCATTTCCACTTTATTTGTAGTCCCGGGGAATGCAAGTCCCAGTAAAAAGTTTGCCGTAGTGTATTTGCCGGGAATGCCTATTTTAAGTGCTGAGTTTGGCGTGCTGAGTTGTGAGCGGAGTCTTTCAGGATCATTTTTACAGATTAACATCGGACCTACGCCGAATCCCAGCGCACTGCCTGAATCCAGCAGTGCATACCGGTCAGCTACATATGCAAAAGCATGGTAACTTAATTTGGTAATATCCAGCTCACCGCGGAATGCCTTTTGGTTCAATGTTTCCACATCATCATAAAACACCTCAAATTCCAGCCCTTCTGTATCTATTTTATGGTGAATTAAGGCATCAAAAATAAAAGTATCGTTTGGGCAGGGGGAAAAACCGAGGGTTAGTTTCATTTTTGTTATGTGTTTGCGTGCTCCGTTAGATCTTTCCTGCCAGTTTAAAAAACGTACTACGTATTACCTACAAACTCCGCAAGAAATTCGGCAGCAAAGCTATTCAGATTTTTAATAGCAAGTTCTATCCGCCAGGCATCGCGGTTACGTTTTTCAACATAATTTGACACTGCCCTGATCTGCAGACATGGAACGTCAGCTTGTCTGCAGGCGTAGAAAAAGGCTGCCCCTTCCATGCTTTCCAATTGGGGTTGCAGACGATCTGCCAGCTTTTTAATGCTGGGTTCATTGCCATGTACGGTGTTTACAGTGATTGCTGTAGCCTGTTTTAGCCCGTAGTGGTTTGGGATGTTTAAAGTCTTGCAAAGGCCGGAAAGGCTGCTTGTGGGTTTAAATGTGCTTTCACCAAAACCCATGGAGTCAATGGTTAAGAATGTTTCCGCATCATCTGCGCCCAATTCTGATAGATTGTCTTCCGCGATCTCCACCACCTGGCCCAAAGTAATATTCCTGTCAAAGCTGCCTGCAATACCCAAATTGATGGCCAGGTCATATTGGTGAGAAGCCAGATGCCTGCCCAGGGCGAAAGCTGTCGCCACCATGCCTACGCCGGTAATGAGAAATTCTAAGTCCTGATTTCTGATTCCTGACTCCTGATTCCTGAGCCCAGACGCGGAACTTTCGACTTCAAAAGGGGTAGCTGCAACAACCAATATGCGCATAATGGCTTTATTTTGACGGCTAAGATAAAACAAAGCCCTGTTTTTGTTTTGTATATTTGCACCAATAATTATTATGATGATATATATAACACGGAAAGAGCATTTTAACGCTGCCCACAGAATGTACCGTGAGGAATGGAGTGAGCAAAAAAATGCAGAGGTTTTTGGCAAATGCGCCAACCCCAACTGGCATGGGCATAATTACAATTTATTTGTGACGGTCAAAGGCCAGGTTACCCATGCTACAGGTTATTTGATCGATCTGAAAGATCTTAAAGTAATTATTAACGATTATGTGATCGAAAAGCTGGATCATATGAATATCAACAAGGATGTTGAGTTCATGGCCGGCAAAATGGCTTCCACCGAGTTACTCTGCGTTGAAATATTTAACCAGTTAAAATCGCCGATAGAAAAGCACGAGGGCGTATTTTTGCATTCGGTAAAATTATACGAGACCGAAAATAATTCCGCTGAATATTTTGGCGATTAAACCCTGAAAATGAGTAAAAAAAATTCTTTTCCTGACCGCGATGCAGGCATTGATGGTTATGTAAAAATCGACCGGTATAACCCCGAACTGATCGATAATTTAAGCGAACATTACAAAGGCGTTTTACAGCAAATCGGCGAAGATCCTCATCGTGAAGGGCTGCTCAAGACCCCGGAAAGGGTTGCCAAAGCATTGCTGTTTCTAACCCATGGTTATGACCTTGATGCAAAGGAAATACTTACTTCGGCTATGTTTAAAGAAGAATACAGCCAGATGGTAATCGTAAAGGATATCGAGGTTTACTCGATGTGCGAACATCATATGCTGCCATTTTTTGGAAAGGCGCATATCGCCTATATTCCTAACGGGCATGTGGTGGGTTTAAGCAAGATACCACGTATAGTAGACGTATTTGCCCGCAGGTTACAGGTACAGGAACGCCTGACCAATGAGATAAGAGACTGTATACAGGACACCCTTGAGCCTTTGGGCGTGGGTATCGTAATGGAATGCCGGCATTTGTGTATGAGCATGCGTGGTGTGCAAAAACAAAACTCGGTTACCACCACTTCTGCATTTACCGGTGAATTTTTAAAAGAGAAAACCCGAACAGAGTTTCTAAATTTGATATCATCTAAATTGGGTTAATCAATTAACGATGATGAGTTATCAGGCTTTTTTAAAACCTAATCGCTAATCGGGGGTTAACTAATCACTATATAACTAATAAACTGATCACTAAATTGAAAGCATATATTTTCCCTGGACAGGGCGCCCAGTTTGTAGGTATGGGCAAGGACTTATACGAAAAATCCGGCGAAGCCCGCGAACTATTTGAAAAGGCCAATGAAATTTTGGGGTTTCGTATTACCGATATCATGTTTACCGGAACCGACGATGACCTTAAACAAACGAACGTCACCCAGCCGGCTATCTTTTTACATTCGGTGATCCTGGCTAAAATGTTAGGCGATGATTTTAAGCCCGGCATGGCTGCCGGTCATTCGCTGGGAGAGTTTTCGGCACTGGTTTCAGCCGGTGCATTGTCATTTGAAGACGGGCTGCGCCTGGTAGCCGCCCGTGCAAATGCAATGCAAAAAGCTTGCCAGATACAGCCATCAACGATGGCGGCAATTTTAGGGCTGGATGATTTTACTGTGGAAGATGTCTGCCACCAGGTAACGGATGTGGTTGTGCCGGCTAATTATAATTGCCCCGGTCAGCTGGTAATTTCGGGTACTATTGCCGGAGTTGACCTTGCTTGTCAGAAACTGATCGCTGCCGGTGCCAAAAGAGCGCTCAAACTTAATGTAGGAGGCGCTTTCCATTCGCCTTTGATGGAAGCCGCCCGCGTTGAACTGGAGCATGCCATTGTGCATACCGAAGTTAAACGCCCCATGTGTCCTATCTATCAAAATATAGATGCCAGGCCTTATACAGATCCGGCTCAAATAAAGCATAACTTAATTGCGCAGCTTACCGGGCCTGTGCGATGGACGCAAACCGTTATGCACATGCTTGAAGATGGCGCAACATCGTTTACCGAAGTAGGGCCGGGCAATGTGCTACAGGGCCTGGTTAAAAAGGTCGACAGGGTTGTACCAACCAGCAGCGCCACTTTACAATAATAATGCTAACGGGCCATCCAATAACAAAATAGGATGGCTTTATTTTTATATTGGATTTTTAAACTACCTTGTTGAAATCTTGACTACCTCCGCAAAAATACGGCTGTTGCTGGCCTTGCTGTTTGCCAGTTTACTGTTGACGGCAATTATCGTCCAAAAGACCTACACGCCCAAAAATAATCTGTATCAGACTGCGCGGACGCTTGAAGATAACCTCCATAAGAAAGAAGCGTTTATAAATAATGTAATTAGTAATAAATCCAGTTTCGATAAATTAAAAACCCTGGATGAAGATGAACAGGAGGCCCTGAAAACCATAAAGACCTTCACTACTAATGAAAATATATGGGTCACTACTTTCAAAGATAATCACCTGCTGTTTTGGAGCGGCGTCAAAGTTATTCCCCAACGTCCTAAATCTATACGTGAGGGATATTCATTTGTACAGGAGCCCAATGGTTATTATGAAGTAATAAAAAAGAGCGATGGGGATTTTTCCACTATATTTTTTATCCCGGTAAAAATCAGCTACCGCGTTCAAAATCAATACCTTCATAATGCTTTTGCCAAGAATTTATTGAATGATACGAACATTGAAATAGCCGATTTTACAGATCAGAATATTTATGAAATACATAGCACAGACCACACTTACTTGTTTTCAGTAAAAGTAAAACAGAACGAGGTAGGACATAAGTTCTTTTATTTCGAAATGGTAATATGGGTTTTATGTGCTATGGTTTTGTTTCTGCTTGTCCATAATATTTGTAATTATATCGCACTTAAAGGTTATGTACACTTATCCTTTATTGTCTTAGGCGTATTTATTATCCTGCTCAGATTTCTTAATCTGCATTATGGCTGGCCTGAATTCAGCCACCGTCCCGAGGTCTTCGATCCCCGTATTTACGCCTCGCCCCCGCTGTTTCCCTCCTTAGGTGATCTATGTATTAATATATGGTGCATCTGCTGGTTTGTTGCATTTATTTACCGCCACCGCGATAAGTTATTAAAGCATATTTACAATAAAGTTGCTGCCTACACCATTGTAGTGGCTTTTATATTGGTGTTGGCTATCAGCGCCACTTTATTATTAAAGCTTTTTTACGGGCTGGTTATCCATTCAAATATCAATTTTGATGTGAATAATGTGCTCAATCTGTCAGGCCTTAGCATGCTTGGTGTTTTAATGGTGTGCTTTAGTTTTCTGATATTTTATTTGCTGACAGAAATATCGCTGACGGTCTGTAACAGATTAACCGTTCCGGTTTCACATCAGATCGCATTATTATTATCAGCTGCGATAATATGCACGCTGATTGCCGGCTATTACGATGATGGGTTTACGGTGTTTTATATCATATGGGCAATTTGGATACTCATCAGGGGCTACGCTTACAGGTTTGATCAGGGTAAACTCAGATCCGGCTACCTGGCAATTATTTTACTGCTATGTGCTGTTCTTTCGGCAATAAAACTTAATCATTTCCAGGCTATCAAGGAAATGGAGACACGTAAATCCCTTGTTCATCAGCTGGAAACGCCTGATGACGTGACGGCCAATTATATTTTTAGAAAAATTGAAAAAAAGATCATTTCCGATCCTGTTATTAAGCAATGTTTTACTGATTCGACCCGCAATAGCGGGTATTTAAAAGATCGCTTTCAAAAAATATATTTTGATGGGTACCTGGCCAAGTATGAATTCAAAATATATGAGTTTAATAGCGGGGGTGCGTCATTATCAACCGATAAGACCTTTGATTTAAATGTCTTTCGGGACATGATCAAATTCGAGTCATTTTATAAGGAGTCTGCATATTTCTACCGGAATAAAGGAACGTTTGGCGTGCAGAAATATTTAGCCCTGCTTCCCTTTTATAAAGGGGATAGCAGCCTCGGAACTATCGTTATTGAACTGCAATCAAAGTTGTTGCATGGCGAAAATCCATTCCCGGAGTTACTCATTGAGGGGAATAACAAGACAAATGATGATTTTAAAGATTATTCATATGCCTTTTATACCGATGGTAAGCTGTTCAGCCAGCACGGTAAATACGTTTACAGTTTGATCAATAATGAGTTTAAGGGAAGAATTAAGGAATACCTGTTTAAAACTACAAGGAGCAGTGAGCCTTCAAGATATGGTATTTTAACAACGTACA
Organism: Mucilaginibacter sp.; assembly: GCA_028287895.1. Classification (GTDB taxonomy): domain Bacteria; phylum Bacteroidota; class Bacteroidia; order Sphingobacteriales; family Sphingobacteriaceae; genus Mucilaginibacter. Next base: position 25,013 of record JAQBOV010000078.1, on the reverse strand, counting down.
ATCACCTCGTCTACCGGCCTAATCAACGTAACCTGATTGTGGTAAGTAAGGAAGATGACGTCGTTCTCGATACGATCACTTCTGTCACTTTCTTTTTTATCGTGTTTTTGTTTTTTAGCGTTATTGTTATCGCTGTAAGATGGCTATGGGCACGCATCAGGATAATGTATATTAAAGATAATTATTTGCACTGGGTGCTTAAATTAAATTTTGATAAGATCCTTTATAAAACCCGTATCCAGTTTTCCATAGTTTTTGCAGTTGTTATCACCCTGGTGCTGGTCGGTATGATCACCTATATATCAATTATCGATCAGTACGAGGAACAGCAGGGAAATATAATCAGTGATAAGGTGTCGCGTATTGCCAAGGCTTTTGAAACGGAGGGCTTCATAAATGGTTCGTTCAATAATATCAATGACGAATCGCAGGCTAAGTTTGATCAGTTTGCAAATACCTATTCAGCAGATCTGACTTTATTTAATACAAATGGAACCGAGATCGTTTCAACACAGCCTAAGATATATGAATATGGGCTGCTTGCTAAACGGATAAATGCAAAGGCATATGTCTATTTAAATAAATTGCAAAAATCCGAATATGTGAATGATGAGTTTATAGGTGAATTAAAGTATAAAGCAGCTTATGTGCCGATAAAAGATTCGAAACGAACGCTGGGTTATTTACAATTACCGTATTTTTCAAACGAGGTGGATTATCGAACGCGTGTAGGCTCACTGCTGAACGCAATGATCAATATTTATGCATTGATTTTTATTGCTATTGGCTTGCTGGCAGTAATAATTGCCAGGCAAATTACTAATCCGTTAAATATCATACAGTACAGTTTGAGTAAAACTATTTACGGGCAAAAAAATGAGCCTATAAGATGGCAGCGCAATGATGAGATCGGGGCATTGATAAAGGAATATAATAACATGATAGCTGCCCTGGAACAGAGTGCTCAAAAGCTGGCACAGTCTGAAAGAGAAAGTGCATGGCGCGAAATGGCCAAACAGGTTGCACATGAAATTAAAAATCCGTTAACCCCCCTGAAACTGGGTTTGCAGCTGCTTGAAAAATCATGGAAAGATAAGGACCCGAAATTTGATCAGAAATTTGAGCGGTTTAGCAAATCATTTGTTGAGCAAATAGAAAGCCTGTCTTCGATCGCATCTGAGTTTTCAGCGTTTGCAAAAATGCCTGACACGAGGATTGAACGGATGGATGTTTTCGGGGCGCTTACGCAGGCGGTTACTATTTTTAAGCAGATGGATAATATTAAAATCATATTCCAGCCTCCCGGAGATCCTTTTTTTATTAATGCCGACCGGGACCAATTGCTCAGATGTTTCAACAATCTGTTAAAAAATGCGATTGAAGCAATACCCCAGGATAGATTTGGTACAATAGAGATCAGTTACCTGATAACCAGCAAAAATATCCTGCTCAGTGTTAAAGACAATGGCAACGGGATACCCGAGAACCTCCGCGAGAAAATATTTGAGCCTAATTTTACGACTAAAAGCTCGGGCACGGGGCTTGGGTTGGCATTTGTAAAGAATTCTATTGAAAATGCCGGAGGCAAGGTATGGTTTGAAACCATTACCGGCACGGGTACTACTTTTTACTTTAGCCTGCCCGAAGCTTCATAAAAGTTTAAAATGAATATAAGAATAAGCCCTGCTTGCGGGCAGGGCTTATCAGTACCGCGGCGGGTTTTATCTTATTTTAAGCTAAAGGTGGATTGTCCCATCTTTGAACCATCAGCATATAATAATACGGTATAAGTGCCTTTTACGAAAGGCGGAGCAGGATTAACCCAGTCAATGGTGTAACCACTCCCGTCGTCTTTAAAATCAATAGATGTTTTGTAGGTGTATTGCAGGTCCTGCCCGTCTGACGAAAATGTTCCTGCATCCTTTGGATCGGTAATTAAATTGCCGGTCGGATCCAGAACGCGTACATATACATCATGCATGCGTTTTTCGGCTATGCTGTTCTCAGCAACTGTAAAGTTGATCTTGATCTTTTTAGCGGGGCCGGCGCGGGTTACATCCACCTCTTTGCCGCTTCCTTTAATTTTGTAAGCAACGATATTGGCGCCTCCTAATTTTAATGCCGAAGCGATCTTCACTTTGGTATCCAGATCCTGGTTTTGCTTTTCTAAGGTAGTCGCCTTTTCGGTCGTCGTGGCCAGGTTAGTCTTAAGGGTATCCCTTTCTGAAACCAGGCTTGTGTTTTGTTTTTTGAGCTCCTCAATATCAGCAGTGTATTTGGTTACAAAATACCTTAGCTGTTTTACATCCTCCTGTGCTTTTCCAAGTTCAGCGGCTGTAAGCTTACCTTTTGCCAGTTCCTGGCGCAAAACTTTGATCTTGGTCTGAAGTGAATCATTTTTTGCGCGCATTTCGGTTGACATTTTAGCTTTACCGGTGTTTACCTGCTCAATTTGTGCTTCAAGGCTGTCCAGCTCAATTTTTAACCTGTTTCGCTCATCATCCTGGTACACAATTTTGGTATCCGACTTATTTTTTTGCAGATACAGGTATACATCAGTTCCCAGCAAAGCCAAAACGACAACAATAAGGAAATAAATTACGTTTGAATTCTTTTTAGGTGTTTGCCCAGATTGATTTTCCATAGCGGTTTTTTTGTTTTAAGTTGAAGTTTAGTTAGGGGATGTTGTTAAAAGCTGCTAATGCTAACAGCCCGTTAGTGAATAAGTTTTTTTTGATGGTTAAAATTTTGTATTTTGTGTTTGCAACAAACATGTCAGCTGATTGTTTTGGAATCCTTTTTAGAAAATATACGTAAAAATGATAAAATTATGACAGTGTTTTCTGTCACAGGTTAATAATTTTCCAGGTGAATGCGCTTTAAATGTAAGTACAAAAAGGTAAAAACGCAAAAAAGCCGGCGATAATTGTCTGCACAATAAAAAAACAACTTTATGAGTTTATATCTTTGTAAAATTTAAAATGGCCGTTTGGATGCGTATTTACCCATATTTTATACTTATTATATTTTCACTTTTTGTCTTTGGCAAAGTACAGGCGCAACCAGGTATTGAACCTGCAGAAAAGGCTGAGGCGGCAAAGTTTGAACCCAAACGCGAATTTAGAGGCGAGTGGATAGCTACGGTCGTAAATATCGACTGGCCCAGCGATGTTCATTTGTCCGTAGACAAGCAAAAGCAAGAGTTAATAGCTATACTGGATGCTGACCAGAGGGTGGGTATTAATGCGGTAATGCTGCAGGTGCGCCCTGCGGCTGATGCCTTTTATGCTAAAAGTGGGGAGCCATGGTCCAGATGGTTAACCGGAAAACAAGGTTTGGCTCCTTATCCGGCATATGACCCCTTGGAATTTGCCATCAACGAGGCGCACAAACGCGGCATGGAGCTGCATGCATGGTTTAATCCCTACCGGGCAACTTTCGACAGCAATTTTAAAGGTCTTTGCCAGTGCCATATCACCAATCAGGAGCCCAGCTGGTTTTTTACTTATGGGGGAATAAAGTTATTTAATCCGGGAATCCCTCAGGTGCGGGATTATATTGTGAAGGTAATTTTGAATGTGGTGGATAATTACAATATCGATGGCGTGCACATGGATGATTATTTTTATCCCTATAAAATTGACGGTCAGAAAATCACTGATGAACAAACTTTTAAGGCTTATGCCGGGGATTTTACTGACATTAAGGACTGGCGGCGAAATAATGTCGACCTGCTGATAAAAACGCTTGCCGATAGCATTCACAAGCATAAACGATATATCAAGTTCGGTATTAGCCCCTTCGGAATATGGAAAAATGAATCCCAGGACGCTGATGGTTCGCAAACACATGGGGGCGACTCTTATTACGAATTATATGCTGATTCCCGTAAATGGGTAAAAGAGGGCTGGGTTGATTACATAGCGCCTCAGCTTTACTGGAATTTTGGATATCATTTGGCCGCTTTTGAAAATCTGCTTGACTGGTGGAGTGATAATACCTACGGCCGGCATTTATATATCGGGCAGGCTGCTTATCGGATCAACGAGCCTAAATCAAAAGCTTTTAGAAATCCGGCCGAATTGCCCAACCAGATCAAATACCTGCGGGATAATCCAAGGGTGCAGGGCAGCGTGTTTTTTAGTGCCAATTCGCTGATGCGTAACCCGCTTGGTTTTACCGATTCGCTTAGAACAAATTACTATAGATATCCGGCGTTGCCACCCCCAATGCTGTGGCTGGATTCTGTTCCGCCAAATGCTCCTAAAAATTTGCTTGGCAAATCGGCGGGAAACGATGTAAAATTAAATTGGGAGACACCTGACACAGCCAAGGATAAAGAACCGGTTTATGGTTATGTGGTATACCGTTTTGATGGCACAGATACCGTTAATTTAACCAACCCTAAATACATACTGCATATCCAGTACGATGCCGATACAGCGTATGAGGATAAAACCGCTCAGCGGGGCAAAACCTATCTATACGTAGTTACGGCAATTGACAGGATAAAGAACGAGAGCGAGCCAACACCAACCATAGCCGTTTCGACGATGGATCTTGCCAAATAGTTGTCGTTTTTTACAGATTGATCAATTGCCTGCCGGCAAGGCTCCGGAGATAAATATCAATTTCCAGATCGCCCATGCCATATATTTTCCCCGTTTGCCAAAAGGCCTGATAAATGGCGCGTTTATTTTTGATGCCGCTGTTATAAATGTCCAGCAGCTTTTGCTCAATAGCATTTAATCCATTTTCATTCGTCCTGGTCCGCTCCAGATGAGCTTGCAGGGCCGGTTTAAGTAGCGTAAGGCCGCCCCAGAAAGTGTTTTCGTTAAGCCATTCCTCCAGTTCGTCTGCTTTGCCGCTTACATATAGCTTCCATGCTTGTTCGGCAATAGCAAAATCAGGTTCACCCAATTGCACTCGGATATTATCATACAGGTATTCCAGTTCTCCGCCATTGAGTTCACCCATGCCCCTGAAAACTTCCTTACCGGGAAATTCGCCCGGGCAGATAAGATAAACCGCAGGCATTGACAGGTCCGTCTTTTTAAGCAGCATGTTGATTACCCCAAGCAGGTTAGCCTGGCAATGCAAATCAAACTCAAACCAGAGGTTGATCTCCCCGTATGGCTCACTTAACTTCTCAAGGGCATTAACCACCTGTTGCTGGTAATGCTCAGCTGTATCATTAAAGGCTTTACCTATCCACCGGGAACGCTCGCTCCAGAATGCACCGGATGAAATATCTTCCTGTACCGGCCCTTGCGAGAGTATCTCCCGCCAAACCAATATATCGCCATCTAGCCCGGTTTGTTCAAAGCTGCGGGCTGTTGAATCGCCATTGAGGATGTGGAGGATAATGCTCATGTTATCAACATCAAGTAAACAATGCAAATATCGGGGTATGAGCCGGGTAAAATGCATCAATATTTGTATCAATCTTGATATTTTTTATACGCTTTTACCTTTGATCACTATAACGTACTTTTGACCACGCATGTCAACCCGTAATAAACTCTATTTTGCTTCTGACTTTCATTTAGGTGCGCCCGGCTACGCATCGAGCCGCGAGCGGGAAGACCGCCTGGTACGCTGGCTGGATATGATCAAAGCGGATGCTGCAGAAGTTTTTTTGATGGGTGACCTGTTTGATTTCTGGTTCGAGTATAAAACGGTCGTGCCGAAAGGCTATATCCGCTTTTTGGGTAAAATAGCAGAGCTGGCAGACGCGGGGATAAAAATATACCTGTTTAAAGGCAATCATGACATGTGGATGTTTGATTATTTCACTAAGGAATTTGGAGCGGTAATTATCAGTAATGAATTGGTGATCGCGCGTAGCGGTAAAATGTTCTATCTGCATCATGGCGATGGATTGGGACCCGGTGATCATATGTATAAACTATTAAAAAAGATATTCAGAAGCCGTTTATGCCAGTGGTTTTTTGCACGTATCCATCCCAACCTGGGCGTAGGCATTGCCAATTACTGGTCGGCCCATAGCCGTATTGCCAATAAGGATAAGAATGAGCTGATGCCCGAGCACCAGGAGTGGCTGATCAGGTTTTCACATGAGCTGTTAAAAACCCGGTTTTATGATTACCTGGTTTTTGGCCACCGCCATAAGCCGCTTGATATTCCTCTTAATGAAAAAAGCCGCTATATTAACCTGGGCGAATGGGTAAATTACAGCCCCTATGCCGAATTCGACGGTCAGGAGCTAAAATTGAAATACTTCGAAAAGCCCATTGTGGCTTCTGTGTAATAACCTGGCCTGGTAATTGCCCGTCTTAAAAAAGTCCTTAAAATTTCGTATTTTTGTGCGATTTTTTAGGAAATCAATTAGAAATCTCCTCTTTGGGAGGGGACTTAGGTGAGGCTAAAATTATGTTAGAAAAGTTAGAAGCGATAAATCAGCGTTGGAAAGCTGTGGAAGCGGAGTTGAGCAACCCGGATGTGATGTCGGATATGAAACGTTATGCCCAGCTGAATAAAGAATACAAGGATCTGGCTAAAGTTGTTGACGAGTATAATATTTACCGCAACATTATGAGTAATATTGATACCAATAAGGACATTTTAGCGACTGAGAAGGACGAGGAGTTTCGTGAGATGGCTAAAATGGAGCTTGATGAGCTATTGGTAAAGCAAGATGAGAAGGAGGAGGAGATACGCCTGATGCTGATACCAAAAGAGCCTGAAGATGCCAAGCACGCTATAGTGGAGATACGCGGCGGTACTGGCGGTGATGAGGCTGCACTTTTTGCAGGCGATCTTTACCGTATGTATATGCGGTATTGCGAGAAACGTGGCTGGAAAACTGAATTAGTTGACTACACAGAAGGTACCGCCGGCGGATATAAGGAAATTGTGTTCAATGTTTTGGCTGACGACGCGTACGGAACATTAAAATATGAATCAGGCGTGCACCGGGTTCAGCGTGTTCCTGATACCGAAACCCAGGGCCGTGTGCATACGTCTGCCGCCAGTGTGGCGGTATTACCCGAAGCGGACGAGTTTGATATTGAACTGAATGTAAGCGATATACGAAAAGATCTGTTTTGTGCTTCGGGTCCGGGCGGGCAATCGGTTAATACGACCTATTCCGCAGTTCGATTGACACACATCCCGACCGGTATCATTGCACAATGCCAGGATCAGAAATCGCAGTTAAAAAACTATGACAAGGCGCTGCAGGTATTAAGATCAAGGATATTCGAAATGGAATTGCAAAAGCACCTGGAAGAAATATCCAAAAAGCGCAAAACCATGGTTTCAACAGGAGATCGTTCAGCTAAAGTACGCACTTATAATTATCCCCAGGGCCGCCTTACCGAGCACCGCATCGGTTTAACCATTTATAATCTGCCCGAGGTAATGAATGGCGGTATTCAGGAGATACTCGAAGCATTGCAATTCGCCGAAAATGCAGAAAAACTGAAAGAAGGCACCATAGCCTAAACTGATTTTGTTGCCTTAAATCTCCGTTTTAAAAAAATCAAGCTGCCCTGCAGGCGCTTTTTCATGTTATTTTCATAATAGGGCCTTATTTTCGGTAATAAATGATGCTTGGCGTATGATACCCTCGTCAGGCGTTATCCGGAATTCGAAATGATGATTTTAGTAATCTGTTATAAATTCATTTGCCCATGCTAGCTGTTAAAACCTATAATAACGACCTGAATGTTTTCCGACGCACGATGCGCCTTATGGGAAACCGATTTGAAATCAGCGTCGTTGGCAGCGATGCCGAATGGGCAGATCATTGCATTGATGCTGCTGCCTCTGAGATCGGCCGGGTTGAAAGGCTGCTGAGCGCATTCAGTGAGGATAGCCTGATCAATGAGATCAACCGAAATGCGGGTATAAAGCCGGTAAAGGTTAACGCCGAAATTTACCGGTTAATGGAGCGCTCATTACAAATATCTGAACTTACCTATGGTACATTTGATATCACCTACCACGCTGCTGATAAAAAGATTGATGTTAAAAAAATAGAGCGTAACTCCGTAAAATTCACCAATTACCAGCAGGTATTGATTGATGAAAAAAACACGACCGTTTTTTTGAAGGAAAAGGGAATGCGCATCGGTTTCGGCGCAATCAGTAATGGCTATGCTGCCGACCGGGCCAAATATATTTTGCAAATGATGGGTGTGGGCAGTGGTGTGATCAATGCCGGAGGCGATCTGTTGACCTGGGGGCTCCAGCCCAGCAATCAGCCCTGGACTATTGCCACAGCTGATCCTGATCAGGAAAGTCATCCCTTTTCAGATATTAATATCAGTAACATGGCCATTGCTACCTCGGGTAATTTTGAAAAGAATATCGCAATCAGCAATAAAAAATATTTGCACAATATAGATGCTCAGAAAGGCTTCCCGGTTAGTGTACTCAAAAGTGTAAGTATAGTTAGTCCGACAGCTGAGCTTTCTGATGCGATGGCAACACCGGTAATGTCAATGGGGGTAAATGCCGGGCTTTACCTGATCAATCAGTTACAGCAGCTTGCCTGTGTTATTATTGATGATCATGACCGCGTTTATACTTCCAAAGAAGTAGATTATTTGTCATAGGAATTGGAATATCAGCTTAATCCTGCCCCCGTATTACAATTAGATTTTATGCAGTAAGATTTGCGCGAAATACTCCCGGCATGACCTGGCCGTTATCTGCGGAAATTATAAACCATTACCATTGTTATACAGATCAGCACTATTCTATACAGCAGTCAGTTATCGTACTGAAAAATTTCCATTTTTGAGATATAAAGTATATCGTTGCAAACGATCCGGATTGAGGTGTTGCGGTTTATTGCTGATTTTTGAGTAGTAATATTTGAAAAAATTTTAAGTTTTTCTCTTACAAATGATTAAGTGGTTTGTGTATATTGTCCTCCTATTGATACTCATGCCATGTTTATCTTCCGCTAAAATTACACGCAGGCGTAATCATTACGTGCTTAAAAAGCATGATATCTACGCAGATTCATTAAAAGAATTTTTTATTGACACCATACCAAATAAAACAGCTAAGCAAAAACAACAGGAACTTGACGAGAAGAGGAAAATAAAAGAAGTAGCAAAAGCAAAGCGGCTGCCAAAACCAGAGAAAATTGATGAAGGGAATTCAAATTCTCAGACGAAGGTTAAACCAAAGAGACAGCGCAGGCCGGTAGGATTGGAGCGTCCGCCTGAAATACCCCGAAGAAATGGCAATTAACGAGATCAAATTATATTATATCGCGTATTAATGAAATATATTTGCACCCTGTTTATTTTGACTATTTATCTGAATGCCGGTGCCGGTATCCATACGCATCACATTTTGACAGACCGTTCGGTCCGCATAACAGCGGATTCTGATACACTGATCCGCAAAAGATCTGTTTCAGCCGGGATCAGTTATGGCAGCGATGCCAGCTTTTTCGGACGCACCGGCCCCGTTAAATATCCCTTCTTAAATACGGATGTTATCTACAATACCAAGTCAGGCATATTTGTTTACGGTTCGGCCTATAAGGTTTTGGGATCAACGCCCGTAATTGATGAAACCGATCTGGGAGCAGGCTATCTTTATCACCTTTGGTCAAAATTTTCAGGGAACGTAAGTTATACCCGGTTTATTTTTGACCGGAACGCCCTGATTATCAAATCGGCTTCGTCCAATGATATCAATTTGAGTAATTCATATGATTGGAAGATCTTAAAATCAAGCGTTACCATGGATTATTTATTTGGGGAATCCAGCGACTTTTTTGTGACCATTAGTAACTCTAAATATTTTGAAACGAGCTGGAGCATTTTTGATGATAAGGATTACCTGTCCTTTAATCCTGCAATAAACATTATTCTGGGCACACAGAATTTTGTTCAGAAATATTCAATGAATCACCCCGGGAGGCTCGATTACGAGGATATCATTGGTCCGCCGATCAACACGCAAAACTATGCAGGTCGTAACAGTGAGTTTAATGCACTTAATTATAGTTTTAAAATTCCGATAGCCTATAACAGGCCGCATTACACATTTGAATTTTCATATAAATACTCAATACCTGTAAATGTTGAGGGGATATTAAAAAACCACCGCGAATCGTTTTATAACTTAACATTTTATTACGTCTTTTATTAAACCTGCATGAATGTTCTGATTGTTGAGGACGAAAAGGCACTGACCACGGAGCTGGAAATATTTTTAACCAACTGCAATTACATTTGCGAGGTATGCTTTGATGGGGTTTCTGCGTCTGAAAAGATTGCGACCAATCTATACGATTTTATTCTGATTGACCTTGGACTGCCCGACTATGAAGGCCTTGATCTGCTTAAGGAAGCTAAGAAATACAACCCGGAAGCCGCATGTATTATACTCACCGCCCGTGCAGAGGTTAACGATCGTATAAAAGGCTTAGACCTGGGGGCTGATGATTACCTGCCAAAGCCATTTTCATTATTGGAATTGCAAAGCAGGATGCAGGCCATAACGCGAAGAAAGTTTGGATTGAAAAATTCAACCGTTGTGTTAAGTGATTTTGTCATTGATCTCACTAACCGGACTATTTCTTACGGCGGGGCACCGGTCAGCACGATTACAAAAAAGGAATTTGACCTGGTGGCATACATGATATTGCATAAAAACAGAACACTTACCCGTTCTCAGTTAAGTGAACATATCTGGGGGAGTATCGTAAATGACGACTATGACTCCAATTATATTGATGCACATATAAAAAATATCAGGAAGAAACTGAATGCTTACAGCCCGCCCGACTGGCTCGAGACGGTAAGGGGCCTGGGTTACCGGATAAACATTAAATAATTAGTTAAATATTGAAACTTGGAATCAAATTAACGCTGTTTAATACCATTTCAAAATTGGTAATTGTGGTGTTGTTTGTGCTGTTATTACCTACCCTGATCCGGGATATTAACAGGAACTATACCGATAACTGGCTGCGCAGGCAAAAGGATAAGGTATTGAAAATTGTAATGGGCCCCGGGATAAAAAACTATATACAAAACGGGGAAAGTTACGGTAGCTATAATGCTTTATTGAAAGAGGAATACGTCAGCCTGGATGTGGATTCCACCAATGAAAATATCGATACCATTATTAATGAAAACCGGCTTGTAGAAGGCGATACTATTCAGTACAGGATATTAAGCCGGACTTTCAAAGTTGGTCACCAGAACTACCTGCTCGAAATCGGCAAAAGCGTAGATACTATTAATGAAACCACCGCGCCATTGCAAAGTATAGCATTTGAAATACTCTTAGGAATGGTGCTGTTAACCATCCTGGCCGACCAGGTGTATTCAACCTATGTGCTAAGGCCACTGGGGATGATCATCAAGACCAAGCTTATCGGCCATAGATTTCCTCATCACACACCTTACACCAAGGTGCGGACAACGACTGCAGATTTTGAATACCTGGACATCAGTATTCATAAAATGATCCAGACCATTGAAAACACATTTCAGAAAGAACGCGAATTTATTTCCAATGCGTCACACGAGCTAATGACACCGATATCTATTTTGCAATCGAAGATTGAAAACATGTTTGAGCGTGAGGATATTATTGACGAGGTTAAGGTTCGACTGCTTGAAATGCAGAAAATACTTAACCGTTTAAAAAGTATAACCAAAACCCTGCTGCTGATATCCCAGATTGAAAATGATCAGTTTTTAAAGGAAGACCGCATATCGCTGGGCGAGCTTATACACGAGGTTTATGACGAGATATCGATCCGTTTGCAGGAGAAAAATATCAGCAGTGATATGAGTATCCCTGCGGAATGGAATTTAGTCCATGTTAATAAATTCTTGCTGTTCAACCTGTTCTTCAATCTGATCAATAACGCTATAAAGTACAACCGGGAAGGCGGAGAAATAAAGATCACCGGGCACGGGGGCGGTGGGCTGTTTCTGGTTGAAATTGCCGACAGCGGGATTGGCATCAGCCCGGAACAGCTGCCGCATATCTTCAACAGGTTTAAAAAATTCAGCCAGTCACTCCAGCAGGATAGCTTCGGCCTTGGACTGCCTATAGTAAAATCAATTGCTGATTTCCATCGTATAAAAATTGAAGTGAGCTCGGTGCCGGGTGTGGGAAGTACCTTTAAGCTTATATTTCCTGCCGGACTGATCGAAGTGTAAACGGCTTGTATTCAACCGGTTCTTCGGGGGCGGTGCTTATTTTCAAATAAATTCTATTATTTCTATAGATTATATAGTATATCAATAAATATATTTATATTTGTCCCATGACGGTTCAATAAATATCATGCAGAGCGCTGATCAGGCAGCATAAGGATGGTTCGATTCCGTCCTCTGCATCTCTCTTCTCTCATAATTTAGGTTTTATAATTGGTTGAACGAGTTCCTGCCCATCAGGAACTCTTCTTTTTTTCATTCTCCGGGAGCAGCATTTTATTCCTTTTAACCGACCTGGGATAAATTCTATTAAGTTCTGTAACAAAATCAGGGTAAATTACCTGAAAACTTGTGATCAGGCAAATAGCAAAAAAGCTTTCTCCGGTTCGGGGAGAAAATTGAAAAAATAAACTCCCGGCGCCTTTTTTTGATGCTGATAAGAGCGCGGGAATAAAGTTGTCCCCGTGGTGGCCGCGGGGACAACTTATTAATTTGGGGCATCTGCAGTCCTTTCGAGAGCCTCCTGCATGGCTTTGTGCATCTTTTTTCCCGCATGACGGTCCAGGTAAATCCAGGAGCGGGTATACCTGCCTTCCCGGGCTTCTTCGCTGCGCGGGGCCAAAGCTTTCTGCCCAAGAAGAAAAAGATAAGTCAGGGCGATCAGTAATATTCCCCAGGGAAGGAGCCTTCCAAAGACTATTTTATAATAATCCCGCAGGCCGGACTCAGGAAATAACAAGATGCGGTAACTGCGGTTAATCGCCTGGGGGCGGCGGGCGAGCTCGTCATTGAGGCCGTTCAGACAGTGGATCACTAGATCCAGTTTTTCATCGGTGTTAAAAATGACCAGCTCCTCCCTGATCGCCGATAGTTCGAGCGACAGATCCGGCAGCCGGTTTTCCAGTACCGTTATCCTGGCCGCCTGTTTGCCCAGGGACGCGGAATGGTCGTCCAGGCAGTTTTCTACTTCGTTAGCGGTCATCTGCCCCTCCCTTTTTGCTGCATAAAGTTTTCTTCCGGCGGATCCTGCCGAACAAGCCCCCGGGTAGATTCTACTGAGCGATTTTGCTCATTCTGCTGCGCATCGTTTTTCTCCGGGCGGTAAAGATCGCTCGCGCGGGGTGGGGCCTCTGCCGGGATGCCGGCCGTGCTCCCGGGGTGCTGACCCGCAGCAATGGAACGGACGAGGTTACGGCTCAGCTGCTGCTCGATCCTGCCAAAGCTGAGGCTGGAATCGATCGCTGAGCCTTTGAATTTTATTTTTCCGGCGGCGAAACTGACCCCCTGGATCTCTCCGGTCTGCTCCTGGTAACGGAAGCGGAATTGTATATCTTTCCCGCTAAGCGCGGCCTCCAGCTCCTGCCAGCTGCGGGCACTTTCAAGGGCAGGACAGATCGCGTCAAAAAGCTGGTATCTTACTTTGTCCTTTCCCCTGAGGCCCGCCCTGTTCACTCCGGCCTTGCCCGGGGAGACCATATAGCCATATTTCAGCTTCAGTTCGGTGCAAACGCGGCCGCTGTGTAACCGCTGAAATTTGTCAGAAATTGTTTTACCCCGCCTGTTTACCCGGTTATAGATCAGGTGCAGGTGGGGATGAGGTCTGTCGCGGTGTTCCACAAGGAGGTACTGGGTATCACGGATGCCCATTTTATCCATATACTCCCTGGCCCTTTGGGTCATCACCGAAGGCGTTATCCGGCCCCGGTCGCGCGGGCTCCAGCTCAGGGCGATATGTCCCGCTGCCACGCCCAGCCGCATATTCAGCTTCCTCTGCATATTAAAGTCATGAATGATCCGCTGCAGGCTGCTGGTCCTTATCCCCCTGGCGTCCAGGATAAAAGCCTGGTCTTTGCCAAGGCAGTAGCGGACACAGCGCTCAAAATGCCTTGATTTTATTATTTTTCCTATCATCGCTGTTTAAATATTTAATGGTTTGATCAATTTCTGTTATAATTTCCCGGCATCGGCGCTCGACCGAGAATAAGCCTTCCAGTTCGGCCATGCGGGCGATCCGCGCAAGGTGATGGTCCATCGCTGCCAGCGACCAGAGTATATCCATTTCTTCACCGGTCAGCCGTCTGGTGATTTGGCCTGTGGTGGCCGCGCTGCGACACCAGTCGGTAGGCGACATGGCCGCCTGTTTTGCCTTTTCTTCAATCATCCTGCGCTCAGCGGGAGACACCTTCATCCCAAAGTAGCGGCTGCGTTTTGTCATTTCTCCCGGTACGGTGACCGCCGGGTTTTTGACTGATCTTTCTTTTGTTTCCATTTGCATTTAGTCTGTTAAATTTATACTATACCTCGATTTGCCTGCGGTATATGGGCGCCGGCTGCCCCGCAGAGAAATAAACTGCCGGGCCGTCCTGCTATTTTAAAACGCACATAACGTTATGGCTTACTGCAATTTCGGGTAAAAACACGGGAAAATTTGACCACGCGAAACGGCTGGTCAATAAGGCCGGTTACTATGCCGGCCGGTGAACGTAAGTACTTAATTAACAGATTGTTGCTGCAGGCGCACGCTAAAAATGCCTGCGGTGACGGGGAGCTATTATTGTCCTGGGGAAGGCCTTATTTTAAAGAGTTTCATTTTTTCGGGAACGGGTGCGTATTTAACGCCGGGATTTTTTTTATCAGCCGGAAAATACCGGCGTATGGTTTCCTCCTTAATTTCATTTTTTCCTTCCCGGAAGTACTTCGCAATCAGCTTTGTCCAGACCGTTTGTGTCTGGGACAGCACTAATTCCTTTCCCAGGGACGGAAGCTTTAACTCCTGGAGCTGCAGGAGCAGGTCCACCACGGACAAAATATATCCGGGCCTGATATCGATAAAATCCTTGGTATCCATCCTTTTTGCGTCGGCCAGCGCACGTTCGGCTATTTTTAACTGATCCCTGAGGTGTTGGATTTCAGTTTCCTTACGGGCGATTATCGCATCCTTATCCTTGCCGGTGTCCCATTGGTCGATCACCCCGAGATAATTTCTGAAAGCTTCCAGTTTTTCCAGGTGCATCATATCCCTTGGATAAGTGGAGGCATAATTGTTTTTCAGCTGAAGGCGCACGATATGTGCGGAGACAATTTTCCAGACATGGATAAAAAATTCCTGCTCCCGGCAACCGGGGTAGCTCTGAAGGAAATAGTCCAGATGATAACGATAGAAATCCGGGTAGTCGGATTCTTCTCTCTGTAAAAGTCTGAAAAGAAAATGATTGCCTTCGTACCCTTTTTTCCAGTGAAGGGGTCTTCCGATATCGAAGGTATCGGTTGAAAGATCGAAGCGGCGGCGGTGTTTGAAATAGCTTTTCATGGTTCGGCTGATAAGGCTGACAAACAAATTTAACATTTCAAATTATTAATTTCAAGCCCGGCATGCGACAGGAATTTTATTTCCTATAATCTGCCATATGCTCAAACGGGCCTGGGTATTTTACAACCGGATGCTGGTAAAATACAATTACCGGTGGTTCGGTACCTCTGCTCCATGCTTTTATTTTGACCTGCCGGTCAGCGCCTGGCGCATGAATGAGCTGCCCCCTAAAACAAACGACGGGCTCACAAAAAATGGCCCGCTGGAAACCAGGCAATGCCGCTCCGGGGTACAATTGATGAAAAAAAACATTTAATTTTAAATAGGTTAAGCAATGAAACATATTATTATAGGAGACCTTCACGGCAAGGACTGCTGGAGGGACATTCAGATCGAGCGGTATGATAAAGTGATCTTCCTGGGGGATTATGTAGACCACTGGACGCTACCAGACCGGGTCATTTATGAAAACCTACAGAATATCATTGATTTAAAAAAGCGCCATCATCAAAAGATAGAACTGCTTTTAGGTAATCATGATGTTCAATATCTTCATTTTCCGCATTATCTCTGTTCCGGTTTCCGGCCAGGCATGCAGCGTTCGCTTACTTTGCTTTTTAATGAGCACCGCAGTTTGTTTAAGGTGGCTTATCAAAGGCAGAATTATATCATTTCGCATGCCGGGCTAACAAATCGCTGGTACCGGGATTTCTTAGCTATAGCCCTGGTGCAGAAAATCAGGGACGAAAAAGATACCGTTGCCGATTTGGTAAACAAGACCGAACAGACTGCCCAAAGATGGATATTACATCAGGCAGGCAGCAGCCGCGGGGGTGAGGGTCCGGGCGGGATTACCTGGGCAGACAGAAAGGAACTGATTGCCGATATGCTGGACGGATATCACCAGGTGGTTGGTCATACCGTGATTCCCGCCGTGGAATCAGTTATACAAACAAACAAGTCAGCCACGTTTATTGATGTGTTGGATAATTATGAGTATTTCCACGAAATTGAAATATGAACTTTTATTTTTTGCGGACTCCCGATAGTCTGCTTTTAAGCCCGCCAGCCAAAGTATAAATTTGGCCGGGTCAATGACAGCACACCGGAGGCGCTTAAATTACCTTTTTCTAGTTGAACTGCCTGGTTTTAGATGCGCCGCCCGGGGCAGGTAACCGGACGCCGCCCTCTTGCAGTCATCGGCAGCAGTTGCATTTTTTGCAACAACTGATCCGGGTCTGACTCTTCTTCCCAGAAAATATTTTAAGCGTCTTCAATAAGGGGGGTTTAACCTTTAATGCTGCCTGTCCGTCTGGTGTTTGATATATCATCATTTCCTGGCAGCGGTAATTCTTACCTTTGCACGAATGGATTACTTCAAAAAGCTTGCGGACCTGCTAAAAACGGAACAGACGGAGGACCGGGAGACTTATTTAAAACGGGCATCAACAACTTCGGTCCATGACCGCCGGGCGGCGGGCCTGGCATGGTACCCGGTTGCAATAACCGGTTGTGAACCTGTCCGGGGGGATTACCTGAGTGTCGAAGCCGAAAGAAGAACCCACCTGGACCTATTTCACCAGCTGCGGTTCGGCAGCCCTGCAGTGCTTTTCTCTAATCATGATCCAAAGAACGACCGTGTAGAGGGAATCATTTCCTACCAGAGTGGTGACCGGATAAAAATCAACCTCTTTACTGAGGAACTGCCGGACTGGTGCAGCGACGGGAAACTGGGCATTGAACTATTGTTTGACAATAACAATTATGAGGAGATGCATGGCGCGCTCAGGCATGCCGCCAAACTCAGGACCGATCCCGTAGAAGGCAGGCTGATACAAATACTTACAGGTAAAATGAGCCCCATGTTCCTGCCGGAAGCCATCACGCTGCCTGAAACAGGTTTAAACACCTCCCAGCAGTCGGCCGTGGAGAAGATCATTTCGGCACAGGATCTTGCGATCATACATGGACCTCCGGGCACCGGCAAAACTACAACATTGGTCCGGGCCGTCAGCCTGATAGCCAGGCAGGAACAAGTTTTAGTCGTGGCTCCAAGTAATACAGCAGTTGATCTGCTCAGCGAAAAACTATCTGCGGAAGGCCTGAATGTATTGCGGATCGGCAACCCCGCCAGAGTTTCAGAAAGATTAACGGACCTAACTCTGGACAGCCAAATGGCCGCCCATCCCTATATGAAAGAAAGCAAAAGGCTTAAAAAGCAGGCTGCTGAATACAAAAACATGGGCCATAAGTATAAGCGCAGCTTTGGCAAGGCCGAACGCGACCAGCGCAAGGCGCTGTTTGACGAAGCCCATAAGATCATGAAAGAGGTTGGCAAAACGGAAGAATATATCATCAGCGACCTGGTTGCAAAAGCACACATCATTACGGCAACACTTGCCGGTTCGAATCATTATACCATAAAAAACCTTAAATTCCGGACAGTGGTTATTGACGAGGCCGGACAAGCATTGGAGCCTGCCAGCTGGATTCCGATATTGAAGGCAAAGAAGCTGGTCCTGGCCGGTGACCATTGTCAGCTTTCAC
Source organism: Mucilaginibacter sp. (assembly GCA_028287895.1). Lineage (GTDB taxonomy): Bacteria > Bacteroidota > Bacteroidia > Sphingobacteriales > Sphingobacteriaceae > Mucilaginibacter. The sequence continues at coordinate 6,989 of JAQBOV010000078.1, read as the reverse complement.
CGACCATTAAATCAGATGATGCTGCAAGAAACGGATTAAGCACTACTTTGCTTGAAAAGTGTATTTCCATGTACCCCCAGGCCGTTACCCTGCTTGATCTGCAGTACCGGATGAACAAAGCCATTATGAATTATTCTTCCGGCGTTTTTTATCATAATGCTTTAAAAGCGCATACTTCGGTAGCAGACCGCGTGCTGTTTGCCGGTGACCTGCCCATGGTATTTATAGATACTGCGGGCAGCGGATTTGAGGAAAAACCTGTGGGCACCAGTGTGGCCAATCCTGAAGAGGCCGCATTCCTGTTCAGGTATTTTGAAAAGCTGGTAATCACCCTGGAAGGGCACTACACTTTAACTGATTTCCCGACAATAGCAGTGGTATCCCCCTACAGCGAACAGATACGTCTGCTGAAAGAACAGCTGCTACATACCCCCCGGTTACACCGGTATGAGGATTATATTTCAGTTAATACCATCGATAGCTTCCAGGGACAGGAACGTGATATTGTCCTTATCAGTTTGACCAGGAGTAACGCCGAAGGAGCAATTGGCTTTCTTGCTGATATCCGGCGCATGAATGTAGCCATGACCAGGGCCCGGAAAAAGCTGATCATTATCGGGGACAGCTCAACCCTTAGCCGGTTGCCGTTTTATGCCGAGCTGATTAGCTATGCTGACAAGATCGGTGGTTACCAGAGTGTCTGGGAGCACTAAATAGTAATTACTTTACTGGTATGGCTTCTGCGGGTTTAATGACCATGGCTGCGCCAGCCCTGAGTAGTTCCTGTGTGATAGTCCTGGTATAAGCTTTGATCTCTTCCTGGAAACCCGTGACGGAGGCACCCGAACGTATTTCTTCCAGGCGTTTCTCCCAGTTTCCGGTCAATTCCGCTTGTGCTATCCTATAGTCTTTAACAACATTGTAAACGGCCAGCCCGGTTTGCGTAGGCAGAAGGTTCTTTTTTTCGCGCAGGATGTAATCCCGTTTGATCAGCGTTTCTATAATGGCTGCACGGGTTGCCGGTGTACCCAGCCCGCTATCCTTCATGGCATACCGCAGTTCTTCATCATCTATCTCTTTGCCCGCTGTTTCCAGGGCTTTTAGCAAGGCAGCCTCGTTAAAGAGCGGTTTGGGTTTTGTTTGTTTCTCCAATAAGGTTTTTTCAACCACAGGAAGATCCTCCCCCTGGCGAACTTTAGGAAGCGACGGGTTCTCTTCATCCTTTTTTTCTTCGTCCGGTTCGTTAAACACCGCACGCCATCCTGCAGAATTAATAACGGTCCCGCTGGCGATGAAGCTGGTTCCGGATTGTACAGTGATCCTGGTAATCTCTTTGACGCATTCCTGGTGAAAAGCCTCTAACATCCGGCCGGCAACGAGATCATAAATAGCCTGCTTATCCGGGCTAAGCTGGTAAGGAGTTTCCCCGGTAGGCAAAATAGCATGGTGATCAGTTACTTTTTTGGCATTCACACTGCGCTTATTTAGTTTAGCCTCTGACAACCACGTGGCCTGTTTGCCAAAATCCGCATGATCTTTAAACTTTTCGATAAGCTGCGGTACTCCGGCAAACACATCATCACCAATATAGCGGCTTCCGGTACGCGGATAGGTTACCAGTTTACTTTCGTACAGGTTTTGCAGCAAAGTGAGTGTTTGATCAGCGGTAAAGCCCTTGCGTTTGTTGGCTTCCTGCTGCAGGCTGCTCAGATCATGTAATAAAGGCGGTGGTTCTTTGCGCGGCTTTGCCTCAACACTCAGGATATGCCCTCCATTTGGAAAACCGGACGCAACGTCCGTTACCTGGTCAATAATAAGCTGTGCTGCTTCTTTCGTCTTAAAATTTGCATCGGATACGGCCCGGAAAATCTGGCCGTCCTTATCCACCCGGATGCTGACCTGGTAATAAGTCTGGGGCAAAAAATTCTTATTTTCAAGATAACGCGCGCAGATCATAGCAAGGGTGGGAGTTTGCACCCTGCCCAGGGAAAGTACCGAACGCGTACCGGAAGACAAGCTGAGGGCCTGGGTGGCATTCATTCCCACCAGCCAGTCGGATTGCGACCTGCAATGTGCGGAATTAAATAAAGTATCGTAATCGGAGCCCGGCTTTAAGTTGCGAAAACCTTCTTTTATGGCCTCGTCTGTCTGGGAAGATATCCAGAGACGTTTAAATGTTTTTTTGCATTTTAAATAGTAGTAAATATACCTGAATATCAGCTCACCTTCTCTTCCCGCATCGGTTGCCACGATGATCTCTGTAGCTTCATCAAATAATGCTTTGATGGTGTCCAGCTGCTTTTTAACCGCAGGATCATCCACCATGCCATCCTTAGTTTTAACCTTGCGTATGGAAAGCTTGAATTTTTGCGGCAGCATGGGCAGGTTTTGTACATTCCAGCCATAAAAGCCATATTCCTGAGGGGGCGCCAGCTGCAATAAATGCCCGAAGGCCCAGGTAAAGGTGTATCCTTTACCTTCGATATAACCATCCTTTTTTATGGTTGCACCGAAAACTTTGGCGATCTCACGGGCAACTGATGGCTTTTCAGCAATGACAACTTTCATATACCAGCCGAAAGTAGCTAAATAGGTATGGTGCTGCAACCTTTGTGGAAAAACGGTCCTTGAAGTCGAACCGCGGAAAGTATTTATGCATTTTGTCAATGGTTTTCATATAAATTGTAAATAAATGCTATGTATTTTGATTGTTTATTCGAAATTTTAAGATCGACTCAAAACATATACTTATCTTTTTTTCCATATCATTTGAAACCAGGTAGTTACAAATAAGGGTAAGTAATTCGAAGAGTCTCGATAGACAAATTCAAGTGATGGTATGCTGATTAAACTTCCGGTCTGTTTAATTTCCATGACCAGACCCGAACGGACAAATTAATTATTCCACACTCATTAAACTGCTTAATTTCTTCCTGGCGCTCGTTAAAACCACCCGCGAGGTGTAAGCTGAAATGTCCAGCAAACCGGCAATTTTCTCATGCTCATAACCCTCGATAACAAAAAGGTTAAAAACTATCCTGCAAAGGTTTGGTAATTGATGCAGCATTTTAATGCCATTACTGTTGGAAAAGCCGTCTTCTAAATGATGGGGGTTGGAATCCATATCGTCTGTTTTTGATCCAGGTACTGGGGCAGGAAGTTGCCTTTTATCCAAATAATGTTTGATAGACGCCTGAACCATAAAATAGTGCAACCATTCTTTAAAAGCCATAGTTTCTTTGTAATCACTTAAAGAAGTGAAAGCCGAATAAAAGCCCTTGTTCATAATAATAGATGCCTCTTCCCTGTCGCTTGCGTAACGTAATGCAATACTGCACGCGAAGCTATAAAAGGCTTTATATAATTTTTTCTGATGTTTTTTCTCGTTTCTTAAACATCCCTTTATCAAGTCCCGTAACACTGCATCTTCCATATCCCTTACATCGCTTTCAGGCGACTAACTGTTAGCGGCCTATTCGTACGTTCAATTAATTTTGACAATCATCTTGCCTTCATTCGTGCCTTCAAAAAGCCCTATAAAAGCTGCAGGCAGTTTATCGAAGCCTTCCAGAATTGTTTCTGAATGAGTGATTTTACCTTCTTTTAACCAGGCCGCTAGTTGGGCTGTCACCCCGGGGAACCTGGCCGCATGGTCGCCTATCAAAAAACCTTGAATGGTCAGGAACTTATAAACGACGATAGGAAGCAGTCTTGGACCGGTTTGTTCTTCTATGTCATTGTAGTTGGAAATTGTGCCGCAAACCGGGATCCGGCCATAGTTATTCATATTAGCGATCACGCTGTCGGAGATCGTTCCGCCAACATTGTCAAAATAAATATCAACACCCTCCGGACACAGCTCCGCGATCGCGGCTTTTATATCAGGCGCGGTCTTATAATTTATAGCCTCATCATATCCAAATTTTGTTTTAAGAAGCGCTATCTTTTCGTCGGTACCAACAATTCCAACAACCTTGCATCCCATAATTTTTCCGATTTGGCCTGCTATTGTTCCCACGGCGCCGGCTGCGCCTGACACCACCATTGTTTCGCCTTTTTTAGGTTTTCCGATGTCCATTAATGCGATGTATGCGGACAATCCGGTTATTCCTAAAACGCCTAAATAATTGCTTAGCGGAGCAGTGTTTGAATCGATCTTTTGCAATGCTGTTCCATCAGATACCTGGTATTCTTGCCATTTTAGGTAGGCGGAGACATAGTCGCCTTTTTTGAAACTTTCATTGTTGGATTCAACTACCTCGGCGATGATTTTTGACGCTGCCGGCTCGTTTAACTCAAATATGGGCGGATGAGTGCCGTTCATTTTACCGCGCAGGTATGGATCTACGGAAACATAAACAGATTTTAAAAGAACTTCTCCCTGAGCGCTGACCGGCATCAATTCTACTTCGATATTAAAGTTGGAAAGCAGCGGCATTCCGACCGGCCTGTTTTTTAAAGTTATTTTTCTGTTTTTCATGGTGCGTAACTAATTCCATGGAATAATAGTCCATGGATTATACTTGGTAAAAAAATTTTATGTTCTTATTTTTTCTAAAAGGCCATGGAGCAACTCTGCCTGCTCATCATTGAGGCCATACTGAACTTTGTTAAAAAGTTCCCTTCCTTTTAATGCAACTTTCAATCCTTCAGGAGTAAGTTTTATGTATACAACCCGCTGATCGGAAAGATCGCGATCCTTCTTAATTAATCCTTTGTCCATTAACTTGTTTAACAACCTGGAAACATTCGGCATCCGGTCAATTAGCCGCTCACGAATCAGGTTAACTGTTGCCGTATGATTGGGCTGGCCCTTCAAGATTGCCAGGACATTTAGCTGCTGGAGGGAAAGACCAATCGGCTTGAGGGTAATTGCAATTTCGTTCAATAGCCAGTTAGCGGTAAAAATCAGGTTCATCCCTGCTTTATGCTGCGGTCTGTTAAAGTGTCCCTGCTTAATCTCATCCTCAATTTTCATAATGCAATTATATATACCATGGATTATATATCCTATTAATTTAAATAATAATTACAAAGTTCAGACATTGTTGATGAATGTAGAAGGCGGAATGAGGAAACGGCTTTTCCTAACGGGAATAACCTTTGAACAGCCCTCTGTGCATATCAAAAGCCCATATCAATCTATTCTTGATATAATTTGCATCGATACCGCCATATCCGCCGCTAAGATGAGCATATAATCCTTCCTCAAAATCGTCTCTGTCTATAACGGCTTCCAATTCATTGCGAAGATAATTTCTCAGATGTATCGGCGACACTTTCATCTGCTCCTCAAAGTCACCGGCATTTTCGAATATATAAACCAGGTCCTCAAAGTCTGTGCTGGTTCTGAAATCGGTACCTCTTACTTTAAAAGCTTCCCACTTGGAAGCCACGAAATAAGGCAATGAAAATATTTTAATGTCGGAATCCTTATCCAAAGGATAATCAATGGCTGTTTGAAATCCTTCCGGGTACCAAATATTGCTAAATCCAATGGCTTCAGGACGGGTGGGCATTACATCAACAGTAATGCCCTGAATTTTATACCTGCAAATCACACCGGATGTAATATCATTTTTAAATCCAATAGAATGCAATCTCTCTTCAAGCTCGGTATAACCTTTATAGCTGGCCAGTTCCACGATGACATCGACGTCATCTGTTGGCCGGACCATATCCGCTACCGGATCAGTCGCGTATAACGAAACTGTTGCACCTCCCACAAAAACATAATCCTGATTCAGGTCCTTCAACACCTGATTAACTGCTTTTAACCTAACTAAATTCTCATGCATATACTGACTCAAAGGAATGCTTTAATAATTCCAGCGCCTTTTTTTGTTCTCTTACTTTACCCACCCGAATGGCGTCTACTAAAGCCAGCATGCCATATAGTTTATCATCGTTCATCACTGCCAGAACCTGGTTAGGATATAACGGAGCGATGGCTTGCCCCTTTATTTTGCCATTTGGACTTGGCCACACATAGCTTTCGTCAGCGACAAAGTAATCCTTTAGGACCGGGGCACTGTGTGCAGTTGCGATTCCCCGCAGAACGGGACCTGGTTCAGCTGGAAAAACGAATTTTAATCCATGCTCTAAAAAATTGAACAAAGCGGTTTTGAAAACAACCTGTTTATCCGGACTGATGAGTTTCGCGATCATCGAACGATTCAATGACTCGCTAATCTCCGAATTGCTAATAAATAAGCTCGCTGCAATGTCTTTATTTAACAAGCCCTTACCGGATGATAATATTTTCAGCAGTACGACCAAATCATGTGGCCTCATGCCATTATGTACTTTCATATACAATGATAGTGATTTTATTTACAATTCGCAAATCGCGAATCGCAATTCATATGAGTATTCTATTTAATTCAATTACTCACGGAGCGTATTGTTATAGTTCGGGAAAGTCATCCAAGAAGACTATGAATTTACAGTCACAGACTGGATAGCGCAATCCTTTAATTCATTGACGAGGGACAGGTGCGGAACTTATCCCGGTCGACCTAAAAGAACTGGTCGGTGTATTTTGTGAGATGCAATACCATATTACTGTGACCAATGGCTTGTGGGCAACCGATGAGCAGGATGCATTTAAAGATCATCGGGCGCTTTTGATTTGTTTAGTCAAATTTCAAGCTATATTTACGAATAAAATAACCTGATAAGGCAGATAATAGTCTGATCAGACATGTTGGTTAAACAGGAAGCAGGATAACGGACTGGCTATACATGTGTTTTGATTGTGGCAGAAGGAATTTTTTGAGGTGATGGTCAGGGTATTTGCAGAAGTTTGAAAGGGTACTTGATCATTGCCCAGTAAACAGGGAGTTCCGCAAGGCGGCCCGTTATTTCACTCCTGCCAGCGGTTGCGAGGGTTAAGAAGTACATATTAGGCGTCCGATTTAGCAAATTCACCATTATTTTATTGGGATAAATTCATTTCTTGTATCAATTCCATTTATATCTGGATGCTC
>JAQBOV010000038.1 GCA_028287895.1 Mucilaginibacter sp. | reverse complement strand
AGTGTAAAATTTACACTTGTTTTCCCCTTCATTTTTTCGATTTAGTTAAAAATTTTAAGAGTATTGTAACATAAATGTTGCACCATTATCTTGTGAACGTCTTAAATAATTAACTGAACTAAATAATTAAAGTATGAAGAAACACTTACTAAGCGGTATTTTTTTCCTTTTGCTGGTATTTGCAGGTAACTATGCCTACTCGCAAGCCCGTACCATTACCGGTACCGTTACAGCAAAAGATGACGGCCTGCCCATCCCAGGGGTCAGTGTAGTAGTAAAGGACTATAACACCGGCACACAAACATCAGTCCAGGGGAAATTTACTTTAAGCGTGCCGGTCAGCGCAACTAAATTAAAATTTGTTTTTATTGGCTACCAAACGCTTGAAGTTCCGATTCCAGCAAGCGGAGTTGTTAACGTGACGTTGGCTACCGATCTTAAACTACTGAATGAAGTAGTGGTAACAGGCTCTGGCGTGGCAACAAACAAAGCACGTTTAGGTATTTCTGTAGAAACGGTTTCTGGCAAAGCCTTGTCATCCTCGCCGCAGGCATCAATCGACCAAGGCTTGGTAGGTCAAATTCCGGGTGCCCAGATATCATCAGTTGACGGTACTCCTGGTGCAAGAACTAATATTGTACTCAGGGGTATTAATACTGTCCAGGGCAGCACCGCTCCAATGATCCTGGTGGATGGGGTTGAATCGCGCACAACTGATCTCAGCCAGTTTGATCCGGCTTCTGTTGATCACATAGAAATTGTACAGGGTGCGGCTGCATCGACCATTTATGGCGCACAGGGTGCTAACGGAGTTATCCAGGTGTTTACCAAAAGAGGAAAGATAGGCAAAACCCGTGTTGATGTTTCATCAAGCGTAAGTTCAAGTCATTATATAAATCAGGGGAATGTTCACCAGGCAAAATTGAGCAGTTTTAAGGTTGATGCAAATGGTAATTTTATCGATGGTTCGGGTGCTATTATAGCGTTGGACAAGGATGGCCAATATCCGGGCATACAATGGGCATACGGGGCAAATTCTGCAGCCGGTGATCCTACTGCTATGTCCAATCCTTTAAACATTGCCCACCAGCAATACGGTACCAACTTAAAGTATTATGATCACCTTGCGCAATTGTTTAAAACAGCATATACCACTAATAACAATGTAGCTATTTCCGGCGCAAATGATAAATCTGATTATAACTTAACTGTCTCTAACAATCACCAGCAGAGTGATATCAAGAACAATGGCTATAATGACCGGACGAATCTTACCGCTAACATTGGAGCTGAATTGTTTAAAGGGTTTACTATCCGGTCTGTAACACAGCTAATCTATACTAAAAATACGCTAAACCCAGCTTTTGGACTAGGCGGTATAAATAACGTTAGCAATACAGGTTACAATACGAACAGTGGTAACAGTGGTGGTATATTCGATGTGCTTAATTCATCGCCATTTTATAATTTTGATCAAAGGAATCCTGATGGAAATTATCCTTTGACATTAAACTCCGGTACAGTTGGGGTAAACGGTTCGAACCCTAATTACTATACTGAATTTTCAAGCCAGGTAACCAACCGTGAGGATATTTTGCAAAATATCCAGGCCGACTATAAGATCAATAAATTTATTACTTTAAATGCCAAGTATGGCCTTAATTATGAGCATTCCGAGCAAAATTATATTTATAAAAACCAGTCTGCTACTAATACTGCAATAGATCTTGGTTCATATACAGGCATTTATGCTCCTGACGCAACTGGTGAACTTGTTAAAAATACCAATACCGTTGCATTCCAAAATTTTAATGGAACAGCGGTTATAAAAACCGACTTTGAAAAAGATTTTCATATTAATGTACCTATAACCACAAGTACCTTATTAGGATATGATTACCGAAAAAATAATGCTCAGTATTTTGGTTCTTATGGTGTAGGTTTACCAAGTTATCCAATCTATAATTTCCAGCAAACTACCGCACAAGCAGTATCTTTTGATCGTACAGTTCCGTTCATTACTTATGGGTTTGTTGTGAACCAGAAAATTGATTTTGGCGATTATGGCGGCGTAGCCGGTGGCTTTAGAAGTGATTATTCTTCGGCTTTTGGACAAGGCTCGAAACCATTTACTTTTCCTAATGTAAATGCTTATATCAGGCCATCATCATTCGGTTTCTGGAAAAATTCAGGTCTTGGAAGAGTAATTCCTGAATTTAAGATCAGAGGCGCCTTTGGAGAAGCAGGTATTCAACCAGGGGCATTTGACAGATATCCAACCATTAATCCGCAAAATATTGGATCTTCATTAACATTTAATTTACCAACCTCTCTGGCAAATTCGAATTTAAATGTGGAAGTATCAAAAGAATATGAATTTGGTACAGACATTAGTCTTAGAGGAATGTCGGGTAACTGGTTAACAGATTTCAATATCAGCGGGACATACTGGAACCGTAAAACCAATAATGCTATTTATAGTATAAGTACTGCCCCTTCAACAGGTGGTAACCAGATTTTAACAAATGCCATTGGGCTTTCTTCAAATGGTGTGCAGGCGTCGTTGAATGTGGGTGTTTATAAAAACAAAGATTTTAACTGGAGTTTTGTTACCAACTTTAGCCATGAAACCACTACGATCACGAGCGTTTCGGGTCCGCCAATTATTTTATTTACAGCTGCCGGAAGTACCCAGGAATCATTAGTTCCCGGTCAAAAAATTGGCCAGATCTATGGTTACAAAGCACTCACAAGTTTATCAGAAAAGAATAGTGAGGGAGTGCCTTATATACTCCCCGCTGACTACAGTAAATATACCATTGTCAATGGCAGAGTGGTAGACATTGCTACCAAAGGTATTCAATTTGCCAATGAGGTTTCATCCCTTGGCGATCCAAATCCTAAATTCAATATGTCTTTCATAAACAGTTTTAATTACAAGTCGCTTTCATTTGGCTTCCAGTTCGACTGGGTTTATGGCAGCCATTTATACAATCAGACAAAAGAATGGCAATACAGGGACGGTATCAGCAGTGATTTTGATAAGGCGGTTAATATTGCCGGCACCTCTGCTGCTTATACAGCCTACTACAGAAGTGCTTATGCCGATATTATCGGCGCGAGAAATGGCTCCAGGGATGGTACTAAGGATTATTTTTATGAAGATGCATCTTTCTTACGTTTAAGGAGTGTCTACCTTGGTTATGATTTTTCTAAATTATTATCCAGCAAAGTGTTTAGAAAAGCTGTATTGACGTTTACCGGTCGCAATATCTTAACTTTTACAAAGTACACCGGTTTCGATCCTGAAGTTAGCTCCGGTGCATCTAATTCACCATTTGACAGGGGAGTGGATCATAATTCAACGCCAAACAGCAAGTCATACCAGGTTAGTTTAAATCTTGGATTTTAATTCTCTTTAATTGAAAAAACATGAAAAAATATAAATATATTATAACATCGGTGATGATGGCGGGTATCGTTGTGTCATCATCATGCAAAAAAGAATTACAGGTAGCAAATCCCAATTCGCCAACGCTGGACCAGGCCAAAACAGAAAGTGGCTTAACCTCTCTTGCAGAAGGTGGCGTATATACCAATGGTTTTGCAAATGGTGACGGATGGTTGGGTGATAGCTTTTTTTCTCTTTGTTACGGTTACCATGAGTTGCTTGCTGATGATGTAGCGGCACAGGCTGCCAACCAAAACGTAAACCTTGTTAACGTGCCTGATTATGTTATACTTGACGATGCCTCAAGAATAACTAACAGCCAGCCTCAAATAGCCAATCTTAGACTCAATAATTCCCGTGACAAGCAGAGTCAAAACATGTTTTATTACGAATGGCAGAACATGTACGCTTTAAATAATGCCTGTAACCAGATCCTGGCACTTGCCGGTACTGTCCCTTTATCAGGCGATGCAGCTACTAAACAGGCCACCTACAAAGCATGGGCTTACTGGTGGAAGGGGTATGCTTACGCCAGACTGGGTTCAATTTATTATGCAGGTATTATTAACAGTACGATTAGCGCTTCAAATGGTAATTATGTTAACAGTGCTGCATTAATCGCAGAATCAAATAAAAATCTTACCCAGGCGAGTTCCTTATTGAGTTCAATTGGTAATACAGCCACTTATACAACTTTGATGACGTCACTGATACCATCATTTGTACAGGTAGGTCATGGCCAGGTGCCAACGCCGACAATGTTTATTCATAACATTAATACCTTAATGGCGCGTAACCTGTTGGCCAATACCAGGACAAGTGCGATGACAGCTGCCGACTGGCAAACTATCATTACTTTAACAACCGCGGGAATTCAGTCAACCGATAATGTATTTGCCGGACGTACTGCTACGATTAATGGATTTTTCTCATCAGGCGGCGGATCGGTATCTGCTAATACTGCAGGTAATCCAACAGTAACTTCCTTTACAATGAGCGAAAGGCTTATACAGGATATTAAGCCGGGCGATTTGCGGATGTCTAAAAACTTTCTACAGGTTACGCCATTCCTTAACCAGGTGGGTGGATTTACCTTTGGTACAAGATGGGAATTGCTGAATGCGCAACTTAATCCGGTAGCGGGTAACAATGCTTTTCAGATTGCTGATAAAACCCCTGGCAACCAGGAGGTTTATATAGGACCAAGCTATGAAGAAAATGCACTGATGTTGGCTGAAGCATTGATTTATACAGGTCAGATTGATCAGGGTTTAGCCTTGGTTGATGCTGTACGAACTTACCAGGGAGCGGGTTTAAGTGCGGTATCGGGCACAGGCTTGACTTTAGCGCAGGCATTGGAAGAGGTGCGCAAAGAAAGGCGCCTTTCTTTATTGTTCAGAGGTACAGCATTTTACGATGCCAGAAGGTGGGGTGTGATATATGATATCACCAAGGGCGGCGGACGCACAGGGTGTGTTGTTCTTACACCTGCCGGCGTATTAAATACAAATGCAACTATCAACTACGACTTCCTTGATTACTGGGATGTTCCTGCTGATGAATTTGTATTAAATCCACCTGCTGCGGGAAGTGCTCCTGTTAAAAATCCTAATTAAGGGATTCATTTCCAAATAAATAGTTAGTTAAGAGTCGCGCCGGTAACAGGGGCGGCTCTTTTTTTATATACTGGGCATTTTGATAAGGTCTCATCAGCTTACACTTAAACGATAGAATTTGAAGTGGCGAAAAACGTATTTTTATAAAAAATTAGCAATCAATAATTCAATCATTCAATAAACCGGTAATTAAAATGACTTCTTGCATATTCAACTGGAGTGGCGGAAAGGATAGCGCACTTGCCCTGTATCATTGCCTGCAAAACCCCGATCTGGAAATTAAATATCTTGTAACTACGATCAATGATGCGGTCGACAGAATATCTATGCACGGTGTGCGTACCGAGTTATTGATCAAACAGGCAGAAAGTATTGCCATACCGCTTTACCAGGTACGTTTACCCGAAATGCCGGGCATGACAGAATATGATGCCATCATGCGCAGGACGATGGAACATTTCAGAGCCCAGGGGATCACTCATGCTATTTTTGGAGATATATTCCTGCAGGACCTGAAAGATTACCGCGATGCGCGTTTGGCCGAGGTTGGCATGACCGGCATTTATCCTTTATGGAAAAGAGATACCAATGAACTCATCAATGAATTTTTGGACCTTGGATTTGGAACAGTGATCGCCTGTACACAGGAGCGGCTGGAGCGTATTGCAGGAAAGGAGATCAACCAAGAATTGATCCTGTCATTGCCAGACGATGTGGACGTATGCGGAGAGAACGGTGAGTTTCACAGTTTCGCTTTTAAAGGCCCCATCTTTCATCACGAGATCGCATATCAAACAGGAGAGAAGGTGTTTAAGGAATACGCCGCACCAAAGGATTTAAATGATACCTGCTTTTCTTCTGCGCCGGAAAAACGGGCAGGTTTCTGGTATTGCGATTTGTTGCTGAAATAGCACCAATAGGCTTTTCTGGGTGAAATTTACCTGCCAAATATAATTTTGTTCGTGTGGTTTTGTTATTATAAATTTCTATAAAACAATTATTTAGCATAAGGTTAATAAACTTATAGTTTAATTGAAATTTTTTGTTTTTTCGCTGTCACAGCTAAAAGGCACCAAATAAAATTTTGTTGCTCGGTTTTATTTAACATAATAGGCTATTTTAGAATTAATTATGAAGAATAGCTGCACTAATAGTTATACCTGAAATAGTCTTCTGCGTAATCTTTGCGCATTTCGGTAAACCTGACCGAAATCTTCTTTAAAAACTCTTCATCAAGCAATTCAAATATACTGTTAACCCCATCGGTCAGGTCCATCTCGGATACCTTGTAGCTTTGTTCCAGGGTACCCTGCTCTATCTTGATAATGAATTTTTGATTCATATTCAGTATCGATATTTTAAATTCCGGGTGGGGCAGTTCTGCAATAATTCTCATATCTGATTAATTTAATATATTCAAGTATTCTCCTTTGGGGCGATAATAGGTTAGATTTCAATCAGGCCTTTTAAAGGGTCAGCGTTGTTCAAAGTTCCCATGCTGGCAATAGGTTTGAATCTGGCAAAAAGCTCTTCACTATACCAGCCTTCGTCCCTCGTCTTTTTTATCACTTGGCTATGTTCTTTTGAGCGGTATGCAAATGCCTTTACGTCGTCCAAGCTATTCCAAATCGAAAATGTTGCCTGCCTGTAGAGCGGTCTTTCGCCAATACCTAACGAGGTAATGTATCCGGAAGAGTTTCTCATCAACTCAGAAACTTCATCCACATTGGCCCAAAAGTTTTTTAAACGGTTCGGCCGGATAGTTGCCCTGGTTAATATAGCTACCGGGCCTTGGTAATTTACAACATTGGGGTTTCCGAATGGCTCTTTGCTGTCCCATTTGCCGTGGCTTTGCAACGGTTCGCATAAAATGGTCCATTTTTCAACGCCAAAGCCGCTCCACCAGCGTGTTATAAATGATCGCCTATAGAAGTGGTCAAAATCTTCGCGATTATCCCAAACGGCCAATAAGCCCCATTGCTGCCAATCAGGACGAAGGGCAAATGTGCCTTTTTTGCCGGTTCCCAGCAGTTGCCAGAAAGTGCAGCCTTTTTGCATTCGCATAGGCAGCCGGTGTACCGCCATTGCCAGCAGGGCAAATGGTACAAACAGCTTACGGTAGCGTATTATGGTCAGACTAACGATCATCAGGACGAAATAAAAGATTAAATATGAGATTTAACTTATTTAATTTTCAAGGCGCTTAACTACATTTGTTATATGGCCGAAGATTTAACAATTATCCAGTCAATCGATAAGCAGGCACAATACACATCGCTTATACCTCAGATTGAAGCTTTGCTTTATGGCGAAACTGACCTTGTTGCAAACCTGGCCAATATCAGCGCTGCGTTAAAGGAACAGTTTAAGTGGTTTTGGGTAGGTTTTTACATGGTAAAAGGTGATGAACTGGTATTGGCCCCATTCCAGGGCCCCGTAGCCTGTACCCGTATCGCCAAAGGCAAGGGAGTATGCGGAGCGGCGTGGGAGCAGGGCCGGATATTGATCGTTCCAGATGTGGATGTTTTTCCAGGGCATATCGCCTGCAGTTCGCTTTCCCGTTCCGAGATCGTCATTCCTGTTTATCATCATGACCAGGTGGTGGGGGTGCTGGATGTGGACAGTGAAGAATTGGGTCAGTTTGATCCAACAGATGCGCAATACCTGGAACAGATCGTTAAACTATTGCAGTTTTAATGAGCACGCTCTTTCTGATACCGGGTTTGGGTGCTGACTGCAGGATATATAGAAATATAGACCTGCTTGATCACAAGGTAGTACCTATAGAATGGATCGATCCCGATAAAAGTGACACCCTATCTTCTTACGCACAAAAATTGATTGATAAGTACCATATAACTCCTCAATCAATAGTTATTGGAAATTCGCTGGGTGGGATGCTTGCTATTGAAATTGCTAAAAAGGTTGAATTGGGTAAAGTAATATTGATATCCAGTATTAAAACTACTCATGAGGCGCCTTTAAGTTTTAAATTGAGCCGATACCTCCCTGTGCATCGTGTCATCCCATCAAAATTAATCACCTCGCTGAAATCTATTATCAAATTGGTTATTGGAAGAATGTCAGAAAATAACCAGGACCTGTTTATCAGCATGCTGCAAAACACCTCACCGGTGTTCATCAAATGGGCTAAAAATGCCATTATACATTGGGACAATGAGACCATACCCAAAAATGTTTATCATATTACCGGCGATATGGACAAAATATTTCCATTTAAAAGGATCAAAGGAGCAACCATCATCAAAGGCGGCACTCATATCATGATCTTTAATCAAGCAAAACAGATCAATACCTGGTTGAAAGAAATATTATAGCAATTGAAGATTCCTCACTCATTTTATCTTAGTGCCGATGTGGTTTCGGTTAGCAAAAGCTTGTTAGGCAAGTACTTATTTACTTGTATAAATGGTTTAATAACAGGTGGATATATTGTTGAAACAGAAGCATATAATGGTGTTATAGATAGAGCATCGCATGCGTTTGGCAATCGTAAAACATCACGGACACAAACCATGTTCATGGAAGGAGGCATAGCTTACATTTATTTGTGTTACGGCATCCATGAGATGCTGAATGTGGTTACCTCTGTTGAAGGCCAGCCGCACGCAGTTTTGATACGCGCCATTGAGCCTGTGACGGGAATAGATATTATGCAAGCCCGCAGGAACATGGAAAGGGTTCAGCCCAATATTACAGCCGGGCCCGGTTCGCTGGCTAAAGCGCTGGGTATAACCCGCAATCTAAATGGCATCAGTTTGCAAAGTGATGCATTATGGATTGAAGACAGGGGCTTAAGCTTTACTGATGAACAGATTGCCGCCGTTCCAAGAATAGGAGTGGCTTACGCTGGTCAGGATGCATTGCTGAAGTATCGCTTTTATGTGAAAGACAATAGGTATGTTAGCAAACCCAACAAATAATTATTTGGACGCAATGCATTGCGTCTCTACATTTTGTAATATTGACTGATGATTTACCAGGATACATTAAAATTTGCTGAAAGTCTTGATGCTCAGGATGAGTTAAAGGCTTTCCGTAATGAATTTTTGATACCACAGCATGATGGCAAGGATGCCGTTTATTTATGCGGCAATTCATTGGGGCTGCAGCCTGTATCGGCACATAAATACCTGACCACTCAATTGAACAGTTGGAAAGATCTGGCAGTTGAAGGCTGGTTCCAGGGTGAAAATCCCTGGTTAAGCTTTCATCAACAATTAAAAAAGCCTTTAACAGACCTTACAGGTGCCAGGAGCGAAGAAATTACGGTGATGAATTCACTTACAGTAAATCTTCACCTGATGTTTGTAAGCTTCTATAAGCCAACTAATAAAAGATATAAGATACTAATGGAAGGCGGCGCTTTTCCATCAGATCAGTATGCGGTGGAGAGCCAGGTAGCTTTTCATGGATTTGAACCGGGGAAAGCGATTATCGAACTGTACCCGCGCGAGGGAGAGTACGCTTTAAGGACGGATGATATCATTTCGGCTATCGAACAAAATGCTCAAGAGCTGGCCCTGGTATTGTTCGGGGGAGTGAATTACTATACCGGGCAGCTTTTTGATATGGCGGCGATTGCCAAAGCGGCTCATAATGCCGGTGCATATGCCGGATTTGATTTGGCGCATGCGGTGGGGAATGTGCCGTTAAAATTGCATGAATGGGATGCGGACTTTGCTTGCTGGTGCTCTTATAAATATATGAACTCGGGGCCGGGTGGTATTAGTGGGATTTTCGTGCACGAAAAGCATTTTGATAACCCGCAGCTTCAGCGCTTTGCCGGGTGGTGGGGCTACCGGGCAGATAAACGTTTTTTAATGGCTCCGGGCTTTGATCCGGCCAGAGGCGCTGAGGGCTGGCAGGTAAGCACAAGTCCCATCTTGTTGATGGCTGTACATAAAGCCGCACTGGATGTTTTTGAAAAGGCGGGCGGTTTGGATAAACTTCGAGACAAAAGTATTTTGTTGACAGCTTACCTGGAGCATTTGGTGCAACAAATTAACCGAAAGCATGGCGAGCAGTTGTTTATGATCATCACCCCGGCAAATCCGGATGAGCGAGGGTGCCAGTTGTCCATTGTATGTAAACGTGACGGTAAGGCCATCTTCAATTACCTGGGGCAAAATGGTGTGATTGGCGATTGGCGGGAACCGGATGTGATCAGGCTGAGTCCGGTGCCGCTGTATAATTCATTTAAAGACGTATACGAGGCTGCAAGGCATCTGGAGGACGCTTTAGTCGGTTCAGGATAAATTTTATGTTGAAGGTAGCTTATGACCCTATATACGCTCACCCGTTGCCGGAAGGCCACCGGTTCCCGATGCTCAAGTATGAGCTGATACCTGCACAATTGCTTCATCAAGGGATAATTACCACCGATAACCTATTTTCGCCGGAGCCATTAAAAGAAGAAATAATCCTTTGGACACATCAGAGAAACTATTGGCATCAATTGCGCGATCTGACCTTGCCGCTCAAAGAGCAGCGTCGCATCGGTTTCCCTTTATCACCCCAATTGGTGGAGCGCGAGATCCGTATCGCAAAGGGAACTGTCGACGGCTGTCATTTTGCTTTTGACTATGGCATCGCTTTTAATGTTGCGGGGGGAACACATCACGCGGGTACTGACTGGGGAGAGGGTTTTTGTTTGCTGAACGATCAGGCCATAGCAGCTAACTATCTATTAAATAACAAATTAGCCACGTCTATCTTAATGGTTGATTTAGATGTACATCAGGGCAATGGCACAGCACAGATATTTGAAAATGAATCACAGGTGTTCACCTTTTCCATGCATGGGGCCAATAATTTTCCATACCGGAAGGAGCAGTCCGATCTGGACATTCCCTTGCCTGACGGTACAAGTGACAAAGAATACCTGGATATTTTGAAGTATACTTTGCCGGAGTTAATCGACAGGCAAGCGCCTGATTTTATATTTTATCTATCGGGAGTGGATGTGCTGGCAACTGATAAATTAGGAAAACTAGCGCTGAGCAAGGAGGCTTGTAAAGAGCGGGATCAAATTGTGTTAAAGCAATGTATCAAACATCATATTCCGGTGCAGGTAAGCATGGGAGGGGGGTATTCTGCGGATATCAAGGATATTGTTGATGCGCACTGCAATACTTACCGGTTAGCGCACGATCTGTATTTTTAATCCGCTTGCGACCTTCGTGCTTAATTTTTACGACAGAAAGACCTCAGAAAAATGCACCAAACACAGCGATTTTATTATCGTCATTTAATCCTGTGCTATTATCACCGGTGTTTTATATTGATGTTTCCTGCTGATCAGTTGGAAACGGATAAACAGCAAAATGGATGCGGTAAGCAAACCCAATACCAAGCCATACCAAACACCCGATACGCCCATACCCGATTTTATTCCCAGCCAGTAACCGATGGGCAAACCGATGATCCAGTAGGCGATAAAAGTAATGAATGTCGGCATGTTTACGTCACCCATGCCACGCAGGACGCCAAGGCCAACCACCTGTGTCCCATCAAATAACTGAAAGAATGCAGCTATGATAAGTAATTGTGCGGCAATGAGAACGACATGTTTATCTGAAGTATATATCCACGGTAGTAAATGGTTGCCAAAAGTAAATAAGATGGCAGTTAGCGACATAAATACGATCACGATATGATAGTTTGATATAGCAGATAACCTTAATTCCCCGTGCCTCTTTGCGCCAAAAAAATTGCCTGATTTAATGGCCGCCGCAGCAGAGACGCCGCTTGCTGCCATATAGGTTAACGAGGCCAGACTAATAGCCACCTGGTGGGCAGCCTGTGCAATTGGACTGATGGTACCGATCAATACTGCCGCCCCGCTGAAAGCACTTATTTCAAAGGTGTATTGCAGTGCGACAGGTGCGCCTATTTTTAATATTTTTATGCTTCGCAGCCTATCAATATTTCGGATAGCAAAATTCTGAAGATATATTCTGAAATGTTTTGACCTGAAAACGTATATACCCATTACTATGGCCATGGTGCAGCGGTCAATAAGGGTACTATAGCCAACGCCTTTGATCCCCATGGGGCTGATGCCGAACATGCCTTTTACAAATATGATCCCAAGACAAATATTTAACACATTACCCCAGATGGATATCATCATGGCTTGTTTAGTAAATCCCAAGCCCTCGGCAAATTGTTTAAAGGTGTTAAATATCAGTAACGGGATAAGCGATATACCCATCAGGAATAAATAAGGCCTGGCCTGCCTTACAACCGCTGCAGATTGATCCAGATGACCAATCAGCTGCATGGCCCCAAAGCTGATCAGCACAAACAGGATAATACCGGTAATGCTATTGATCAGTAAGCTATTTGAAAGCAGTTGTCCGCATTCGTTATGTTCATTTCGGCCATTGTGCTGCGCTATTAATGGGGTTATTCCGTAAGAAATGCCTATCCCGATCACCATAGCGATCACGAAGATACTATTAACCAATGCCACGGCAGCCAGTGAAATGGTACCCGCAAAATGCCCCACTATAATGCTATCGGCTGTTTGCACCATAGTATGGCCAATCTGCGAGATGACGACAGGGATAGCAAGATGAAGACTATCCCTGTAATAGGGCTTGTATTTTAGGTAAAGCGCTTTCATTTAGAATTGGAAGAGGCGCAAATGTAATAAATTATAGATCGTCAGGCGGCGGTGTAATACTCTTCCTTTTCGGTGGTATGTATCCGTATGACGCCAGAAAGTACCATATTGACCAGGATGCGCTGCGCATTGCGGCGGCTCAATTTCAGTAATTGGCAATATTCTTTAATATTAATACGCTCCATTTTGTCAAGATATTCCAACAGGGCTTTTTCTTTGGTGGAATATTCAATTAATACTCCCTTATCATCGGCAGCTCTTTTCAGTACATCTACCACAATTTTACTTGCCAGCACACTTTTATCTTTTACACGCACATAAACCCACCATTTTCCATCTTCGGCCAGTGCATAATGAGGTTTGGTATGGCTTTGTTCAATTTCTGCCACCAGTACTAATTTATCATCTACATAAATTTCCTCGAAAGTAGGCTCCAGAGCCGGTCTGGCATAAAACTGGGCCGCTTTGGTAATCATATAGCGTTCCTCATCTTCTGATTTTACGCCCCTAATCGTTCCGTCATCGGCCACGCCGATCAGTAAACGACCGCCTTTATTGTTTGCGAATGACACCATGGTCCTGGCAATCTTTTCGCAGTTAGTAATCGTTTTTTTAAAATCAAGTGTTACACCTTCACCTTCAAAAATCAGTTTTTTGATATTCATTTTTCTCCTCCTCGATCCTGTATTTTATAAGGTGTATAAATCTCCATCCACCTGTCAGGACGGCTGACTGGAATAAAACCGAACTGGGTATATAAGTCGTGCGCATCGGCTGTTGCCAGTGACCATCTTCTTAACCCCTGAAGTTCAGGATATTGTTTTATCGTTTGTATGAGCCATTTTGAAAGGCCCAAACGTCTGTAATCAGCCAGTATAAAAACATCACAAAGATACGCAAAAGTAGCTTTATCTGTAACTACGCGCGCAAAACCTGCCTGCTTATTTTGCTGATAAAGGCCAAAACAAATCGAATTTTCAATTGCTTTTTTCAGCATTTCAGCGGGCATGCCTTTGGCCCAATACGAATCATTACTGAGGTAATTATAAACCGTCTCAAAATCGATCAGGCTTTTATCCGTCGAGATGCTAAAGCCTTTTTTCGTGAAAGCATCCTCATTCATTATTGTCTTCATTAAATCGATACCGTATCATTTGTTTCGGAATAGCCCAGGTTGCGTATATATACTTCGGTGAAAACCGATACGCATAATTCGCCTTCCTTATTATACATTTCAATAGGGTAGGCCTTTGTATGCTTGCCGGTTGTATTCAATACGTGCTCAACTTCTTCTATCTCGGTTTCAGTTATATTAATATTGAAAAACAGATCGGTTCTTCCCGGTTTCAGATAATTTATTTGAGCTGATTTGAGCCATACCCGTACTTTATAGCCTTTATGCATCAATACCTGGTGAAAAAGGAGTGGATAAAAGGGATCGGCTGCAGTGAAAATGGTGCCGCCGAAAATGGAATTATTATAATTACTATTGATCAGGCTTTTATTTATCTTCGCCCTTACACCCCGAAAATCCTTTTCAAACCGGACCACCCAAATGCGTTGAAATAGCAGGGGAGGGTATATGCGCATTGCCCACTTCAAAACATTTTCTGAAATCACCATGATGGCTAAATATCTGAAATTTATGGGTAATGTTTGTAAGGAAAAAAGAAATTATTGATGAGTGCTGAGTTGTAAGTTTTGAGTGGTGAGTTAAGGGGATAAACAAACTCAAAACGTATAACTTAAGACCGCTTACTAAATAATGCTTCTAACCACGCCGCCGTCAGCACGCAGGGCAGCGCCATTGGTGGCTGACGATAACGGACTTGCAACAAAAGTGGATCAGTCCGAAAATTTGGGGGGCATTGAAATAAGTATTTATTTTGCGGGAGAATAAAAGAATACGAATATCCCTGTGCAGAACACCTACGAAACACTAGTCAAATTGTTATTACCCCAGGGTATA